>JAFZMQ010000009.1 GCA_017551095.1 Clostridia bacterium | reverse complement strand
AGGTTTTAAGATAATGTCTATAGGCAGTATAGCTGTTTATACGGTATTTCTTATGCTTGGAGGAATGATACTGCCCTATTTTTACGGTGTGATTTTCTTGGGAGAAGGTGTTACATTAACAAAAATTATCGCACTTTTACTAATGACGGCAGCAATTATATTGCAAAGAAATGTAAGTAATAACAAAGGAAAAGCAGTTTTCTATTTACTATGCGTATTGGTGTTTATTATAAACGGAGCTGTGAGCATTGTGTCTAAAATGCATCAGATTGATTTGGGATATAAAACGGTTTCAGAAAATGAATTTGTAGTACTGAAAAATGCTGCAAGAGCAGTGATGTTCGGCGGAATGTTACCGTTCATAAAAAAGGGTAAAGGGACAATGCTATCCATAAAGCCGAAAATGTATATTGTTATTGCACTAACAGGGCTATTCAGCAACACGGCATATTTACTTCAGCTAATATGTGCCGCGCATCTTCCCGCAACGGTGCAGTTTCCGATTACGACGGGCGGTACTATTATTTTCACCGCTTTGGCAGGACTTGCATTTTTTTGCGAAAAATTAGAGAAAAGGCAAGTTGTGGGACTTGCAATCTGCCTTGGAGCGACAATACTTTTTGTAATATAAATGTTGGAGGTATAGTATGAAAGAACCGTGGATTGGTTATGTAAAGCCTTTTAAAATATTTGGAAATTTATATTTTGTAGGCACAGAGCCTGCATCAACGCACATTATTGATACAGGCGAAGGGCTTATAATGCTTGATTCGGGGTATCAGCAATCGCTTTACCTTGTAATTCATAATATGCACCTTTTGGGTCTTAATCCGCTCAATTTGAAGTATATAGTTATGACTCATGGGCATATTGACCATTTCGGTGCAACAAGAGCGCTTGTTGAATTGACAGGCGTAAAAACCTTTATCGGCAAAAAGGACAGAGAAAGCGCAAACGGTACTCTTGACCTTTCCTATGCAAAAGAGCTGGGAATGGAATTTACCGAAACCTTTGAGCCTGATGTTCTGCTAAACGACGGGGATAAAATAAAACTTGGAAATACAGAAATAACAGCTTTGGCAACTCCGGGCCATACGGCAGGCGCTATGTCATACTTTTTTGATGTCACAGACGGGGAAAAAACATACAGAGCAGGACTTCACGGCGGAATGGGCATAAACACGCTGTCAACCGCGTACTTAAAAAGATATAACCTGCCGTTTTCACTTCGTGATGATTTGGTAAATTCTATGAAACGGCTGAAAAATGAGAGAGTTGACATATTTTTGGGTAATCATATGCAGCATAATCACACCTTAGAAAAGGCAAAAAGGCTGGAAAACGGTGATAAATATGCGTTTGTAAATCCTGACGAGTGGTTCAGTTACTGCGAATGGGTAATAGAAAACTGTAAAAAAATAGAAGTGTAGCAGATTTGAAATATGTGAGGTATTGAAATGAATAAGTATATAGGGCACAGTATTCAAGAAAGCGGCACTTATGAGTATCGTTTAATCGGCGGCAAGGCTGACGGTATGCGGATTTTGCGCGTGAAAAACGGAAAAGGGCTTGATTTTGAAATATCGCTTGACAGATGCGCGGATATTGTAACACTTTCCCTAAACGGCGCAAATATGGGATATATGTCCCCTTGCGGATATGTAAATCCCAAATACTATCAGCCGACAGGAAGGGGGTTTCTAAAATCCTTCAGCGCAGGCTTTTTCAGCACCTGCGGACTTTTTGCAGTAGGTGATCCCTGTATAGATGAGGGAGAAGAGCTTCCTCTGCACGGTACAATTTCAAATACACCGAGCGAAAAATATTCGGTTGAGGAAACAGATGAAGAAATAACGATAAAAGCGACTGTACGCGATGCAACAATCCTTTCGCATCAGCTTTTGCTTATAAGGACTTATACGATATCAAAAACGGAAAACAAAATCACACTCTCCGATACGGTGAAAAATATCGGTTCAAAAGAAAGCCCTATAATGCTGCTTTATCATTGCAATATGGGTTATCCTCTTCTTTCGGAAAATGCAGAGGTGGTAATTCCGTCGGATACGGTAATCCCAAAAAATGAACACGCAAGAGGGGATATTGAAAATTCAAGAAAAATGGAGAAACCGCAAAGAGGATATAAAGGACGCTGTTACTACTATGACATTAAGGCAAAGGACGGAACAGGCAAGTGCGGTATCTATAACCCTGATATTGAAAAGGGCGCTATTATCAGCTTTGACAAGAAAACCCTTGATAAATTTACCCAGTGGAAAATGATGGGTGAATATGAGTATGTTTTGGGCTTGGAGCCGGGAAACTGCACTACCGACGGGCGTGATGTTATGCGTAAAGAGGGAAAGCTCAGGTTCATAGAACCTGATGAAGAGTATGTAACAAACTTAAGCTTCAATTTTGTGTGCGATAAAGAAAAATTCGCGGAGGAATTTTAGATACCGGTAACATTAAAACAGATATTAAAGATGGCAAAAAATGCAATAGAACATTTATATACATAAGGAGTCATAAATATGCTGATACCAAAAGGAAACAGATTTATTGAAGAAAGCTATAATATTGAAGAAGAAACGGCTACTGCCTCTTTGTTTACGACGGGAAACGGTTATATCGGAGTACGGGGCAGCTTTGAAGAATTCGGCTCGTTGCGGGTGCAGGGAGCATACATACGGGGAGTAATCGACGAGGTAATAGATGTTGTTGAGCCTTTGGCAGACAACGAATATATGAAAAAATACTATTTTGACGAAGAAAAACTCAAAGATTTTGAATATACGGAGTCAATTATCAATAATGTGGATTTTTTGCTTATCAGAATAATCGTAAACGGCGAAACATTTTATCCTTGGGAGGGTAAAATTCTTGAGTGGGAGCGTTATATCGACCTGACATCTGCAACACTCACAAGAAAGGTACGCTGGGAAAACAGCAAAGGTGATATTACAGACTTTGAATTTGAGAGGTTTTCATCCTTTGATTGTGACCATATTTACTGCATAAGAGTCAAAATCACACCGATAAATCATAACGGCAAAATTACAATTATGTCGGGAATCGACACACGCTCAAAAACAACGGGACAAAAAGCACTTACGCCTATTTCTTATAAGGCTTGGGACAATGTGACCTTTGCACATTCTGAAATGGGAAAGAAATTCGGGTTTGAAACGGGCGTTACAACGGTGACCAATATTTTCGGCACGGAAAATAGTTGGGAAGGCAGAAAGGAAAACGGACTGCTGTATTCCTATACGGAATTTGATTCAAAGTGGGCTAATCAATACACACTTGAAAAAAACGTGTATATAGCATCGTCAAGGGAGGAAACGGTAGAAGAACCTGTAATTTTAGACGGGCGTTACAGTGATTACTTTGAAAAGCATATTGCCGAGTACAAAAAGCTGTATGATGCGGTAAATATAGAAATAGATGGCGATGAAGTAGCCGATAGCGGAATAAGATTTGCAAATTATCATACAATGATTTCCGCGTCAAGAAATGACTCGGTTCACAGTATTGCCGCAAAGGGCTTAACCGGTGAAATGTATAAGGATTTTGTCTGGTGGGACTGTGAGGTTTATCAGCTGCCATTTTTTATTCATACCTGTCCGAAAGCCGCAAAAATGGCACTTATGTATCGGGTTAATTTGTTGGAACAGGCAAAGAAAAATGCAAAGGAAGACGGCTATGACGGTGCAAAATATGCCTTTAATTCGTCTGTTATAGGAGATGAGCAGGTTCACGCATATATACGTCACCCATTTTATCAGATACATATAAATGCCGATGTTGCATGGGGAATTATTAACTATGTGACAGTGACGGGCGATATTGAGTTTTTGAAGGAATACGGGTTTAATGTGCTTTTAGAGCTTTGTAAATATTGGAAAAGCAGAGTTGAATTTATAAATGGCAGGTATGAAATAAGATATGTTACGGGAACGGACGAGCATCACCCGTATGTTGACAATGACGCATACACAAATTATCT
>JAFZMQ010000008.1 GCA_017551095.1 Clostridia bacterium | reverse complement strand
ATGGTCTTGCAAACTTCGGTTTTGAGATAACTAATATTCCTAAGCCTCTTGAATTCTATGTTCACCAAGATTGATTTTAAGGAGGAGTAATTATGAAAATATATGAAAAACCCCAGCTTTTGTTAGAGAAATTTGAAACAGAAGACATAATAATGGAAAGCGGAATTTTTACAGGCATTGTAGATAACACCGCCTTTACCATTCAGCAAAGTGAAAAATTCAATAGTTTGCAGTGGGATGTCGAACCGTAACAAAAAAGGGCTTTTAAAGCCCTTTTTTGTTGCTTATTTAAATCCAATCTCTCTGCCCGGATTACTTTAATTTATGCCCGTCAAGAATATTATTGCAAGGGCAAGTAACAGCACACTGTCGTCACCGTCGTCAAGCAGGAGTGCAATTATTACTATGCCCAAAATTATATCGTCAAGCTCAAATCTCCCTAAAACCTTGTTATTATTGCACTCCGGCGAACATTGCGGTTTGCAGTCTGCCGTTTTCTGCTCCTGTTTTTTCGGTTTTTCACCGTTATGTACCACCATCTGCGGCATATCGCTATAACTGTAATACCTCCTATACATACGCCTATCTCCTTACTTTTTACCGATTATTCCTGCAAATCTGCCTATATTCATAATCCTTATGGCACGGTCTATTGCCTGTTGCCGCGGAGTACGCATAAAAGGTCTGAGTGACCGCAAAAGGTCACTTCTTTTATCATTGGTATTGGACATTCTGTTAACTACGCCCTTAATTTGATTTATAAATTCTAACCCCTCGGGCGAAAGTCCATTTAGCCCCACATTATTCTCTGTTTTTATGTCCTTATTTATTCCCTCTGCGACCTTTTGGGTGCTACTGCTACTGTTTTGCGAATTCTCCATAAGTCCGCTGTTTTTAAGAATATTCATCGCGTTTTGTATCTTGCCGTCAGCGTCATCACCTAAAAGTCCCTTTAATGTATCCATCATATCTGCCATATTCTCTCACCTCAGCTTCTTTTTTATATCGTCAGCCGTTATATTTTTAATAGATTCCCTGTTGAAGTTTTTGAGTTTTTTATCTATTTCGTATGTGTCCATACTTAAAAATTTTTGGATGAGTGCCTTTTTGTCAGCTTCTGAAAAGGATGATACGAGTTTTTTCCCGTCCTCTGAATTTAAAAGCTCCGATACTTTTGACACATTTTCCTTATTCCTCCCCGAAAGTATTTTGGAAAGCTTATTTTTTACATTTTCGTCCACATAAATCCCCCCTCATATTCCATTATATTCCGCCCGATAAAAAAATTTACAAAAACTATTGTATTTTACCGCTGTTTATGATATAATTACCATTAGTTTAAAGGCTATGATGAAATTAAGTAGAAATATGTTTCCCAAAAGAGAGTTGCGGTCGTCGGCTGTGAGCCGCAGCGGTACAGGCATATTTTGAAATTCCTTTCGGAGCTGCACGGGTGAAGCTTTTGTGTGTAGTCTGTGCCGTTTGCGGTGCGTTAATCCGAAAATGAGTGTCCGCTTTTGCGGAAATATGGGTGGTACCACGGAACTTTATGCTTCGTCCCTGTTTTACGGGCGAGGTATTTTTTTATATTGTAAAGGAGGAATTTTAAGTGAAAGAACAACTTTCTGAAATCAAAAAAGTTGCCGAAGAACATCTTAAAAAGGCACAAAGTGTTGATGCTTTGGAAGAACTTCGTGTAAAGTATTTAGGAAAAAAGGGCGAACTTACAGCCATTTTAAAGGGTATGGGTGCATTGTCAGCCGAAGAACGCCCGAAAATCGGTGCTTTGGCAAACGAAGTCCGTGAATTTTTGTCTAATGAAATTGACCAAAAGAAAGCGGAAATGGCAAAAATTTTGCGTGATGCAAAATTGAAGTCGGAAATGATTGATATTACTATGCCGGGAAAAAAGCAGGAAATAGGTAATCTTCACCCACTTACAAAGGTACTTAATGAGTTCACCGACGCCGTTATTGGCATGGGCTTTCAGATTGCAGAAGGACCTGATGTTGAAACCGATTACTACAATTTCGAGGCTTTGAATATCCCCAAAAACCACCCGGCAAGAGACACTCAGGATTCCTTTTACATTGAGGACAATATAGTTCTGCGTACACAGACATCGCCTATGCAGATTCGTGTTATGGAGAATACAAAACCGCCTATCCGTGTAATTGCACCCGGTATGGTTTACAGGAGTGATTCGGTTGATGCTACTCATTCCCCTATTTTCCATCAAATTGAGGGACTCGTTGTTGACAAGGGAATTACCATGGCGGATTTAAAAGGCACTTTGGAGGCTTTAATAAAGTCGATTTACGGAAATGATGCCGTATGCCGTTTCCGTCCGCATCACTTCCCATTTACAGAGCCGTCTTTGGAGGCTGACCGTCAATGTTTCAGTTGCGGAGGCAAAGGTTGTAGCGTCTGCAAAGGCGAGGGCTGGATTGAGATTTTAGGCGGCGGTATGGTGCATCCGAAAGTTTTGAAAAACTGCGGCATTGACCCCGAAATCTATTCGGGATTTGCCTTTGGAATAGGACTTGAAAGGCTTGTTATGGGCAGATACGGCATAAACGACATCCGTCTATTCTTTGAAAACGATGTTAAATTCTTAAAGCAATTTTAATGGAAAGGACTGATTAAAAAATGAAAGTACCAATGAGTTGGTTTAACGACTATACAGATATAAGCGGAAT
The DNA here is from genome assembly GCA_017551095.1 of Clostridia bacterium. GTDB lineage: Bacteria > Bacillota > Clostridia > UBA1381 > UBA1381 > UBA1738. Next base: position 3,104 of record JAFZMQ010000008.1, on the reverse strand, counting down.
CACTCCGAAAGAGTATAACGACGCCCTCACCATGTCGGGTTCTAAGGTTGAAACCATAGAAAATATGGGGGAAAGCATACAAAATGTTGTCACGGGAAAAATTCTGGAAATAGAGAAACACCCCGATTCTGACCATATGGTAATCTGCAAGGTAGATGTAAAAGACGAAATTTTGCAGATTGTAACGGGTGCTCCGAATGTCAAAGTAGGGCAAATTGTTCCCGTTGCTAAAAATGACTCATATCTCCCAAACGGCGTTCATATTAAGACCGGAAAACTCCGTGGAGTTGAATCGCAGGGTATGCTTTGCTCACACGAAGAACTTGGACTTTCGGAAGCAGACCTTTCCTGGACTCCCGAATACGGAATCCTGGTGCTTCCCGAAAACACCGAGATAGGAATTGATATAAAGGATATTTTTGGACTTAATGAGAATGTTGTGGAATTTGAGATAACCTCAAACCGCCCCGACTGTTTCAGCGTTATCGGTTTAGCACGTGAAACCGCTGCAACATTTAAAAAGCCGTTTTCCGTACCGAAACCGAAGTTTTCCGAAAACTCAGAAAACATAACAGATACCATAAGCGTTACGGTTGAAAATCCCGATAAGTGTCTAAGATACTGTGCAAGAATGGTCAAAAATGTAAAAATCGGTCCGTCTCCTGCATGGCTGGTACATCGCCTTAAAGCATCGGGCATACGCTCTATAAACAATGTGGTTGACATAACAAACTACATTTTGTTAGAATACGGTCAGCCTATGCATGCCTTCGATTTACGGCATTTATCGGGCGGAAAAATTGTTGTACGAAACGCAAAAGACGGTGAAATCATAAAAACTCTTGACGAACAGGACAGAGTTCTAAACAGCAACGATTTAGTTATTGCAGATAGCGAAAAAGCCGTTGCAATAGCCGGTGTCATGGGCGGATTTAATTCAGAAATAGAGGACGACACAACTACCGTTATTTTTGAATCGGCAACATTTGATGCCGTTTCGGTGCGTCTCACCGCACAAAAATCAGGTCTTAGGACAGAGTCCTCCGCCCGTTTTGAAAAGGGACTTGACCCAAATAATACCGTACCTGCCATTGAACGTGCGGCAGAGCTTATCGAGCTTTTGGGTTGCGGCGAAAATGTTGGCGGCATGATTGATATTAAAGGCAATATAAAGCCGCAAAATGTGATAAAATTCCGTCCCGACAAAATAAACGCATTTTTGGGTATTGATATTTCAAAAGAGGAAATGGCAGAATACTTAAAACCGCTTGAAATAAAGGTGGACATGGATAAAATGGAGCTTACGCCTCCCTCTTTCCGTCCTGACCTTGAAGCTGAGGCGGATATTGCCGAAGAAATCGCAAGATTCTATGGTTACAACAATATCCCAAACACGCTCATTTCCGGCGAAAGCACAAAGGGCTTTTATTCGCCAAAGCAGATTTTCAAGAAAAACCTTGCAAATCTGCTGACCGCTCAGGGACTAAACGAGATTTTCAGCTTTACCTTTACAACGCCTACCGTTTTTGACAAATTAAATCTTCCCAAGGACAGCCCTTTACGGAATACCTTAAAGCTCCGGAATCCGCTTGGCGAGGATACCTCGGTTATGCGTACAACTACAATCGGGACTATGCTTGATATGCTCTCTTACAACTATAACCATAAGAACGAATCCGCATATCTGTTTGAGGAATGTAAGGTATTTATTCCGAAAAATGCGGGAGAGCTTCCGGATGAGCCTGAAAAACTTGCGATTGGTATGTATAAAAAAGGCATTGATTTCTTTAATATCAAAGGCGTTTTAGAGGCCCTGTTTGACGGTCTTAACATAAAGGGAATTGCGTTTGAGCGTCTTACAGACAACCCGATTTTCCACCCCGGCCGCGCTGCAAAGCTGACCGCAAACGGCGAAACAGTCGGAGTTGTCGGCGAAATCCATCCCACAGTATGTGAGAATTTTGAAATAGGACTTCCCTGCTATGTTGCCGAGCTTGATATTGAAAAGATATTTAGCTGCGTTGATGATAATGTAAAATACAAGGCCCTGCCAAAATTCCCCGCAGCCGAGCGTGATATAGCCGTTTTAGTTGACAAAGAAACTGCCGTCGGCGAACTTGAAGCAACCATGATAAAGGCGTCAGGCGAAATCTTAGAAGACATAAAACTGTTTGATGTCTATGAAGGCGACAGAGTCCCCGAAGGCAAAAAGAGCGTTGCCTTTGCACTCAAATTCCGTGCAGCTGACCGAAGCCTTGCAAGTGAAGAAATAAACAGAGTATTTAACAAGATTGTAAAAGACCTGGAATACAAAAATAAGGCACAACTGCGTTAAACTATCTATAATAACGATAAACACCCCAAAAGCTAAATCGCTTTTGGGGTGTTTTATAATTTTTTATTGTCAGGGTTGTTTTCCGATATATGCGAGTATTCCGCCGTCAACATAGAGAATATGTCCGTTTACGAAGTTTGATGCATCACTTGCCAGGAATATTGCAGGACCTTCCAAGTCCTCAGGGTTTCCCCAACGGGCAGCCGGTGTTTTTGCGATAATAAACTTATCAAACGGATGTCTTTCGCCGTTTGGCTGGATTTCACGAAGCGGTGCCGTCTGCGGCGTTGCAATATAACCGGGACCTATACCGTTACATTGAATATTAAATTCGCCATATTCTGAGGCGATATTTCTTGTTAACATTTTGAGTCCGCCTTTTGCCGCAGCGTATGCGGAAACTGTTTCGCGTCCAAGCTCCGACATCATTGAGCAGATGTTAATAATTTTTCCGTGACCTTTTTTAATCATAGAAGGAATTACTGCCTTTGATACAATAAACGGTGCGTTTAAGTCAACATCAATTACCTGTCTGAACTCTTGTGCCGTCATATCGCACATAGGTATTCTTTTTATAATACCTGCGTTATTTACCAAAATATCGATAACGCCGACTTCCTTCTCAATTTTTGCTACCAGCTCATTTACAGCATTTTCATCTGTTACATCGCATACGTAGCCGTGAGCCTTTATGCCTTCTTCCTCATATGCTTTAAGACCTTTATCAACAAGCTCCTGTTTAATATCGTTAAAAACAATTGTTGCGCCT
>JAFZMQ010000007.1 GCA_017551095.1 Clostridia bacterium | reverse complement strand
CGCCATTGACGAAATGACAGATGAAGTCATAGAAAACCTCGTTTTCTTGGGTAGGGAATATGCAAAAAGGGGCTGGACATGGCAGCTGCATATCGGTGCTATGCGAAATAATAACAGCCGTATGTTTGAAAAATTGGGTGCGGACACAGGCTTTGACAGTGTAAATGATTTTGAAGTCGCAAAAGGTCTTTCAAAGATTTTAAATTCACTTGATAAAGAAAATGCACTCCCCAAAACGATACTGTATTGCCTTAACCCAAAGGATAATTATGTCTTAGGAACAATGCTCGGCAATTTCCAAGGGGCAGAGGCAAAGGGCAAAATACAGTTTGGCTCTGGCTGGTGGTTTAACGATAACCGCGACGGTATGGAAGAGCAAATGAAAACTCTTGCAAACCTCGGCTGCTTAGGAAACTTTATAGGAATGCTGACCGATAGCCGTAGCTTTGTATCATATACAAGGCACGAGTATTTCAGAAGAATAATGTGCAATTTAATCGGCAAATGGGTAGAGGAAGGCGAATACCCAAATGATTCAGAAACATTAAAGAAGATTGTGACAGACATTTCCTATTATAATGCGAAAGAGTATTTTAAATTTTAACAAAATTATAAGGAGTTTTGTATATGAAATTCACAGTTGCGGGAGATATGCTTATTCAAAGGCGTATTCCAAAAGATTATGAGGGCTTTGACGAGGTAAAACAATACATAGAAAAAGGCGATGCCAGATTTTTCAATCTGGAAACAACGCTTAGCCGTGGCGAATATTTCGCAAATCAGTATTGCGGAGGCAGTTACATTAGAGTAGAGCCTGAGGCACTTGATGATGCAAAAAGATTTGGCTTTAATATGTTGAGTTTTGCCAATAATCATTCTATGGATTTTTCGCACGACGGTCTTATGGCAACGAAAAAAGCAGTTGACGAGGCAGGTTTTCCAAATACGGGAGCGGGTGCAAATTTAGATGAGGCTTCCGCACCCTGCTATCTCGACACCAAAAACGGTAGGGTGGCACTTATATCAGTTGTTTCTACCATGATGAACGAAGCGGCTATGGCAGGAAAGCAGAGCAGAAGATTTAAAGGCCGCCCGGGAGTAAACGGATTAAGAATTGATGAACATATCGAAGTAACAGCGGAGCAGTTTAAGGTTCTTAATGAAATTATCGAGCAGAGCGACGTTAATGCGGAATTTAATATTTTAAGGGCAGAAGGCTACCTGCCGCCTGTTAAAGAAGGCACTAATCAGATTAAAAATATGGCTTTTAAGGTTGGAGATAAAGCCAGATGTGTAACACATCCTAATGAAGAAGATACGGAACGGGTTTTAAAGGCAATATATGAGGCACAGATGCAGGCGGATTATATACTTGTCAGCGTACATTCGCATGAACTGTCAGGTAAAAGCAAGGAAAATCCGTCGGATTTCCTTTGTGAATTTGCACACAAATGCATAGATGCAGGTGCTCATGCGATTATAGGACATGGCCCGCACCTTTTAAGACCGATAGAAATATATAAAAAACGTCCGATTTTCTATTCTTTGGGAGATTTTGTCATTCATAATGAGTGTATTCCTTATGCACCGTATGAGATGTATGAAAAACAGCACTTAACAGATGACGCAACCATGCGTGAACTTTTTTATGACCGCTCAAAAGGATATACACGCGGACTTATGCGTGACAGGAGAATGCTCGAAAGCGTAATCCCATATTTTGAAATGGAAAACGGAGAACTCAAATATCTTGAACTGATGCCTATTGAACTTAATTTTGATAAAGAGGGACTGTGGCAGAAGGGCGATCCGCGATTTAGCAGTAAACACGGAATTATTGAACGCCTTTCGGAGATGTCAAAGCAATTTGGCACAAAAATATCGGTAAATGAAAAGGGATTCGGAATTGTTCAAATATAAAGCTTTGTTAAGGTGATGTTATGCAAAAGAAAAATGAAAGCCTCGATAAGTTTATTCAAATGACCATAGGCTGCTTTATGTTGGCGGCAGGAGTGTATTTTTTCAAGATACAGAATAACTTTGTAACAGGCGGAGTTACGGGTATCGGCGTAATTTTGGCAGCTATAACCCCTATTAGTGCGGGTTTATGGATATGGCTTTTAAATATTGCTCTTTTGATTGTGGGATTTATAATATTAGGCAAGGATACCGTATATAAGACGGTGTATTGCAGTATGCTTTATTCTGCCTTCACATATCTGTTTGAAAGATATTTTGCCCTGACATCGCCCCTTACCGATCAGATATTTTTAGAGCTAATTTATGCTATGCTTCTTACATCAATCGGGTCTGCACTTATATTCAACAGCGACGCCTCCTCGGGAGGAACGGACATAGTGGCACTTATACTGAAAAAATACACATCTATTGATGTAGGAAAGGCACTTTTAATAACCGATTTTGCAGTTGCAATAAGCTCATTCTGGTTTTTTGGCGTACAAACGGGGCTATATTCACTTTTGGGACTGTTTTCAAAGGCCTTTATAGTTGACGGCGTTATCGAAAGCTTTAATACCTGCAAATATTTTGTTGTGATAACCTCAAAGAAAGAGGAAATCACAGAATATATAATGAAAACCTTGCATCACGGCGTAACATCAAATAAGGTAATCGGCGAATATACGCATGAAGAAAAAACGATGCTTCACACGGTATGTAAACGCTTTGAGGCAATAATATTAAGAAGACGCATAAAGGAAATTGACCCCAAAGCTTTTATAATAATTACAACAAGTAATGAAATAATAGGACGAGGATTCAGGAGTGTGTAATATGGATACAGAAAGATTATTTGAACTAATAGAATCAAAAAAAGAAGAATACTTGAATTTTTTAAAGGAAATAGCCGAAATTGAAAGTCCTACGACATATAAAGAGGGCGTTGATGCCGTAGGCGAGTATTTTATTGAAAAGGCGAAAGCACACGGCTGGAAAACGGAAGTTTTCCGGCAGGAAAAATCGGGAAATGTAGTTGTTATTACAATGAATCCGGAATCCAAGGAAAAGCCGTTTTGCCTGTCGGGGCATCTTGATACGGTACATCCGTTGGGACTTTTCGGTAATCCGTGCGTAAAAATCGAGGGCAATAAGATGATAGGCCCCGGAGCATGTGACTGCAAGGGCGGATGTGTAAATGCGTTCTGGGCTATGGACGCACTTGCTGAAATGGGATATAACAAAAGACCTGTTATGCTTTTGTTGCAAAGTGATGAGGAAACAAGCAGCCGTGAAAGCAATAAGGAAACAATCAAATATATTGTGGAAAGGTCCAAGGATGCAGTTGCATTTTTCAATATGGAGCCGAGCATTTTAGATACGGGGGTAGTTCTGGAAAGAAAGGGTATCGCAAAGTTTGAATTTACCGTTTCGGGAATCTCCGAACATGCGTCAAAATGCTATGACGGTGCAAGTGCAATAGCAGAAGCGGCAAATAAGATATTAAAATTGGAAAAATATAAAGATAGGGACGGCATAACCTGTAATTGCGGAACAATAAAGGGCGGCACAGTGCCGAACACAGTTCCTGAAAAGTGTGTCTTTTCCTTGGATACAAGATTTGCAAACGAGCAGCAGTATAAAGAAATATGTGAGTTGGTAAATAGAGTTTCAGAGGAAAGTGTTATTCAAAAAACGAGCTGCGAGGTCAAGGAAATCGGTTACAGACCGAGTATGCCGAAGTCGGAAAAGAATTATGCCCTGCTTAAATCGGCAAATGAAATACTTAAAAATGCAGACTTAAAAGAGCTTAAAGCTATAATTGCTTTTGGCGGCTCTGATGCCGCATATGTAACACTTGCGGATATACCTGTTATAGATTCAGTCGGAGTGATAGGGGATAATGTTCATAGTCAGAATGAATATATCCTTACAGATAGCTTCTCACTGCCGACAAAACGCGCAGCGGCAATAATTGCGAATATATAAGTTTTTTACAGAGAAAACAGGAAGACAGATTTTAGATAAAAAATATTAAGGATAGTGAAAACAATGATAAAGGATATGAAATTCAGCACCGATAAAAGCAGCCTTTCCGTCAAGTACATACTGCCGGTAAGAATTGTTGATTTTAACAAGACGGAAAATGAAAGTGTGCTTTTAAAAGACCTTCCGTCACAGGCAATACGCGGCGGAGAGCCGGAATGTGCGGTTTTATACAAAGGCGGACATATTATTTTTGATTTCGGCACAGAGATAGCGGGAGGCATAACCGTTACGGTACGCTATCTTAAAGATGACGAAAAAAGGCAAGGAAATCCCTCGCTCAGAGTGGTATTTGGAGAAAGCGTTTCGGAAGCGATGGGCGTATGCGGTGAAAAGAATTTTGTAAATGACCACAGTATGCGTGACATTACGAGAAAATACGGCTTTATGTCCACGTTCAGAATAGGACAAACGGGGTTTAGATTTGTAAAAATAGAATCTTGTGATGCAAGTATTGAAGTGCTATCGGTAAAGGGCGTATTTGAATACAGAGATATACCGTATATAGGTGAATTTTCCTGTAACGATAAAAGGCTTGAAGACATATGGAATGTAGGTGCATATACGGTGCATCTTAATATGCAGGAATATTTATGGGACGGCATAAAAAGGGACAGAATGATATGGATAGGCGATATGCATCCCGAAATGCTCACGATATTCAGCGTTTTTGGAGGTAATGAATGCGTCACAAAAAGTATGGATTATGTCAGGGATATAACGCCGTACACCTCTTGGATGAACGGACATATGAGTTACAGTATGTGGTGGGTTTCGCTTCAATACGACTGGTATTTGCAAAGCGGTGACAGAGCATATCTTGAAGAAAACAGGGATTATCTCTTCAATTTGCTTGAAAAAACGGTCTCGCTGATAGATGCCGACGGCAAATTCACATATGACGGTCTTATGTTTGTGGATTGGAGTTCTAAGGATACTCCTTACGCAAAAACGGGAGTAATAGCGACCGTTGCAATGGCACTTAAAAACGGTGCAAAGCTTTGCGAGATTCTGAATAATGCTGCACTTGCCGAAAAATGTATGGAGGCTTATAACAGAATAGATATAGGACAATTAAATTATGACGGGAATAAACAGGTGGCTGCACTTGTTGCAATTTCCGGTCTTAAATCGGCTGAGGAAATAAATGAAAATATTTTAAAAAAAGCTCCGCTTGAAGGACTGTCCACATTCATAGGCAGCTATGTCCTGCAGGCAAGGGCAGAAGCAGGGGATATCGAAGGAGCAATTGAAATAATACGGAAATACTGGGGTGCCATGCTTGATTTCGGTGCAACAACCTTTTGGGAGGATTTCGATTTATCATGGACAGAAAATGCAGCACCGATAGACGAGCCTGTGCCGGAAGGAAAAAAAGACATACATGGCGATTACGGAAAATTCTGCTATAAGCAGTTCCGCCACAGTCTTTGTCATGGCTGGGCAAGTGGACCTACATGGTTTTTGACGAGGTATGTGCTTGGCGTGAGGGTATTGGAGCCGGGTTGTAAAAAGCTGTTGATAAAGCCATATCTTTCAAATCTTGACTATGTAAAGGGAAAATATCCCACTCCGTACGGAGCGGTAACGATAGAACATTGTAAAGACGCATCCGGAAACGTAAAAACCTCGGTTGACGCTCCAAAGGAAATAGAAATAGTGATCAAAAACGGATGATGTTTCCAATTTGTATTAAATGCACAAAAAGTTTTTCTTAAAGTGTGTTAATTTTGTCTACTAAATAGATAAAAATATAACCTTGCAATTATAGTTTGTAAATGTTAAAATAATCATATAAAATTAGTAAAGTTGTAATTATTAACACTATATACTAAAATTTAAAGGTGGTAATTCAAATGAAATTACGAAAAATCATAAGCTTGGTTGTTACAACGGCTATTGTTATGGCAAATGCTGTTGTTATTTCTATGCCATCAATATCTGCTGCGGTTGTAACTAATGAGAAATCAAGTACCGAGTATACCGAAAACTTTGATTCCCTTGGGGCGCAAGGTCCTGCTGACACGCAGAAAACCATTTTGCCGGGTGATGGTTGGTATATTGCAAACCGTACACAGCTTATAACCGATACGAGTGACGGTTTGTATAACTATGATGTTGCACGTCTTATGAATGTGACAGGCGATAATACAACCAATTGTATGAGAATTATCGGTAGCAACACAACAGCTTACGGAAATGCTTATTATTATTACGGTTACGGTAAAACCTTCCCCGGAATAACTGCAAATGCACCGGCAACAGGTTCTTGGGAGATAAGCTTTGATTTTAAGCCATATCTGGTTAATGGTACGGCTCAGTTTGCTTTCAGTTTAGTTCAGGCAGACGGCGGAGTTACTGGTGATAATGCTGCCAATAATATTTTGGCTTGTTCCGGAACAGATTTTTATATCGGACACCATAACTTCAATACAATAAAATCCAATTCTATTGCACAGGACATCGTACCGGCCACGAAAATTGGTGGTGCGGTTTGGTATACTGCAAAAGTATATGTAAACTGTGAAGAAAAATACTATTCCGTATCACTTTACACATGGAACGGTACACCTATTGCACGCAGAAGCCCGATAAGCTTTGTAGGCGATACAATCAGCTTCTTAAAGTTTTCCGCATACAATAAAGACCAGGCATCAGCTGTATTTGTTGATAATGTTTCAATAAAGCAAGTGGAAAAAGAAACTACAATTTATAATGAAACATTTAATTCACTTACAAATACAGAGTACAGAGCGACTGCGGGTATGACAACAGGCAGTAACACAGAGGATATAGCAGGTAATAGCTATTTTGAAGGCTACACACCGTGGAGGTTCAATTCAAGTATTGGTAACTCCTTCGGATTGGTAAATGATACTGAACTTAAAAGTAAGGTTGTAAGACTGGGTGCTCTCAGTAATGAAACATCAGAAGCATCAGGCCTTGTATATATGCCGGTGGGTGAGACAATGGTGACCGATACGACACAAGCCGAGCGTGGTATGATAAAATTGTCCTTTAAGATTAAGCCTGAAAAAGTTGTGAATGATATTACAGTAAATGTTATTCCTGCTGTTAAGTATGATATTACAAATTCCGGCTATGCATTCTTTAAGATAGTAAAAGACGGTGGAACGGTAAAGATTGATAAGGGTAATGGCGAAAAGGTTGCGATTACTCAAGTATGGCATCAAGTTACTATGGAGTTTGATGTTGTAAACCGTGCCGTAAAAACCACTGTTATTGACCAAAATAACAGAAAAGTGATATTTTCAAAATTCGGAAATACTACTCCTAATGCTGTAAAAGCTATAATGTTTAAGGTTGATGGCGGCTCATCTGCTTTGGTGGATGATATCAAGATAGAATACGAGAGACCAAATCCGTCTGTAAAGGCAGCTGACCTGGTTTTGAAAGACAAAGATGGTAGCGTAGTAGCAGACAACAATAATGCAACGGCGGCAATAGGTACAATCGATATTCCATTCAATACTATTTTGAACAGTAGCACGGTAACCGGTATTACCGTGAAGGACAGTTCCGATAATGAAGTATCTTATACAGGTGAAGTAGCTACCAGTCCTACATATAAATTTGGTGATGTATATAGGATTACATTACCGGCAGAGACATTATTAAAGCACAATGAAACATATACGATAACAGTTCCTGAAACCGCTGCAAGTGTTTACGGAGGTGCTATGGGAAGCCCCGGAACAATCACATTCAAGACGACAAATGATTTAGGCGACCTTATGAGTATAACAGCCGCAAAGATTGGGGATACGGGAATTGGTTCAATATCAGATATATCAGTAGGCAATACTGTCAAAGTTGTAAGAAAAGTTGCAAATAGCACCGATTCGACTATATCGGGTACTGCAATTATGGCATTCTACGGTAACGGTCAGCTGTTAAAAGCGCTTACACAAAACACAACAGCAGAAGCAGGTGCACTCGGAACAGACGAAACTATCACATTTACTGTCCCGAGCATCAATATGTCGGCAGTTGATAATGTTTCAATATACCTTTGGGACGGTTTTGCAAACGTTCTACCTTATTGCAGAGCGTTGAATTTCAATTAAAGCTTTGGTTATAAAAATTTAATCAATATGTTCGCGGTTGTTTGCGGACAAATACGGGATCGTGCGACTGAAAATGAGCGTAAAGTATGATTTTAAAGGTTTGGCAGGAAAATAAAAGCTTAAAATTTAAGCGGCGTTACATACGCGTTTCTGCAGGTTACATACACATATGCCCATTCCTTAGGGCAGTGATTAATGCTCACCTGCAGAAATGCACGATCCGCTTGTTTTATCCAAAATCTACGAGAGGAGCAATGGTAATTATATGAAAAAGAAGGTTTTGGCATTATTTTGTGCAATGTGTGTTTGTATACTGAGTTTTTCGGCATTATTTGATGTGGCCGTTTTGGCTGAAGAACGCATAGGCGACGAATATTTGGTGGCAGAAGCTGATTTGAGTACAATGAAACTCAATTATACAAGAATGAGTGTTACCAGTATGAAAACAGGAAGAATGGCTGATGCGGACACACAGGATGATAGAACGGGTGTCACATCAAACATAGCAGCGGGACGATATTATTTACCATTCAAAGTAGATAGTTCTTTTTTGCCTGAGGTGACGGAATATACGCCGGTGGAAATTACGGTAGATTACTATGACTGCTATTATAGTGACTACTATAAACAAGATCCGGGATATTTTGCCATATCATATGATAAATTGGGTGCTGCCGATGGCGTATATGACACCTTGTATGTTGAGCTTGAAAACACAGGAACATGGAAGTCTCATACCTTTTATATTGATAATTGCAGATTCGGCGGCAAGGTGCTTGGTGCGGATTTTATAATAAAGGTTAATGACGAATTAGATAAGAAACTCGCATACCCCAGAAAAGAATCAACCCGCGATGTATTATTCGGTTCTGTCACCGTAAGAAAAGTGAAATATGATTCGCTTGTAAAGCACGACTATATTACGAGTGCCAAGGAAGGTAATATTTTTGGCGTATCAGATTCCATAACATTTACACAGGATATCGAAAACAAAACAGCAGATAATGTTGTTTCAAAATACAGCTGGGATATATTGGATGAAGAAGGACAGTCTGTTGCATCATATTCGGCAACCGATACATTGACAGCAAATGAAACAAAAACACGCAATGTTTCAATAGATAATCCGGGAAAATACGGAATATATAGAATTTATGTAACAGAAGAAAACTATCCTGCGGTAGCTCCCGGTAATACATATGCAGAGCATTATTCAGAGGAATTTTCTGTTTGCATTTCGCTTGATTCAAGTAATATAGACGAAAATTTCGGATTTAACCAAGCGGTTGTCCGTGCTAATTATCTTGGCGAACCGGATGTAGCGGGACCGTTAATGCTAAAAGCCGGTGCGAGATGGAACCGTGAGAGTCTTATGTGGTCAGCTGTTGAATCCAAATCCGACATGGATCTTAGTGCGGGAGATAACAGGGGCGTATTAAACATTTCAGAGACTTCATTAAATAGGCTTAGAACATTGACGGATATGGGAATTAATGTTATTGCCATACCGACGGGACGCCATCCGCTTCACGGAGGCGATGCGAACCCGAACAGTGATGATGACATCGCCGCATATGCAAGATTTTGTGCGTATGCAGCGGAAACACTCGGAAGCTGCGGCGTTACTCATTTTGAAATATGGAACGAATGGAATTCGGTAAATTTCAATCCTACGAATGAAACGCCTGAAACATATGCCAAATTGCTTAAAGCCGCATATAGGGCGATAAAGGATGTAAATCCGGATGCTGTTGTTATCGGCTGCGATGTTGCGGGTATAAGCGATAGAGGAATCGCATGGATAGGCCAAGTTCTTGACGCTCTTGACGGGGGAACGTATATGGACGCTATAAGCGTACATTGCTATGATTATGAAGACGACACCGCTTTTCCGGAGGCACAGGTTATCACTGAGGTAAATAGTCTTAAAACTCTTTTGGAAACAAAAGGTTATGGCGATTTGCCGATATGGCTTACCGAAACAGGTTTTAGTACATATGAAAATTCTTATGAGTTTTTTGTTCCGGGTTGCAAAAGAGATGTTCAGTTAAATTCTATGGTAATGTCCGGTGCAATAAACAAGGCGTATGGGTTGTTTGACAAGTTCGTCCAGTATTGCTTATACGATAATAACAATCGCTCAATTATCAGTGACAACTGGGGAGTTTTGAATTGCTGGTCAAGAGAAAAAAATGTTGCAGAAAACGGAGTTGGCAGAAAAATGCTGCCAAACGGAGCAAAGCCTTCCTATCTGGGCGTGGCTGCAATGAATTACTTTACAGGTGGCAACACGACCTTTATGAATGTGGCACAAGAAGGTAGAAGCTATGCGTTTGAATTTGATAACAGCAATCTCGGGAAAAAGGTTATCCTCGCTATAAACGGCGGATTTAACAATGATATTAAGAAAGAGTTTCATCTGGGATGCACAAGTATCAGCCTGTACGATAAGTACGGAAACCTGAAAGATACAATGAATTCCGCAACGGGCGATTATTTGATAGACACACATTCTGAGCCTACATATATAGTGGGTAATTTCACGAATTTTGATGTGATTGACCCGTATATCAGAGTGAGCGCATCGGTAGACCTCGGAACCAATGTGGTAACAATAGAGGGAAATACCTGTGATCCGCAAGACCTTGTTTCTGTTATGGTTGTAACAGACGGTGCGGAACTTGCGTCCTATAATGCCGGAAGAGTAAAGTATCTGGGACAAACCGTTTCGGACGATAACGGTGATTTCTCGATACAATATACGGCAGATTCTTTGAGCGGTAAGTATCAGATATATGTAAACTCAGAAAAGAGACGCTCAAAAATAGTGAATGATTTGGTGTTTAGTTATGTCATACCGGAGATTTCCGTCACAAAAAATACCGAATCGGTAACGGATATGCTTCAACTAATGGCAGGAAACAGACTTGAAATCAAACTGACAGGCTTAGAAACCGCAGCGGAGCACTCTCCAAAAATGATTGTGGCACAGTATGCGGCAGATGAGCTGATAAGCTTTAACTCAGTTGACGCTGTCGGTTCATTTACGACTTTGGGTGATGAATTTATAACCAATTTCACAGTTGCGGAAGGTGCAAAAAAAATAAAGATAATGTATTGGAATATGGATAACTGCACACCGCTTATTGCATGTTACGAAATTAATTAAAAGCTACCTATAAGGAGGTTCTTCAAATGAAATATTTGAAAAAAAGTATTGCATATGCATTGGCTGCAATTATGTGTACTGCAAATGTGCATGTAATATCTTTTGCCGCCGAAAATAATGAAGACGAGGGTGAGTATTATCCTAAGGTAATTCTTGGTTCGCAGATCAAGGAGGAAGGATTGAGAATAACAACCAGCTACACTCCGGTGGTAAGAGGAAACCGTGAAGGACTTATGTCGGGTGAAAGATCCGGAAATGGCAATCCGGAGTATATAAATGTTGATGTCGATGATGATTATATGTATGATGTGCCTATTTTCACACCTGTGGAAATAAGTGTTGAATATTTTGACGGCGAAAAGGGCAAATTCAATCTTTCATATAACGCACACAATCCTGACTATATGGTGGGTAATGCCGCATACGGCGGAGATTCGATAGTAGTGAATCTTACCGGAACAAACGAGTGGATGACCCATACATTTTATATTGAAGACGCAAAGTTTGCGAATGAGTTAAGTGCCGGAACCGATTTCAGAGTCGGTATTTGGAGTCGTACTATGGGATCTACAAACGGTGCGGTAGTTTTCGGTTCAATATCGGTAAAAAAAGTTCCCATGAGAGATATTTTCAAGTATAACGGACTTACATCCGAAAAGGTGGGAAATATTTTTTCAAATACGGATGAAATAAAGCTTTATAATAATTTGAAAGTAAAATCCAATGACTCAGTTGCTTCGGTAGTAAAAACGGAAGTATATGATTCGGATAAAAATCTTATAGCTGAAAAAGAACAGGAAGTAAAATTCGGACCGTCCGAAGAGAAAAAGGTTGAAGTTATACTTGAAAACCCCAAAAAATTCGGTATATATACCGTAAATACCACAGTAACATCAAAGGTAGAGGCAACAGGTCAGGAATTTACTGACAAATATACTGACGAGTTTTCCGTGTGCGATGTGGTTGCGGATGAAGACGGTAATCCAATGCTCGGTTACTGTTCGCAGATTTATAGCGGCAGAGGCTATCCGTATGAAACCCCGGGGCTTATTATGCAAGCCGGGGGACAATGGTTAAGAATGGACTGCCTTGCATGGAACCAAATAGAAGAAAAGAAAGGTGTTTATACCCCAAGACCCGAAGCGTTGGAATGGGCTAAGACCATGAAGGAACGCGGCATAAATATTATGGGTATTTTAAAGGGCAGAGTTAGCTTTTATGATAACGGAAATAACCCCTCATCTCCCGAAGGAATTGCAGCTTTTGCAAAATATGCCGCATATATGGCAGAAACATTTAAAGGTGTTATAGACCGCTGGGAAGTCTGGAATGAGTGGAATATTCAGAGTTTTAACCCAACGCGTGAGCCGCCTGAGGTTTATGCAGAGGTCTTAAAAGCTACTTATAAGGCGATTAAGGAAGTGAATCCTAATGCCACTGTTGTAGGTCTTGATACAGCAGGTTTGCCGCACGAGAAATACTCGGCCGGTGTATATGACTTTGTAAAGCGTGTATTTGCAGCGGGTGCGTACGATTATCTGGACGCAGTCAGCGGTCACCATTATGACTGGGGCAAAGAAGGTATAGACGAAATAAAACTTATGGAATCTGTACAGACACTTAAAGACATTATGAGTGAGTATGGTCCTGCAAAGCCGATTATTATTTCGGAAATAGGTAGTTCGACCGCTAACGGAGGCAATACTCCTCCTATCAATCAACCCGGTGAACTTGCACTTTACTATGGCGTTTTGAGGGCATACGATCTTGTAGATATGATGACCTACTACTGCTTGTACGATGCGGCGAATGATGATGACGTTGAGGCAAGTTGGGGTTCTGTAAACTGCTGGAAGTATGATTACAATATAAACCCTGAGGCTAAGAGAGTGGCAAGTGGTGCAAAACCTGCATATTTAGGTATTGCAGCGATGAATAATTTCGTTGGCGGTACTGCTGATTTTGAAAAGGTTATAGATAAAGACAGAACCTACGCTATGAAGTATTACAACAGAAAAATGAACAAAAATGTTGTAACTTTATTGGCAGGATATACGGGAGAACAGGACGGAAAAACAGTAAGCTATAAGTTCGGAACAAATAATGTAGAAGTATATGATTTGTACGGCAACAAGATGTACGACCTTCAATCAGACGATGGAGTATATACATTCTATGTAGACAAACAGCCTGTTTATGTTGTCGGTAATATACCTGAACTTGAATTTGCTGACGAGGGAAGCGATATAGTCACATGCGATAAAGGTAAAAAGAATTCAATTGTCGGCGATATTGTAGAATTTGTATATACAAAGCATACCGATAAGGAATTATCAATATCGTGTAATTTGCCGGATACAGTAGAATTGGTAGAGCAACCTGTATTTGTTGGCAATACGGCAAAGATAAGGATAAAAGTCCTGAAAAACGAAGGTGACATAAGATTTAAAGTAAATGTACTATCTGATTCGGGTGAATTGGTATATTCACAAAACCACAAAGTGGTTTTAGGTGATGCGGTAAACGTGGAAATAACCTCCGGACAGTTCATACATAACTCAAATCACTGGCGTGTGGAAGTAAAAGTCAAAAGCTTGTGTACTTCAAGTACTGTTACGGGAAAAGTTAACATTACCGCACCGGAAGAAATGCTTTCCGTAGCAACCGACAGAAGCTTTGTTTTGACTCCCGGTCAGGAAATAGTTTTCTATTATCCGATTCCGGAAAAGACCATTCAAAATGTTATGAAGGTAACGGCGGTTGTCAATTGCGATAACGGAGAGACAATTACGGAAGATGCAGCACTTGACTTCACATCTGCCGCGTACACGGCAACGCCTCCTAAAATAGACGGCGTACTTGAACAAGGCGAATGGAATTCCATATGGATAGGTGCAAATGCACAGCAGGATGTCATGCAAATCGCAGATTGGCGTGGACCGGATGATCTGTCCTTTGGCGGCACTATCCAGTGGGATGAAAATAATTTCTATTTGGCGGCGGTAGTAACGGATGATCAACATTCCGTAATATACACGCCGACAGGTGCAAGTAATATGTGGCGTGGCGACAGTATTCAGTTCGGTATAGATGACCACCAGGAAATAAACAGTGCGGATAAGGTACTCTTTACCGAAATAAACATTGCAGAGGTACCCGGTGAGGGAGATATTGTTTTCAGATCTAAAACGGCATACGATTTAAAGACAGGTGTAAATGTTGATAAGGCAAAGCTTGTAGTTAATCGAATGAACGGATACACTATCTATGAACTTGCAATACCGTGGTCGGAGCTGTTCTATGAAGGATATGTACCTGATCCCAATAAAATATATCGTTTTTCACTTATGGCAAACGATAATGACGGTAACGGCAGACGAGGATGGATTGAATACTGCTCAGGTATAGGCTTACATAAGGATGTCACACTGTTTGGTATTATGAATCTTTTAAAGGCTAAATAAGCGGCATGTTTGGGGGTATTGATAAATGAAAATAAATAAAATTATAGCGTTAGTATCTGTTACGGCACTTATGGTAACAAACTTTACGGCGGTTTCTGTATCTACGGTATCTGCTAATACTGTAACTAATGCGAATACAAGCACAGAGTATACCGAGAACTTTGATGACTTTGCTTCACAAAATGTTGCTACAACGCAGAAAACTACTTTGCCAGGCTATGGTTGGTATATTGCAGACCGTACGCAGCTTATAACTGATACTAGTAACAGCTTGTATGGCTATGAGGTTGCACGTTTTGTGCCCGCATCAGGTTATAACGAAACCAATTGTTTAAGAATTATGGGTGGTAGTCAAACAGCTTATGGAAATAATAATTATTTTTACGGTTACGGTAAAACCTTCCCCGGAATAGAGGAAAATGCTGCAGCAACAGGTTCTTGGGAGATAAGCTTTGATTTTAAGCCATATCTGGTTAATAATAAAGCCCAGTTTGCTTTTAGTTTAGTTCAGGCAGACGGCGGAGTTACTGGTGATGATGCTGCCAATAATATTCTGGCTTGTTCCGGAACGGATTTTTACATCGGACACCATAACTTCAACACAATAAAAACCAATTCTGTCAAACAGGGCATCTTGCCGGCCGGGGCAATCGGCGGCACGAATTGGTTAACCGCAAAAGTATATGTAAACTGTGAAGAAAAATATTATTCTGTCGAGCTTTACAAATGGAACGGTACACTTATTGCTCGCAGAAGCCCGATAAGCTTTGTCGGCAATACAATCAGCTTCTTAAAGTTTTCTGCGTATAATAAAGATCAGGCGTCTGCTGTATTTGTTGACAATGTTTCAATAAAGAAAGTGGAAAAAGAAACTACAATTTACAATGAAACATTTGACTCCTACGCAAATGCAAGTTACAGAGCGTCTGCGGGTATGACGATAGGCGGAACGGCTGAGGACATATCAGGTACAAGCTATTTTGAGGGTTACACACCTTGGAGAGCGTTGACGGCATCAGGCAACGATTACGGCTTGGAAAATGACACCGATTTGGGTAGCCAGGTAGTAAGACTCGGTGATGATCCGACAACAAGCGAAACGACAGAAAAATCAGGTCTTGTATATATGCCCGTTTACGAAAAACTGGCAGATTCTGCAATACAGGATAAACGCGGAAAGGTAACGCTAAGCTTTAAAATTAAGCCTTCAACAATCGGCAGTTCCGGTTTTCAGTTAAATGCTGTACCTGAATATAACAGTGATGCAGTCACAGTTTTTGAGTTATCAAGTATTGCCGGAAATCCTGTTATCGTAACAGACAGCGGCAATGAAAACCTCTACGCATCAAAATGGTATGATGCAGATGTGACACTTGATGTTGTAAATAAAAAGGTGACAACAGTATTAAAAGATCATAGCACATCAGATGAAGTTGCAAACTTCTCATCTACTCTTACTTCGCTTACGGCAGTAAAAGGTATAATATTTAATGCTGTCGGCGGTACATATGTTCATATGGATGATGTGAAGATAGAGTTTTTTAAAGACAGTTCATCAACAGATCCCGGTGAAGATCCGGGCGAAGATCCGGGCGAAGACCCCGGTGATGACGGTGTTGAAACGTTTGAAAACTATACTGATGATGAGAATTTGACGGACAATTTAATTGCAAAAGGCTGGTATCTGGCAGGTGTGGATAATCTCAATACAGACAAAGCAAAAATTTCAAAGCTTGTGCATATTGTGAATCAGGCAGGGAGAAAGTGCTTACAGATTAAAGCGCTTGAACGCAAAGATACTGAAGAAGACATTGGTCTTGGAATAAAATTCCCCGGGCAGGGTAGCGAGAACAGTATATCGGGCAATTGGGAAATTAAATTTAAATTTTACCCCTATAAAAAAGATGCAAATGATCCAGCTCAATTCCTATTCAGTATGAATACATTAGATGGCTCAGCTACCGGTACAGATGCTCAGCATAACATTGTTGCTGCGTATAAGAACACAATGTATTTGGGGCATAGAGACTATAGTACGCTTTTTAAAAATAGTATTGCTCAGGGTACGGTATCGGGTAGTTTGACTTGGTACGATGTCAAAGTTAATGTAAATTGCGACGCCCGGTATTATTCGGTAGAAATCTATAAAGAAGGCAAGCTTCTCGCACGCAGAAGCCCGATTAGCTTTAACGGAAACGAAACAATCGGATATTTGAAGTTTTCCGCACTTGGACTGAGTAAAGAAAATTTGGTATATATTGATGATGTTTCAATAAAACCTGCATCAAAGGAAACATTGATATACAAGGAAGACTTTGAAGCATTTTCAGGTACTACAAAGGCTTCCGCCAGTATGTCGTTAGGCGGTGAAACCGAAGATGTTGCAGGTGGCTGCTATTTTGCAGATCATACACCGTGGAGAGCTTTGACGGAATCAGGTAAAGAATACGGCTGGAAAAATGACACTGATTTAGGTAGTCAGGTAGTAAGACTTGGTGATGACCTGGCAACAAGCGAAACGAAAGAAGGCTCAGGTCTTGTATATATGCCGGCAAAGGACAAATTGTTGGCAAGTGATGAAATCCAAAAGATTCGTGGCAAGGTTAAGATTAGCTTTAAGCTTAAACCTTCAAAAATCAGTGAATCCGGTTTTCAGGTAAATGTTGCACCTGACTTTAACGCAAAATTAGCCAAAGCATTTGAATTAGTTGATAATGCAGGAAATCCTGCCATTGTAACAGGCAGCGGCAATGTAGACCTTGACGCATCAAAATGGTATGATTGCGACGTGGTACTTGATGTTGCGAAGAAAAAGGCGACAACAACAGTAAAAGATTATAGTACATCAGGCGAAGTTGCAAAATTCTCATCTAAATTTGCTTCGCTTACGGCAGTAAAGGGTATAATATTTAATGCTGTCGGCGGTACTTCTGTCTTTATGGATGATATCAAAATAGAGTATGATTTATCAACCGATCCGGACGATGTGGAATCTCTTATGGAGATAGACTCTGTAAAGATTGGCGATACACCTGTCGGAGTATTATCAGACATTAAAAATGATTCAACTATAAATGTCAAAATTGCTTATTCAAATACATCAGATGTAGCAATTAACAGTTTGCTTTTTGTGGCATATTATGGCGACAATATGCTTTTGTCAACATCAAGCGTCAAGCCAAATACGGTTGCCGCAGGAGAAAAAGGAACCCAATCATTTGATTTTACAGTTCCAAGTGCAACAACGCTTAAAATGAATAAGGTTGACAGGGTTTCGGTATGTTTGTGGAAAGGATTCCAGAATTCTGTTCCTTATTGCGATATGGTAAATATTGAAAAAACGTCTGCAAACACAGCTTCCGTGACAGCAAGTAATACATCAAAGCCAAAAATCACATATTCATATGATGAGTCGGTACTGAATATAAGCGGACAAACAAATAAAGATAGCAAATATGTAACGGTTCAGATTTTAAAGCAGGGTAATACTTTTGCAACAGGTGACGGACTTGCAAATGCCGATGATACGGTATTTTACAGAACGCAAGTGCCTGTAAAAGAAGGCAAATATTCGCTTGATATAAGATTTGACAAGAAGCAAAATCCGGCGTCAACACTTGTAAAGGGAAATTATCCTACGGCGATTTATATTGATGATGTAAAGCAGGATATAAATGATGTATATCTTATGTCCTATTCGGATTTTACCTCAGCTTATGCTGATCTTAACAGTGCCGCAGCAGCTAATGACTTTACAGAGTTTAAAAATGTTTTGAATACTAAGCGTTCTGAGCTTAACTTTGACAGTGAGCTTTTGGGAAGTGCAGCATTGGGCAGCGAAGTTGCATCTTACTTTGATTATGTAAAGGCAAATCCGCTGGATGCGGCACAAGAATCTGATAATACAGAAAGATTTAATTCTTATGTTGCAGCTTCATATCTTAATGATAGCAAAGTGGCAAATATCAGCGGATTTATAAATGACTTGCTCATAGATGATAGTATAAAAGATGTTTGCGGTGAACTTTTGACAACCGATACAAAGGGTAAATATTTCACAGGCTGTATGTCTGGCAAAAGCATAACTCAGGCTCAGCTTGAAAAGAGCATAAAAGAAGCACTTATGCTGACAGCTGCGGCATATGGAAATGGCTATGGCGAATTACAGACCGTACTTGAAAAATACGGTTCAGAAATAAGCATAGCTTCGCCGGTATCTGTTGCTGCTTGTAAAGCTCTTGTGGGTAATACTTTTGATGATGTGAGTGCATTAAAGACAGCATATGATAAGGCCATAGCATCTCCGACAATACCCGGAGCACCGACAGGTGGCGGTGGCGGAGGCGGCGGTGGTGCAGCAGGCGGAACGCCATCATCAGCCGTGTTAGGTTCAGCCACGCCGGCATTTGAAGTGGAGAATAATGTTTTCCAACCTGTAACGGTCAAGAAGTCATTTAATGACATAGACAATTATGAGTGGGCAATGACTGCGATTCTATCTCTTGCCGATAAGGGTATCATAAGCGGTGTATCTGAGGAAAGATTTGATCCGGGAAGAAATATAACAAGAGAAGAATTTGTAAGAATACTTGTTGGAGCAATCGGAGCTTCTGACTACGCATATAGCAAAAATGTGTTCAGTGACGCTTCGGACAGCGATTGGTTTGTTAAGGATATAAATATAGCCGCAGAACTCGGCATTATAAAGGGAACCGGCGACGGAACATTCGGTACCGGAAGCACAATTACAAGGCAGGATATGGCGGTAATGATATATAATGCGTTGCAGTATCGTAATGCTGATATGAAAATAGACGAGTTCAAGTTTGATGATGACGGACAAATTGCAGGTTATGCAAAGAATGCAGTTTCAGCACTTCATGAAATGGGTGCAATAAACGGAGTGACAGAAACGACATTTGCACCTACCGGTCTTGCAACAAGAGCTCAGGCAGCAAGAATTATATACAGCGTACTTGACAAACTACAAGGTTAAGAGGAGGGATGAATAGTTATGGTAAAGATTAAGAGATTACTTGCAATTTTGATTGCATCGGCTATATTGTGTAGCATTTGCGTTATAAACATAAGTGCCGAAGAAGATACTGAATCGGTAGCTACCGAGGAAGTGCAAGTAAGCTCCGACACAGATGTAGAATCGGAGACGGTGCAGGAGGAAAGCATTTCGCCTGAAATCCGTAAGATGATGACTGTCCTTAAAACATTCAAAATCATACCCGAGTATTATGATTATAATGTTCCTCTTACATATGAAGTGACGCGTTCGGATTTCGCCGTATCGGTTGCGAATCTTATGGGCAAAACCAAATATGATGGTCAAGAGGTATATTTCTATGATGTACCTAAGAACTATTGGGCATATAACGAAATCTCGAATTTGGCAGCTATGGGTATTATAAACGGTTCAGGGGACAAAACCTTTAATCCGGGCGAACCCATAACAAAGAGTGCTGCTTATACAATGCTGTTGGGTGCTATGGGTTATCGCGAATATGCGGAAAACTCCGGCGGTTATCCTATGGGCTATAACAAGGTTGCGAGCAAAATAAAACTTTCTCGCGGAGTATCCAGTAAAGAAACTGTTACCATGTCGGATATGTTGCAAATCCTGTATAACTCTCTCACTATCAACATTATGGAACTTGGTAGTGTTGAGGGAAGTGCGGCGATATATAAAGTGAGCAAAAATGAAACACTTATATCGGTATACAGAGGCATTTATTATGGAGAAGGAAACGTCAACGGTGCAAATTCTATCACAATCAACGGAGATTTGCTAACTAAGGATGTTACTTTAATAGACAGTGAAGAGTATAACAGTAAAGGTTTCAATATGATAGACTATCTCGGGGAGAGAGTCGGATTTTTCTATGAGTTCAACAGCTCATTAGGTACAAGAACTCTCTTATGGGTAGAACATAAGTCTTCGGGTAAGGATGTTCAAACCATTATTGCTGATAAAGATGCAAGTCTTGATACTGACACCTTCGTATATACATACCATGAAAACGGTAATGCGTATAAAATATCTCTGAGCAGAAGTGCAGTACTTATATATAACGGCGGAATTGTTAGCTCCGGCTACGACAAAATTCTAAATAATAAGAGATATGAGCTTAGGATTGTTTCAAATAAAGGTCAACAGACCTTGCTGGTCAGAGAATATGAGAATTATATTGTAGGCAACATAAATAGCACAGACCGTATTGCATACGATAAAAACAGGTCTCAGGCTTTTGTAAATCTCGATCCGAATGATTACGAGACATTCAGTCTCAAACGTATGGGCAGCGAGGATATGGATTTTGACGATATAACAAATGGCTCCGTTTTAACAGTTTATCTGTCAAAGGATACAGATAAAAAGCATATTGAGGTATATGTAAGCAATAATACGGCAAAAGGTATTGTTGAGAATATCGATTCGGATAAATACACAAGCATCACGATAAACGGTAACAAATACCGCGTAGACGGCAATATTTCAACTAACAGTTATTCGGTAGGCGATGATGTTACAGCATATCTCAATGTTTACGGAGAAATAGTGTATATTGAAGCAAATCCGGGTGTTTCACAGGGTGCGTTCTTGCTCAGGGCAATATATAAGGAGCGAGACGATGCCTTATACATTAAGCTACTTGGCGAGGATAGCCGGATTGACAGATATAAATGTGCCGAAAAGCTTGTTATAGACGGCAAAAGGTTTAAAGAGCCCGAAGACGCATATAATGCACTTTTGGGAGATGACACAGAGATGCCGGCCCAGTTCGCTCTTATAAAGAAGAATAGTGACGGCGAAATTAAGGAGATAGATACGGAAACCTATTATCCGACTCGTGAGACAGTGAATTCCTTGCAGGTAGATGTTCCATTCTGGGACGGAACAGACAAAACATACACCCAACGATTTGTAAGAGCAAATGCAAATGCTGCGAGAATAGGCGAAAAAATTGTGTTTGATGCCAATACAAAGGTGTTTGTATTGCCTAATGTGACGGATTATAGCACCGCAGAGGAAGAGAAGTTTTTTGTAACAACCGGTGCGAAACTGACAACCGTAAATGATTCCCGTCTTTATGCACAGAGCTACAAAACATCAGAGAGGTCCGGCATAGCAAAGTACATGATTTTGAAGGATTATGATACTTCGCGGGTGAATGCGGAGCTACCCATAATTGCTCAAAAGATAACCCAAGCTGTTAATGAGGACGGCAATATTGTTGAAGTTCTTAAAGGCTATCAGGGTACTGCGGCAGTAAGCATTGAGGCGAGCGACAGCAAAAGTAATTTGTTCTCATCAAAAGAAATATTGCCAGGCGATATTGTTTCTTTGACAAAAGATAATTATGGAAATGTAACGGATTGCACCATAGAATATGATTACAGAACAAAAATACATAAAGCATTAACGGCAGATCCTAATGCTGTTGTGGGAATGTTTGTAGGGTATGCGAACGATGTTGTTGAAAATGTTGTAAAGATAGGCTATGGAAGTGGTGCGAACTTTGATTATGCAATTAACGCTATGTCAACACCTGTTATGATTTATGACACATCAGATCCACTGCATACCGTTTCAACCGGTTCAACAGGCGATATTATCACATATTCAGACAGTAGCACAAAGTGCTCGACGGTATTTATAGTAACAAGCAGAATGCAGCCTAAGCTATTTGTTGTCTTTAAATAAGTGTTGGTTTAAGCATAAATAAAAAAATGAATAAGAAAGGGAAGTGTTAATCATGAAACTTAAAAAGATTTTATGCGTAGTATTAAGTCTTGCCATATGCGTATCATTAGTAAGCTGTGGCAATTCTAACAAGGGAAGAACAGAGGACGGCAGAATAGCCATTTCGACAAGCGGGTGGCCCGATCCTGATTCTCCGAATTATCCAAAGGCTCTTGAAAGAGAGCAGGGCTTTGAGGAAGCCAATCCTGATGTAGATTTAGTCGGTGACACATGGACTTTTGATTTAAAAACCTTTTATCCAAAAGCAGAGTCGGGAACGCTTCCGACCATATACCGTTGTAACTTTACCGAAATACAAAGAATTATAGACGGTGAATATGCGGCAGATCTTACCAAAGCTTTGAAAAAAAGAGGATATGATGGCAAGTTCTCCAAAATGGTTGAGGATGTAATTTCAAGAAACGGTAGAATATACTCAGTCCCGATATCTACTTATATATTAGGTCTTGCAATAAATATGGATTTATTTAAAGAAGCAGGACTTGTAGAAGCAGACGGTACGCCAAAACAGCCTAAGGATTGGTATGAAATGGCGGAATTTGCTAAGCAAATAAAGGAAAAGACAGGTAAAGACGGTTTTGTAATGCCTACAATGAACAATGCGGGCGGCTGGATATTTACGGTTATCGCATGGTCGTTCGGTGCTGAATTTATGAAGCAGGACGAGGACGGAAGCTGGATTGCAACCTTTGATTCGCCTGAATGTACCGAAGCACTTCAATTTATTAAAGATCTTAAATGGAAATATGGAGTATTCCCGCAAAATACACTTATAGACAATAACGGTACTGCGGAATATCTTGCAACAGGCAGAGCTGCTATGATGCTTACCTCCGGAAGTATAGGAAACCAGATGGCTACATACAGTATAAATCCTAATTCGCTTGGCATGGTGGCAATTCCGGCAGGTCCTAAGCGTTATGTAACCTTGCTGGGCGGCGATACAAGAGCTGTAAGAGAGGACGCTACGGAAGAGCAGATAGACGCTTGTCTAAGATTTTTAGAGTATACCGGAAACGGATACGATATTGACGAGCCCGGCAAACAGGCTTTGCGTGATACTATGGAACAGAGCAAGGCAAGAGGTGCAATTATAGGTATAAAATCACTCAGTCCTTGGAATGAAGAAAGTCCAAAGCAAAAGTTCCAGAATGAGCTTATTGAGGAAAATGCTAATATAAGCCCTAACAATGTAAGACTTTATAACGAGTTCTTAAACGATACGACGGTTGAAGTTCAGCCCGAGGAGCCTATCTGTGCTCAGGATTTATACGGTATTCTTGACAACTGTATTCAAAAGGTTTTAGGAGATAAGAACGCAGATTGTGCTGCATTGTTAAAGAAGGCAAATACCGATTTCCAAACAAATTTCTTAAATAATTATTGATATAAATTTTACCTTAATGTTGAGGAGGATGGGAAATGAGCAGTAATAAGTGCAAGAAGGCAAAAAAGTCAGAAAAAGGCTCATTCTATAAAAAATCATTTGTGAGTTCGTGGCTTTTTGCAGTGCCTGCTATTATACTTATGTACCTCTTTATATGGCGTCCAACGGTCATGGGCTTTGTTTGGTCACTGTTTAAAATGAAGGGGTATACGCCAAAATTCTATATTGGCATACAGAATTATGTTGAAGTAATGAGGGATACGCAGTTCATACCTCTGTTTCTCAACACATTAAAATATGTTCTTTGGTCAATAATAGTCGGCTTTCTGCCGCCCGTTCTCTTGGCGATTATTGTAAATGAAATGGTTTATTTTAAGCAGAAAATAATGACATTTCTTTACCTTCCTGCGATTATTCCGGCCATAGCAGTTTCATTGTTATGGAAGCAGATGTATGACCCTACCGAAATAGGTCTTTTAAATATCATTTTGGCCAAGTTTGGTATGTCACCGTATCAATGGCTCGGTGATGGGAATTTCACAATTTTGTGGATAGTCGTATCTATGACATGGAAGAGTTTCCCCGGTGCGATGCTACTGTATTATTCGGCATTACAAGGAGTAAATCAGGAGTTGTATGAGGCTGCAACAATAGACGGGGCAGGTCTTCTAAAACGAGCATGGTATGTTACGCGTCCGCAGATAATGGGAGTTTTGATACTCAACTTTGTGAGACAGATAATAGGCGTATTTCAGGTTATGGAACAACCACTTGCAATGACCGGCGGCGGTCCTGACGGTGCATCGGCATCGTTGGGATACCAGCTTTATAAATACGGTTTCGTTACCCAGAGAGTAGGACACGCGATGGCGTTGGGCACAATAATCTTTGTTGTTCTTATATTTATGACCATCTTCTATTTCAGGCTTAATAAAAAGCTGGAAGAAACTCTGTAAGGAAAGGAGAAAATCATGAAGAAGTTTCAAGAAAAAACTACCGGATTGCTTACAAATGTCGATTTAAAAGGCACAAAAGGCAAGATAATATATTGGTTTTTCTTTGCAATATTGGTTATCTCCTGCTTGATAACATTCCTTCCTGCAATTTGGACGGTTTTTACGGCTCTTAAAGACCCAAATGAAATATATGCAAGTACAAAGTTTTTCCCTGAAAAGCTTTCATGGGGCATTTTTGTTACCCGTGTAAGCGATTCATGGACTCAACTTAAATTCGGAAGAAGTATTTTAAACACACTTTATTTTTCAATCGTTGCATGGGCATTTAAGCTCACTGTATGCACCTTTGCAGGTTACACCTTTTCGAAGCTTAAACCTAAGGGAAGTGCTATGGTTTTTGCACTTATACTGTGGACTATGATGATGCCGTCACAAATGAGAACTGTGCCTAACTATATAAGTTTTCTTTCCTTCCCGTTTGCATCGAGAACGGAGTTTGGTATCGGTATAAACTTGCTTGATACATATTGGCCATTATGGCTTGGCGGTGCAGTAGACGCGTTTGCGATTATGCTATTTAAAAACGCCTTTGATTCTATATCAAATTCTATAATTGAATCTGCAACACTTGACGGTGCAGGTAAATTAAAGATATTTTTCAGCATTATGATTCCGCTTAGCGGACCGATCATAATATATGAATCTATCATGACGCTTTCAGGAGCATGGTCAAACTTCTTCGGACCGTATCTTATAATTCAGGATACGGCAAAACAACTGTTACCTGCTAAAATATTCTTAATGGGTAATGACGGAACAGTTAAGCAGAATACATACTTGATGGGACTGATAATCGCAAGCATGCCGCAACTTTTAATATTCGCATTTTTCAAGAAGTATATTATGGGCGGAATAAATGTCGGCGGTGTTAAGGGTTAAAAATACTAAATATTAACGGATAAAAAACGGGCTGTTTGAAAAGTGGAACTTTTTTAAACAGCCCATAAGTTTAACTAAACAAAAAAGGATTAAAAATATGGCAAATATCAGTGTTGATTTCAATAAAAAACTCGGTAAAATCAAGCCGATGAATGGGGTAGGTCAACCGCCTTTCGGGGGTATAGATTTTTCTTTTATCAAATATTTAAAGGAAGCAAATATTCCGTACTCACGCCTTCATGATGTAGGAGGCTGGTTCGGCGGAAATATGTTTGTTGATATACCTAACATTTTCAGAGATTTTGAAGCGGATGAAAACGATCCCGCATCTTATGATTTTGTATTTACGGATATGCTTATTGCAGCATTGGAGAAAAATGACTGTAAGCCTGTATATCGATTGGGAGTTACTATCGAGAATTTCCACTACATAAAAGCGTATAGGATTTTCCCGCCCGGCGATATGCAAAAATGGGCAAGAATTTGTGAACATATTATCCGTCATTATAACGAAGGCTGGGCAGACGGGTATCATTACGGTATTGAATATTGGGAAATCTGGAATGAGCCCGATAACGGTATAGACAATACGCAAAATATGATGTGGCACGGCACAAAAGAGGAGTTTTATGAACTGTATCGGGTAACATCAAAGCATCTTCGTGAGAAATTCGGAAATTCCATTAAGATAGGCGGTTACGGTCATTCGGGCTTTTATGTTGTCGACAGTATCGAGGACATAGAAAAATCCATAGGAATCGGACTCGGAATGAGGGAAAATCCTACCGATTGGGAGCGAAGAACAGAGTATTTTATTACCTTTTTTGACGGCTTTATTGATATGGTCGTAAAGGAAAATCTGCCTTTTGATTTCTTTTCGCATCATAGCTATGCATCGGTTGAAGCAACACTAAAAAGACAAAAATATGTTGAAAAACGGCTTGAACAAGCCGGACTTTCGAATGTCGAAATACATTTAAACGAATGGAACACAAATGCAAGAGTGGCGGAAAGAGGGAAATCGGTAGCGTCGGCGAATACCGTAGCAATGATGTGTGTTATGCAAAACACAAAAATGTCAATGATGTGCTATTATGATGCAAGACTGGGAATTTCCATGTACGGCGGTCTTTTCAATCCTATGACATATGAGCCGCTATGCACATATTATGGCTTTAAGGCGTTTGGCAAACTTTACACGCTTGGGACTCAGGTTATGGCAGAAAGCGACGCAAAGGATGTTTATGTTCTTGCGGCAACGGGTGAAAGTGGATGTGGAGTTTTGATATCAAATACGGGAAAGGATACCGAAATTAAGCTGAATACTGATAAAAAATTACACGGATACCTGATAGACGAGGATAATTTTTACACGGAAACAGATATAGATGTTAAATCTTTTATGCTAAAAGAAAATCAGGTCATTTATTTGGAAGGTTAATTATGAATAGTGAAACATTGAAATCTCTTTTAAACCCCGATAGTGAGTTTTCGCCTATGCCGTTTTGGTTCTGGAATGACAGGCTGGACGAGAAGGAAATTACGAGGCAAATCAGGGAAATGAACAGCAAGGGCGTGAATGGATTTGTTATCCATCCACGAATAGGAATCCCGCGTGATATACCGTATATGTCGGAAAAATACATTAGCTATGTAAAATGTGCGGTCATGGAAGCGGACAGACTTGGGATGAAGGTCATTTTATATGATGAAGGGATGTATCCGTCGGGTGCGGCACACGGAATGATAGTAGAAAAACATCCCGAATTTGCAACAAGAGGAATAAGATGCGAGGAAAGCTTCAAAAATAAACCCGGGCTTGAAGCTGATGAAAAGCTATTATTTACATTTACTGCAAAAAAGATTTCC
Source organism: Clostridia bacterium (assembly GCA_017551095.1). Taxonomy (GTDB): domain Bacteria; phylum Bacillota; class Clostridia; order UBA1381; family UBA1381; genus UBA1738. The sequence goes on along the minus strand of JAFZMQ010000007.1, from coordinate 83,770 downwards.
GACGATTGTCTTGATGATGAAAGCATAGCGGAATATAGGGGAGAAGCATTAAAGGACGGCTATGTTTTTTTACATTTGATAGAAGGATTTACACACGGACATATACGCGGCATACACATAGGTGAGGATGACTGGGAAGAACCGCCGAAATCGGCAGATATACTGCGGTATGAATCGGTTTCCTGTTTTATTGAGCTCACTCACGAAGTGTATTACAAGGCACTGTCAAGGTATTTCGGTAACACGATTATAGGTATTTTTACCGACGAACCGTCCGTTTTAGGACGCGGAGAAGATAAAAGAATGAAACCGTGGACGGTGGACTTTTTGGAAGAACTCGAAAAAACGGGAGTAAAACCTTGCGATATTGTGGCGATGTGGTACAATATCGGTGCAAAAACGGAACAAATACGAAGAAGATATGCGGACGCAGTTCATAATAGGCTTACAATAACATTTTACAAGCAACTATATGATTGGTGCGAGGCACACGGCATATCGCTGGTAGGACATCCGGGAAAGTCCTGGGATATAGGGCTTCTTAAATATTTCGGAGTTCCCGGGCAGGACCTTGTTTTCAGGAGAGTTGCTCCGGAAGACGATAAGGGTATATCAGGTCCTGAAACAATTCAAGCAAAATGCTCATCTGACTCTGCACGGCATAGAGGACGAAGAAGGAATCTTAATGAATGTTTTGCTTGTGGCGGAAAGAATCAGATAGAGTGGTCCTTTAATGCGGATGATATGAAATGGACTATGGACTGGCTTTTCATACGCGGCGTAAATATGCTTGTGCCACACGCATTTTTCTATTCGTTAGATGGAGAAAGACGCTTTGGCGAGAGACCGCCTGATGTTGGATTTAACAATATCTGGTGGAAATATTATAGCACAATTTCCGATTATATGAAGAGGATGTCCTATATGATGACCGATTCGGTCAATACAACCGGTATTGCCGTTCTTTGCAAATCGGATTTTTTGCCGTTTGATATAGCAAGACCTCTCTATGAAAATCAAATAGAGTTTAATTATCTTGAAGAAGAACTGATAAAAGACGGAAGCTGCGATATTAAAAACGGCAGAATAAAGATTGCATCACAATGCTATGATACATTGATAGTAGAGGATATCTCGATTATAAGCAGTGAAATAGAGGGATTTGCAGAAACCGGCGGCAAAGTCATAGCATATAATCCTGAGGGTGAAAAGCTTAATAGCAATATAACATCAATATCATCATTTGAGCAGGTGCTTGACTATCTCAAAAAGGACCTTGTAATCACGCCTACCTGCAAAGATTTAAGAGTAAGCCATATTGTCAAAAACGGGGAGCATTTTTATATCCTTGTCAATGAAGGAGAAGAATGTATTAAAGGTGATGTTGAATTTTTGGCAGATGGACCGGTTTCGGTATTTGATCCGTGGATGGGCAAGGAAATTTTAGTAAAGGATAATACGCTCTATCTTGAACGGCGTGAGAGTCTGATAATCTGTGCCGGAAAAAATCCGTCCAAGAAAACGGTTTTGCATTTTGCAGATACTAATAGCGTACCTCAAACAGAAAAGGAACTTAATAATTGGTATGTGGGTTCAGACAGGATTGAACTTGGTTCATGGACAGAACGAGACGGACTTTCCGATTTTTGCGGAACGCTATGCTACATATCGGAATTTGACGCAGATAAAAAAGGCAGAATCGTTCTTGATATGGGGCGGGTTGCGGAACAGGCAGAGGTATACTTAAATGACAGATATGTCGGATATAAACTGTGGGCACCGTATACACTTGATGTGACAGATTATGTTAAACAGGGGAAAAACAGTCTTAAAATCGAGGTTACAAACAGTTTGGCAAACAAGTACGGAAATGTTAAACTGCCATCCGGATTGTTGGACAAGGTTGTATTAAAAACATATACTGTTTAATAAATGAAAATGCACAGTTTGCATAAACATTATGCAAACTGTGCATTTTTAGCTAAACGCTAAGACTTCGGTCATTTATTTATTGACGAGCCATAGAGTTTTTTGAATTTGGAGGGCGATATGCCGCGTTTTTTGGTAAAGACCTTTATAAAATACTTTATGTCCGTATAGCCGACTAAATTTGATATTTCATCTATTGAAATATCAGGTTGTATAAGTAGCGATGCCGCTTCATTTATTCGTATTTTTTGCTGATAGGACTTAAAGGATTCACCGGCTTCGGATTGAAATTTTTTGCTCAGATAAGGAACGCTGTAATTAAGTTGCTCTCCTATCACCTGCAAAACATTATGCTCCGCATAGTGAACGGATACATAGTCTTTTATCGTTTCTGAAATAAAAGTACTTGTTGTATTATTTGGTGATAAGGACCTTACGGTAAGCAAAATAATTACATTCAAAAGCCTTCTGGCTACAAGTGTATATTTGTAATCCTTGTTTTTATACTCGTTTTGAAGCAGGAGAAACAGCTGCCTGATTTCGCCGGTACTGTCGTGATACACTCCGCTTATCTGTTCAGGCTTTATGTCCTTTGTGTTTATATTTAATGACGGATTCTTTATACACTCATAAAACGAATTGACCGTAGCATAAGGGTAGGGAAAGTTTGCAGTAAAAATACAGTTTAATACAGACAGATTTTCCGGTCCGGTCTTAATGTATTGATGTTTACTGCCAGGCTCGATGATAACATAGTCATTTTCTTTTATAGCCACCGATTTTCCGTTAAGAATATGCGTTGCTTTTCCTGACAAGGTATAGGCTATTTCAATAAATGAATGTGTATGCAGTTCGCATTTATTAAGGTCGTCATGATAGTTGATGCCAAAATTCCTGTTATTTATCAGAACAGTATCTAATTCTCTCATTAAAATCGCCTCCTCTTTAAATATAAAGATTATATCTTGCCTGTAAAGCAAAATTGATTACTATATTAAGCATTACCCTTATATTATCTCTTATCCCAGGATAATACTTCCCAATCCTCAGGCGGATTTCCGAGATCCGGAACATCCATGGGCTGACCACCCGCCAAAGCGGATTGATGTGCAATAAGACCGGGGATGTTGTATCTTGCAACTTCCCAGATATTTGTAGGTGAAAGTTTGCCCGTTTCATATGCACGGCAGAAGTCGTCGATAAGGAAATGATGTGTGCCGTTATGACCGTTATGTATATCCTTATATTCTTTCGGTATACGCTCGGTTGGCTGAACGGGAGCAGCCTCAAAGAATCCTAAGCCACCGGCAATTTGTTGGATTGCGTCATTGTAATCCTTTTTAATAAGTTCTGCAACAGACTTAGGTTGAAGTTTGTCTGTAACGTCCTCCATAATTGTTTTGTGAATATCCTCAGGATTCCAATGCGACAAACTGTGTCTTGCAACGGAGAATTCATATCCGGCACTGTCGCCGTAGAATTGAGCGATGTATGTTTCAGGAGCTAACCAGCCTATGCAGCGGTTTTCGCATAATCTGACAATACCGCCGTTTGACAGCTCCAATAACATAGTTTCATTTGAAAACGGATTATCATAATTATTTTGACCGTCTGTGCCGTAAATATCAGTTCTTTCACTATTTCTGAAACCGAAGGCTACAACTTTCTTTGCATATACTCCGGGCATAGTTGAAAGAATCATAGCTGTTGAATGTGACGGATAGAAGAAAGGAGGTATACCTGCAAATTTCTTCCAGTCCTCACCGCCTGAGCTGCGGAAACTCTGTTCCATATTGCGTATATCATGGTTATATTGAGCCTCGCCGTATGTAAATCTGCCGAATGTGCCTTTTGCAAATTCTTTTCGGCAGAAACATGCAGGAGCACGGTAGAAACCTGTTTCGCCCATGGAATATGTAAGCCTTGTCTCTCTTACAAGTCTTTCGATTTCCTTTATTTCATCAACGCTAACGGCACACGGAACGGAGCTATATACATGCTTTCCTGCTTTTAAAGCTCTTATTACCATCTGACCGTGAGTAAAACGCTGTGTAAAAACAGCTACGGCATTGATTTCTTTTGATGCCAATACTTCCTCATATGTATCTATTATTTTTACATCAAAATCTTTGGCAAATTTTTCTGCACGGTCTCTTTTCAAATCGCACACGAAAACTTCTTCAACAATCGGGTCCGCTTTAAAAAGCGGTACAAAGAACGGGCTGAATCTGCCGCATCCTACTACACAAATTTTCATTTTTTCTCTCATTTTATCATACACTCCTTTATTATAAATGGCTTTTTCAAAATTATGTTCTTCCGCTGAAATGCCATTCTTTTTCTCTTTTTTTGGTTATAAACTGCTTTGTACTTAATTTCCAGTCTTCGCCGCTTCTGAACTTGCTTTTAAAGCCTTTTTTAAGAATGCCCTTTTCTTCAAGATGTATATAACATGCTCTGTCACAGGCTCTGCCGCAAATTGAGGTCCTGTAATAGTGTTTAGCAGGCGGATAAAAATAGATGTTATCCAGTATATGCTTTGCTTCCTCGGCATCAAATTTTGCAGTACCGTTAATTATGTCAAGCCTGTTATCGAAATCTTCAAAAGCGTTGGGCGGCATAAACGGATTTTTGCTGCCGTTTCCACCGTTATAGTAAACGGCACACCGCCATGTGTCCATTTTGCCGTTTTTGTCTATCGCATTTCCGGGACATGCCTTAATGCATTCGCCGCATTTATCGCAAATATGCGGCTCATACATAGGAGTGGGCGTGAGTTCCGCGTCTGTTATTATAAAGCAGTACCTTATAAACGGACCGTAATCATCATTTAAAACAGCACCTGATAACCCCTTTTCTCCCAATCCGCAAAGAACTGCACATTTATTGAAATCAATCTGATTTTCCGCCTTTACGCCGCGAACAATGTCGCCGTAATCAACTTCGGGATTGGTTTCATTTTCTTCGTTCATTATAAGCTGATTTCGCCTTTGGGGTATGGCTTCAAACCCGTTTTCCTCTATAAGATTACTGATTCTTAAAAGTGCAAACGGCATTACGGTTTCTTCCAGATTTTCAACACCCATTGTGGTATATTGATAATATGTCGTACCCTCTTCCACGCATCTTAATTCTCCGCGTAACACTCGGAATCCGAGCCCGATAACCGTTTTTGCGGTTGGAAGAATCTTGAATACAGGGTCATCCTTATCAAATCTTGAAGCAGGTGCAAACCCGACTATATCCGCATCAAATTTTAACGCGGTGTCTATTATCGCTTGTCTCATATTCTGCCAACCTCCTTTAAATGCTTATAGCATACCGTTTCGCATTTTTTACCGCAAAGGCACGGAACATATCCGAAATGTGTGTTAGGCAGGAATTTTAGCTCAGGATAGATTGCTTTTGCAGAATCCCGGTCAAACTTCATCTCACCGTTTATTATTTTTTCGCGATCGGGATTATCAGCCAAGAAATCATCCTTCATAAACGGATTTGATTTATGAGCTCCCCGATAATAAACGCTGCATTGCCATGAATCCACACCGTTTTCGTCTATTGCTTTTCCGGGACATGCCTTAATGCATTCGCCGCATTTATCGCAAAGGTCATCTTTAAACGGCTCGTCACACTCTAACGGCATATCTGTTATAATAAATGCATATCGCATATATGTACCGTATTTTGGAGCGATAATCTTGTTATTCATTCCGATTGAACCCAAGCCGCATATAACGGCGGCTTTATTAAAGTCTATTATTACTTCCGGAGCGGGTTTTCCTTCTGCAACAGGCTCTGCATATCTTAGCTCGTACGTCTGGCTGACTTCGGGTGAAGTGGAGCTGTCTCCCTTAATTCTAAGCCCCGGAACGCTTCTTTGCAAACAGGCGTCAAACCCTGCATTTTCAATAATACGTGCCATTTTTAACAGTAAAATCTCTACAAAGCCTTCGTCTATGTACTTGACGCCAAGATTAGTATAATTGTAGTACTGAGCCTTGTTATCCATTGCATCATACAGTGCAGTTGGAATTTTCATACCGAAGCCTATAATACATGTTGCATTAGGTAATATGCATTTTGGGTTTCTTTGCGGTTCACATCCTTCATAATAGGAAATATCACCGATACCGCAAGTTGTTGCACCCAACTCCTTAGCTTTTCTTTTTATAAAATCAGCAGTCAGCATTCACAGTCATCCTTTCCGTAGATTCTTTGGTAACATCACTATTCTCAACAACAATCAAAAACGCATCTTTGCTCACTTTTAAATGATGCCATGTTGCTTTCCTTATGTTATATACAACATTTTTTTTCATTTCGACAGAGGTTACCTTGTCATTTTCATAGGTATATAAGGTCGCATTGCCGTTTATGAGGATTACGACCTCGTCGGTTGTCATATGGCGTTTCAGTTCTTTTGGTTCTCCGTAAGCATCGGAATATGTAATATATGCCACTTGCCATTTGTCTGTATTCGTCATACTATAAAATCCGCCCAAATGCTTTTCGACAGTTTCTATCATCTGTCCATCCTCCATGCTTTTCCTGTGCGGAGGGGCTTATCAAATCTTCCTTCCATGCAGCCGCCCTTTTTTTCAAGCATACTTACACATGCACGGATGCATCCGCCGCATTTTGCCATATTGTAACCAACCCAGCTGGGGAAGTATTTTTCAAGGCTTGTATAAACCTTCATTACCTCTTTTTCGTTTGCTATATCGGTTACTCCTTCAAGCAGGTTGAGTGAGCCGTCCTTATTTTCATCAAACACTTCTTTTGGTACAAACGGATTATAATATCTGCCGGTATGTGTATAAAATGCGTAGCAACGCCACATATCAATGTCGCCCCATTCGCAGATTTTACCGGCAAGATTTACTCTTACAGTTTTACCGGAATTAAGTGGCGGAATACACGAGCCGGGACATTCTCTTACACAAGCGCCGCATCTTCTGCAAAGCGGCTCACCGCTATACATTTCATCATATTCAAGTTCAGCATCGGTAAAAATGAATGCCACACGCTGCAACGGTCCGAATTCGGGGGTAAGAAGCATTTTGCTCCAACCTATTTCTCCAAGCCCACATGCCACGGCCGCTAATCTGAATTGAAACTGAATATCGGGCGGCACTTTGCCTTCGCCTGTTTCTCTGGTAAACTGAACGCTTCTGTGATGAGCAGTTTTGCCCTTTGCGTGTTTGCTTACCTCTATTTGCTCCTCCGGAGAAAGAGTGTTGCCGGGACTGCCGTCCATATCGGAAACGACGCCTCGTGCACCGGTATTTCTGTAAACTACCGCTTCATAGCCCTCATCTTCAATGACCTTTCCCACATGGTATAAAACGGCGGGAGCATAGATTTCGTTTATGCCGCCGTATGCCATGGACGGATACTGGTAAAATTGCGTTCCTTCCTCAATGCCTCGCTGAACGCCGCGGGGTATTCTGAAAGCAAATGCTATACAGCTTTTTGCTGTCGGGAACAGATTTCGCGGGTCCATTTCGGGAGGAGCACCCTCAAACCGAGACATAGGACCTATTCCGCATTTGTCTGCACCTGCTTCAAAAGCAGCGTCCTTAATCATTTTGCTTGTTAACATTTTCACTCCTCCAATCTGATTAGTGCAGATTCTAATCCTGAATATTCTAATCTTTCATTTGTTACCGTTTTCTTTATTTTGCTGTTATCCAGCAGGTAAGGATAAATTGTATTTGTATGGTTTGGTTCGAGCAAATCGAAAACACTGCCCGAAAACTTTTGGTTTTCAATATAAGCCTTTAAAATTTTAATAGGATTGTTTGATACCCGTGTAGCAAGTTTTAAAGCGGGGAACAGTCCTTCATACAGATTAACATCTTCCGGCCTTATAAAATTTGTAACATCAAATATTGACTCAATATGCTTTGGGTTTGACAAATACTCCTTGCATATTCCCCGGAACACATATCCGTTATCCATTTTTCTTATATCGTTTTCGTGCGATACGAGATTGTCGTGGAAAATATGTGCGGAGCAATTATTAAGGCATCCGCTGTTTGCTAAGGCAAATAACCCTTTACCGTTATCATCACACCATTTTTTTAATCTTTTAATTGCGGTAAAATCCCTGTTCAATTCACGTGCCATGTAGAAACTGTCAAAATACGGTTCAATATATTCCATACCATCTATCGTCCCTATTGACATATTGACCGAAGCCCGTACGTCAATATCAGGGAAATTATCTTTTATGAATTTGGCGATTAGTGGGGAAGTAGTGGTAATTGAACTTAATCCGAAAGAGCTTTGCACAAAATCTGTTGTATTGCCGATACTTTCAAAAAACGATTTTGATAGGCTTTCTGCACCGTAACAGGTTGCATTAAATAACAAATTAAGCTTTATCCCGTTTTCTGAAAGAGTCCGGATGTCGCTCATCTTTCTTTTTTGAGCGTCCCATTCCGAAAAATCTCTTGCGATATATGTAGTATTGCGTCCGTTTGCAAAGCCGTCCCAAGCGAAATACACCTCATATATGCTGTCCTTATTTGATATTATCGTTTGCAAAAAATCAGTAGTTGATGTTAGCTGGTATCCTATTGAAAATTTCACAATATATCCCTTATTTCTATCAATTATGCTATTGATTATAACATAACCCTGTGATATAATGTTTAAAATAATAAATAAGAAATATAAGAAAACAAACTTTTTAAATTAAGAAGTGCGGAGGTTTAATATGGAAATATACAACATCAATCCAAACATTCGCTATGCCAGAGAACATAATAATTTTAAAGGTGCTCGATATACCAGCAAATGCTATGATTGCAGAATTTTTTATATATGCAGCGGCGAAGGACGCGTAATAGCAAATGGAAAAAAATATAATTTTTCAACTAATTACATAATATTTTTTCCGCCAAGAACAGAGTACAGATTTATTATAGATTCCGACGAGCAGATTTCTGTTCAGGTTTTCAATTTTGATTTAATTGATGAGTATTTTCGGGATTTAAAGCATTTGGGAACGCCCAAAAAAGATGAATTTGATGAGGCAAAAGTTCCTGAATACAAACTTCCAAAGGAATTCGGTCATATAATTGTTCGGGAGGACTTTTTTGATATAAATGAGCTTTTAGGTGACTGTATAGATATCTTCATATCAAAGCCCAAATATTATAAAGAAATAGCGTCGTCCATATTAAAAAAATCCTTGCTGATGCTTTTGACAGAAGAAAACTCACTGGGAAAAAACAATAAGCTGATTGCATCTGTTTTGGAGTATATAAGCAAAAACTACGCGGATTTTTCGCTATCAAACCAAATGATAGCAGCACAGTTTAATTATCATTCGTATTATTTAAACAGGCTTATGAAAAATTTTACGGGAAAAACAATACATCAATATATAATATATTACCGTTTGAGAGTGGCAAAGGATATGCTGATTACGACTGATGATGATGTAAGCACGATAGCGTGGAAGGTGGGGTTTAATTCCCCGTCCCATTTTATCAATACATTTCACCTTCGTTTTGGACGCACTCCTTACGAATACAGGCAGATACACGCGGCATTTGAATAAATTTCATTAAAAGCCGGACTTATTCGGACAATGTAAAAAAAACTTGCCCATATTCAAATTATCGGTTATAATATAATCGAAATAAAAGTAGTGGGACGCATACTTAAAAATGTTGTTTTTTGGAGGTACTTGTTAAGATGAGCAAAAAAGAATTTATAGATAGCTTAATCAAGAAAATGACGGTAGCAGAAAAGGTGGGACAACTAAATCAGTGCGGCAACTCAATTTACGGTGAAAGCTACAAAATCGGCTGGGATATATTAAGACAGGGTGGAATAGGCTCATTTTTGGGAATAACAGATGTAGAAAAAACAAACGAATTGCAAAGGGTTGCCGTAACGGAAACCAGGCTTGGCATTCCGCTTCTTTTGGGATTTGATGTGATACACGGCTTTAAAACAATTTTTCCTACTCCGTGGTCGGAGGCTTTTTCGTGGGAGCCTGAACTTGCTGAAAGGACGGCGGAAGCGGCTTCTAAGGAAGCAGCATATAGCGGTATAAATCTTATGTTTGCACCTATGGTGGATATTTCGAGAGATTCAAGATGGGGAAGATTGGTAGAAGGTGCAGGAGAAGATACATATTTAGGCTCGGAATTTGCAAAAGCAAGGGTAAAGGGAATTCAGGGCGAAAACTTGGCAGACAGAGAGCATTGTGCGGCGTGTACGAAGCATTTTATTGCATACGGGGCGGCGATAGGCGGCAGAGATTACAATAGTGTGGATATGTCGGAGCAGACGCTTTTCAATACATATGTACCTCCGTTTAAAGCGGCGATTGAAGCGGGAACACGCTCTATTATGACTGCATTTCACGATTTTAACGGAGAACCCTGCACGGGCAGTAAATACCTGCTTACAGATGTTCTGCGGAATAAGCTCGGCTTTAAGGGTTTTGCTCTTTCTGATGCAGGATCGTGCAATCAGATTCTGGTACACGGCTTTTCCGAAAATGACAAGGATACGGCTAAAATAGCCATGAACGCAGGGCTTGATGTGGAAATGTGCGGCGGAAAAACTATATATGCGGACAATCTTGAAGCATTGGTAGAGGAAGGACTTGTGTCTTTGGAAGCACTGGATGAAAGTGTAAGACGGGTTCTGGAAGTGAAATATGACCTTGGTCTTTTTGAAAATCCGTACAGAAATGAGCAGGAGGCAAAAGACGCCTTGCTCACAGAAGAAACAAGGAATCTGGCGCGTGAGGCAGCAAGAAAATCAATAGTCTTGCTTAAAAATAACGGCATATTGCCTCTAACTACCAAAAAGGCGGCACTTGCAGGGAAATTCGCAGATAGCAGAGAGGAAATGCTCGGTTGCTGGTCGGGGGTTGGTGAAGCAAAGGATTGCATAGCCCCTGCTGATGCATTTGATTTTCCTGTGGCAGACGGAAATTATGAAAACTATGATGTAATAATCGCCTTTATAGGCGAAAAAAGATGCATGAACGGCGAAGCAAGAAGCAGATCAAGGGAAGTTTTAGAGGAAGAGGATTTAGAGCTGCTCAGAAATATAAAAAAAGCGGGGAAAAAGCTCGTTACGGTTGTAATTTCAGGCAGACCGCTTGTGCTTAAAGAGGCAAGGGAGCTGTCCGACGCACTTCTGTTTTCGGGTGCACTTGGCACAGAGGCGGGAAATGCGTATAAGGATATTATTTTCGGCAAGTATAATCCGTCGGGCAAACTTGTAAGTTCGTTTCCGGAATCAATCGGACAACAACCGCTATATTATAACATAAACCATACGGGTAAGCCCTTGGGTGATGACGAAAGATGGGCAACAAGATATATAGATTCAAGAATTTATCCGCCCCTATATCCGTTCGGATTCGGACTGTCATATACGGAGTTTAAATATTCAAACCTCCAAATTTCAGACTGCAATCCGAAACGGGACGGGGAAATCACGGTAAGTATTGATGTCGAAAATATCGGGGAATATGACGGTGAAGAAACGGTACAGCTTTATGTAAGAGATATTGTGGCAAGTAGTGTCCGCCCTATTAAAGAGCTAAAAGGCTTTAAGAAGGTGTTTATAAAAGCGGGTGAAAAAGTAACTGTAAATATACCGCTTGATATAAAGAATCTGGGCTTTTATGACAGACAGCTCAATTATGTTGTTGAGAGCGGAGAATTTTCGGTTATGGTTGGTGCAAATTCGGCAGATTACATCAGCAAAAGCATATTTGTAGAATGAGCTGACAAATGGAAGATGTTGCAATTTAAAATTCCGGTGTCCGAAACGCATGGATTAAAAAAAGTATTGCAAAATGCAGGGAAGTATGCTATAATACCACAGGCAAAATGTTATTGTAGTTCTCTTGAATTATGGTTTTGCGGGCATAATTTAATGGTAAAATACTAGCTTCCCAAGCTGGCTTTGCGGGTTCGATTCCCGTTGCCCGCTCCACGTCGGAACAAGCGGAAAATCGCTCGTTCCGATTTTTGTTATTAACTTTCAGACCTCTTGCAAAATCTAGGGAATTATAGTAGAATGTTTGTGCAGAGGGTGATAAAATGGATATACAAAAGATGCTTTTTGAAATGCGTGATGGGGAGTATCGCGATTTTCATGCAAAGCTTATGCCGAATATTGACAAAAGCCGGATTATCGGCGTGAGAGTTCCGCAAATTCGGGCATTGGCGAAAAAAATAAAGGGTGATACAGGCAATTTTCTGGAAGAACTTCCGCACAAATACTATGAGGAAAACAATCTCCACGCATTTTTGATAGCGGAAATTGCCGATTTTGACGAATGTATCAAAAAACTGAACGCATTTTTGCCGTATGTTGATAATTGGGCGACCTGCGACGGTATGAAACCAAAGTATTTTAAGAAAAATAAGAAAAAACTTCTTCCGGAAATTGAAAAATGGCTTAAATCAAAGCACGAATACACCGTCCGTTTTGGGATATTGATGCTTATGACACACTTTTTGGACGAGGATTTTGACGAGAAGCATTTAGAAAGGGTAGGCAGAATAAAATCGGACAAATACTACATAAATATGATGATTGCATGGTATTTTGCCACAGCTCTTGCAAAACAGTGGGAAAGTAGCGTAAGATATATCGAAAATCACAAGCTTTCCGATTGGGTACACAAAAAGGCAATCCAAAAAGCGAGAGAAAGTTACAGAATAACCGAAAAGCAAAAGAAATATTTAAAAAATCTCATTTAAAAATGGGATTTTTTTCTTTATGCTGTAAAAGATTGAATTTTTTTCGGTTTTGATGTAAAATAGAGATATATATGAGCAAAAAGGAGTAAAAATATGCTGATTTTAGGAATCGACCCCGGGTATGCCATTGTGGGAATCGGGGTAATCGAATACACGGGAAATCATTTCAGACCGCTTGAATACAACGCGATTACGACAGAGGCATCAATGATAACAAGTTTGCGGCTTCGCAAAATAAAAGAGGAAATTGGCGATTATCTTGAAAAATACAAGCCCGATGCCGTTGCGATAGAGGAGCTTTTCTTTAATAACAACGCAAAAACGGCGATAGCTGTTGCTCAGGCACGAGGGGTTTTGGTTGCAGAGGTTGCCGCAAGGGAAATTCCGATATTCGAGTACACGCCACTGCAAATAAAACAGGCGATAACGGGCTACGGCAGAGCGGACAAGGGGCAAATGCAGCAAATGGTAAAAATGCTCCTTAATTTAAATGCAATTCCAAAGCCTGACGACGCCGCAGACGCACTTGCCGTTGCAATTTGCCATGCACATTCGGCGAAAATAAATGATGAACTCGGAACTAACAGACTGTAAAAACCGTCATTTACTTGTAACGGAAATGTAAAAGCGGTTTTAAACAAAATGTGATATAATTCTACTATAATCGGCGGAATATACCAAAATCGGAGGTAAAACCGAATGTATTACTACATAAAAGGCGAACTTGTTTTAAGAAAAGAGAATTTTGCCGTTATTGATAACGGCGGAGTGGGATATAAGCTGTACGCCTCGGCAAAAACACTCGAAAGCTTTCGGGAGGGCGACAAGGTCACGCTATATACATATCTCAATGTGCATGAAGATGTTTTCGACCTTTACGGATTTGCGACAGAGGACGAGCAAACAATGTTTTTAAGACTTTTATCCGTTTCGGGAGTAGGACCGAAAGCGGCACTTGCCGTTTTGTCGGTAGTAACGCCGAAAGAACTTGCTCTTGCCGTTATTACAAAGGACTCAAAAATTCTGACAAAGGCATCAGGCGTGGGCGTAAAAATGGCACAGCGTATCATTTTGGAACTTGCGGACAAGCTCAAAGATTCCGAAATTCTGCCCGAGGGCGACGGCGAAAAAATATCCATTTCAACAGACGCACAGAGCGAAGCGGTCAGTGCATTGATGGTTTTGGGATACTCGCAAAATGAGGCAAAATCAGCAGTTTCAGGGGTAGATAACACATTAAAAACAGAGGAAATTGTTAAAAGAGCATTAGTAAAACTGATGAGGTAAAATTATGATTTTTGATGATAATGAAAGAATTGTAACGGGCGATTTTCTGGAAGAGGACGCCGATATCGAGGTGGGACTCCGCCCAAGAGAGCTTCAGGAATATGTGGGACAGGAAAAGGTTAAGGGAAATCTCAGCGTTTTTATAAATGCTGCGAAGGACAGGCGTGAACCGCTTGACCATGTGCTTTTATACGGACCGCCCGGACTTGGAAAAACAACACTTGCAGGTGTTATCGCAAACGAAATGGGCGTGAATATCCGCATAACTTCGGGTCCTGCCATTGAAAAGGCGGGAGATTTGGCGGCAATCCTTACAAATCTTTCGCAAAATGACATTTTGTTTATTGACGAAATTCACCGTATGTCACGCACGGTTGAGGAAATTCTATATCCTGCGATGGAGGATTTTGCACTTGATATTATCATAGGCAAAGGCCCGTCGGCAAAATCCATACGGCTTGACCTGCCAAAATTCACCTTAATAGGTGCAACGACAAGAGCAGGACTTTTGTCACCTCCGCTGCGGGACAGATTTGGCGTTTTGGCAAGGCTTGAACTCTATACTGACGAGGAATTAAAGCGGATAGTAAAGCGTTCTGCCAAGATTTTAAATGTTGAAATTGACGACGGCGGTGCGGGTGAAATTGCAAGTCGTTCCCGTGGAACGCCAAGAATCTCAAACCGCCTTTTAAAGCGTGTAAGGGACTTTGCACAGGTTATGTATGACGGGAAAATAACAAAAGAAGTGGCGGAAAAATCTTTAAAAGAGATGGAAATTGACGAGCAGGGACTCGATATGATTGACAACAAGATGATAACCGCTATGATTAAAAACTTCGGCGGAGGTCCTGTCGGGCTGGAAACACTTGCTGCAACAATCGGTGAGGAAGCAGACACAATAGAGGATGTTTATGAGCCGTATTTAATGCAGCTTGGCTACATATCGAGAACGCCGAGGGGAAGAATTGTGACACAGGCGGGTTATGAGCATTTCGGAATGGAAAAACCCGAATAATTTGAAACGGCGAAGAAAGGAACAGGGGTAATATGAAAAAATCGGCATTTTTGGGAATACTTGTGTGCTGTTTCCTTTTTTGTGCCTCAGTTTTTGCGTCAATGATACTCGAATATGACGGCGGAGTGCATAATTATACCGGCTCGGTGTATTCGCTTTCGGTAAACGGAAAGGAACTTAAAAATCTGCCATTAGAGCCGATAATTTTTAACGATAGGGCGTTAGTGCCTGTAAGAGAAGTTTTTGAGGCGTTGGGTGCAGATGTTTTATACAAAGAAAAAACAAAGGAAATCGTGATCACATATTCAGGTAAAAAGACAACTATCCAGATAGACTCAAATATTGCGGAAACAGACGGGAAAACGGTAAAAATCCCTGACGGTGTAACACCAAAGCTTATCGCAAAATGGGGCGAATCGGCAAAAACAATGGTGCCTGTGCGGTTTGTGTCGGACAGTGTGGGGCTTACGGTTGATTTTGACGGAGTTGCAGGGAAAATAAGCGTAAGCGAAACGGTTAAAAAATCGGACGGTACACAAAATAAAATAACGGGCATTTCGGCAAAGGAAGAGGACGGGGTTGTTACCGTTACAATTTCTGCAAGTGGCAAAATTTTGAAAATGTCCTCACCTGCCGTCACGGCAAGTAACACGCTGTTTGTTGATGTTGAAAACATGGGGTATTCAACCGCAAACAAAAAGGAAATAAATCTGGGTGCGGTTTTATCGGTACGGCTCGGACTTCACGATAACAGCACAAGAATTGCAATAGATACCGAGGGCATGAAAAAATACAAGGCATCAATATCGGGGAACAACATTATATTCACAATATCGAAAGACGAAAATGTTGACATACCAGACAAAGAGGATGACAAGGATAAAGAGGACGATAAGGATAAAGAAGAAGACAAGGAAAACGAGGAAAAGACAAATCTTCCAAAGCCGTCGGAATTGTCGGGCGGAAAGATTTATGTCGTATTAGACGCAGGTCATGGCGGAACTGACCCGGGTGCAGTCGGGAATTTGATGACGGACGAGGAACTGAAAGTATATCATGATGCACTTGACTCAACAGAGCCTATTTTGGAGACATTAGAGGCAGGAACGGGTGAAACATATTACGAAAAAACAATTGCTCTTGCGGTTACAAAAAAGGTGCAAAAGATACTTGAAGAGAAGGGCGTAAATGTCATTATGACAAGGAGCGGTGACACCTATCCGACACTTGATGAACGCCCCGCAATCGCAAATAAACGCGGTGCGGCGATGTTTTTAAGCATACATTTAAACTCGACTGTTATGCCCGTTACGGCGGCACAGGGCATTGAAATATATTATAGCGAAAGCAATAACGGCAAGGACTATGGCATAACAAGCAAGGAAATGGCATCAGTAATAGTTAAAAAAGCCGCAAAAAGTGCAAATACGACAGCAAGAGGTGTAAAAGCAGGAAACCTTTTGGTTACAAGAAAGAGCGTTATGCCTGCAAACCTTATAGAAATAGGGTTTATGAACAATCCTGACGAACTTAAAAAGCTGATAACGGCGGAATATCAGGATAAACTTGCAGAGGGCATAGCAGAGGGAATTTTGGAGGTTTTAGGCAAGATAAAATTGCCGTAAGCATATGAAAAGACAGGATTTTTATTACGATTTACCCAAGGAGCTTATCGCCCAGAAACCACTTGCAGACAGGAGTGCGTCAAGGCTTATGTGCCTCGATAGAATAACGGGTGAAATCAGACACAAGCATTTTTATGATATTGTAGATGAGCTTTCGCCAAAGGATTGCCTCATTTTAAATGACACAAAAGTTATTCCCGCAAGGCTTTACGGAACAAAGAAGGATACGGGCGGAGCGATTGAGTTTTTGCTTTTGCATAAAAAAAGCCTTGACGAGTGGGAAGTTGTGCTAAAACCGGGGCGTCGGGCAAAAATAGGGACAAAATTTGTTTTTGGAAACGGTGAGCTTGAAGCGGAAATTCTGGACATAGTAAATGACGGAAACCGATTGGTAAAGTTTAGTTATGACGGCGTTTTTGAAGAAGTTTTGGACAGGCTCGGCGAGATGCCGCTGCCCCATTATATAACCCAAAAATTAGAGGACGCGGAGCGTTATCAGACAGTTTATGCAAAAAACTCGGGTTCTTGTGCCGCACCTACGGCAGGACTTCATTTCACGAAGGAAATCCTGAAAAAGATTGAGGACAAGGGCGTAAAAATAGGGTATGTAACGCTTCATGTGGGTTTGGGAACATTTCGTCCCGTTAAAGCGGATAATATTTTAGACCATAAAATGCATTCTGAATTTTATGTTTTGCCGAAGGAAACGGCAGAGCTTATAAATAATACTAAGAAAAATGGCGGACGGGTTATAGCTGTCGGAACAACATCTACAAGAACGCTTGAAACCGCAGGACTTGACGGACTTCCGCTTTCCGAAAAGACGGGCTGGACGGATATTTTCATATACCCCGGGAAAAAGTTTAATGTGATAGACGGGCTTATCACCAATTTTCACTTGCCCGAGTCCACCCTAATAATGTTAGTAAGTGCATTTGCAGGTCGGGAAAATGTGCTTAATGCATATAAAGAGGCAGTCAAAGAGGGTTATAGATTTTTTAGTTTTGGAGATGCGATGCTGATTGTTTAGAGGATGCCAAAAATTTTTGGAGAAACGCCAAAACCCCTTGATTTCAAGCCATTTCGGTTTTTAGGTATATCAAAAACGAGGTCAAAATTTACGCAAAACCGTCAAAAATGCCTTCTTCTATATTCAGTAATGGGGGTATGCTAACAAAATCTGGCAACTTTTTATTTGCATTTCTCTTGATAATTTCAAAAAAACATTGACAATACACGCAAAAAAATATATATTAAAGGTATAGAGGTAAATTGGTTTTATTTATATGGGGATAATATGAAAGAAACAAAAATAAAATATTCCAAAGATGCACTAAAATTTTTATCAAGACTTGACAAGAAATCAGTTATTAGGATAAAAGAAGCCATTAGAGGACTTACACTTAGTCCGCCTGTCGGGGATATAAAACCTATGAATGGATATGATGACGGAAGAAAACGATTGAGAATAGGTGCTTGGAGAGTAATTTACAGAAATGAAAGTGAAAGTATTGTTGAAATAATTTTTGTGATTGATATTGGAAATCGTGGAGATATATATAAGTAGGAGGGATGATTATGTCAAACATTTCGGTAAAAGCGGCACAGCTAATGGACTATCTGCCCGAAACGGATAAACTTTTTGCATACGAATTTATCAAAAAAATGGTTTTGGCGTGGGATCCGGATTTTACTAAGATGACACCTGAGGAAAAAAAGAAGATGGAAGATGCAGAAAAAAGCGGTTTTGTAGATGAAGAAGATATAGACTGGGACAGCATAGGGACGGAATAATACAGAAAAGGTGCAGAATAATGTCTGCACCTTAAAATTTTTATGCTTACCGATTGGTTAAATCTTATAAACCATAAGGATCGGTGATTGCATGGCAATTCTTTGATTTGCAAACGGTTAACAGGAGAAAAAAATGTTTAAAATTTTACACACGAATGGTTTAGCACGGCTTGGCGAATTTACAACTGTTCACGGAACGGTAAAAACGCCCGTTTTTCAGAATGTCGGAACACTTGCCGCAATAAAGGGCGGACTATCCGCAGACGATTTAAAAACGGTCGGTTGCCAGATTGAGCTTTCAAATACCTACCACCTGCATTTAAGACCTGGGGATAAGGTTATTAATGACCTGGGCGGTCTGCACAAATTTATGAATTGGGACAGACCGATTTTGACCGACAGCGGCGGATTTCAGGTATTTTCACTTGCGAAGCTACGGAAAATCACCGAAGACGGCGTGACATTCAATTCACATATCGACGGGCGTCGTATTTTTATGGGACCTGAGGAGAGTATGCAAATTCAGTCAAACCTTGCATCTACAATAGCTATGGCATTTGATGAGTGCGTCGAAAATCCTGCACCATACGACTATGTTAAAAAATCGAGCGAACGCACATACCGTTGGCTTGTGCGTTGCAGAGATGAGCTTGAAAGACTCAATAAAAAAGAAGATACTATAAACAAAAATCAACTTTTATTCGGCATAAACCAAGGCGGAATCTTTGACGATTTGCGTATTAAAAATATGCAGGATATTGCAAAACTTGACTTAGCGGGTTATGCGATAGGCGGTCTTGCCGTTGGGGAAACCCATGAACAGATGTACCACATCTTAGATGTGACGCTTCCGTACGCCCCTTCCGACAAACCAAGGTATTTAATGGGCGTCGGAACGCCGTCAAATATCATTGAGGGAGTGGCACGGGGAATAGACTTCTTCGATTGTGTTATGCCGTCACGGAATGCCCGTCATGCCTTTATTTTTACAAGAAACGGCACAATGAACCTGCTAAATCAATGCTATGAGCGGGATATGCGTCCGATTGACGAGGAATGTGGCTGCCCTGTATGTCAAAAATATTCCCGTGCGTATATACGGCACCTTTTCAAGGCGAAGGAAATTTTGGCGATGCGTCTTGCCGTTATGCATAATCTCTATTTTTATAATGAGCTTATGGACAGAATACGACAGGCGATTTCAGAGGACAGATTTGAGGAATTCAGGAAAGAGAACAGTGAAAAGCTTGACAAAAGAATATAGGTAATAAAAATCACCATGCTGTCATATGAATAAGCGGGTGATTTTTTATGAAAAAGATTTTGTTTTGGGCTGTGGCAGTTATGGTTATAACAGCACTTATGCCCCTTGCGATGCTTTTAAAGTACGGGAAATATCAAAAACCCCTGCCCGAAGACGAAGAAACTGTTTCGGTTTATGTCAAGGAGGAGGACAAGGTTATAGAAATGAACAAAACTCAGTACTTAAAAGAGGTTGTATCGGCGGAAATGCCCGCAAGTTTTGAAATGGAGGCGTTAAAGGCACAGGCGGTTGCGGCAAGGAGCTATCTCGTATCAAGACAAAACGCCTACAAAATTTCAGGCACCCCCGAAAACCATAAGGGAGCAGATATCTGCACCGACCCTACGCACTGCAAGGCGTGGATTTCGGAAGAAAAACGGCGTGAAAGCTGGGGAAATGACGCCGACAAGAATTGGGACAAGATATCCCGTGCAGTTGAGGAAACAAAAGGCGAGGTTATAACCTATAACGGTGAGGTGATTTCTGCGGTGTTTCACTCCACATCATCAGGTAGAACCGAAAGCTCAAAAGATGTATGGGGAGGTGACAGACCGTATCTTGTAAGTGTGGAAAGCTACGGCGACACACTTTCGCCGAAATACAAGTCGGAAAAGGAAATAAGTCTTAAAGAATTTGAAAAAATCGCAAAGGAAAATATTGAGGGCGTGGATTTTTCAAAAGGAATAGTGGGCGATATTGCAAGAAGTGAGGCAGGGGGAATTTTAACGGTTGAAATCGGCGGAGTGGCTGTAAAAGGAACAGTTTTCCGGAAGATTTACGATTTGCGTTCTACCAATGTTGAAATAACGGTAGATAAAGACAGGGTCAGATTTGATGTGACAGGATTCGGTCACGGCGTTGGAATGAGCCAATACGGAGCGAATTATCTGGCGTCACAGGGAAAGGATTATAAGGAAATTCTAAAAACCTACTACACGGGTGTAGAAATAGAAAAAGAGGAATAACTATTCCTCTTCCAAAAGCAGTTTCATAATCTCATTATAGATTTTTTCGTGATTCTTTTTGAAGTTGCGGACCATTTTAGCCGTTGTTTTTCTGTCACCGCCGTATGCGGTCATCTCCAAAAGTGCGGAGTTAACATCAAAAAGGGCAAGTTCGGCACAAAACTCCCTGTCACCAAGATGCGAAAGCTTTGCTTTTACACTCTTTTTAAGGTTTTCCTCCTCAAAAAACGGCGTTATATGTTCTTCAATCTGGTCACGGACATATACGGGTATGGACTTTTGCCAAAGTGCATTTGCCTCAACGCCCTTGTCGGTTAAGGAATAGACAGGCATATTTTTGTCCAAATCCCCCGGGAGTCTGTCAATATAGCCTATGCCTACAAGATTGTCGAGTGCAATCTGAAAGTTTGTAAAGTTGATGTTGCAACGGTCAAGAGTGAGGCAAGTAAGCTGGGAATGTGTAACTCGCCTGTTCGCTTTTGCGAGGGTAAAAAGTATGATATATTGAATTGTTATCGGGTCATCAATTTCACGCAGATACATATTTTTTGCCTCCATAAATTTTTTTCAATAATATTATAGCATATATTTTCATAAAATGGTATAATAAAATAAAAAAAACAAAAGAAAAAGTGAGATGAAGTTATGCCAAGACTTTCATATGAGCAGGAAACCGAAAGACAAGAAAGAATGAAAGAGACAGAAAAACGCCTGAATGCCGAGGGTTATAGGTATGTTGCAGGAGTTGACGAGGCAGGTCGTGGTCCACTTGCCGGACCTGTATATGCGGCTGCGGTAATTTTGCCGCCCGATGTCCGCTTAGACGGAATAAATGACTCAAAAAAGCTTTCGCCAAAAAAACGTGAGGAACTCTTTAAGGAAATTACCGAAAAGGCTATTTCCTATGCAGTTTTTTCGGTTGACGAGAAAAAAATTGATGAGATAAACATTTTAAAGGCTACGCATATGGCGATGAACGGAGCGGTTTCGTCGCTTTCTGAAAAGCCCGACTATGTGATAATAGACGGAAATAGCATAAGCGGTATGGATATTCCACACGAAACGGTTGTAAAGGGTGACGCAAAAAGTATTTCGATTGCGGCAGCATCAATTCTGGCGAAGGTGTCAAGGGACAGGTACATAACAAAAATGGCGGAAATCTATCCCCAATACAGTTTTGAAAAGCATAAGGGATATGGCACAAAAGAGCATATTGATGCGATTTTGAAACACGGTGCATCACCCATACACAGAAAGACTTTTCTTACTAAGATTTTGGAAAGGAACCAATGACAATGACAACGAAGCAAATAGGCGATTTTGGTGAAACCGAAGCCTGTAAATATTTGGAAAATCAAGGGATACGGGTTCTAAAACGCAACTACCGTGAGCGTGGCGGTGAAATAGATATAATCGCAAAAGACGGGGATACGATAGTTTTTGCAGAGGTGAAAACGAGGGTGTCAAAGCAGTACGGCACACCTGCGGAGTTCGTGGACTATAAAAAGCAGGAAAAAATATTAAAAACCGCAATCGGATACCTTGGCACAGATGATGTGAATATGCGGTTTGATGTAATAGAGGTTATGTATAAAAAAAAGGGTGATGAGCTTTTTGTTACAGAGATAAACTACATAAAGGAGGCATTTTAGTATGCGGGTTTTTGATGCACATTGCGACACCCTTTCGGAGATGTACGATAAAAAACAAGGCTTTGCTAAAAACAATCTGCATATAGACCTTTACAGAATGTCAAAATATGACAGGTACACACAGGTTTTTGCGATATTTACGCCTCCTGAAAGAAAAGATAATGCAAAAGAGTATGTAAAAGAGATTACTGCTCTTTTTTATGATGAAATGGCAAAAAATGGCGTTACAGTATGCAAAAATTATGCCGATTTAGCCAAATCAAAAACAAAACAAAACGCTTTTTTGAGCATTGAGGGAGCGGAATGTGTGGAAAAAATTTTGGATATTTGGGAACTTAAAGAAAACGGTGTTTTTATGATAGCTCCCACTTGGAATTTTAAAAATAAAATAGCGTGTGGCGTTATGGAAAACGAAGATACCGGTCTGACAGAGTTTGGCAGGGAAGTGATTTGCGAAATGGATAGGCTGGGCATGATTTTAGATGTATCGCATCTTAGCGAAAAATCCTTTTTTGATGCGGTAAAAATTTTCAAAAAGCCCATTGTCGCAAGTCATTCAAATTCAAAAGCGATAGTGAATCATAAGCGAAACCTGACAGACGAGCAGTTTTTGATAATAAAGAGAAGCGGCGGTGTAGTGGGAATAAACTTATATCCTGATTTTTTTGGGGAGAGTGTAAAAGCTCATATAGACCATTTTTTGTCGCTTGGCGGCGAGGATAATATCGGCTTAGGCTGTGATTTTGACGGCGTGGATAGGCTGCCTGTCGGCGTAAAGGGAATTGAAGATATTGAAAAACTGGAAATGCCATGCAGTAAAGAAATTTGCCAAAAAATAACAGAAAGCAACTTTTTAAGAGTGTTAAAGGCATATAATTGTTAAAAATGCACATTAAAATCCAAAAAAGTACAAAAATTTTGGTTATCAATTTTGAAATTTTTTGTATATAAATATTGCAATTTTTATTTAAAAAGAGTATAATTACATATGTTTTTATGTAAAAAATGAAATTTTTGTTTTTTGAAATTTCAAATAGGAGGAAAAATGATTTCAGAAAAGGCAAAAAGAATCACTCCGTCACCTACACTTGCGATTGATTCAAAATATAAAGAAATGAAGGCAAACGGGGAAGACGCCGTAGGTTTTGGTTGTGGCGAACCCGATTTTGATACGCCGTTATACATAAAGGAAGCGGCAATTGCCGCAATGTTGGCGGGAAAAACAAAATATACTCCTGCGGCAGGTACTATGGAGCTTAGGAAAGCGGTTGCAGAAAAACTGTTGCGTGAAAACGGGATTTCATATGAGCCCACACAGATAGTGGTTTCAAACGGAGCAAAGCATTCGCTTATGAACGCATTTCTGGCAATTTTAAACGCCGGTGATGAGGTGCTTATTCCGTCGCCGTATTGGGTTAGCTATCCTGAAATGGTAAAACTTGCCGACGGTGTTCCGGTGGCGGTTAAAACAAGCGAAGAAAATGATTTTAAAGCGACGGTTGCGGATTTTGAAAAAGCATTGACATCAAAAACAAAGGCGATTGTCTTAAATAGCCCGTCAAACCCTACCGGCATGGTTTATACCGAAGACGAGATACGCGAAATTGCAGATTTTGCAGTGAAAAATGATTTATATGTCATATCGGACGAAGTGTATGAGCATCTTATCTATGAGGGAAAGCACATAAGTATTGCATCACTTGGTGACGAAATAAAAGAAAGAACAATAACGATAAACGGAGTTTCCAAAACATATGCTATGACGGGTTGGCGTATAGGCTTTGCTGCCGCAAACGGCAAAATCGCAAAGGCTATGGCAAGTATTCAGTCGCACGGGGCATCAAACCCGAACTCTATCGCACAGGCGGCAGCCGTTGCGGCACTTAGCGGCGGACTTTCGGAAGTTGAGAAGATGCGTCAGGAATTTGAAAAAAGGCGTGACTTTTTTGTTGATGCAATAAATGCAACCGACGGTGTTTCCTGTCGCAAACCTCACGGTGCATTCTATATTATGATGAAGCTTGACGGTATTTTAGGAAAAAGCTATAATGGCGAAAAAATAGAAAATGCAGATGATTTTGCACGGCTTTTACTTGAAAGTGAAAAGGTAGCGGTTGTGCCCGGTACGGGCTTTGACGCACCTAACTATGTGCGTTGGTCATACGCCGTGGATATGGAAAACATTGAAAAGGGCGTTGAAAGACTCAGAAATTTTTTGAAGTCACTTAAATAAAACGGAATTTTATCCCCTTTTTGCGAATAGTATGTACTACTAATTGCAAAAGGGGATTTTTTTGTGAAAAAATTGCGGAATATACTGATTTTTATATTGTTTTTTATATATGCCGGTGGCGTTTTGGCAGGGGCAGTAAGGGAAGTAAAAATGCCGAATGCGTCGGAAATGTACGAATATCTGGAAAAAGGGATAGAGGAGTATGATACTGCCGCGACAAGCGGAGTTAAGACCGCCGCTATGGACAACCTGAAAACTTTTTCTATGCTTGTAATTGGAAGCCTTTTTAAGCCGTTTATCTGGCTTATGGCAGTGGCTATGCTGATAAAGGGATATTTTACGGGATTCTCGGTTATGGCAGCACTCAGGCTTTACGGCATACGGGGGATTTTGCTATGCGTACCTAATATTCTTTCGGCTATGGTATTGATACCGGCATCAATATATTACGGTGGACTGAATGGGAGCGGACTCTTAAATAGGTATGAAAAAAGCGGTTTTTATAAAAAGTTTTTATGGGCGACGATTTTTCTTCTTGCCATATTTTGTGCCGACACCCTCATTAAAGGTGCGGCGTCCCCAATATTTGTAAAATGGGCGTCTAAGCTGTTTAAGGCTGCATAAAAAAGTGCTGGACAAACAGGATTTTTGTGGTATAATTAAGTCCACAAACGGAAAAGCGTAATAGGAGCGGTTATGGAAGATTATTTGGAAGCTTTTGCAATGTATATGGCAAGTATACGGGAACACTCGTATAACACGGTAGTGTCATATAAACATGATATAGCAAGATATTTGGAATTTTTAAAAGACAATGGAATAAAGACTCCTGCAAAAGCAGACAAAATGACGGTGGTAACATACCTTTTGCAGATGAAAAAAAGCGGCAAAGCACCTGCGACAATATCTCGAAGCCTGGCTGCAATTCGGGCATTTTACGGGTATATGATTGCAAACGGCGAGAAAATAAAGGAC
This sequence comes from Clostridia bacterium, assembly GCA_017551095.1. Lineage (GTDB taxonomy): Bacteria > Bacillota > Clostridia > UBA1381 > UBA1381 > UBA1738. Next base: position 58,241 of record JAFZMQ010000007.1, on the reverse strand, counting down.
CCGACGGCAAGTATCGCACCTCCGCCTATCGACAAAAAACAACCGGAATTTTTGACGGCGTCGGAAACGGAAATGCTTTTAAATCAGCCCAATCCCGCACAGACAAAAGGCATAAGGGATAGGGCTATGTTAGAGCTTTTGTATGCGACAGGCATAAAAGTTTCGGAGATAATCGACCTGACAACCGACGACATAAACTTAAAGCAAGGCTTTTTGCGGTGTCAGACGGCAACGCATGAAAGGGTAGTGCCAATCGGCAGAAAGGCAATTTCGGCGGTGCGTACATATGTGGATAAGGCAAGACCGAAATTAGTCACGCACGATAGCGTGAAATACCTGTTTTTGAATAGAAACGGCACAAAAATGTCACGGCAGGGTTTTTGGAAAATACTAAAAGGCTACGGAAAGAGTGCAGGAATAAAAAAGGACATTACGCCCTACACAATAAGACATTCCTTTGCTATGCATCTGTTGCAAAACGGTGCTGATTTGGAAGCAATAAGACAGCTTTTGGGGCATACCGATATATCCTCAACGCAGGTTTACTCGAAAATTATGGACACACGCATAAAAGAAGTTTACGAAAAATCCCACCCAAGAGCATAAAAAACAAGCATACCCAAAGTATGCTTGTTTTTGCTATATCGTTAAAATTCCGTCGGGGGACTCGATTAGGATTTGGATATCTTCCTCGACGCCCGTTTCGGCGTTTATATAGATAAGAAAATTCTTATCACCGAATGTGCCTTTAAATTCATAGCACAAAACTTCTCTTTTGGAGTCTTTCGGTATAAGTGCGATATTCACACTGTCAATGGACAGTTTACTGCTTACTTTTGCCCGTGCGTCCTGCTTCAAAAGTGCAGGGGTGCGGATGTCACGGCGGTGGTGGTTCATAACATATCCGTATGCCTCCATACCGATAATTTCGCCGTCATCAAGAGCAACCTTTACCTTTATCAAGTCGGAATAGCAGGTGACATTGTTCTGCTGATATGCAAAGTTTACCGTTGCCACGCCGTCCTTTTTCTCATAATAGCTCTCCTTCATACTGTCAAAGCCTTTTTCCGAAAGGAAGGCTTTCGCCTTTGCGATTGCGTCATCAACAGAAAGCGTTTCCTTGCGTACTCTTCTTGTGCCCAAGAAATACACAACATATCCGCCTTGTTTGCTGACAGATGCGGAAATCTCAGTTTTTCCGCGTGTTCCGTGGAATCGGTAAACGGGAAGATTTGAATTTTGCGTTTCCCCCATAAATTCAAGGGTGGATGCATCCATATTCAAAAATTCCGCAAGTTTTTTAGCAGCAACATCTTTTGAAATCTCGCTTGTGTTTTCCAAAAGTTTGGGCTTTAAGTTTTCTATATGCTCGGAAAAGGGTCCGTCATAAATAAGCGAGGGATACTCGCCAATCTTCTTTTCAATATCGGAGAACGGGTCGCCGTCTGCGGCATAAACAACGCCGTCCCGACCTGCACGGGAATTACTGCCGAAGTGCAGCTCTCCCTTATACACCTTTTGCGAGATGTCGGAAAGGGCATTGTTAAGACTTGCGGCATATGAACCGAGTGCGGACAGACTCTCATATTCGTCCTCGGAAATTGATTTCTTATTTATGATGTTCTGACTTAGAGTATAGGTATAATCACCAACCTGTGCCAAAAATTTTTCAGTCTTGTCAAGCGAGACTTCGGTAATAGGGAGTTGTGCAAGGCACGATTTTGCTGCCGTCGCCTGAACGGAAAGCTCCTGTGACAGACTTGCCATCTCGGTTGCGGAGGTGGCTAACATACTTTTTGCAAGTAATGTGTCAATATCGTCAACATAATCGGTAAGCTCGAAAAATGCACGGTTATAGCTATCTTCAAGTCCGCGGCGGTACGCCCGTGCGTTAAAAAATTCGTATAGTCCGAAAACGGCTAAAACGGTTATCGCAACCGAAAACAGCCAGTATAGATTTCGTTTTTTCATAAAATACTTCCTTTCTCATTATGGGGTTTTAAGAAAAATTGTTCACAGTGCCGATTTTTGTGAGCGGTGCCGTACTTCCTGTACTGCCCCGAGCAAAAGAGGTGCTGTGGGCAATTTTGATAAGACCTACTTGCAAAAACGGTGTCTGCCTATCTGAATAATCAGAGGGCGTGACCAAATCCATTTGTTAGTTGCGGTTTCAGGGTTAAAATAATAAATCGCACCACCGCTTGGGTCCCAGCCGTTCATTGCATCCTCACAAGCCTTGTAAACTGTGGAGTTTTCGGCAATCGGCTCATTTATCTGTCCGTCGGCAACGGCGGTAAATGCCCCCGGCTGATAGATTACGCCCGAAATCGTGTTAGGGAAAGACGGGTGCTTTACGCGGTTTAGTATGACCGCTGCAACGGCAACCTGCCCCTCGTAAATTTCGCCTCGTGCTTCGCCGTTAACGCAACGGGCCAAAAGCTGAATATCACTTGCGGAACGCTGGGTTTCGGCAACGGTTTTTGTGGGCATAAGCTTAAATACCGAAAAGGCAATCACCGATAAAACTGCCAAAACCGCAACAATGATTTTTATTTTTTTCATAAAATCACCTCTTAAAAAAATCTGCTTTTAGCATAACCGAAAAAATCCCTTTTATGTATAAGTTTTGAAATCAAAGGCAAAAATCATATACGAGGTGAAGGTCTGAATAAAATAGCCCATATTACCGCTTTGTGCTCGGGGCGGTACTATTTGTACAGCACCGCTCGCTACAAAGCGGCAATCTGAACGATTTTCTATCAGACCGTTGTAAAAGGAGTTAATAGTAAAAATATGAAAAAAATAGGTATAATTTGGATATTTTTCCTTTGCCTTTTCGGGTTGGGAATGACAAAATCGGCACAGGTGCAGGAAAACTTGCGGGAAAATCTAATACGGCTTCATATAATAGCCAACAGTGATAGCGATTATGACCAGAAAATAAAACTTAATGTGAGAGATGAGCTACTTAGAATGGGGGAATATGATGCGGAGAAGCTATCTGAAACCGCAAATAGTATACTTAAAGACTTAAAAACGGGATACGGGGCAGAAGTGTGCTACCGAGATAGGTATGTTCCCGAAAAAACATATAAAAATATCGCACTCCCTGAGGGGAGATATACCTGTCTTGATGTAGTTTTAGGCGATGGGAACGGCAAAAATTGGTGGTGTATCGCGTACCCTCCGCTATGCTTTACCGAGGCACTTTCGGGAGAAATGAGCGAGGAGGCAAAAAAGGAGTTGAAATCACGGCTTTCAAGTGAGAGTTTAAGTGTAATACTAAAAAACGAAAATATGACATATAGGTTTAAAATAGTGGAAGATTTTCAAAAGCTCATAAAATTTTTGGAATAAAAAAGCGGTTGGAATTTCCAACCGCTTTAAATAATGAAATCACTTTTTGAAGGTAATTATATCTTGAATATTGCAGTCCAGTGCCGAGCATATCCTGTCAAGCACAAAACTGTCATATCTCTTAACCTTGTTTTTATAATAGTTATCAATTATTTGATATTGTATTCCTGTCCGTTTTGCAAGTTCATATCTTGTAATTCCATAATTTTCCAAAGCCTTATCCAAAGATATTCTTATCAAAACTACCACCTACCTTATATACTAATTTTATAAAATATATACTTACTTGACAATTATCATAATTAAGTATATATTTATATAGTGATATAAAAAGGAGGAGAGCAAAGAGTAATGACAAAAGAAGCAGTTAAAAGAATAGCAGAAGATTATCTTTACTATCTTAAAATAGGAGCATTTAGAAATATTCCTGTTGAAAAAGATATAGAAGTCTGTTCGGATTTTATAGAAGTTTTGGAAAAACCGTTTTTACAACTGCATATAAATTCACAAAAAAATGCTTATATAAAAAAAGCAAGTCATTTTAAAAACATTGTTTCAGGTCAAGGGGGGTTAGAAGAAGTAATTAGGTGCTGTGACAAGGTAATGGAAAATCCGAATTATAATAATTGCGTGGCATTAGATGATGTTTTGGAAATGATATTTCCTGATGAATCATATGATGGCGTTATTGCAGAAAACAAACAACAGGAATTTATACACAGAAAACTATGGCGTTACATTAACAAAACATTGAAGTTGTTAGCGTGAAATAAAATATGCACCCAGAAAGTGTTTGACTTTCTGGGTGCATGTTAATATCCAACCGCTTTAAATTTATATCAATATCCGTTTCCGTAGGCTTTGCCGATTTGGGCACCGCCTTTTCGGGCGTCTAAAAGCTCACTTACTGTAACCAGCTGATAGCCCTGCTTTAAGAGATAGGGAATAAGCTGTTCCGCAGCAGGTTGTGTCGGTGCATGAATATCATGCATAAGGATGATTGAGCCGTCTTTTACCGAATTTTTGACGCTTGAAATCGTTTTTTGAGTGTCCCGTGTTTTCCAATCGAGAGTGTCGACAGACCACATTATTGCGGGCATATTTGCCTTTTCGAGAACTGAGCCGTTATAAGCACCGCCGGGGGGACGGAAAAGTTTGGGGTAAACGCCCGTTATTTCATAAATCGCATTATTTGTGCTTGAAATTTGACTTTTTATATCTTCTGCCGAGGATTTTGATAGATTAACATGACTCCATGTGTGATTTCCTATTTCGCAGCCTATATTTACGGCGTGTTTTAATGTTTCGGGGTAGCGTGATGCGTTTTTGCCCTGCACGAAAAAGGTTGCACGGGCATTATACTTTTCAAGGCAGCTTAAAATTGCATCGGTGTATTTTGCAGGTCCGTCATCAAAGGTTAATGCGACCATGGGGCGTGACAAATCAAGCTTTCCGCCGCAGCGATGCCAATTTACACTCATATATGCGGGGACTTGCACATTAGGTACATATATCACCCTGCCGTCGTCGGAAAACATAAGCTGTGTAGTTTCACTTTTTGCATATGTATATCCCTCTTTGAGTTTTTGGGGTGCATCATCAACATAAACGCTTTCCAACTCGCCGTTTGGATTATGCATTGAAACGGTTACATCATAAATATGCTCATACCAGCCCAAACTGCCGTAAAGCCCGACCTCGCTTTCCAAAACCGAGATTGTTCTGCCGTCCGAGGCGTACATAGTAACCGATTTTTCTGCAAAAACGGGCGTAAGTGCATAACATGAAATTATCGCTGCAAGAAATATACTTAAAAAATGCAAAAAATCACCCCATTTGACAGTATTCTACATATATTATACAGCAGTGAAATGCGGTAGTCAATACTATTTTTATTACTTTTGATATTTGCAGAATATGTTTTCTTTACATTCTTAAATGCACAATAAAAAAGCGAATTATGAATGTTTTATTGACATTGTCTTCAAGGTTTAATATAATAATGAGGTAGAAAATATATGCGGCATAAAGTAGTTATAACAGAATAAATAACAAAAGGGAGAGAAAAAGCATGAAATCACAAAAGAATAAGTTTGCCGAATGGATGAATGAGCATCCCATATTAGCAGGGTTTGTTGTAGTTATCCTGTATACTGCGTTTCGAAAGGGTTTGTATTATTTATTTTTGTATGCATTGCCTCAGACCTTCGCATTTACAGTAATACACGAAGTTTTAGATGTCATCTGGCCATTTTTGATGGTCGTTGCTTTCGGAAGGCTAAATGTATATCGAAGGGGAGGATTTTTCCGTACGCTATTTTTAGGTACAACCCTGCTGCTTTATGGACTTCTTTTCGGTTTTGTATCAAATTTAATTCCGCTTTTTAAAGAATCCGGTGTAGAGTGGCAAACTCCGTTTATGATGATATGGGCGGCGGTTACGATGTTTTTTGTGGGATTCCGCGAAGAATCTTGCTATCGCGGAATTGTGCTTCATATTTTTGCGGATAAGTACCTGAAAGACAGAAGGGGAATCCTGATTACAGCTTTTGCCTCAGCCGCCTTTTTCGGAATCATGCATATGAACAATATATTTGTAGGACAATCTTTTTTGGAGTGTGTTGTGCAGACGGTCAATGCATTTTTCCTGGGAGCTCTTTTCGGTGCAGTCTTGCTGCGTGGCGGCAATCTTTGGAGCTTGATGCTGATCCACGGGTTTATAGATTTGGGACTTACTTCAAAGAATCTTTTGACAAAAACATATGCTTCCGACGCGGTAGGGTACATTGCAAGTCATACCAAAACAACTATTGATCCTATTGAAACGGTTATAAGGCTGATTTTGTGGGCGGTCATTGTATGTATAACATTATTTATGCTAAGGAAAAGTAAATGTGATGAAATCATAGAACGGTTTAATGCTGACGGGAGCAAGAAAGGTGTGAACGAATGATGAAAAAGCATATTAAGAACACGAGTGCATCAGGACCAATCAGCTATGGCAGACTTGTTTTTGAGGCAATTCCGGAGCTTTTCAGCTTTCATCTGCCGATAAGTATTATGCTGGGCATATTGGCGTTTATACCGAAAAAGTTAATTGATGTTGTGGCTGAATCGGGCGGTGCGGCTCTGACAACAGCAAATCTTTCAGACCTACTGTTCAGTTGGCGTGGTCTTGCGGTATTGCTACTTGGAATAATTCTTGTAGCGGTATTCGCGGTATTCGAAATTTTTGCTAATATTCACCTGTGTGATGACATATTAAACGGACGTAAGGTGAGCATATTTGGTGAAGTCGGCAAAGGTTTCCGTTCTTTACGCCACTTTTTAAGCCCTGTGGGACTCTTGGTGCTGTTATACATTTTTATCGCAGTACCGTTATGCGGAATGGGCTTTTCCATTACTTTAACAAAGGATTTTCATATTCCCAACTTTATTATGGAGGTAATATATGCCAATCCGCTATATTATGTACCGTATTGGATGATTATAATTGCATTGTTTATACTGGGACTCTGCGGTATGTTTATGTTACACGGTGTTCTGATTGATGACATGAAGCCGTTGGAGGCATATAAGTCATCATTTAGAATCCTCAGAAAAAACTGGAAGAATTTAGTTCCGGTCATGCTTTTTACTATAATAGTATTAGTGTTGCTGAATTTGGTTTTTGTATTGTTCCAGAGCTATCTGTTGTCTAAGTTGGACATTTACGGTCATCAGCTCCCAACAGGCTATAATTTGAGCATGGAAAGGCTGACGGGTGGAAACTTAAATGAAACAGACTATTTAATTATGGCATATCGATTTGTCTGTGCATTTGTTCTTATGGGCGGCGGTTATTTGATTTACATCAGTTTAATGCTATCCGGCTCATATGTTCTTTTGCGTTTTACCCGTTGCTATATGGAATACACACGGGAATCGTTCGTAAAATGGCCTTCCCGGTCTGAAAGACAGGGCTATCCGATGCGAATATTAACACTAATTCTTACATTGGTGCTGCTATTTCTGCTGTCACTTGGAGTAGGAGCGTTCTTCAATGTAGTATTTGAGCAGGATGATAATGTGAATATTGTGGCACACCGTACAGGCGGCATTATGGCACCGGAGAATTCCTTAGAGGGAATCGAGTTAGCTATTGAGCATGGCTGCTATGCCTGTGAAACCGACACGCAGCGTACGAAGGACGGCTATTACATAATAAATCATGATGATGATTTTAAGCGGCTTACGGGCGTTGGGAGAAAACCGGGAAATATGACTCTTTCGGAAATCCGTGAGCTTGTCATTACCGATCCTGTCACGGGTGCAAAGACAACGGTTCCAAGGCTTGACGAAATGTTGGATGTTATAAAAGGAAGAGTAAAGCTTTTTATAGAATTAAAAGGTGTCAGTGCTGACAGGCAGATGGTGGATGATGTCGTTAAAATGGTTCGTGAAAAAGACTGTGTGTCTGATGTAACGCTGATTTCACTGAAATACGATGTTATAAACTATGCAGAGACTACATATCCGGAATTTGAAACAGGAGTTCTGATGTTTGGCGGTATTGGGGATGTGTCACGCATAAACTGTGATCTGTTGATTTTGGAGGAAGAGATGGCAACAGAATCACGCATATCTACTATCCACTCACACGGAAAAGAAGTGTATGTCTGGACTATCAATACCGAGGAGGGTATGTATAAATTCCTGGATAGTGAATGTGACGGCATTATAACCGACCAAATCGAGATGGCCGAGAGTGTGCAAAAAGCACTGGATAACCGTTCCGATATTCAGCTTCTTAAAGATAAGTTGAATTATAGTTGGGACTGATATTTAAAAACAATGTAAATAAAAGAAAGGGAGCAACAAATGAAAACTAAAAAACTAATTGCAATCATCATTACACTTGCCCTTTGCCTCGGTATAGTGCCGTCCGCAATGGCGGATAATTCAAAGGGTAACGCTGATTTTGACTTCACATTCGGAGGAGAGTTTGACTCGTCATTGGATCTTCGTGATAAAGGCGTTGTTACGCCGGTCAAACTTCAAAATCCATGGGGCAGCTGCTGGGCTTTTGCGGGTATCGCCGCGGCAGAAAGCAGCATATTGTCCCTGTTACGTGAAAAGGGCGTAGATGTAAACGAAAAGGTCTTCAACTTGTCTGAAAAGCATCTGGTTTGGTTTGCCACCAGCCCCATAACTGAATCGGTCAATCCGAGACAAGTGGGCGAGGGCATGTATATGGTAAAGGATACAAATGATCCACATGCACCGTACAATAACGGCGGTATGGGTTTCTTTGTAACCTCTCTGTTTTCTTCCGGTATCGGTCCGGTAGGCGAACAAGATTTTCCGTATCGTGGCAAAGAGGGGCTTACAGAGCGTCAATACATTGAAAAGCATACAGAAGAAGGAAAACAAGCTGCCCGTGAAGCTGCCGAAAATTTGATGGAAATCACTATGGAGGAGGCAGTCCAAAATCCGCACAACAATGAAATAGCTGAGAAATTGATAGCTAAGCTGTGTGCCGAAGGCTATTTGAGTTCCGACGATACCCTTACCGCAGATCTTTTTGAGGACGCAATGTACCGTTATTATATTACATTAACGGATAACACGTGTTACACAGACAAAGACGATTGGACAATACCCGAATTGGGCGAAGACGGGTTCCCGAATCGTAATTATAGCGGCGGATATACGATGGTGGACGGCAACGAGCTTCCCAAGATGTTCTTTAAGGATGAGAGCGGCTGCTGGGCCGGGCTGAATCCTAAGGGTATGAGAGCAGTTAAATCCGAGCTTACAAAGGGTCGTGGCATACTTGTCGGGTTCCGGTCTGATCAGGCTTTACCAGGTGATCCGATTACCGAGAATAGCTATTTGAATACTGAAACCTGGGCACATTATACACATAAGGACGAAAAATCAAACCATGCAGTATGCATAATAGGCTGGGACGACAATTATTCCAAAGAAAACTTCAATGCGGAGTATATGCCGCCCGGAGACGGTGCTTGGCTTGTTAAAAACTCGTGGGGATCCGAGACCGATTACATTGATTTGGGTGAGGATGCTCAAATAGGCAAAAGTGATTGGGGTATTTTGGACGAAAACGGGAATCATACCGGATATTTCTGGCTTTCTTACTATGACAAGAGCGTTGAAGAATTTACAAGTATGAGTTTTGACAACGACCTGTCCGAAATCGAAGGGATATTTGATGTCTGGGCATATGATTATATGCCGCCCTTGCTCAAGGTTGATATTGATACAACCGTGCAGGATGAAAATCTCATAAAGACGGCAAACGTCTTTAAAAATAACGAAGATGCTGATGCACATTTGTATGCTGTTTCTGTTAGAACGGCCCAACCTGACGCAACGGTAAAATACTCTATGTATCTATTGGGAGATGATGCAAAAAACCCCGAGGACGGCACTCTTCTCGGTACCAAAGAGGCATTTTATGAATATAAGGGCTTCCACCGTGAGCCGTTAAGCGGAGAGATCACAATAAAACCGGGCGAAAAACTTGCCATTGTAGCAGAGGAAACGGTAATTGACGAAGAGGACGGTTTGCTCTACGAATATGTTGATAATGCCGGTTTCACAAAGAAAGTAGCAGAGGAAAAAGGAGAACCGACCTACTCTGTTGCTGTTGTAAACCCGGGCGAGAGCTTTCTTTACCAAACTGATGAGAAAACAGGCGAAGGAAAGTGGACTGACTACTATAATGATGAATTCAGAGAAAAGTTCAAAGAAAAGTACACTATCGATAATTTCAGCATAAAGGCATATGTAATTCTTGACGATACGCAGGATATGACACCGTTTGATAGATTTACGGATGTAAACAAAAACGGTTGGTATTCCGGTGCGGTTCAGTGGGCAGTGGACAATGGATTGATGTATGGAGTAAGTGATGATGAATTTGCTCCGGATAATTCTGCAACACGTGCCATGATTGTTACAATGCTGTGGCGGTTTGCAGGAAAGCCTGCTGCTACTGTCGCATCAAACTTCGCCGATGTTGATGATGACGCTTGGTATGAGGATGCAGTAGCATGGGCAAATTCCGTAGGCATAGTCAGCGGAATCAGCGAGACCGCATTTTCGCCCGATACTCCGGTGACAAGAGAGCAGCTATCTGCTATCTTGTATAGGTACGCACAAAAGGCAGGCAAAGGCTTTACGGGGGCGTGGGCGTTCCCGCTAAACTTTAAAGATGCGGCGGATGTTTCTGAATACGCGTATGAGCCGCTTTGCTGGATGACCATGAATGGCATCGTAAGCGGTATGGAAGACGGCACTTTGGCACCTGGTGCTAATGCAACCCGTGCCCAGATTGCGACACTGTTCCGCCGTTTTGCTGTTAATTCTTTAAGCTATGAGGACTTCAAGAAGCTGGATAATGAGCAGCAGAAGCAGACCTTTGCCGAAATGACCGGCACAGAAATCTATGAGCTGGTGAAAAACAGTGATGAGAATTGGCCTGTTACGGCATACGACCTGATTTCTCCCGAGAATGCAAAGGAGACTATTGTTCTTTACGATAACAACGGTCTGCACTTTAATCTGGCATGGCCTGTCTATGGCGGCTTCCTTGCAGAGAGTATCGCAAGTATTGAAGAGCTTTCCGGCAAACTTGATGTCAGCCGTGACGGCGGTGACGGAGGCTACTCAATGTCTTACGGTAAAAACAAGGACGGTAGCTACCCGAGCGATTCCCAGCGTAGCGTACCAAAGACCTCAGCTACCGTGCGTACGGGTGTTCTTGATGTAGATCAGTATAAAAAGGTGGTAAAGACCGTCGTAAGCGGTAAAAGCGACAAAGACCGCATAAATGAGCTGACCGCTTTGGGCTATACCGAGGAAATTGCGGCAAGGTTCTTGTCAGATCAGGCTGCATGGCTGCTTCGTGATGAGATTTCAGGTCCTGACAATATTGCCGACGGTGCAAAAATGGCAGGACATGATGTAAAATCCGAGTACGGATATTACGGTACTACTGCCCCGTGGGTATGCGGTGATCTGAACTTGGTAGGTGGAGGCGGACAACTCTCTACTGTGTTCAGCTGGGGTACGCTTTGTGCATCCGGACTTATTTCGGACACCGGCACAGCGGAAATAAAATAATGATAGGATAAAAATACCCGTTACCAATAGGTAACGGGTATTTTAGCGGTTATTTTTTATTATGTAGGAGATTACAACATTTTGTTGTAATGGCGAAATAACAAAACAGCTACCTTGTACCCACGTCCGCAGACGGAGCTTCTATCAAAAAGTTTATAATTATTGCTTAATACTATTGCTAATTGCCGCATGTATAAAGCCCTTAAAGAGAGGATGCGGCTTATTGGGGCGTGACTTAAATTCGGGGTGGAACTGTACGCCGATATAAAACGGTCTTTCGGTTAATTCTACCGTTTCCACAAGCGTTTTGTCAGGAGACAAACCACAAAGCGTCATGCCGCTTTTTTCGAATTGTTCACGGTAATCGTTATTGAATTCATATCTATGACGGTGCCGCTCCGAAATTTCTTTACTGCCATAATATTCAAGAATTTTCGTCTTAGGCATAAGCTCACAAGGGTACGCACCAAGCCGAAGCGTTCCGCCTTTTGCTATATTTCCGCTCTGTCCCGGCATAAAGTCGATGACCTTATTCTTGCATTGCTCGTCAAATTCACCTGAATTTGCATCTGAAATTCCCAACACATTTCTCGCAAATTCAATAACCGCAATCTGCATACCAAGGCAAATTCCAAAATACGCAATACCTTTTTCCCTTGCATATTTTGCGGCAAGGATCATTCCTTCAATGCCGCGGTTGCCAAATCCGCCCGGAACTATAATTCCGCCAAGACCGGAAAGTCTTTCCTCATAGTTTTCTGCTGTCAATTCCTCCGAATCGATCCAGTCGATTTTAATATGCACATTATAATAGTAACCTGCGTGGCGGAGTGCCTCGGCAACCGACAAATATGCGTCATGAAGTCCCACATATTTTCCGACAAGTCCGATTTTTACCGACTTTTCCCGAGCCTTTATTTTTGCGACCATAGCTTCCCACTCTTTAAGGTCTGCCTTTTTAGCCTTTATACCAAGTTCACGGCATACAACTTCCGAAAAATTGTGCTTTTCAAGCATTAACGGTGCTTCGTAAAGGTTTGGAAGCGTGATATTTTCGATTACACAATCGGGTTTTACATTGCAGAAAAGCGAGATTTTCTTAAAAATGCTCTCCTCCAAAGGCTCATCGCATCTTAAAACGATTATATCGGGTGCAACGCCCATTCCTTGCAGCTCCTTTACCGAATGCTGCGTCGGCTTTGATTTATGCTCCTCCGAGCCGTGCAGATACGGGACAAGTGTGACATGAATAAACAGGCTGTTTTCTTTACCGACTTCAAGCGAAATCTGTCTTATCGCCTCAATAAACGGTTGCGACTCAATATCACCGATAGTTCCGCCGATTTCGGTTATTACAACATCAGCATCGGTCTTTTTACCGACACGGTAGACAAATTCCTTTATTTCATTTGTTATATGCGGAATAACCTGCACCGTTGAGCCTAAATATTCGCCTCTACGCTCTTTGTTTAGGACATTCCAATAAACCTTACCTGTTGTCAGGTTTGAGTATTTATTCAAATCCTCGTCAATAAAACGCTCATAATGCCCTAAATCAAGGTCTGTTTCCGCACCGTCCTCGGTCACATACACTTCACCGTGCTGATACGGGCTCATAGTTCCGGGGTCAACATTGATATACGGGTCGAGCTTTTGTGCCGCAACTTTAAGTCCTCTTGATTTCAAAAGCCGTCCCAAAGATGCCGCCGTTATGCCCTTTCCAAGTCCCGATACAACTCCGCCTGTTACAAAAATGTATTTTGTGTTCATTATAAAATCCCCCTAAATCATATTTGTATAACCCATTAAAAATTTGTCAACTTCCTTTGCACATTTCCTGCCCTCTGCTATTGCCCGTACAACCAAGGATTGACCTATATGCATATCTCCCGCCGCAAAAACTTTCGGCACATTTGTCGCGAATTTGTTTTCGTCGGTTTTTACCGCATTTCTTTGCGTAAGTTCTACGCCGAAAGCCTCGGGAAGATATTTTTTAGTGCCTATAAAGCCTGCGGCAATAATCAAAATATCCGCGTCAATGACCTTTTCGGAATTTTCGATTTCTGCAAGTTTTCCGTCCTTAAATTCGACCTTGACGGTTTTTATTGCCCTCATTTTACCGTCTTCTGAAATAATTTCCTTTACAGTAGTCTGGTAAATTCTTGGATCAGAGCCGAATACTGCAATCGCCTCTTCCTGTCCGTAATCGGTTTTTAAAATTCGTGGAAATTCAGGCCATTGGTTATTTTCCTTCCTTTTTTCAGGCGGTTTTGGCATCATTTCAAGCTGAATTACCGATTTTGCACCATGCCGTATTGCTGTACCAACGCAGTCATTACCCGTGTCGCCTCCGCCGACAATTACAACATTTTTATCCTTCGTGTCAATATATTTTTTATCGGCAAATCCCGAATTCAAAAGGCTTTTTGTGTTGGCAGTCAAAAAGTCAACGGCAAAATAAACACCTTCGCTCTCGCGGCCTGACACCTTTATGTCTCTTGGTTCATTTGCACCGCAACAAAGGACAACCGCATCAAACTCATCAAGAATTTCTTTTGCCGATACCGTGTTTCCGACATCGGAATTTACCTTAAATTCTATGCCCTCTTCACGCATTATGGCAAGTTTCCGCTCGATAACCGATTTATCAAGTTTCATATTCGGTATGCCGTACATCAAAAGTCCGCCGATTCTGTCATTTTTCTCAAATACCGTGACTTGATGTCCTCTTTTGTTAAGGCAATCGGCAGTTGCAAGTCCTGACGGGCCTGAGCCTATTACGGCAACCTTTTTGCCGCTTCTGACCTTTGGCAGATTCGCCTTTATAAGACCTTTTTCATACGCCGTTTCAATTATATAAAGCTCGTTATCGTGGCAGGTTACGCTCTTGCCGTCTTTGCCGTTTACACACGCCGCCTCACAAAGTGCAGGGCAAACTCTGCCTGTAAATTCAGGGAAATTGTTTGTTTTTAAAAGTCTTGCAAGTGCATCTTCAAGATTGTCTTTATATATAGCGTCGTTCCATTCGGGGATAAGGTTATTTAAAGGACACCCCGTCATCATTCCGCCCAGCATCATACCCGACTGGCAAAACGGCACTCCGCAGTTCATACATCTTGCTGCCTGTTCTTTTCTCTCATTGTCTTTTAGGGGAATATAAAATTCGTCAAAATTTTTGATGCGGTCAAGTGGCGAAATACGCTTTTTTTCGTTTCGCTCAAATTCTAAAAAGCCCGTAATTTTTCCCATTTTATATCACCCCTTTGTAACGGCATAAAAAGCCTCGATTTCGGCGTCATCATCTGTCATGCCTTTCGCTTTGTTTTTTGCGATTTCAGTCAGGATTTTCTTATAATCCCTCGGCACTACTACCTTAAAGTTTCCTGCCTCAACCTCAAAATTGTTAAGAATTTCTTTCGCTTTTTTGGATTTTGTCGCCTCATAATATTCCGAAAGCAAGACCTTAATTTGCTCTTTATCACTATCCTCGGTTACCTCATCAACCGTAACCAAAGATTTGTTTATGTTTTTATAAAGGTTATGCTTCGGGTCATAGACATAGGCAATACCGCCGCTCATACCTGCGGCAAAGTTTTTGCCAGTTTTGCCGAGAATTAACGCCATTCCGCCCGTCATATATTCAAGCCCGTGGTCGCCGACGCCTTCGCATACGGCAACAGCACCCGAATTTCTGACGCAGAAACGCTCACCCGCCACACCGTTTATAAATGCCTTGCCGCTTGTTGCACCGTAAAGCGCGACATTTCCGATAATAATGGTTTCGTCAGCCTTAAATGTGCTTTCCTTAGGCGGATAAACCACAAGTTTTCCACCCGACAAACCCTTGCCGAAATAGTCGTTTGAGTCACCGCAAAGCCTGATTGTAAGCCCTTTCGGGATAAATGCCCCGAAGGACTGACCGCCGCCGCCTGTGCAGTTTACGGTAAAGGTATCATCAGGCAGAGTGCTTTTAAAATTCTTTGTGATTTCCGAGCCCAAAATCGTGCCGACAGCTCTGTCCGTGCTCGTAACCGTCAAATCAGTTTCCGTTGTTTCGCCCGTTTTTAAGGATTTTTGGAACTTCTTCAAAAGTATCTTTTCATCAACTGTATTTTGCAGTTTGAAGTCGTAAATATCTGCTTTATCAAAGTGCGTTTTACTGTCAAAATCGCCCTTATACAAAATTTTGCTCATATCAACGAATTTTGCCATAGGCGCTGTGCAGTTTTCACGAACTTGCAAAAGCTCTGTATGACCTACCATTTCGTCCACTGTTCTTATGCCGAGTTTTGCCATAATTTCACGCAGTTCTTCGGCGATAAAATACATAAAATTCACGATATATTCGGGATTTCCTGCAAAACGCTTTCTTAATTCCGGATTTTGCGTAGCAATTCCCATAGGGCATGTGTCAAGATTGCAGACACGCATCATCACACAGCCCATTGTAACTAAGGGAGCTGTCGCAAAACCAAACTCCTCTGCTCCCAAAAGACAAGCTATTGCAACATCTCTGCCGCTCATCAGTTTTCCGTCAGTTTCTATTCTGACGCGTGAGCGAAGTCCGTTTTGGAGAAGTGTTTGATGCGTTTCGGAAAGTCCTAATTCCCACGGAAGTCCCGCATTATGAATTGAGCTTTTGGGTGCTGCACCTGTTCCGCCGTCATAGCCCGAAATCAGAATTACCTGTGCTCCTGCTTTTGCAACGCCTGCGGCAATCGTGCCTACTCCTGCCTCCGACACAAGCTTTACCGAAATCCTTGCGTTTCTGTTTGCGTTTTTCAGGTCATAGATAAGCTGTGCCAAATCCTCGATTGAATAAATATCGTGATGCGGTGGCGGTGAAATAAGTGATACGCCGGGAGTTGAATATCTCGTTTTTGCGATCCAAGGATATACCTTTTTGCCGGGAAGATGTCCGCCTTCGCCCGGTTTTGCACCCTGTGCCATTTTTATTTGTATTTCCTTTGCACTCATAAGGTACTCGCTCGTTACGCCAAATCTGCCTGACGCTACCTGCTTTATGCTACTTGAAAGGTCGGAATAAAGCCTTTCGGGAAGCTCGCCGCCTTCGCCCGAATTGGATTTTCCACCTATCATATTCATCGCCTTTGCTAAGCACTCGTGTGCCTCCTGCGATATTGAGCCGTAGGACATAGCTCCCGTCTTAAACCGTTTTACAATGCTACTTGCAGGCTCTACCTCTTCAATCGGAATCGGGTTAGACTTATCAAAAGCAAATTCCAAAAGACCGCGGAGAGTATGCGGCTTAGTTTCGTCATCAACCATGGCTGTATATTCTTTGAATAAATTATAATCGCCAAGCCTTGTCGCTTTTTGAAGTGCGACTATCGTTTTCGGGTTATACATATGGTCGTACTTTTCCGCACCATTTCTCAATTTGTGTTCGCCCGTACTGTCAAGCGTTGTATCAACGCCCAAGCCAAGCTGGTCAAAGGCGTGAGAATGAAACCACTCAACAGATTCACCGATTTCCTTGATTCCGATGCCTTCGATACGGCTTACCGTGTTGGTGAAATACTTGTCGATTGTGGCTTTATTTATTCCGATTGCCTCAAAAATCTGTGCGGACTGATATGAGCGGATAGTGGAAATTCCCATTTTAGACGCAATCTTCACTATTCCGTTTAAAATCGCTTTATTGTAATCGTCTATTGCAACATGCAGATCCTTATTTAGTTTACCCGTTTCGATAAGCTCATAAATCGCCTCGTCCGCAAGGTATGGGTTTACCGCTCTTGCACCGTATCCCAAAAGAAGTGCAAAATGATGCACATCACGCGGCTCGGCACTTTCCAAAATAATGGAAATGCTGGTACGCTTTTTAGTTCTTATTAAATACTGCTCAACAGATGAAACCGCCAAAAGCGACGGAATCGCGATATGGTTTTCGTCAACGCCTCTATCGGACAAAATTATGATATTTGCACCGTTTTTATAGGCCTTGTCAATCTTTACAAAGAGGTCGTCGACCGCAGTTTCCAAAGATGTGTTTTTATAGTACAAAAGCGATACCGTTTCAACCTTAAAACCGTCACCTGACAATGCTTTAATTTTCAGCAAATCAACGCCCGACAGAATCGGGTTATTTATCTGCAAAACACGGCAGTTTTCCGCTTTATCGGAAAGCAAATTCCCGTCACTTCCCACATAAACCGAAGTGCTTGTTACAATTTCCTCTCTTATAGCGTCAATCGGCGGATTTGTTACCTGTGCGAAAAGCTGCTTAAAATAGTTGAAAAGCGGCTGATGATTAGGGGATAAAACCGCCAACGGCACATCTATGCCCATTGATGCCGTAGCCTCTATGCCATTTTTCGCCATAGGCAAAATTGCGTCTTTAATATCCTCGTAGGTGTAGCCGAATGCCTTATAGAGCCTATCCCTTACTGGCTGTTCATACACTTCTATTTTCTCGTTCGGGATTGGCAGGTCTTTCAGCTTTTTTAAATACCTGTCAAGCCATTCGCCGTAGGGGTATCTGTTTGCATAATAGTCTTTCAAGTGACTGTCGTCGATAATTTCGCCCTTTACAGTATCTACCAAAAGCATTTTGCCCGGCATAAGCCTTGATTTTTTTGCAATATTTTGAGGCTCAAAGTCCAAAACGCCGACCTCTGATGAAAGCACAAGATAATTATCCTTCGTGACATAGTATCGGGAAGGTCTTAAACCGTTTCGGTCAAGTGTTGCACCTACAATATCGCCGTCGGAAAAGAGAATTGACGCAGGTCCGTCCCAAGCCTCCATCATTGTGGAGTAGTATTTATACATATCCCGTTTTTCCTGCGGCATATCCTCAATTTTATCCCACGGCTCAGGGATCGTGATCATCATTGCAAGAGGCAGGTCAATGCCGTTCATTACCATAAATTCAACGGTGTTGTCAAGCATGGCAGAATCCGAGCCTTTTGCATCTATCGCAGGGAGGATTTTGTCCATATCGTCCGCCAAAACCGACGATTTCATCGTTTCTTCACGGGCGATCATTCTGTCAACATTACCTCTTATTGTATTTATCTCGCCGTTATGGAGCAGGAATCTGTTCGGATGTGCTCTTTCCCAGCTTGGATTTGTGTTCGTGGAAAAGCGTGAATGTACCATCGCAATAGCCGATTTATAGTCCTCGCTTTGCAGGTCTAAATAGAAATTCCTGAGCTGTCCTACCAAAAACATTCCCTTATATACGATCGTCCGTGACGATAGGGAAACAACATACGTGCCCTCGCCGGAATGCTCAAAAACTCTGCGTATCACATATAGTTTCCTGTCAAAATCTATGCCTTTTGCGACATTTTCAGGTCTTTTTACAAAGCACTGCACAATATACGGCATACTGTCCTTTGCCTTTTTGCCCAAAATCTCGGAATTTATCGGAACAGAACGCCAACCGATAACCGAAACGCCCTCTTTTTCGGAGATAAGCTCAAACATTTTCATGGCCTGTCTGCGTTTTAGCGTATCCTGCGGGAAAAAGAACATTCCAACTCCGTAATCACGCTCACCTCCAAGCTCAAAACCACTGTTTTTTGCAAAGAAATCATGCGAAATCTGCACCATTATACCGACGCCGTCGCCAACTTCGCCTGTGGCATCCTTTCCAGCTCTATGCTCCAATTTTTCCACGATTTTTAGAGCATCGTTTAAGACCTTATACTCCTTTTTGCCCTTAATATTTATAACAGCACCGATACCGCAGGCATCGTGTTCAAATCTTTCGTCATATAAACCTTTCATAATTAACCTACCTCATTTTTACTCCCACTCCACAGTTGCGGGCGGCTTTGATGTTATATCATAAACAACCCTTGTAATTCCGTTTATTTCGTTTGTGATCCTATTAGACGCTTTGCCAAGCACTTCATACGGAAGTCTTGTCCATTCCGCTGTCATAAAATCATCGGTAGTGACTGAGCGGAGCACTATTGTATATCCGTATGTTCTCGCGTCGCCCATGACGCCGACGCTCTTTAAATCTGTGATAACAGCAAAATACTGATTTGCATTTTTTATTTCCGCTTTTTCAATTTCTTCCCGGAAAATCGAGTCTGCTTCTCTTAACAAATCAAGTTTTTCTTTGGTTATTTCACCGATTACTCTTACGGCAAGTCCCGGTCCCGGGAAGGGCTGACGCCATACAAGCTCTTTCGGGATACCGAGCTTTAACCCGACACTTCTTACCTCGTCCTTGAACAAGTCCCGAAGCGGCTCAACAATCTTTTCAAAAGCGATAACATCGGGAAGTCCGCCAACATTATGGTGGCTTTTTATAACTGCGGAATCGCCCTTTCCGCTCTCTATCACATCGGGGTAGATCGTTCCCTGTGCCAGAACATCAACCTTTCCGATTTTCTTGGCTTCCCGCTCAAATACTCTTATAAATTCTTCGCCGATAATTTTCCGCTTATGCTCAGGCTCAGTAACGCCAGATAATTTATCTAAAAATTCGCTTTCTGCATTTACTCTCATTAAATTTATTCCAAACTTCCCGCGAAATGTTTTTTCAACAAAATCGCCCTCGTTTTTTCTCAAAAGCCCGTGGTCAACAAATACGCATGTAAGATTTTGTCCGATAGCCCGATGGAGAAGTACTGCCGCAACGGACGAATCAACGCCGCCAGATAACGCCAAAATGACCTTTTTGCCCGATAGCTCTTTTTTGTATTTTTCTACGGAATTTTCTATGAAATTGTCCATTATCCAGTCGCCCTTGCATTTACAGATTTTAAAAAGGAAATTACGGAAAATCTCTTTGCCGTAAGCTGTGTGCGTAACTTCGGGATGAAACTGCACACCGTATATTTTTCTTTTTTCGTCACACATTGCAGCAACGGGACATTTGGAAGTAGTTGCAATTACCGCAAAGCCTTTTGGTGCTTCCTTTATATAGTCGGTATGGCTCATAAAGCATTCGGATTTTTCCGGAACATCTTTAAATAAAATGTTATCGAATACTGCAAGGTCAGTTTTTCCGTACTCACTGCTGTCTTCGGCACTTATGACCTCTCCGTCTGCCATAAATGCTAAAAGCTGACACCCGTAACAAATGCCCAAAACAGGAACGCCCACATTTAAAAGCTCCTTATCAAAATGCGGCGATGTGCTATCATATACGCTGTTCGGGCCGCCCGTCAAAATAACGCCTTTATATCCCTCTTTACGAATTTCCTCAAGCGTTATTTTATTATACGGCTTGATCTCCGCATAAACATTATTCTCACGCACACGACGTGCAATAAGCTGATTATATTGTCCTCCAAAGTCCAAAACGAGAATTTTCTGCACAGTTATTACCTCCGTTTATTTGCCACTTGCACCGTAGTTTGACAGCACTCTTGCCGATGGATCGTTCACATCGCAGCCTTCCCAGCTTTTGTTCGGCATCCAGAAATCAGGCACCATTTCCGCCTGATTCGGATAATATTTTTCAAAAATCTCACGGTACAAAAGCGATTCCTTTGTAAACGGTCTTGCAAAATCGTATTTTGCCGATTTTTCGGTAAATTCTGCGTCGGTATAGAGTCCATTTGCGTATTCCTTTAAGTAATCGACCATCGAATGTCCTACTGCGTCGGAAAATGCCGCTTTTTCACGCCATAATATTTCGTACGGCAGATAGTCGCCCTCAAATGCTTTTCTTAAAAGATACTTTCCTTTGCCGTAAATGTTCATCTTTTTAGCGGGGTTTATGCTCATAACATATTCCGCAAAATCGAGGTCGCCAAAAGGCACTCTTGCCTCTAATGAGTTTACGCTTATGCACCTGTCTGCACGGAGTACATCATAGGCATAAAGCTCTTTTATCCTCTTTACTGCCTCTTTTTGAAATTCCTCGGCACTTGGTGCAAAATCGGTGTATTTATATCCGAAAAGCTCATCCGAAATCTCGCCTGTCAATAAAACTCTTATATCGGTCTGCTCGTGGATCGCTTTGCAAATCAGGTACATTCCCATACTTGCTCTTATCGTGGTAATATCGTATGTTGCAAGTATCTCTATGACCTTTTCCAAATGATCCAGAACTATGTCTTTATTGATTATTATTTCCTTATGGTCGCTTCCGATATAGTCCGCTACCTGTTTTGCATATTTTAAGTCGATCGCGTCCTCGCTCATACCTATCGCAAAGGTTTTTATAGGCGTTTTACTTTCCTTTGCCGCAACCGCACAAACCAAAGAACTGTCAAGTCCGCCGCTTAGCAAAAAACCGACTTTTGCGTCTGCGACAAGCCTCTTTTTAATGCCCAAAACGAGTTTTTCTCGTATATTTTCGCAGATTGTCTTTAAATCATCATCTACATATTTTTTTACATCGGTAACATCACGGTAGCATATAAATTTACCGCCTTTATAATAATGTCCCGGCGGGAACGGCATAATTTTTCCGCAAATGCCCATAAGGTTTTTAGGCTCACTTGCAAAAACTATTGTATCTTTTTCATCATAACCGTAAAAAAGCGGACGGATGCCGATAGGATCGCGTGCGGCAATATATTCTTTTGTTTCGCCGTCATAGATAATGAGTGCAAATTCCGCGTCCAAGTCCTTAAACATTTCCACGCCGTATTCTTTATAAAGCGGTAGCAGAATTTCACAATCGGAATCGCTTTTAAAGTTATAACCTTTATTCTTAAGCTCAACTTTTGTTTTTTCATAGCCGTAAATTTCACCGTTACATACAACAAAACTGCCGCCAAGCTCAAATGGCTGCATACCTTGCGGATGAAGTCCCATAATGGAAAGCCTTAAAAAGCCTAAAAGACCGCATCCCGTATCTATAATTCTCATATCGTCAGGACCGCGAGATTGCGTTTTCAAAAGTCCTGCCTTAAATATATCAAAATCTGCGTCTTTTCCGCAGTATCCCATAATTGAACACATAGCTGTATCTCCTTATATTTACTTTGAGCTACGAAATTTATAGCCCATACTTACTGCCGAAGAGAAAATATGTAGGGGCGGATGCCCTCATCCGCCCGCATCCTGAAAAGTAGTCTTGCTACAAAATGATGTTGATACAGGTGGGACGATGTAGGCATCGTCCCCTACAGTTATTGTCCTGATCATTCAACATCTTGAAGAGCGTCATAACCCTCTTCGCCTGTCCTTACCTTTACAACATTTTCAACATTATAAACGAATATCTTACCGTCGCCGATATGACCTGTGTAGAGCACCTTTTTAGCCGTTTCAATAACCTGCCTTACAGGCACTTTGGCAACGACAATGTCCACCTGGATTTTCGGCATAAGACTCGGCTCTACCTCAACGCCACGGTAATATTCGGGCTTACCCTTTTGAATGCCGCAGCCCATAACATGCGATACCGTCATACCTGTAATGCCTATATCAATGAGGCTGTTTTTGAGGCTTTCAAGCATACGCTCTTTACAAATAATTTCAATCTTTGTAAATTTATTTGTCTTTTCCTCTGTAAAGGTCGGCATCTTCTGAACTTCAACCGCTTCGGATACCGGAACATCGCCGAGTACCTTTGTCGGTGCGTCTTCGTTATATTCAATATGCGTTGCTGCCGCAAAATCCGCATAACAATTCGGGAGTCCGTGTTCTGTAAGGTCAAGTCCCGTAATTTCTTCCTCGGCACTTGCCCGAAGTCCGACAGTTTTCTTTATCACATTAAAGGTTATGAGCATTGTAACTGTTGTCCATAAAACGATTGACAAAATTCCCAAAAGCTGAACGCCTAAAAGTCTTGCATCTCCCGTATAGCAAAGTCCGGAAAGTCCTGCGGGAGCATCGGGGTTTGCCAAAAGTCCGACAGCTATCGTGCCCCAGATACCGTTTGCCATATGAACACCGACGGCACCAACGGGATCGTCTATATGAAGCTTTAAATCCAAAAATTCGACAACTACAACTACCAAAATTCCCGAAACTATGCCGACCACTATCGCGCCGAAAGCGTCAAGTGCGTCACAACCTGCCGTAATTCCGACAAGTCCCGCAAGGGAAGCGTTTAAGCACATTGAAACATCTGGTTTGCCGTTTTTAACCCATGTATAAATCATACAGGTTACAGTCGCAACAGACGGTGCTATTGTTGTTGTTAAGAATACCGAGCTTAATTCGGGAATACTTTTTGCAGCCGCTCCGTTAAAGCCGTACCAGCCGAACCAGAGAATGAAACAGCCGAGTGCACCGATCGTGATTGCATGACCTGGAATAGCATTTACCTTTATAACCTTTCCCGCAGCATCTTTTTTGTACTTGCCAATTCGAGGACCTAAAATTGTAGCACCTATTAGTGCCGCAACACCGCCAACCGTATGAATTGCCGCAGAGCCTGCGTAATCGTGGAATCCCAAATTTACAAGCCAACCTGCTTCATTCCATACCCAACCTGCCTCAACGGGATAAACTATAAGCGAAATTACGCCCGAATATATGCAGTAGGATATGAATTTTGTCCTCTCCGCCATAGCTCCCGAGACAATCGTTGCAGCCGTTGCACAGAATACCAGATTGAAAACAAAACTTGATGCATTAGTCTTAATAAATTCGCCGAAGTTTGTGAAAATCTGTAAATTTGGAACTCCGATAAATCCGAAAATGTAATTTTCTGCCATCATTAAAGAAAATCCCAAAAACACGAACATTACCGTGCCTATGCAAAAGTCCATAAGGTTTTTCATTATGATATTACCTGCGTTTTTCGCTCTGGTAAAGCCTGTTTCAACCATCGCAAAGCCTGCCTGCATAAAGAATACAAGTGCTGCACCGATTAAAAACCATACCGCAAAAACCTCTTCGGACACTATTTTGTTTACAATATCAAAAATTTCTGTGCTTTTCATATATGTCAATCCTTCCTAAAATTATCTTACGCTGAACAAAAGGTCACCGTATGACGGGTAAGGCCAGTATTTCCTGTCGGTTATGACCTCAGCCTCATCCACGCTTATTCTTAGTTCGTTCATCGCCTTAAATATTACATCTTTATAATATGCTGCTGTCTTTAACGCATCTCCTTCGTCCATAGCACCGATTAAAGCCTTATCAAGTGCCTCACATCTGTCGTAAATTACACTCGCAAGAGTTGAAAGTCGTGCAATTGTCTTTTCCTCATACTTGCAATCAGCTGTTGCAACAGCCGCCTTTTTCTCGTTTACTCCCTTTGAAAGCTTACCAATAAATGCTGAAATGGCAGGTAAAATATCCTTATTTACCATATCCACCATTGTAAGTGCCTCAATGTTTAAAATTTTGGAGTATGTTTCAAGCTTTATCTCATACCTTGCGTTAAGCTCGGAAGGTGAGAATACTTTATGCTCTGAAAACAGCTTTTCATTCTTTTCCGAAATATAGTATGGCAGACAATCGGGAGTGGATTTAAGATTAAGAAGTCCTCTCTTTTCCGCCTCAGCTATCCACGCATCGTCATAGCCGTTACCGTTAAATATGATACGCTTATGCTCTTTAATAACACGCTTAATAAGGTCATGGAGTGCGTCGTTAAAGTTTTCTTTTCCTTCCAATTCGTCAGCAAATTGTTTTAAACTCTCCGCAACCGCCGTGTTCAAAACAATATTTGCACCCGATACGGAGGCAGATGAGCCAAGCATTCTAAACTCAAACTTATTTCCTGTAAATGCAAACGGGCTTGTCCTGTTTCTGTCTGTCGTATCCTTCGGGAATCTCGGCAGAACATGAACGCCGATTTTCATTTGTACTCTTTCTTTTGAGTCGTATGATGAATCCGACGCGATAGACTCCAAAATTTCTGTAAGTTCCTCGCCTAAGAATATAGAAACCACAGCAGGTGGTGCTTCATTTGCACCTAATCTATGGTCATTTCCTGCCGATGCAACGGAAATTCGGAGTAAATCCTGATAATCGTCAACAGCCTTTATAACGCTGCAAAGGAACAGCAAGAACTGTGCGTTTTCGTGCGGTGTTTCGCCCGGCTCTAAAAGGTTTACGCCCTCCGCCGTTGAAATTGACCAGTTATTGTGTTTTCCGCTTCCGTTTACACCAGCAAAGGGCTTTTCATGAAGCAGACAAACCATACCGTGCTTTTTCGCAATCCTTTGCATAAGCTCCATTGTAATCTGGTTATGGTCGGTTGCAATATTTGTTGTGGTAAATATCGGTGCAAGTTCGTGCTGAGCCGGTGCAACCTCGTTATGCTCGGTTTTTGCAAGTATTCCAAGTTTCCAAAGCTCTTCGTTCAGTTCTTCCATAAACGCTGCAACTCTGGACTTGATTGTGCCGAAATAGTGGTCGTCAAGCTCCTGACCTTTCGGTGATTTTGCGCCGAACAATGTTCTTCCCGTATATAAAAGGTCGGGGCGCTTATCGTACATTTCCTTATCTACCAAGAAATATTCCTGCTCAGGTCCAACCGTAGTTTTAACAGATGTTGCTTCATTTCCGAAAAGTTTTAAAACTCTTAATGCCTGTTTATTTATTGCCTCCATAGACCTCAAAAGCGGTGTTTTTTTATCAAGTGCTTCTCCGCCGTATGAGCAGAAAGCTGTCGGAATACAAAGTGTGTTTCCCTTTATAAATGCAAATGAAGTCGGGTCCCAAGCGGTATAGCCTCTTGCCTCAAATGTTGCACGAAGTCCGCCGGATGGAAAACTTGACGCGTCAGGTTCGCCCTGAACAAGCTCTTTTCCTTTAAACTCCATTATGATATGTCCGTCATCGGTAGGCGAGATAAAACTGTCATGCTTTTCAGCCGTAACGCCCGTCATAGGCTGGAACCAATGTGTAAAATGCGTTGCACCGTTTTCTATTGCCCAATCCTTCATTGAATTTGCAACAACATCGGCAACAGTTATATCAAGTCTTTTACCGTTTTTAATTGCATTCTGTACGGCTTTATATGCCTCTTTCGGCAGACGCTCTTTCATGGTCGCACTATTAAATACCTTACTCCCAAACATTTCAGTTACTTTGTTCATAAATCATCTCTCCTTTTTGTGAATTAAAACAAAAAAAGACAATGAGACCGAATTTTCATTCGAGGCCTCATTGCCTTACACGCATATGATATCACCAAAAAAATCAAATGTCAATATGTTAAAAATGACAAATTGAAAATAATTTTACATTTTTTTCTGTCGAAATAGCACAAAAAATCTCATTTTTCTGTGCCATATGTACGGATTATAGTCTCCGAAACCTCACACTTTGACTGACGCTCATCCATAGCCTGTTTTTCGATAATCCTGTGTGCTTCCTCCTCCGAAAGTCCAAGATTTTCTATCAAAACCCATTTTGCACGATTCACGATTCGCAGTTCAGCCATCTTTGCCGTTAGCTTTTCGTTTTTCTTTTCCACCTTTTTAATGCGGGAACTTGTTGCGACAAGCAAATTAAGGGATTCGTACAAGACTTGACGGGAAAGGGGCTTTGACACCGTCAAAACTCCGTATTCCATAACCTTGTCCAAAACCTGTTCGTAATATTCATTGTTTATAAGAATCAGCACACCCGCGGAATTGTCAGTTGATATATTTGCCGCAAAATCTATTCCAGATTCATCTTTCAGCGGTGCGTTTATGACCACAATATCGAAATCCCGCAAAAGCATCATTCGCTTTGCTTCGCTAACGCTTGACGCATGGTGTATATCGGAATGAAATCGGTCCTTAGTCAAATCGGTAAGTATTTCAAAAACCTTATCAGACGCTGAAACAACGAGTATGCTTAATTCTTCTCTGTCAAAAAGCATAACTCTCACTCCGATTTATTATTCTTTTTAAATGCCTCCAAAATGCTATCCGGCATATATTTTTTAACTATCTCGCTATCTTTTGCAAGAGAAATAGCCTCATCAAATGTTTTTGGTAAGGACGGTAAATTTTCTGTTTTCTCTTTATCTGCACTATAAAGGTTGATATTGCAAGGTTCACAGAGTTCTCTTTTATTTATAACGCCCTCTGCTCCTGCATATATTAAAAGTGCATATACAAGATAGGGATTTGCCATAGGGTCAGGTGAGCGGAGCTCAAAACGGCTTCTTTCTCCGCTTTCCGCAGGAATTCTTATAAGCTGTGAGCGGTTACCCTCCGCCCATGTTATGTAAAACGGTGCTTTTTTCTCGCCAAGCCTCACATACGATTGTTCTATCGGATTCAAAAATGCAGTAATCCCTGCAATATTTTCCAAAATACCTGCTATAAAGCTGTCCTGCTTTGACTTATCGGTAAGTGAAATATTTATATGCATACCGTTTCCGCTCGAATTTTTTACAGGCTTTGGCATAAAACTTGCATAAAGCCCGTTTTTTGCAGCTATTGTCTGTGTAACAGATTTGAATGTAATGGCATTATCTGCACTTGATAACGGGTCGGAGTGCTTGAAATCTATCTCATTTTGCCCCGGGCCTTCCTCATGGTGTGAGCTTTCGGGATATATGTCCATATTTTCAAGGGTAAGGCAAATCTCACGGCGAACATTCTCACCGCGGTCAAAGGGTGCAATATCAAAGTATCCTGCATTGTCAAAGGGCTCTTCTGTCGGGTTTCCGTCATCGTCTGTTTTGAAAAGATAGAACTCAAATTCCGAGCCCATAGATAGCTCTATGCCGTTTTTCTTTGCAAAGCTTACGGCATTTTTCAAAATATTTCTTGTATCTGCCTCAAAAGGTGTTCCGTCTGGATTTTTTATGTCGCATATCATTCTCACAACCTTCCCTTGCATAGGTCGCCACGGCAACACTTCAATTGTTGACGGGTCGGGAAAAAGAAACAGGTCGGATTTTGCCTCATCACTAAATCCACTAATTGCAGATGCGTCAAAGGAAATTCCGTATTCAAATGCCCTGTTAAGCTCTGTTGAAAGAATAGATATATTTTTCTGTCTGCCAAAAACATCGCAAAACGCAAGTTTTATAAACTTTACATCTTCCGATTCTATATATTCTAAAACATCTTCCTTACTATACATAAAATCACACACCCTTTTGTTTTTTGAATAATTTTACCACCTCGCCGCAATAAAGTCAATAAAAACTCTTTGGCTTGAAATTGAAAAATAGGTTATGTATGCAAATGATATAAAAAATGTAGCAACTTTCACAGGTTACTACATTTTTTTGTTTATTTATTTACTGCATGGAAATTGATTACAAAACAGCTTTATATATTTTTTTGTTTTTTTAACCTTATTTTAACTTCCGGTATTTATAATCAGATTAAATTGAGAGAAAGAGTAGAAAAGTGGGAGGAGAAATAAGGTGATAAAATGAGAGTTCTTATAGTTGATAGAATCGTGAAACTATTTAAAAAAACTATTGCATATGCTCTGATTTTGATACTTTCTTTATTGTGCGGATGTCAAAATAGTGGAACAAACACATCTTTGCCGGAAGTTACAGGGCAGTTCGCTTTTACCGTTATGAAAGCAGGTCAAGCAGACGCGATTATAGCAAAGACGCAAAACCATAACGTCATAATTGATTTGGGCGAAAAGGACGATGGTGATGAAATATCGGAATTTTTGGAGGAAAACAATATTACAGATGTAGATTATATTTTCATAACTCATTATGATAAAGACCATGTAGGCGGATTTCCGGAGGTTATGGAAAATATAACGGCAAAAAACATTGTCGTCCCTGATTATGAAGGTATAAGTGATGAATACAAAGAATTTATAAAAACCGTTGACGAGAAAAACCTGACCGTTACAAGACTTACAGAGGACATATCTTTTGTTCTTGATGATGTTTTGTTTGAGGTTTCTGCTCCCAAAAAGCAGATTTATAAAGAGGGCGATAACGATTATTCGCTTGTTATTTCGGTAACGCACGGAGAAAACACATTTTTATTCGCAGGTGATGCCGAAAAAGAAAGATTATCCGAAGTTTTATCGGAATTTGATAGGCAGTTTGACTTTTTAAAGGTTCCGCATCACGGAAGATATAACGGAAAAACAGAAGAATTTATTAGTGCGGTAAAACCCAAGTATGCAGTTATTACCGACAGCGAAAAAAATCCTGCTTCCGATAAAACCATATCGGTTTTAAAAATGCAAAAATCCGAAATTTACAGCACAAAGGACGGTAATGTATCGGTTTTATCCGACGGTAAAAAAATTTTAATAAATCAATAATTTTTTTTCTAAAATTAACCTTCTTTTAACTTTGCGGCATTAAAATGGCATCATAAGACAGGGAGGCGAACAAAATGGCAATAGAAGTTTTTAACAGATATGAGCACAAATATTTGCTTGACAAGAAAACATTTGAGCGTGTAATAAAGGTTATGGATGAGCATATGGTAATCGATTCACATAATTTAAACCACACTCCGTATACGATTTCAAATATATATTTTGACACACCTGATGATTATCTTATAAGAACATCGCTTACAAAACCGGAATATAAAGAGAAGCTAAGACTTCGCTCATACGGAGTTCCAAATGCAAATTCAAAGGTATTCCTTGAAATCAAGAAAAAATTTAAGGGTATTGTAAATAAACGCAGAACAGCACTTACTCTATCTGAGGCATATGATTTTGCCGAAACGGGAAAATCGCCGGAGTTTAAGGAGTATATGAACAAACAGGTACTCTCCGAGCTCGAATATTTTTTAAAAGTTTATGATTTGTCGCCGAAACTTTATTTGGCATACGACAGAATTGCATACTTTGAAAAGGACAATGCGGATTTAAGAATCTCATTTGATATGAATATCCGTTCAAGAAGATATGATTTGGCTTTGGAGCACGGCGACTATGGGGAAAAGCTTTTGCCTCACGGCGTTTATCTTATGGAAATCAAAACATCACTCGCAAAACCGCTATGGCTTACCAAAATGCTTACAGAGCTTGACATAAAAAGAGTGACTTTTTCCAAATACGGTACCGAGTTTAAACAAACGGTAAATTATGAATATAAAGAGGTAGTTTGATATGGATAATTTATTTAACAATATTTTGACAAATGTATCGCAGGATATGACAATCGGTTCAGCAATCATCACAATGATTATTGCGGTAATTTTCGGTATAATAATAGGCTTCACCTATTATAAAACACAAGAGGAAAACTATCAAAGAAATATGGCTGTTACGCTTATGATGCTGCCTGTAATACTTTCGGTAATAATTCTGTTTGTCGGAAGTAATATTGCAAGAGCGTTCAGTTTAGCGGGGACACTATCCATTATCCGTTTCAGAAGTGCACCGGGAGACCCCAAAGACATTGGATTTATCTTCTTTGATATTGCAGCAGGACTTGCCTGCGGTGTAGGACTTTACGGATACGGTGCGGTTTTTGTAATTTTGCTATGCGTAATAATGCTTATTTCGGAAAAATACAAATTTTTTGAGAAAAAGGATATTCAAAAAACACTGAAAATCACAATTCCCGAAAACCTTAATTTTGAGGGTGCTTTTGATGAAATACTTAAAAAGTATACGAAAAGCTACAAACTTACAAAAATTAAAACAACTGATTTAGGTTCACTCTTTGAGCTTTGCTATAATGTAGTTATGCAAAACGATGAGAACGAGCAGGAATTTATAAATGAACTGCGGTGCAGAAATGGAAACCTTAATATTATCCTTGCCGTATCAGCACCAAAATGAAAAGGAGGATTAACGTGAAAAATCACGTTAATTATATTAAATGCACTGCCGATATTTTGCCTTTGGCAAAACGGCGATGTGCATAATTCCATTATACGCCTTATCAGCCCACAGATAAGGCAGAACATCGTTTTTAATTACTTTTTGTGGGCAGAAAGGCTATGGAAATTGATATGAAAAAATTATTATCTATAATTTTGTGTTTAGGTCTTGTATTAACCTTGATTATCGGTACACAATCTGTATCTGCTGACGAAATTACGGTCGAAATTGACGGAAAGAAAATAGAATTTGATGTTAATCCTGAAATTATTGACGGACGAACTATGGTACCATTACGAAAAATTTTTGAAGAACTGGGTGCGTCGGTAAAGTGGAACTCTGATACGCAAACAGTATCAGCGCGGAAAAATTCAAAAACGGTGACGCTTTCAATCAATTCTGCCGATTTGCAGATTGATAAGGGTAAAACAGATGATGAAGGTAATTCGGTCATAGAAACCGTTACATTGGAAGTTCCTGCACAAATTGTGTCAGGCAGAACATTAGTCCCTGCCCGTGCAATTTCTGAAAGCTTCGGACTTAATGTGGACTGGGATGCAGATAATCAAAAAGTTATTATTACCTCAGATAGTAGCGAAGATGATTCGTGGAAAAAAAATGTCGGCTCAATAAACCTGACAAATATGACTTATGAAGGCGAAGGCGTTGAAATTAGCGATAACCAGATTAAAATTACAAAAGGCGGAGATTTTACCGTAACAGGAACGCTTACAGACGGAAATATCATAATATCCGCAGACGAAAAAGTGAAACTCCGTTTAAGCGGGGCAAAAATCACTTCAAGTGAAAACCCTTGTATTTATGTTGAAAACGCAGATAAAGCATATATAACGCTCACTAAGGGTACAAAAAATTATCTTGTTGCCGAAAATTCGGAAGACGGTGCTATCTACTCAAAGGATAACCTTGAAATCAAAGGCGAAGGTGAACTTGTCATAGACTCAAAGGCAGGACACGGAATAAAGGCATCGGATAATTTGAATATTGAAAACGGCACGATTACGATAGACGCTGAATCTGACGGTATTCATGTAAACGACACTTTAAAAATGACAGGCGGAACAGTTAACATAACTGCCGTAGGCGACGGAATTGACTGCGAATCCATTGTTAATATAGAGGACGGAACGGTCAACATAGAAACTAACGGTAAGCCGATTGAAACGGCAGGATCAACTGATGTGGAATTTGAAAAATCAACAAAGGGTATAAATGCTGAATGGCTTATGACTATTTCAGGCGGCGAAATAAATATAAATTCCGCTTCCCACGCAATTCATTGTGAGGATGAAATTGAAATCAATGGCGGTAAATTCACTATCAGCTCCAAATATGAAAAAGGGATATCAGCTCACGGAAACCTTACTGTAAATGGTGAAGATACCATTATTGACATAACAAAATCCACCGAAGGTATCGAGAGCAAGAATGTCTTAACAATAAATAACGGTGATATAAAGGTTATCTCATCTGACGACGCTTTAAATGCAACGGGCGGAAACAGTGGCAATAAAATGCCGGGCGGGGATTTTGGTGCAAAAGGCGAAAACGGAAACCGCACAATGCCCGAAGGATTTGAAGGAGGAAATGGCGTTCCTAATGACAGACAAATGCAGGAAAACGGCAGGGGAATGAGAAAACAAGACGAAAAAATGCAAAGAGGCACAGACGGAAGACAGGCAGGCATGCAACCGCCCCAGATGCCTGATGGAGAATTTGCTCCTCCCGAAATGCACCAAAATGGCAATTTTGCTCCTCCCGAAATGCACCAAAATGGCGATTTTACACCGCCCCAAATGTCACAAAACGGCGAATTTACACCGCCTGAAAGAATGGAAGAAGGTGTAATGCCCGAAGGCGTTACAGGAAGTAACAGAGGCAATATGAAAACTTGCCTTGTAATAAACGGCGGTAATTTGGAACTTTGTGCAGTTAATGACTGCTTAGATGCAAACGGAAGCCTGGAAATAAACGGCGGAACAATAAAAGCAACTAATCCAAACGGCACATTTTCCGGTGCATTTGCAATTGTAGATCCTGACGGAACGGCAAAAATAAGCGAAAATGCAAATCTTATATTTGCCGCAGGAAACGGGAGCGGGACAAATCTCGGGCTTACACAGAATACTGTTACGGTATACTGCGAAAAAACACACACATCAGGCGATAAGATTATAGTTTCCGACTCAAAAGGAAATGTAGTATATGAATATACTCCGAATGGAAGTTATAAAGCGGTTTTGATTGCTTCAAAGAGTATTAAAACCGGTGAAAAATATTCTGTAATAATCGGAAATGAAACATATGAAACAGAGATAACAGAGCAAAGTACCATTATAGGAACGCAAAGTAGCGAAGGTATGGGCTTTGGAAGAAGACAAATTCAGTAATTATCTGGCGGCTTCACTATTTGTGAAGCCGTCACAGTTTACTTTTTAGAAAAAATGTTGTATAATATATGCAGGGTGGTGATTTTATGCGGCTTTTAGTTGTTGAAGACGAAAAACATCTTAATAAAACAATTACAGAAAGACTTTCAAAACAAGGCTATACGGTTGACAGCTGTTTTGACGGCGAGGATGCTCTGTATTATATTGAAAACACAACCTATGACGGCATAATACTTGATGTTATGATGCCGAAGATAAACGGATTTGAAGTGCTACGCATTATGCGTAGTAAAAAAATCCTCACCCCCGTTTTGATGCTTACAGCAAAGGACGCTGACGAAGATGTTATTATGGGACTTGATACGGGGGCTAATGATTATCTTACAAAACCGTTTTCCTTTGAGATTCTTTGTGCAAGAATAAGGGCAATGCTTCGTGTAAAAGAAAATGTAACGGGAAGTGTGCTTGAAATTGCGGATTTAAGCGTAGATACAACAACAAGAGTTGTAAAACGCGGAGATTTGGCGATAGAACTGTCATCAAAGGAATATTCGATTCTGGAATATCTTATGAGAAACAAGGGAATTGTCGTTTCAAAGGAAAAAATCGAGGAAAATATCTGGAATTACGATTACGAGGGTACAAGCGATGTAATAAAGGTTTATATACATCATTTGCGTAAAAAAATAGACGATGGCTACGAAAAAAAACTATTACATACCGTGAAGAATGTCGGTTATGTCATAAAGGAAGATTAAAATGAAAAAGTTCACATCAATAAAAACAAGAATAACTATATGGTATACTACACTTATGTTTGTTTTGATAGTTGTTGTACTCGCTTTGGTTGGCGGACTTTCTTATCAGCTTTCAACGGACAGTATTGAAAAAAATGTTATTTTGGGTGTTACACAAGTTTCTGAAAAACTGTCTAAAAGACAACCGGGTGTATTTGAAATAGTTGAAAACGAAGAAGAATTTAAAAATGTATCTATATATGACGCTGACGGGAAATATATTGTGGGAAAGTACATTTATGACGCTACAAATATTCCGTTTAAAGAAGGTGTTCCAAGGAAGGAGAGCATTGACGGCAAGGAATATATCGTTTATGATGCAAGAATGCCGAGTCCTCCCGATAAGCACGGCGGTTTTTGGATAAGAGGTCTGGAATCTGTCAACTCCACAATACTTTTAGGAAAGTCCGCGATTATAATTGTGCTTATTTTAATTCCTCTTATTTTGCTTGTAACGGCACTCGGAGGGTATTATATTACCAAAAAGGCATTCAGACCTGTAAATACTATCATACAAACCGCAAATGATATTTCAGCACAGAGGGATATCAGCAGGAGAATTGAAATTGCTCCCGACGCAAGAGAGGACGAGCTTCAACACCTGTCCGTTACGCTTAACAGAATGCTTGATAAAATCGAAAACCTTATCAAGCAGGAAAAGCAGTTTACATCGGACGCATCCCACGAGCTCCGAACGCCGATTTCCGTTATTCTTGCACAGGGTGAGTATCTTGTGGATATTGCAAAGGATGAAAAGGAAAAAGAACTTGCTCAAAGTATTGTGGATAAGGCAAATCAAGTATCACAGCTTGTTTCAAGGCTTTTGCTTCTTGCAAGAATTGACCAGAACAGGCAGAAATTCAACAAAGAAAAGGTTGATATCAGCGTACTTTCCGATATAGCAGTCGACAGTATGAAAGACTTTGCTGCAAAGAAAAACATTTCGCTTGTTGCAAATGTTAAAGAGGACACTTTTGCAGAGGCAGACGAATCGCTGCTTTTAAGTGCAATAACAAATCTTATCAGTAACGGTATCAAGTATGGCAAAGAATCGGGGGAAGTTTTAGTTTCAGCATCCCAAATCGGTGATAAAACAGAGATAACCGTAGAGGATAACGGTATCGGAATAGATAAAGACCATATTGATAAAATATGGGATAGATTTTACAGGATTGATGATGTAAGAAATGACGAATATGGAAGCTGCGGATTGGGACTTTCTATGGTAAAAAGCATTATTGAGCTCCACGGCGGAACAATTAGCGTAGAAAGCAGATTGGGAGAGGGCACTGTATTTAAAATAGTGTTGAATAATTAAAATAATTGCTATTTAACCGAGATTTGTATGATATAGTACATTTCGGCTATTTGCGAGTTGACGCTTCATAAGTTAATAATTCAAACAAATGCCGATAATGTTAGTAAATCAAGGGCTTTGTGTTTTGAAGTGCACTTGACATTTTGATGAAACAGAGATATAATCGTAACGAATAAAGATTAGGATTTGATCGTGGGTGAGTAAATATGGAGAATAAAGGCATAGAAGAAATTGCGGCATACAGAAAAAAGGCAATAGTTAAAACGAGCATTATAGGAATAGTAACCAATGTGTTTCTTGCAGCCTTTAAGGCTGTGATTGGCATTGTATCAAATTCCATAGCAGTAACACTTGACGCAGTAAACAATCTCTCCGATGCACTTTCATCGGTTGTGACGATTATCGGTGCGAAACTCGGTTCAAAAAAACCCAACAAAAAACACCCACTTGGTTACGGTAGAATTGAGTATTTAAGTTCCATGATTGTTGCAGCAATCGTACTTTACGCAGGTATCACATCTATGGTAGAATCGGTCAAGAAGATGTTTTTCCCTGAGACAGCGGATTATAGTGCGATCTCACTTATTATAATTTCCGTAGCGATTATTGTTAAGCTTATACTTGGACAGTATGTTAAAAAGCAAGGTAAAAAGCATAATTCGGGTGCACTTGTTGCATCAGGCTCTGATGCTTTGTTTGATGCAATAGTTTCTGCTTCTGTACTTGCTTCTGCAATTATTTATTTAATATGGGGCATTTCATTGGAGACATATGTCGGTGTTATAATTTCTGTACTCATTATAAAAGCGGGTATTGAAATGATGATAGACACGGTAAATGACATTTTAGGAAAGCGTACCGATAAAGAGGAGGCTGGACATATAAAAAGTCTTATTTGTGAGGAACCCGAAGTACGCGGAGCTTATGACTTGATAATGTTCAATTACGGACCGAATAAAAATTATGCAAGTATTCATATTGAATTACCCGATACAATGACAGCAGACGATATTGATAAACTTACAAGGAGAGTTGAAGCAAAAATCTATAAGGAAACAGGCGTTATTCTTACAGGTGTTGGCGTTTACTCCTATAACACCTCCGATAATGAGGCTGCAAAAATTCGCCGGATAATTGAGGAAACTGTTTTGTCACATGAATGGGTGCTTCAAATGCATGGCTTTTTTGTTGATACCGAGAACAAAACAATGAGATTTGATGCGATAATAAGTTTTGATATAGATAGTACCGAGGCATTACAGATTTTGAAAAAAGAAGTTCAAGATCTATATCCTGATTATTCATTACATATAATTGCTGATATTGATGTATAGAATTAAAATGCCGGGGAAGAGCACGATACATACAATATAAAGCTGTATGGAATGCCGTTGTGGCAAGGTATCAACATTTGCATTTTGAAGAGACAGAAGGAGTTTGCCACAGTGCTATTAGCTACAAGGTGAAGACCAAAATACATAAGTGAACAAAAATTACAATGGGGGGTGTAAAATGAGTAAAAGTATCAGTGCAAAGTTAATGTCCGAGGTGCTTGAACTGTTTTCTCTATATACAGAGAAAAACGGTGAAAAAATGATCGAAGACGCTTTGCATAGGGGTGAAAAGTCTACTCCGTCGCCGATAATTCCAAAAACAAGGTTTGAAGATTATCAAAATGGTCGCATATTTTATGCTAATGAAGATAGTAAGTCCAAAATTACGGTATTTTATCTTCACGGCGGTGCATATTTTATGGACTTCACCCGAAGTCACTGGAAATTAATAGACACACTTATAAGGGAAGCGGACGCACAAGTGATTGCACCTGCATATAGGCTATTGCCGTTTGCAACATGGAAAGAAGCTTTTGAGCTTATCGTTCCGATTTATAGGGAGTACTGTGAAGCTCACCCTGACCAAAAGATTATCTTAATGGGAGATTCCGCAGGAGGAGGCCTTTCGGTTGCTCTTACGGAGCAGTTCAAGCTGGACGGGATGCGTATGCCTGATGAATTGATTCTGCTGTCTCCATGGGTTGACATCTCAATGGATAATGAGCAGATTAATGAATATGCAGATAAGGATCCGTTCCTGTCACTTAAATCTCTTCTTACATGCGGAAAGAGATGGAGCGGTAATCTTGATACGCATGACTGGCATGTCAGTCCGATTTACGGAGATCTGAAAGGAATTCGCAATACTACTGTATTTTTAGGAACTGATGAAATACTCTATCCTGATATTACAAAGTTTTTCCGAATGATTGAAGATGACCCGTCAAACGAACTGATTGTTGCGGAAAATATGAATCATGTTTATCCACTATTTCCCATTCCGGAGGCAAAACCTGCTGTGGATAAAATAATTCAGATTATTAAACGGTGATTATGTAGGCAGATACAATTTTGCTCAACAAAAACTTCGTATATAATTTTTTACAAATTATATAAAATATTTATAAAAAGGAGTAAACTCTTATGAAAAACATTTTTAAAAACTTTACAAATTCTGTAATCGTGCTGTCAATTCTGGCTATTTTGCTTGGAGTTGTAATGATTGTGTATCCGGGGATTTCACTTATTGCATTTGGTCTTATAGTTGCATCATATCTTCTGGTTAACGGAATAACACTAATCATTCTTGACATTAAAGCATGGCGGTTATACATACCGTTTAACGGTCTTCTGCAAGGTATTTTATGTGTGCTTATGGGTATTTTACTTGCTATGTATCCCGAAACCATTACAGTATACATAGGTACTTTTGTAGGATTTTGGATTATCCTATCCAGCTTTGACGGAATCAAACTCGCATCTGCACTTAGAGGAACATCTGCACCATGGGTTTTGATGATTATCATGAATATCATCGATATTATCATTGGTTGCTTGGTTATCTACTCTCCGATTCTTTCCTCAATTTCTTTAACAGTCGGACTCGGAGTTGTACTGATCATACATGCTGTAATAAACATTGTAGATATGATTATGGTAAAGAAGAATGCCAAGGATATGGAGAAGCTTATTGTAGAAAAGGAATAATTGCTATCAATTTGTCTGAATACCTATTGGTTTGTGTGTCTATGGAATATATAGAAAAAGACTTCAAGCATTTGCTTGAAGTCTTTTTGAATCTTTTATTTATTTGAATAATATTTCCAAAACTTCTTTTGGAGTCATATTTTTGACATTTTCGCTGTCCGCCAAAACATCATCTGACCATGTAAATTTTCCTGCATTTTCGCCGGTAAACGTGAAATATACATCGGGGTCGCACAGATAAATAGGATAACGGCTATACCAATTTGGGTAGTATTTTGACATATACTCATCTGACAGTTTATATGCCTCACAATCGGTGGATTTTCCGATAGCACTTATCTGAACACCGCCGCCCGGCTGATTTGTTCTGCTTCTACTTGGTGTGGAGTGCAGTATAAGCGTACTTCCGTCAGAGCAAGTGCCGAGAGAAATCCAGATATGACCGTTCATACTCATCATTTCACCGGGCTTCATTTCGGTTATATCCTGCGTCCACTCGCCAAAGCCTCTTGCCGCCAATTTTTTTGCTGTACCTGTTGAGCCCATAACATAGCCGTCTTTCAGGTCTTCTGTTTCAAATGTATTATATAAAACCCAGCCGACATATCCTGAGCAGTCAAGACCTGCATAGTAGTATTCGTTATATTCGCCGTAAGGATAATAGCTCGTTTTTGGGTCTGCCTTTTCCTTATCTCCGTCCTTTTCCTTGTATGTATAATTCTCGTCCTGTTCGTTAAAGAAGCGTACCCAGTCTGGCGAAACACCGATTGTCCTTGTCTCTACACTGCTTCCGACATCCTGCCAATCCCAGCCGCCACCGTAGATATAAAGTGCTGTTCCGACAGGCTCCATTGCAGTTTTCAGAAAATTAAGAAGTGTTTTTTCGCCCGGGATGCCGGATACGACAGGCGTAAATGCTTCTGTTTTATCTACAATTTCTTTTGCTGAAATTACAGTATTATCGGAAATTTTCAGCTTGTAAGAATAACCTTCTTTTAATATGTTTTGTATAGGATAATCATATTTTCCGTCAGCATTCTCTTTGCCGTTATCAACGGAAAGGGTTGTTTCTTTGCCGTCAATAAGAAATCTGTAACGGAAATTATTTTTATTGTCCTTATTTGTTTCCGGTTCACCGTAATTCTCAATGCCTAAATATGTAGCTGTCACTTGATTTGCTATCCTTTCTGTCAAAAGCATAACCTGCTCGATTGTCAATAGGTCATAAGCACCTAAAATGTCGTCGCCGTAGCCCTCAACAATACCTGCGGAGCTGAGCCTGTCGATAGAATCCTTTGCCCAATCCGGCACATCGGAAAATGTAATTGCTTCCCTTACTGCCGCGTTTTCGGGAAGCATACGGTCAAGAATTGCAAGAGCTTCAACACGGCAAATTGTTGCCTTTGGTCGCAAACTGCCGTCCTCATAGCCTTTGATAATGCCATTCTTGGCAGCATGTGCTAATTCTGCGGCGTAGATGTCGCTGACATCACCTGCATCGGAAAAAGCAAAAAGCACATTAGTGTCCGAAAGTCCATTTAAACCGACTACATCTATAAAAGCGGCAACTGCATATTCCCGTGACGCCGCAGTCATGCTTTCATCCTCTATGTAACCAAATGCTATATAATATTTATAGTTGTCGTCATATAGACCTACACACGCATCCATACCGGGATTGTGACTGAAAGCTTTTTCAATAACACGCTCCCAAGAACCGTATTTTTCAAACATTTCGTCTGCTGTTGGACCGTCTTCGTGCCCGTAGTTTTCAAGATTATGTGCCTTAACCGTTGCTAATCCATCAGGATTTCCTTCATATGCCGCAAGTCGCAGTTCGTTGCGTTTTGCACTTACCGCACGTGCAATTTCTTCTATGGATTTACCCTCGGCAGTCATTTCGTCCAAAATATCGTACATCTTGGAGTAGCTTTGTAAATATTCAATACGGTTTT
The DNA here is from genome assembly GCA_017551095.1 of Clostridia bacterium. GTDB lineage: Bacteria > Bacillota > Clostridia > UBA1381 > UBA1381 > UBA1738. The sequence goes on along the minus strand of JAFZMQ010000007.1, from coordinate 17,603 downwards.
GACGGTAAGCTTCTACCGCCTCGGCATCGGTCCAATCATACTCGGCGTATGCCGCAAGACTTCCTGTCGGGCTTGGTGAAAAACCGTAAACAGCATCAGGATCAATAATAATATCCTCCAAAGCCTTACTGTTAAGGCGGGGGTCATGTTGATAGTGAAAAGTCTTGGCAGCTCCGCCACCACCCTCATAAATGTCATCTGCGGCAACTGCGACAAACGAAATATTCATAATTGTTGCTGTTACCAATAGTATTGAAATAAATCTTGATGTTTTTCTCATTCTTGTTACATCTCCTATTCGCCTAAAAAATCTTAAATGCATTTTATCATATAGCAGCCTAAATGTAAATATAAGTCCCGAATGTTTTTTACAATAACAAAATTTATCTCAAAGTCTTGTCAAACACATGATTTTGTTATATAATTTTCTTATTAAATATTGAATGTGAGGGGCATTTTGCAATTGTAAAAACTATTAAACGAGGAGCGAAAAAAATGAAAAAACAAATTTTAAGTTTACTTCTTGCCGTTTCCATTTTAATGGGAGGAATAACATTTGCGGCGGCAGAATTTACGGATGTTGCGGAAAGCGATTACTTCTATCCCGCGGTACAGTGGGGTGCAGAAGCAGGTATTACCTACGGTGTGGATGAAGAACACTTTGACCCTGAGGGCGAGGTTACCCGTGCACAAGTAGTTACATTTTTGTGGAGTATGGCAGGTCAGCCTGAACCTGCCGCTACCGAAACATTTAGTGATGTTGAGGCAGGAAGCTGGTATGAAACCGCTGTTAAATGGGCTGTTGAAAATGAAATTACAGAGGGTACGGGTGATAATATGTTCAGCCCTGATGTGATCTGCGACAGAGCAATGTGCATAACTCTTTTATACAGACTTATGGGCTGTCCGTTTGACGGGATGGACCTTACGGCTGATGTGGAATTAGACGAGAATTCCACAATGGAAGATTTCGGCTTTTATTTGATAAAGGAAATGGTTAAAGGAATTCGTGAACAAGGACTGTTCTCCGATGTCCCTGAAGAATCATACTTTGAATATCCTGTATTCTGGGGACTTATGAATGGGATTATTACAGAGGCAAATTCCGGCATAACAGCAGAAAATATGCTTTTCCGCTCGGCAGACCCTTGCGTTCGCGGGGAGATGATTTCTTTCCTGTATCAGACAAAGCTTTTAGAAGATGCTAAAAATGCACCGATAACTTATGAATCGGGACCTGTTGTACTTCCTATTCCAAAGAAATATTACGACGAGGAACTGATATCATTCTATGTTTATGGTGTAACTGACGAGGAATATCTTGACGAAGACTTTGAAGAAGAAAATGTAATTGTTGTATATGAAAAAGCATCTCAGGATGCGGCAGAAGCTATGGATGAAGACACAGAGGGTGCAGGAGAACTATGCAGAATTGTCCGTGTAACCGAAGACAAGCTTCACAGTTTGCTGTCAGGTGATATGTCGGGAATAAAAGTATTTGCAAAAGATACGTACGGAAAATATTATCTTTTCTGCACACCGACAGATGTGCGAATTGTGCGTCAAACAAATGAAGAACTAAGCGACGCTATGGAGCAGTGGTCAGAACTGAATGAATGGGCACGAGGCGAACTTTGTAATGAGATTTTGAGTAATAGTAGTGAGCTTATACCGGTAAACTTTACAAATACCGAGCTTGATATGTATCTTGCACGTATTGCTTACGATAAATATACCGATTATACAATAAGTTCGGCAGAATTCGGGGAGCTAAACCCAGGGAATGTCGATACAAAGCCATATGTTGAAAGGCTTTTGGGAGGTACTTTCGTAGAGCTTGAAGATATTGGAGCACCCGAAGGCGAGTATATTACGCTGAATTTCCCGAAGGATGAAGTCAGATTTGATTTCTTTATTGCAAACAAAAATCTTGTGCGTGAAGTACACGGAGAGAGTGAAACGATATATAAACGTGGATTTAATAATTCGGAAGGCGGCATAAACAATACAGACATTATTCAGGAATGGTATTATGCACTTGCTGAAAAAGCAGGGAAAAAGTAATATTTGTAAACTAAAAAAGGCTGTTATCAGCCTTTTTTAGTTTATGCTTTTTTTGAATTCTTCAAAAGCGAAAATAAGTAGATTCCAAACAGTATTACAGCTATTGCAATTCCTACAATGTAGGAGATCGTTTGATTGATGCGGAAGCCTTCCTTTGACATAAGAATATATGTAATGCTTACGGCTGTCATAAACGCTGCGGGAAAAGCGGTAATCAAAGAACCAAAACGGCATTTTCCCTTTTTCATAAGGTATGCGGTTGATACCCACAGCGCAATCATTGCCAAAGTCTGATTACTCCACGAGAAGTACCGCCATATTATCTGAAAACCGTTATCGTTTGTGGTCGCAAACCATGTGAGCAATCCGCCTGTTAAAAGGAGCGGAATTGTAATCAGCAGACGGTTTTTGATAGACTTTTGATTAAGCGAAAAGCTCTCGGCTAAAATAAGTCTTGCACTGCGAAAGGCTGTGTCGCCGGAAGTTATGGGGCAGACAATTACGCCTGCAACAGCAAGTATGCCGCCGAATATGCCGAGTACGCCTGTTGATATTTCATATACAACATTTGAAGCACCGCCGGAGAGTGCCTCGCTTAAAAGCTGTGTGCTGCCGTAAAAGGCTACTCCTGCAGCAGCCCAGACAAGAGCTATAACAGACTCGCTTATCATAGCACCGTAAAAGATTTTTTTGCCTTCCTTTTCGGATTTTATACACTTGGCAATCATTGGCGATTGTGTTGCATGAAAGCCCGAAACCGCACCGCAGGCAACAGTAATGAACATATACGGCCATATGGGAGTGCCGCTGGGGTGCAGGTTTTGCAGCGAGATTTCGGGGATTATGTATTTGCCGCCCGAAAACAAGATGCCGCCTATAACCGCTACTGCCATAGTTATAAGCAATATGCCGAATATGGGATAGAGCTTTCCTATTAACTTGTCTATCGGTAGGAGTGTTGCAAGCAGATAATATGCAAGAATTATAACAGTCCAAAATGTTCCGTTCATAAAGGCTGGTGTCAGCTTGTCCAAAAGCCCTGCGGGACTTGTGACAAAAACCGTTCCGCACAGTACCAGCAGCACTACCGAAAAGATACGCATAAGCACTTTTGCGGTCTTTCCGAGATAAGTGCCTGACAGCTCGGCAATCGATGCACCCTCATGGCGTGAGCTTATCATCCCACTCATATAATCATGAACTGCGCCGCCCAAAATAGAGCCGAACACTATCCATAAAAATACAACCGGACCGAAAACCGCACCCATAAGAGCTCCGAATATCGGGCCCGTACCTGCAATATTCAGTAATTGCACCAAAAATGCCTTCCATGTCTTCATAGGTACGAAATCAACGCCGTCATTTACCGTAACGGCAGGAGTGGCTCTGTCATCAGGCGAAAAAACTTTTTCTGCCGCTTTTCCGTAAAGGATATAGCCAATAAATAATACTGCAAAAGAAATAAATAGTGAAATCATATTTTCGCTCCCTTTAAAGATTAAATAACTAATGGATTATATAACAAAATTCAATTAAAATCAATATACTAGGCGAAAAATGAAGATAAAGTGAGGAAATGATTGTTTTTCAACTGAATTCGTGGTACAATATAGTTAAAGGTTTAATTTTAAAAGGAGACAGAAATGGATTACAAGTTTTTTGACAAAGTCGGATATGCCCGTATGGACAGGGGTGACGAAATTATATCCCGATTGCTTGAAATATGTGCAAAAGAGGGAATTAAATCCGCAACTTTCAGCGGTATCGGAGGATGCTCAGAGGCTGAAATTCAGACATTCATTCCTGAAAAAAGTTCTTTTGAAACACAGACTCTTACAGGTATGCTTGAGCTTGTATCCTTAACCGGAAATATTACGACGGATGATGAGGGAAACCGTTATCATCATACACACGCTGTTTTTTTCCTATAAGGACAAAGGAGAGCATCGTATCGTAGGGGGACATTTAAAGTCTGTAACGGTGCTTTACACAGCAGAAATAGAAATAAGACCGGTAATAGGCGGCGTAATAGGCCGTATGTATGATTCCGAAACGGGTACAGGGTTTTGGAAACTAAGCGATTGAATAAAAAAAGGAGCAAATTTGCTCCTTTTTTAATATTCTTTAAAAACAGAATCAAGTATTTTTTCCACATTTGCACCGTCAACATCAAGTCCTGTGGCTTTTATGAGCCTGACATCGTGTATGCCGTAGAAGTTTTCCGCCAATGCTTTTACATATCCGAACCCGAATTCCTCAGGGAAAAAATCTCCGCCCGAAGTTGTGATATATGTAAGTTTTGTCGCCTTGCATAACCCCTGCGGTATCCCTTCCGGTGTGTAGCGGAAGGTTATACCGAGAACATTTATTTGCTCAAAATACTGTTTAAGGCTTGACGGAAAGGATAAGTCCCAAAACGGTGCCGCTATCACGATTTCATCAGCATTTGCAAACTGTTTTGCAATTTCAAACATAGGGTTATCAAAATCGCCTTTGGCTATCAGTGAGTCTCTTTTTATGAGAAATTCCTCATCAACCTTGGGATATTCAATATCGGCAAGATTAATTTCCGTTACGGATTGCTTTTTTTCAGAAAGAAACCGATCTGCTAAGCGTTTAGTTCTTGACGCTTTTCGGACACATGCATTTATCAGTAAAATCATACTTTACCTCATACTGTTTTATCTGTTAAAATACCAAAGAATCAACACGACTTAAAAGGTCCGCTAAATGATTTTTGCATACTTCAATCTGCTTTTGACCGTCGGGTGTATTAAGACCGTTTCTGCGTATGGTACGTCTCATAATACGGGTATAGCCTACAATCATTGCCTTTTCTTTAACCGCCTCAATTATCTTTTCATCATCTGTACCGAGGTAGAGGTGCAGAGTTTGTTCCCATATTTTCTCTGCTGTTTCATGCGGTATTCCGAGGAAGGACATTGATACCGAATGGTCAAGCTCACTGAATCCGACATATGCATTAAATACCGATGCCAACTCAAAAATCGGGTGTCCCATACAAAGAGTATCCATATCGATAAGCAGAACTTCTCCGTCTTGGAGCATTACATTTTTCAAATGATAATCGCCGTGCATCATGTGATTATCTTCGGGAACTGCCTCAACCAGTGAATGTAACTTATTGTATTGCTCTTCGGGCAGGTAGTCCTTCAAAAATTCTGCCCAGCCAAGCACAACCTCCTTCATATCGGGCATATCGCCTTTTTTCACAACAGTTCCGTGAATCTTTTTCAGCAAATCAACCGACATCTTGATTACTTCATCAAGTTTATCAGGGTATTCTATAATGATTTTAGCAAAGGATTTTGCATTCAAAAGCTCAAATACCGAGCCATATCCGTCCCCGACGCGTACAACATCATAGGGTATTGCTGTCGGGATTCCCAAAACAAACGCCTTTCTTGCAAGTTCACGCTCACGGTGTATATCGGGAAGTGAATCGGGATTTAAGTACACTTTTACAATAGTGTCGCGGTCTATGCGGTAGACTTTGCCGTTTGCGCCTTGCCCGATAACCTCACAGCCGTCAACCGAAATAACTCTGTATGCCTTTTCGACAGTTATCATTTCGGTAAAGCCGGTCATATCCAGAATCTCATATACTTCGGGGGAAACATTTATTATTTTCATTTCGGGCATATCTTTTCTGATACGCAAAAGTATTCTAAGTCCGGCACTTGAAATGTATTCGAGCTTTTCCGCATCAATTATGATATTCTCGGACGGTGTTTTTTCACGCTCTGCGGTTATTTTCGCTTCGATTTCAGCCGCATTTGCCGAATCGATATGACCGCATAAAAATACGGTAAGTACATTGTTTTCCATGTTAAATTTCACTTCTGCCATTTTTTATTCTCCTTTATTAAAAACTTTATTTATCAAATATTTATATTCCTGCCAAGCCTCAAATTCTTGCAAGTCGGATAAGAGGTTCGCAATCGTATCATAATACCAGAACTGCTTGTCGGGGTCTTTCTGATGAAAATCCTGCCACAGAGCGTTGCCGCATTTTTTGTATTTGCGGTAAAAAGAACGCATATTGGAAAGTTTATCGGAAAGCCACAGTATTTTTACGCCCAAATCATCGGTGTTTTTTAGCACTTCAAGGGATTCTTCTTTGCGAATCTGCCATGTCGCATCAGGAGGTAACTCTTCACGCTTATCCTCAGTTTCGCTTTTTACCAAATCGGCAACACGGCTGCCGAATCTATCCTTTATTTCTTCAATGGTAACGGCTGTATCCTCAACCGTATCGTGAAGCAGTGCCGCTGTGATTATCTCAATATCGTCCGTCATAGTACCTGCTATTGCCGCCGCTTCCATAGGATGCAATATATATGGCGTTTTGCTCTTTTTGCGATACATTCCGCTATGTGCTTCTGTCGCAAAAATTATTGCTTTATCAAAAATATTCATATTTTGCCTCGCTAAATGTTTTTCTTTATTGTTAAAATGTTTTGTCCGTCCTTGTATTCATAGCTAACATCGTCCATTGTCTTTTTAACAAGGAATATGCCAAGTCCGCCGATCTCGCGGTCCTCTGCCGAAAGAGTTATATCAGGATCGGTTTTTTTAAGCGGATCATACGGTTTTCCATTATCAATAAAGGTTATTATTACAGATAAAGGATTTTCCCGTGCCTCAACCCGTACTGTTGCAGGACCGACATCGGGATTGTAGGCGTAGTGTGCGATATTGCTGAATAATTCGTCAATGGCAACATCTATCTGCATTTGTGCCTTTATCGGACAGCCGCAGGTTTCAAGCTGCTCATTTATGAATTCAGTAACCTTATTGATATTTTCAACTGTCGCATCAATCGTAAGTTCTTTCACTTTATTTCCCTCCAAAATATCTAACCGCCATCATTGTAATATCGTCAAATTGCGGTGCCTTCCCGACAAATTTATCAATTTCCGATTTTACACACTCCAAAAGTTCTGCGGTGGAAAATTCGCTTTTTATATTAAGTGCGGATACAAGCCGGTCATTTCCAAACAACTCGTTATTTGCGTTTGTGGCTTCTGTAACGCCGTCTGTATAAAGGAATATAGTATCGCCTTTTGATAACTTTATCTCATATTCATTGTATTTTATGTCATCCATGCCGCCAACGACAAAACCGTGCTTATCCTTAAATAGTTCAAATTTGCCGTTTGCACGTTTTATTGCAGGGTATTCGTGACCTGCATTTGACGCTCTTAAAATACCTGTGGAAATTTCCAAAATACCGAGCCATACCGTTACAAACATTCCTGCTTTGTTATGAGCACATATTCTGTTGTTTACAGTAGAGAGGATCTCATCTGTCGAAATGCCTGTTTTTGCTATTTCACTGACAAGGATTTTTGTAACCATCATAAAGAGTGCGGCAGGTACGCCTTTGCCTGATACATCCGCCATGACTAAGCCCAGATGGTCATCATCAATAAGGAAAAAGTCATAAAAATCACCGCCGACTTCCTTTGCAGGAGTCATTGACGCATATATGTCAAATTCCTTTCTGTCAGGATACGGCGGGAAAATTGTGGGAATAGAACCTTCCTGAATCTGACTTGCAATATTAAGCTCCGTACCCATTCTCTCTTTGTCAGCCGTTATTGATGTTATATTTTCAATATAGCTTACTGTGTCCAGTTCCATCTTTTCAACAGATGATGCCAAGGCACGCATTTCATTTAATTTACTCAAATTTTTAAGCACATTTTTGTCAGCTATGCGATTTTCCGCAGCAAAACGCTCCGCCTCTTCCGATATTTTTTTGACCGGACTGATGAAGTATTTTCTTATTCCAAAACCTGCAATTAAAGACGCCAGTATTGCAATAATAATCATTATCAGGGACACATGCTTCAAGTATCCTCGTCTGCCGATTAAAAGCTGCTCCATAGGACGCTGTACGCAAAGTATGGCTTTAACCATGCCGTCAGAGCCTTTTAGCGGAATTAGTGATGTAATGTGAGGCAGTCCGCCGTTCAAATTCTTGTCCCGAATAACCGTACCTCTCTCAAGTCCGTTTTCGTACATTTCTTTATATATTTTTTTGTATTCATCATTTGTTGTTTCCCGGACATAGCCGATATTCCAGCGGTCATAACCCGTGTTTGCATTTACCGAGTTAAATATTGATGTGTAATGACTGTAATCCGCATCGGGAATGATGGTATAAATGACCGACACATTCTGCTTTTCACAAAGAGTGTCAAGCCTCGAAAGGCTTAACTTGTATTCATTATCTTCTCCGCCGTTTTCGAGATATTCATCTATTCTGTCTGCGTTTATGAGCGTAGCAGCGGTTTCAGCTGTACGAAAAGCTGAGTCGTTATATTCTGTTGCAAGTGACTGCGTAAACTGCATATATCCCGCAATGCCTACGGTAATACTGAATACAAGCAGCAAAAAAACAACAAAGCTTATTATATTGAATGACAGCCCGTATTTTATATTTTTATTCATTGTACGCTCCTTAGTTTTCTATTGTAAGAATGTCGATAAAGCCGGTAACCTCAAAGATTTCCATAATTGTATCGTTAACATTTTTTACAATCATTTTGCCCTTCGCATTCATTGTCTTTTGTGCAGATAAAAGAATCCTAAGTCCTGCCGATGACATATACTCCAAATTTGAAATGTCTAAAATAAGCTCTGTCACATCACCGATTGATGCTTTCAATTCTTCTTCAAGCTGCGGAGCGGATACCGTGTCAAGTCTGCCCGAAAGATATATAACAAGATTGCTACCTGTTTTGTTTTTTAAAATTTCCATTTTCTATCTCCTTATTCAAAATTAGTGCTTTATAAGCCGGAAAATCGGGATATTTTTCAAAAAAGCTTATGCAGTCACATATTTTCAATCATATATTGAACGATTTGTGCACACCTTGCCGCAGCCTGTGCCTCAAAAACCTTATAATCAACAAATTCTGTTTCATTCGGTTTATCTGAAATTGCACGGATAACTACAAAAGGCGTGTTATTAAGGAAGCAAACCTGTGCAATCGCAGCACCCTCCATCTCGCAGCACAATCCTCCGAAATCGGAAATTATTTTATCCTTTTGCTCTTTTGTGGAAATAAACTGATCTCCGGAACAAACTCTTCCTTCAAAAACATTAACATCGGGAGCAGATTCTTTTATCGCATTTACTGCTGTGTTGTGCAGCGACTCGTCCGCAGGAAATGCATACAGTCCTGTGTATGGGATTTCACCTTTTTCAAAACCGATTGCTGTCACATTAAAGTCGTGTTGAACGGCATCAGTTGAAACAACAAAATCACCAATATCAATCCTATCATCAAGGGAACCCGCAACGCCTGTATTGATGATTTTAGTGCAATTAAAATCGTTTATCAGGATATTTGCACATATTCCTGCGTTAACCTTGCCCATTCCGCATTTAACTATGACTACATTTTGTTCTCCAAGCGTTCCGTCGCAAAATTCCATATCGGCAATTTTTGTTACGACTTTAATATCAGCCGCTTCTTTTAGGGCATCCACCTCGACATCCATAGCCCCAATAATGCCGATTTTATCGCCTTTTGCTCTATCTGACGGCTTGTTTTTCGCACATCCGGACAGCAGGGCAGCCGGAAGAATAAGTATTAAAACGATTAAACTAACTATTATGTGTTTCATGTCTCTTTTCACCTCAAATAATTTTGCTTATTTTAAAATCTCCAACCAATTATATCAAATTTTTTGGTAAAATGCAATACTAACTTGTAATTATAAACATGTTAACGCTACTGTGATTTCCGAGACCACAGACGAGGGTGGCGTCATATCAATAGATAATGGCAAGATTACTTGGAAAATTGACGGCTGGGAAGAAGAAAACTCATTTATAAAAACAGAATAGGACAAATATCAAACAGGGGACTTTTAAAGTCCCCTGTCGCAATTATGTGCATTATCATTTATAATTGTTCTCAGATACTGTTATCGAGTGGATATTTTAATATATGAAAATTCTGATTGCACCGTCGCAAAAAGCAAGGAATTTTGCGTTTTGAGCTCTTTCCGGGAACGCCTGACCGTCATACCAAATGGGATAGAATTAGAAAAATAACAGAAAACTCTTTCTGAATCGGAAAAGCGTTCATTACGGCAATCTCTTGGAATAGATGATAGCACGAAAGTAATTGTATCCGTTTCCTGAATAAGCAAGGAAAAGAATATTCGGGAGCTTGTCAGGCTATCCTTTATATTTGCTCCTGTACTCCCCCGGAGAAAGTCCTACATTTTTCTTGAACATTTTGTAGATATAAGGGGCGTTGTTTATCCCCAAAAGTTCGGACATGTTTTCTATTGTCACATCACTGTTTTCAAGCATAAACTGTATGGTTTTTATTCTCAAATCGGTTCTGTACTGTATAGGGCTTTTGCCTAAATACTTCCGAAAATTCCGTCTGAAACTGCCGCTTGAAATATTGCAAATAGACGCAATTTCCTCAATTGAAATATCGTTGAATGGGTCTTTTTCAAGCAGTTTAAGCCCCTGAGCTACAGCTGAGTAATCTTTTGACTGTGTGCTCGAATTTTCTTTACCCAATATTGAAAGCACTTCACATACGCAAGACAATATGCTTATAGGGGATTTTATAGGCTCTTCGTAAGCTCTTACAACTTCTTTAATTGCGTGTGATAATCGGGTTGAAAACATAGAGTTTATCATAAATGGCGACGGAGCAAAGGACAAAGCTTCGTCGTCTTTTTTTATATGAAATTCTATCATATAAGCGTCTTGATTTGAAAGGTCACAGTCATTATTAAGTACACTGTAATTACTGCCTTCGGGAAGGCATACAATGCTACCTTGCGGTGCGAAAAATGAAGTGCCGCCTTCTGTCAGATCGGTATAAATACCATTACAGCCGCTAAGAAGAATAATGGCGTTACTTTTTCTTGGTGCACCCCTGTTATATAAAACTCCTTTAATCCATTTCTGCCGTTCTGCACGTATATCCGTGATTTCGACATCCATTGGATACAGTTCCTCAAAAGAAACAAATTTCAGATTCCCCATAAATTCACCGCCTTTGCCGTGTATGAATTATAGCACTACAATTTTTCCTTGTCAAGTGTGCGAAAAGTATAGTAAAATATGTCGAAATGTATATTTACATATAGTTTTACAACGGATTATAATGTATACATAATAAGGAAAAGTAGGTGTAAATGTGAGTAAAATTAAAATAGTCGATTTGTATAGCTTTTCAGTAAAAGCTCTGACAAAAATCGGAGTTTCAGAGGAAAATGCTGAAATTACGGCAAAAACATTAGTTTCAACCGATATGTTTGGCGTAGTGACACACGGAACGAAGAATTTGGGGCAGTACATAGAAAAGATTGAGGCAGGCGGTCTTGATGCTAAGGCAGAGCCGACGGTAATGAGGGAAGGTCCTGCATTTGCAATCATTAACGGAAACAAGGCTTTGGGAATGGTTACGGCATCAAAGGCGATGCGAATTGCAATCGAAAAGGCAAAAAAAGTTGGTATTGCCTATGTAGGAGTTAAAAATAGCTGTCATTTCGGTGCGGCGGGATATTACGCAAATCTTGCGGCAAAGGAAGGACTTTTGGGGATTTCTATGAGCAACACAGACCCCGTTATTGCCGTCCCAAACGGTGCTAAAAAGGCAATCGGTACAAATCCGTTTTCATTTGCCGCACCGACGGGCGACGGAAAGAGTGTTTTTCTTGATATTGCACTCAGTAATGTAGCGGCATTAAAAGTCATTATGGCACAGGAAAAGGGTATGGCAATACCGGATACATGGCTTGTAGATGAGGACGGAAAGCCGACAACAGACGCCTCACTATTTCCGCAAAATGCAAGTTTGCAGCCGATGGCGGCACACAAGGGCTACGGACTCTGCGTATTAGTGGAAATATTGTCCGCAGTAATGACAGGAGCAGGAATGCTTAGCGAGGTTGCAAGTTGGAATCTGGATATGTCATCAACAAACAATGCCGGTCATGCCTTCATTGCAATAGATATTGCACAGATTATGGACACTGACGAGTTTAATAAGAGAATAAGCCAAGTTATAAACGAGCTTAAAAATGCCCCAAAGGAAAAGGGTAAAGACACAATTTTCCTTCCGGGTGAAATGGAGTGGAATAAGTACGATAAGGCAGAGGAAAGCGGAGAACTTGAACTGACCGATGCTATGGCAAACAGTCTTTTAAAACTCGCAGATAAAACGGGTATTGAAATAAATATTTATTAAAAGGGGATATAAAACAATGGAAAAAACAATGTACGGAATTTTGAAAACAACAGGGATTTGTCCGATAATGGTAAATCCGGATGTGGATTTTGCGGCAGAGGCAGCAAAAGCGTTGGTTGAGGGCGGACTTCCCGTTTGCGAGGTTTTGCTTCATAGGGATGAAAATTCATTAAACAGAATCAAAAAAATCGCAAAGGACGCACCCGAAGTAATTGTTGGTGCAGGTTCAGTTATCTCGCTTCGCGATGCCGAAGAAGCACTTGATGCAGGTGCAAAATTCTGCGTTGCACCGGGATTTGTGCCGGAAGTGGTAGAATTTTGCTTAAAGAACGGTTTATCCGTTCTGCCCGGTTGTGTAACGGCCTCCGAAATCTCAATGGGCTTAAATTACGGGCTTAATGTGCTGAAATTCTTCCCGATATATCAGCTTGGCGGAGTAGACATATTGACACAATACTATTACGGACCTTTTGGCAAGGTTGAATGGGTAGTAACGGGCGGACTGAACGGACAAAATTTCCTGCCGCTTGTAAAATTCAATAGCGTTTTGGCAGCAGGTGGCGACTGGATGTTTGCCGAAAATAATGCAATAAACGATAAGAACTATGAACAAATCGTATTGAACACAAGAAAAACAATCAAAGATTCCCTTGACGCAAGAAGGTAAACAAGTACGAATAAAATTGCCCATATCACCATTTTTTGCTCGGGGCGGTACCGTCGTACAGCACTACTCGCTTCAAAGTGGCAATCTGGACAATTTTCTTCCGTACTTGGATTTTGGGAAAGAAAGGAAATTTATAAATAATGGATTACAGCTTTAATTTTAAAGATAAAACGGTAATTATAACCGGTGCGGAACGCGGTATCGGTCTTGAAATTGCAAAAGGCTTTGCAAAATTCGGTGCAAATATAGTTGTAGCAGGGATAATGGACGAGGAATTTCCGAATGCTGAAAAACAGATAAAAGCAGAAGGTGCAGAGTGTCTTTGCGTACATACCGATGTTTCAAAAGAAGATGATGTAAAAGCCCTGGTAAAGACGGTTTTGGAGAAATTTTCACACATAGATATTCTTGTAAATAACGCGGGAATAAACAGACAGTATCCTGCCGAGGAAATGCCGCTTGATGTATGGCAGATGATATTTAATGTAAACCTTACAGGAACATTTCTGATGTGCCGTGAGGTAGGCAAGGTCATGCTTGAGAGGGGAAAGGGCAATATTGTAAATGTTGCGTCAATGTCGGGGCTTGTAGTAAACCCGCTTCCGCAGACGCAGTGTGCGTATAACAGCTCAAAAGCAGGGGTTATTATGCTTACCAAGGTACTTGCAAACGAATGGGCACAAAGGGGCGTAAGAGTAAATGCGATAGCACCCGGATTTACCAAAACTCCGCTTACCGAAAAAAGACTTGCAACGCCTGATGACCCTGCCGTTAAAAAATGGATCGGCGGAACGCCTATGAACCGTGTTGCAGTTCCGGAAGAAATGGTAGGTTTGGTGCTTTACTATGCAAGTGATATGTCAAGCTATACAACAGGTGCATGTATGGCAATCGACGGCGGTTACACCTGTTTATAATGGAGGTAATATATGTTTAGTAGTGTAAAGGATACTTTCAAAATTTCAAATGGAAAAGAAATCCCGTGCATGGGGCTTGGTACATGGCAATCACCTGATGATGTTGCTAAAAATGCGGTATTGTCGGCATTGGCATCAGGTTACAGACTTATTGACACGGCGGCGGCTTACGGAAACGAAAAAGGCGTAGGTGCAGGAATTGCCGCAAGTGGACTTTCAAGAAGCGAAATTTTTGTAACAAGTAAATTGAGAAATGCCGACCACGGCTATAAAGCTACGCTTGACGCTTTCGAGCTGACACTAAAAAAGCTCGGACTTGAATATCTTGACTTATATCTCATTCACTGGCCCAATCCCGTTCAATTCAGAACGACATGGGAATTTGCAATGGCGGAAACATGGAGAGCGTTTGAGGATTTATATGAAAAGGGCAGAATCAAGGCGATAGGCGTAAGCAATTTTATGCCTCATCATATTGATACGCTTATGAAAACGGCAAGAATAAAGCCAATTAGGTATCGGCACAGAGGGTGAGCTTGGGCATATCGGCTCGGTAAATGATACAGATTGGGATCCGTATACCGATGTCAATGACGCGGTAAGATTCGTAGAAGAAACAGGAGTAGATTCTCTTGCTATAATGGTCGGAACGGCACACGGAAGATATAAAAAAGCACCGAAGCTGAATATTGAAAGAATCGGGGAAATACATAAAAAAACAAATGCTCACCTTGTACTCCACGGCGGCTCGGGTGTTCCGGATGACCAAATAAAAGCGGCGATAGATGCAGGTATCAGAAAGATAAATTTTGCTACCGATTTATGCTATGCCTTTATTGACGGATACAAAGCACTTGACCCAACTTCTGCTCCGCTTGATATTATTATGGCTAAAACAAGCGAAAATGTAAAGGCTTTTGCAATTGAAAAGATAAAACTGCTTGATAGTATATAAAAGGAGAATGGTTATGAGCAATGGAATAAAAGTAAGAGTACTAAGTGACGATAATGCGGTTAATCTTGATATGGCACTCGATATGCTGACGACAATAAAAGAGAATAACGAAAAGGGTAAACGCACAGTCTTTATTGTACCGGTAGGACCTATGGGGCAATATCCGATTTTAGCCGCTATGGTTAATAAATTCCAAATTTCTCTTAAAAATGTTTGGTTTTTTAATATGGACGAATATCTTATATCGCAGGATAAACGCATCTCTCCCGATAATTTTTTGAGCTTTTGCAAAAGAATGAATGATGAGTTCTATTCAAAGGTAGATGAAAACCTGATTATGCCGAAAGAGCAAAGGCTTTTCCCGACGCCCGGCAAGGAAAAAGAATATGATGAGCTGTTAGATGAGCTTGGTGGTGCCGATGTGTGCTATGGCGGACTTGGCATAAACGGTCATATTGCGTTTAACGAAGCGGCAGAAGAGGATGATCCAATAACTTGCGAGGAATTTGCCCGGCTTGGCACACGCATTTTGCCTATCACAAGGGAAACGATAGCAATTAACGGTGCTGCATACTTAAACGGTGACATTAAATCAATGCCGAAGTGGTGTATCACGATAGGAATGAAGCAAATACTCGCATCAAAGAGGATTTATCTGTCTATGGGTGCTTATTGGCATCCGGGAATATTAAAACGCGTTTTAAACGAGAAACCGCAACCGCAGATACCCGCAACACTTCTGAAAAATCACAGTGATGTTACATTCTGCATACCCGAAAAAACCGAAAAAGGTATGCAAATTGACTATGACATTTTTTAATTATTCCAGATAAAATGCTTTGAATTTACAAATAAATATCGGAAATGAGGATTTAAAATGAAAGGAAAAACGGAGTGGATAATACCTGATGGGTTTATGAGTGACACTAAAAGTGAAACTTATGTATCTCACGAGGCGGTTTGTGTTCTTAATCTAAATGAGCAGCCTGCAAGGGTCGAATTAGAAATATACTTTGAGGATAGAGAACCGCTTTTGGGATTTTCGGCAATTTGTGAGGGCAAGAGATGTAACCACATCAGACTTGATAAGATAAAAAATGCTGACGGAAATGAAATCCCTCATGAAGTTCCGTATGCGATATATGTGAAGAGTGACATTCCGGTTGTAGTGCAGCACAGCAGAATGGATGTGACTCAGCCGAATATGACACTGATGACAACGATTGCGTACTGAAATTATAGCATTGAAAATGACATTTACATGAATGTAGTATCTTTTTTGCTAACAATTTAAATAGAGCCTGAAATGCGAACAATGTGTGTTCGGGTTTCAAGCTCTATATTTTTTACTGTTTTGTCATACTTGCAGGATAAATCTTTTTGTCCTTCAAATTTTGCAATCTGTCAAGCGCTTCACCGAAGTTACTGATTCAAACAAATACCGCCAAAGCAAGTAAAATCAAGGGTTTTGGGGATTTGTCAGATCAAAAGGCGAAACTTATATGAAAGAAAACAACAGGGTGTTAATTTAATATTGTATTTTTTGGATTTTTATGTTATACTAATAAAGAAGCGGTGAAGGAGGTGTTTTTTTTGAGTTATTTTCTGAAATTATATGACGATGAGCTTTTAAAATTTGATTTTGAAAATACGGTAGATTCCATAAAAACAAATATCCTTTGGATAAACAAGAAAAAAGAAACCCTTTTGCCGCTTGGTATGAAAGGGGAGAATGAGTCACTGAAAAGGTGGATCAAGTCAAGAACGATCCCCTCAAACAGAGCGTATGTTCAGAACTTTTTGGCAAAGCTGGGGCTTAATGAAAAAGATACCAAAGGGATCATTGACATTTGTAAAGGATTATCGTTAAATGATTGCTACTGGATAGTAGATGAAAGCTTTAAAGGAAAATTCAGCGACTTCAACCTATATGACAATCATTTTAGCAGAACGCTCTCATATATCGCTTTTACAGGCTATGGAAGCTCAATAAAGTCAACATTTCGTTCATCGCCCGAGTTTACAACGAACGGTATGCTTGCAAAATGCTGGAAACGGGTAAACGGGAGAATCCTTTTGTATAAATCGGGAACTGAGGGATTTGCAAATTCCGGTAATGAGCCGTATTCAGAATTTTATGCGTATCAGGTTGCAAAAAGGATGGGAATAAGTGCTGTGCCGTATAATCTTAGTAAATACGACGGCAGGCTTTGTTCCACCTGTGAGCTGTTTACAAGTAAGGATATTTCTTTTGTGCCGGTTTCAAGAATAGTTAAGGAAGGCGGCATCAGCACTGTAATGGAATACTACAAAAATCTGGGCGAAAAATGTTTTTCAAAGCTTATAGACATGCTTGTTTTTGATGCGATTGTTTGCAATACGGACAGGCATTTCGGTAATTTTGGTTTTCTTGTCGATAATCATTCCAATAAGATAATTGATGCCGCGCCGATTTTTGACAATGGACTTTCGCTTTGTTGTTTTGCTATGGATGATGATTTTGAAAACATAGAAGCTTATGCAAATACAAGAACTCCCGCAACATATAATGATTTTATCGAATTTGTAAAACCGTACATTGGTGAAAAACAAAAAACAAAAATCAAGAAAATCATTGGTTTTAAATTTGAAAAGCATTCGCGGTATAATTGGAATAAAAAACGGTTATATGAACTCGAAAAGCTTGTTGAAGGAAGAGCAAGATTGTTACTTCAGAAGTAAAGTATTAAAAAGCTGAGGGG
>JAFZMQ010000006.1 GCA_017551095.1 Clostridia bacterium | reverse complement strand
TTTAATATACCCTTTTTCCGAAATTTTCAGGTTTAGTACAAGCTCGTGCCCTGAAATTCCGTCATTTCCTGCTTTAACACGGAAGGCAACAGATAGCGCAGACTTTATTTCTGCGTAGTCTGCATTTACCTCATAGCGTGAGTTGCTATAAGTCATATTCTTTGAAACGATTTCTTTGCCGTCTTTGTCACGGAATACCGCCTCCAACGCCTGATTAACAGGCGCTGTGGCATAAAAACGGTAAGATGTATCGGAATTTCCGCATAACTGGTATATTCCGCCATTTTCCGTTATTTCGCTATTATCTGATAAATCTGTTATCCCTGCCGAAATAGGAGCAGTAGCCTTGCCGTCGGTATAATTTATGTATAATTCATCGGAAGTATATGATTTTATGCCGTCTTTGCGGAAAGCAAAACAAACCGAATGCTGTCCGTATGTATCGGGAAGCGTAATTTGTGCGGTATTTGATACAGGGATAAAGTCTGTCCAGGCGTCTCCGTCAACGCACCACGACATTTTGCCGCCTGCGAAGCTACCTGCTGATATTGTTGCCGTAATAGTTTGGGTTAGGGTAGTTTCGGGAATGGAAACTGTCGGCAAGATTTCAGGATCTTTATCGGGAATTGCAAACGTTACATTATAAACGCCTGTCTTCTTTTCTTCAAATCCGTCCTTTTTGAAATTGAAAACCAAATTATAAGTGCCGTTTCCGTTAGTAAGCGGAACAGATATTGATGTTCCGATATTCTGCCAATCACTAAAAGTATTTCCGCTATCGGTACTATATGCAATTTGTCCGCCCTCATAGTCATTTGGTGTAATACTAACGGAAACAGGCGTTGCCGTCACATTTTTCGGAACGCTAAGTGTGGGGATTTTAACAGCCGTAGTGCCGCCGTTTGCAGCATAATAAGGCGATGCAATTCGGGCATTACTGCCGCCTTCGTAATCATTGAAATAGTATGTATCATCGGTATTTTGTGCAAGATGCTCCGTTTTGCAGAAAAAATACGGTGTTTTATCATTTATAAGAAGATCAAGCCATATAAGGTCATTGAAGCCCAAATTTTCAGTAAGCTCAAATGTTAAGGTAAACATACCGTAATCGTCTTTTTCGGAAACTTCGGTACATTCCGCAAAATCGGTATTGATATATGGCTCAGATTCAATCTGCCGTACAAACTTATATGCCGATTTATCAGTCGGCATTGAAAATCCGCTTATTTTTACTGTAAAAGAGGATAAATATCCATCTGAATTTTCGGTATATTCGTATGGGTATAAATTGGTAACGCGAGGGAGCGGTGAGTTGTCGGATATATGCGTACAGCGTACAGAGGTCAACTGCTTGCTGTTTACAAATATGTACATTTCACAATTCGATGAATGTACCAGCATAGGTATTGTGTAGCAATAAAGCACTTCTTCGTCTTCATCGCCATAGACTTTCTCGCTAAAGACGCCTGCTGCTCTTACGCCATTAATCCACATTTCTGACATATCAAGCGGTTTGCTGCCGTAAAGAGTAAGCAAATGCATAGTGGGTGTATCAGATGCACGGAAAAAATACTCTACCGGCTCTGTATCTCCGTCAGGCTCTATGCTCGTTACAGGAAACATAACAGAACCTTTGCTGCTTCTGCAGCTCGCCCAAGGCATCGCCATACTCCGTGCGGCTCCTGCGTCGGAAATACTTATGTAGCTAATTCCCGTTTCTTCAAATATGGTCTCCTCTGCATGAACATAGCAGGGCATAAGACTCATAAAAACAGAAATGGTCAAAAATAGGCTCAAAAATCTTTTTTTCATTCAGCTTTCCTCCTTAAAATTATATACAAATACCCGTTTAAACCATAACATTTTTTGTAATAAAAGTCAAGTATATTATTACACTCCGATAAGGAAATGAAAATATTATGAAAAAAAATGTTTTTTAGTACAAAAAAGAACGCCAACTTTGTCTAAAGGTCAGCGTCCAGGAAACTGGTGCGGATGACAGGAATCGAACCTGCATGTCGGGGACACTAGATCCTAAGTCTAGCGCGTCTGCCAATTCCGCCACATCCGCATTTTGTTTTTTTCGCTTATTTAATTGTTTTTTCGCACCTACGCAACCGTTTGTTAGGAAACGTTCAAGGACCTGAAGGTTTTTTAACGATACATTATTTCACAACCCATGTAAAGACAACAGCTCACAAGGCTGCGCCTGTGAGCTGTGTCGAAAAAAACGAGCAAAAAGGTTACATGTTAGGAGTAAGAAAAGCAAATTGTACGGTTATTATTCAATATCACATTGTAGCACGTTTGCCTCAGGTTTCATATTATTCCAAATAAGGCATTTTGCATAGTACCTTTCATTCGCAGCGTTCTCCAAAAACAAATTATTAAATGTAATATTATTGTTGCCAGCATTAAAATTGTAGTCCTTCATTTGACATAGCATCAATTTTCCTGTAGTATCATATATTCCCAAAATAATAGTTGATGTCTTTTTATCGCCAGTTCTGTTTTCTACAGAAACCGTAACGTTTCCAAACAAATGTTGTTGATAAGAAGAAAAACTCGTTGTCAAATCAATTATTTCAAAATCCATACCATCATTTATAGCTGATTCAGTCTCGAAAATCCGGAATGTTGCCTCCGTGTTCGCTGCACCTTCCTTTAAAGAAGCAAACTTCAACTCACCGCGTGTTTTATCTGTTATTTCTCCAAAGCTGTATTCCGTACCCATATAAATAAAATCCGCATAGTCTCTATTAGGAATAATAATTACGCTGTCCTGATCTGCCGGTATTTCGTACATTATATATTCTTCATCAGAGAATCCGCTTTCAATATACGAGTAAGTATATTCCTGTACAATTGCAGCATTTTTGGGCATATACAAAACATGTGTAGCATCAAAATCCCCAACACTATTGAAATAGATTCTGCAGTCACGCAAAGCAATACAATCTATTGATCCAGAAAAAGTGCCTACCGGTGTTTGCCAAACATGACCTGATGAATCTTGGTAAAAATATGTTTCCAAATTTGGAAAATTATTGTCATAGGCGTAGAGTCTATCTTGACCATTAACATTTTCATAACGAAGGAAATTAATTGCATGACCTCCTTCGTTATTTTTTTTGAAGCCAATTTGAAGCAGACCGGTGTTATCGTAATTATGATTTTTAACATAATTAACAACCTCTGTCCAGTCAGAAGCGATGTTATATCTATTGTTTAAATATAAAGAACCACCTGCAACAATTGCACGATTGGAATAACTTCCCTGAATGCCTTGATAATAACATATAGGCTGAGTTACGGTTTGCGTTTTACTAAAGCTATACAATGGTGTGTTCACATTTCCACCAATTCTCCTAATGTCCAACAAGCCATTATAATATCCTGAACTTGTAATAGACATACCAAAGCAATGACCGCCTAACGAATCAGAATCTCCGTAATTTTCAAAAGAATAAGTCTCATCACCTAAATTGTAGATATTAGTTTTTTCTGTCCAATGAGCATAAACAGTCATGCTTCCACTGACAATTGAGGAGTCATTAATTTGCACTCCATCGGTAGCGGATGTAAACCATCCCACAAAATCATAACCACTACGTGAAGGTACTGCAAGTGTGCCTGCATAAGGATTATTCCATTGTGCATAAAGTGTTACATTAGCATTAGGATTGTAGATGTCACCGGGAGAGTATGAGATTCCGCTGCCGTTCTTTTCTGTGTTCCAGTTATTGAAAGTGCAATTTACATTTTTACTTGCAGGCGTAACACTTCCTCCTGTTGCATTATACTGAATAGCATATATTTTTAAAGGCTTATAACTGCTCAACGTTAGTGGTACATTTTCTTCTTTTATCTGCGAAGACGGAGTACCTGTGCCACCATTTGCATTGAAAGTCACTGTATACCTGTCAATATGTTTCCATATTGCATAAAGGGTAATATCAGCATTATTGGTATAACTGTCGCCGCCGTTATATGATATAACGGATGTTCCAGATGATGTTCCCCATCCCAAAAATGAATATCCCTCGCGGACAGGAGTGTCGGATGTAATTAAAAGTGGTTCATCTTGCATTTTTATCTGCGTTTCCGGTGCGCCGCTGCCGCCATTGGCACTGTAATATATATTATATGTTCGTTTCCATACAGCGTAAAGCGTTGTGTTTGTATTTAATAAAAAAATGTCCCCAGGCTGATATTCCGCTACTGCCGAACTTGATGATGTCGCCCAGCCTATACAAGCATAATTACTTCTTGTTGGTACTGCTGTAGTAAGTGTAAGGGGTTCATCATGTAGCTTTGTCTGTGCCACCGGCTCACCGCTACCGCCGTTGGCATTGTAGGTTACTATGTATTCATCCGGTTGCCATATCGGATAAAGATAAAGGTTTTCATTATCACTATAAATGTCCCCAGGCTGATAATCCGTTTCTGTTTCGTATGGTAGTGTCGACCAACCTATAAAAGTATATCCATCTCTTAGATGCATAGGACTTTCTATTGTCAACGGCTCATTTATTTGCTTTAATTGTTTGTTATCGTCATAATATACTATTCTGTATTGATAGTGAACCGTTGCGTTTTTAAATGGAGTATTATATGAACCATATGAAGCAACAGATATTTCTTTAAATTGCGACTGTGTGCCATCATAGTATATATCGGTAAGAGCCGTGCAGCGCATAAATGCCCAAGTCCCAACACTTTTGACGCTATATGGTATAGTTATGGTTGTAAGACTGGCACAATTACTAAATGCATAATTTCCTACACTTTCAATATCGCTTAAAATTGTTACGTTTATCAGACTGGTACAACATTCAAACAAGCAGTAACTGTCAATACTTTTAACATTATACGGTATTACTATACTAGTGAGACTATCGCACAGTCTAAATGCATTGGAACCAATACTTGTGACACTGTTTGGTATAGTGATGCTTGTTAGGTTGGTGCAACCTTCAAATGCACCGTTCTCAACCCTTTTGACGTTGTCTGGTATTATATAGGCTCCATATTTCCCTGCTGGGTAGCATATCAAAGTTGTTCCATTTTTATTAAAAAGTAAATCATTTTGTGAACTATAACAGTTATTTAAATAATCTACTGTTATGCTTGTAAGACTAGTACAAGAAGAAAATACACTATCACCTATACTTGTTACACTATCAGGTATAGTGATGCTCGTAAGGCTGCTGCAATAAGAAAATGCTCTTTCTTCTATACTTGTTACACTATCAGGTATGGTGATGCTTTCAAGACTATCGCATCCGGCAAATGCAAAACAGCCTATACTTGTTACACTATCAGGTATAGTGATACTCATAAGGTTGCTGCAACAATGAAATGCATACTTTCCTATACTTGTTACTCCATAATTTATTGTTACCTTTTTTATGCTACTATTGTTGCTATACCATGGAAAATGAGAGTCATACATCGTCTTCATTTCGCCCGCTCCGCTTATTACGAGCTCACCGTTATCATATAACGTCCAAGTCAAATAAGTACCTCTCAACTTACCACTATCTACAACAGTATCAGCAGAAACAGGCAGAGTAATCAATGATAATAATATAATTATTATAAGTAAAATACTAAAAAAACGCTGTTTCATATTCCATTCACCTTAACACTTCTTGCACTTTTGTTTGTTCTTTTTGTCTTTTGCATTACAACTTTTATAATCGTCTTCATCAAGTCCTTTTAATCCGATATGGGTTGTCATTTTGACATCTTTAAGTACTTTTCCTAAACTTTCAAAGTCGTCAAAACTGTGATATATACGTCTGTTTTTATGCATATAATCTTTTAGTATATTACCCAGAACTGGTTCTAATTTGTCTGTAAGTTCCCATTTGTCTTCATAAGCATTACAATGGTCAAAATGACTCGATAATAATACCGCTCCACCACATATATCTCGGCAGTGCTGTTCGCTCATTTTATTAACGGTGGAAAAACAGCCATGCTCGGTTCCTTTTTCGGCATGAATTTGCGGACACGCTTTTTTTATAATTTTCTTCGTTAAAGTAACCGGAAGTTTATTATCAACAAAAATTGTTTTTACATTTTTATATTTACAATCTTTTCGTTTTAAGTATTTTTCGTTATCATAATATTCTTCCAATTTAAGCACTTCATCAATATCAACAATAAAAACAACTCTTGCTCTGCTTTCTTTCTTATCACGACGTATTCCTGCCAAATATGTTGGCGGGAGGTGAGTACCCCTCTTTTCACATTCAATCTTATCTTTTAATATTTTCCTGCGAATCTGCGGTTTACAACACGCAAAGGTGAAAATACCATCACAGTAGCAAGGTGATTTTCCATTATCCGCCGTAATGATATATGTATATAATCTTGGTTTCATTTTTATCCTCCACAGAAATGAGTATAGTATCATTCAACGCACCCATTATAATGGTATAGCATAACATATTAACTTTACCACAAAATTAGCAAAAAGTAAAGATAGAATTGCATATTTTGATAAGTTTCGTTAATTCTACCATATGGCTGTATTCGGTATCGTGCAAAATCATAAAAACCGTCCTTTGGTTGTTTAGTTGAGCGTAAGCGTCAAACCATACACATATTTACACTGTCGAACCAAAGGCAAGTTGAGCATTATTTTACATAATTTCATTAAGCACTATCACATATACTTGTGTCAATGGTGTCAGTTTTTTTGTGCATCTAACACTGTTTTTTAGCACAAAAAAAGAACGCCGACTTTGTCTGAAAGTCAGCGTCCAAGAAACTGGTGCGGATGACAGGAATCGAACCTGCATGTCGGGGACACTAGATCCTAAGTCTAGCGCGTCTGCCAATTCCGCCACATCCGCATATTTATGTCCCAAAGGCACTTTAACATTATACCAACACCATTTGGTTTTGTCAAGCATTTTTGCCTACAAAATGTTTTTTTAACCTTACCTGTGACAATATAGTTGCCAAAAAGACTATTATGCAACCGAGATATCCCCTTGGCGTTAATTTTTCACCCAGAATTATTGCTCCTGCAATAGCCGCAAAAACGCCCTCCGTCGCAAGAATTATAGAAGCAAAGTTCGGGTTTACCTCCCTTTGTCCAAGTATCTGAAATGTGTATCCCGCTCCGATTGACAAAATTCCCGTGTAAAGTATGGGAACGATAGTCATACGTATGCCCGTCAGCGAAATATCTTCAATGAATACCGCAAAAACAGTATTAAGAAGTGCACAGGTTATATACTGCACAATCGAGTACTTTATAGGGCTGACATATGCCACAAATTTATCTATAACCAAAATATGCACCGCCCAAAAAAATGCACCTATGCACACCATTACATCACCCATATTCATACTTCCAAATCCGTCTGAAACGCTTAGCAGAAAAAGTCCCGCTATTGCTGTAAATGCCGCTATCCACTCATTTAATTCTACCTTTTTTCGATAAACCGCCAGGTTCAAAAATGGCACAATAACAATGTAAAGACCGGTTAAAAAACCGCTTTTTCCGGAGCTTTTATTGAGGCTTATCCCATACATTTGAAATTCCGATGCTACAAAAAGAACAATACCTGTTATTATTCCGTAAACTACCGTCTTTTTTATTTTCTCCTCATTATATTGCTCTTTTTCAAAAATCAACATAACGGGCAAAAGCGAAATCGCACCCAAAAAAAAGCGTCCTGCATTGAAAGTGAGCGTTCCTATCGCAGTTGTATCTACCATGCACTGCATAACAAAGGCAACGCCCCATAGCATAGGAGCTAAAAAAAGAAGTATTGTCGATTTTACCTTAGTGTTCATCTTTATTATCTATTCCTATCTGTGCCAAAGGCACAAAACCTAAGTCTGAAAGAAATTTTTGTAGGTTGTGCGAGAAGCCGAACGCCGTGTACTTTGTGTACATAAGCGAGGCTAATCGTGCAAGATACGGAAATTTATTCAGACTTGTTTCCTCATTGGTTTATATATGTGTAGTTTTCTTTTGTTTGTGCGGGATTTTGCGGATTTTTATCTTTTTTATATACAAACGGATATACCGCCACACCCAGAATAACGGCAAAAACCACATCTAAAACCGAGTGTTGTTTTATAAAAAGAGTGGACAGCGTAATCAAAACCGCAGTCGCACAGAACGCGACTCTCCACACCATTTTTCCAAACACGCGGCTCTTTCTTGCCGCAAAGTATACCGCCATTGAGCCAAGCACATGAATTGACGGACATACATTTGTATTTGTATCTACTTTGTATGCAAACCTCACAATTTGAGTAAAGAAACTATCGCTCTCAAAGCTTACAGGACGCAAATCCTGTGCAGTAGGATACACGGCGTATATGAAAAGCGTTACGGTATATGTGATTGCTGTAAATTTCATATAGTTTTTAAGTGCCGTTTCGTCCCAGAAAAATCCGTAAATAACCATACCCATTAAAAATATAAACCAAAAATAATAGGGTATTACAAAATACTCACAAAACGGGATTTTATCATCTAAAAAACAGTGCACATTATGATAATTGTCTGTGCCAATCAGCTCCATGCACCAAAATACTGCACCAAATATAGGCCAAAAAAACAAAACCCTTACCCTTTCGGGTATATTATTTAATATTTTTCTCATCATTTCAGTTCCTTAAAATGTCAGTTTTTACATTATATCACGGGTCAAAACAAAATACAATCATTTTCACAAAAAAAGAGGCGTGAGATTTCTCACGCCATATGCTGACTGATTTTAGCAACAGCAGTTATTATCGCAACAGTTATCACAACAACAGTTATTACTTCCGCCCAAAAGATTTCCATCTGTCAAGCACAAAACAAAAATTATTATGATAAGTATCCAAATCCAGCCGCCGTCATTATTTCCGCAGTTATTTCCGCCTAATAAACCCATACTAAAATTCCTCCTTTCAGCTTTATACTATTACAGTACGCCAAAAAGAGAAATTTGTGCATATATCAGTTTTCCTTTTCCCAAAAAATGAAGGTTCCGTCCTCCGCCCTTGTAAAGTACAGCATTATTTTCCGTCCCCCGTCGGTCACAACGCATGACCAACCGCTGTCTACTTCTATTATGTCGGAATAAAGGGCGTTGGGATAGTGCGTTTCCAGATAGTTTGAAACGGCTTCATGTTGCTGTTTATACCTAAGTTTATTGAAGATGCCCTTGCCTTTATAAAACCTGTATGCCTCCCATATCGCAACACCGACAAAAACGGGTAGTTTTCTGCTATTTTTACTCATACTCTTTTGCCTCGCTAATATAAATATCGTAAAGCTCTCTTAATGCTTTGCCTGAAATTGGGTTCCACTCTATACCCATAAGCTGTCCCATAGACACACCGAAAAGCTGGGATATTTTCAAAAGTGTATCAAAACTCGGAATTACGCTGCCGTTTTCATAGGCATATATCGTACTTTGCGATTTATCTATAAGGTCGCCGAATTGTGCCTGTGTAAAACCGTTTTTCTTTCTTACACGCCTGATACATTCGCCGATTGCATTGATATTTTTCATTTCTATTCCCTTCGCTTCCTAAGCATAGAACCCTTTTCCGCTGTATCGTCTAATTTAATTTTTACCGTCATTTCCGCATTTCGTGCCACATCTATATCTTCGCCCGATTCATTTTGCATAAATTCTATCTTCTGCGAAAAATACGGCTTATCAGGTCTTAATATTTCTATTTCATCACCTTTAAAGAACCGGTTACGCTGCGAAACGGTAGCTATACCTGTTTTTTCGTCAAAATCGGTTACAATGCCTATTAAGTCGTAGTCCCTTATATATGAGCTTGATGTATAGACCTGCGAATTTTCATTGGGCTTCCCAAAATAGAAGCCTGTGGAATAAGGTCTGTGACTTACTTTTAAGAGCTCCTCCATACTTTCGGGATTAAACTTGTACTTTTCGGGATTCTCCAAAAATCTGTCAATTTCATAACGGTACGCCTTTACGACCGTTGCCACATAATACGCCGTTTTAACCCTGCCTTCAAGCTTTAAGCTTGTTATTCCGCTTTCGATAATTTCAGGAATATGCTCTATCATACACAAATCTTTGGAATTAAAGATAAAGCTTCCACGCTCGTTTTCAAAAATGGGCATATATTCATTTGGTCTTGTTTCCTCCACCAAAAAGTAGTTCCATCTGCACGGATGCGAACACGCTCCCTGATTCGCATCACGGGCCGTCATATAATTTGACAAAAGACATCTTCCCGAATAGGAAATGCACATAGCTCCATGCACAAACGCTTCGAGTTCAAGGTCTTTCGGCGTTTTCTCTCTTATCTCTTTAATTTCTTTAAGGCTCATTTCCCGTGCCAAAACTACACGCTTTGCACCCTGCTTATACCAAAAGGACGCACTTTTGTAGTTCACATTATTCGCTTGTGTGCTTATATGTATCGGCAAATCCGGTGCAAGTTCATGAGTAATTTCAAACATTCCGGGATCGGAAATAAGCACGGCATCAAACCCAAGCGGTGCGATTTCCGTGATAAACTTTTCAAAATCTTCTATATCTCTGTTATGCGGAATTATGTTTGCGGTAAGGTATACCTTTTTCCCTCTTTCATGGGCAAATTCCAAGCCCCTTTTCATATCGTCAAGAGAAAAATTTTCCGCCGCAACACGAAGGCTATATGCCTCACCGCCTATATAAACTGCATCTGCACCGTAAAGTATTGCTGTTTTCAGCTTTTCAAGACTTCCACCGGGTGCTAAAAGCTCAGGTTTTTCCATAAAAATTTCCTTTTCTTACTTTTTAACCGAAACCGTAACGCCGTCACCAAGCGGCAAAATCACCGTTTCCAGATCATCCCGCTGCATCTGTGCCGATATGAACCGTCTAAGCCGCTTAACAATGGTTATTTTCCGCCGTATAACATGTTCATCATCCGCTGTCATTCCCTTATACAAAACATTGTCGGATATAAGTATTCCGCCCTTTTTCAAAAGCCTTATGCAATCGTTTAGCATATAGATGTAATGTGCCTTCGGTCCGTCTAAAAAGACTATATCATACTCCCCTGTGAGAGTTTTTACTACTTCCTTAGCATCATTTTGTATCACCTTTATGCTATCCGAAAGTCCTGCTTTTTCAATATTTTCTCTCGCAATTTCCGCCATATCGGCGTCCCATTCAAGAGTCGTGATACTTCCGCCCTTTTCAAGATACTGTGCCATTAAAATTGCGGAATAGCCTATTGCACAGCCGACTTCCAGAATCCGCTTCGGGCTTTTTATTGCAGTAAGCACTTCCAAAAGTTTTGCCGTTTCGGGCTGAACTATCGGAATACTGTGTTTTTCCGCATAATCTTGGAGCTCTTTTAAAATTCCGTGCCTTTGCGGAATTTCGCCCCTTATAAATGATGTTATGTACGGATAGACTATGGCGTCTTTGTCATATTCAATCATTTAACAGTTCTCCTACTGCTTTTACAATCTCTTTTTTTACTTCATCTGCCGTCTTCCCCGTGATTTTTGCACCCGACGCCTTGGCATGACCGCCGCCGCCGAAGGATTTTGCAATTCCCGACACCGATTTTTCACAGTTGGAGCGGAAGCTGATTTTAATTTTATCCTGTGTTTCACGAATGGATACGGCTATTTTAGAGCCTTTTACGGCTCTTGCTATATCCACTATGTCCCCCGAATCCCTTTCGGTTACGCCGTACTTTTTAAAAAGTGTATCATTTGCCGTAACAACGGTAAGCTGTCCGTCAAAAAAGTCTTCAATATTTTGCATAAGCTCAGCTTTCAGCTTTATTACGCAAAGCTCGTCCGTATCGTGCAAATTATTGGCAATTTCCGAATGGTTTATGCCCGTCAAAAGAAGCTCACCCGCAACTTGCATAGTTTTAGGGGTTACATTACTGTACTTAAAACTGCCTGTGTCGCTACTGATTGCCGCATAAAGATTTTTCGCAATATCCTTATCTATGCCGATTCCCATCCGGCAAAACAGGCTATAAAGGATTTCCGCCGTCGCCGACGCTTTTGCATCAACATAATTCACTTTTGCAAACATTGTGTTTGTTTCGTGATGGTCGATTGACAAAGTATCTTTTGCACTTTCAAACACTTTTATGCGGTTTCCGAGCCGTTTTATATCTCCGCAGTCGAGGCAGATACATAAATCCGCCGCATAATCGGCATTTTCATCAAAAACAGTGTAATCGCTGCCCATAAAAGCAATACGCTTTTCAAGCGGTGCGGAAAAATAGCAGGCTGCCGTTTTTCCAAGTGATTTTAATGCCAATTGCATGGCAAAACAACTGCCGACAGAGTCCGCGTCTTCGTCCTCATGGGCAATAATACTGATTTTGTCCGCCTTTAATATATGCTCTATAACATCATTCATCATTATTTTGCCCTTTCATTATGTCCTGCAAAACCTTGTTTATATGTGCACCGTGTTCGATAGAACGGTCCAGCTCAAACAAGAATTCAGGAGTAATACGCAGGTCAACCCGTCTGCCCATTTCACGCCTTATATAGCCCGACGCGGATTTTAAGCCCTCTAATGCCTTTTTCTTTACCTCGTCATCTCCCATGACGCTGATATAGCATTTTGCATAGCTCAAATCATTAGTCACATTCACCGCAACAACGCTTGTTAAAAGGGGTATTCTCTCGTCTTTAAGTTCCCTTATGACCGTCGCAAGTTCCCTACGCACCTCTTCATTTATTTTGTTTATCCTGTTTTTTGCCATAGCACTTCTGCCTTTCTGCTATCTCTCGATTTCCTCCATAATGAAGCACTCAACCGTGTCGCCCTCTTTGATGTCGTTGAAGTTTTCAATACTAAGACCGCACTCAAAGCCCTCTGCGACCTCTTTGGCATCGTCTTTAAATCTCTTTAAGCTGCCGATTTTGCCCTGATAAACCACAATTCCGTCACGCACTAATCTTATCTCGGCATTTCTTGTTATCTTGCCGTCGGTCACATACGCACCTGCGATTGTGCCTACGCCGGAAACCTTGAATGTCTGACGGATTTCGGCATGACCTATGATGCTTTCCTTGAATTTCGGGTCGAGCATACCCTTCATAGCCGATTCTATTTCCTCTATTGCCTGATAGATTATGCTGTAAAGGCGTATATCGACATCCTGTGATTTAGCAGCCGCCAAAGCACCCGAATCAGGACGCACATTAAAGCCGACAATAATCGCATTTGATGCGTTTGCAAGCATAACATCCGACTCATTTATTGCACCGACACCGCCGTGAATTGCCCGTACTCTTACCTCATCATTTGAGAGCTTTTCAAGCGACTGTTTAACTGCCTCAACCGAGCCCTGAACATCTGCTTTTATGATTATGTCAAGCTCTTTCATATTGCCCTCGTCAATCTGGTCAAAGAGATTATCAAGCGAAACCTTAACTGTCTGGCTGAATTTGTTTTCCTTTTGCTCGTGCTTTCTCGACTCTGCAACATCACGGGCAAGTTTTTCGTCTTTGACTGCAAAAATGCGTTCACCGCCCATAGGTGCTTCGGAAAGTCCCTGAATTTCAACAGGTGTTGCAGGACCTGCCGTTTTAATTCTTCTGCCCTTATCATTCGTCATTGCACGGACATGGCCGACAGCCGTTCCTGCGATTACAACATCACCAACATTTAGCGTTCCCTCCTGCACCAAAACGGTTGCAACAGGTCCCATACCTTTATCGACACGGGATTCTATTACTGTTCCTTTTGCGGCTTTGTTCGGATTTGCCTTTAATTCTTTCATATCCGCAACAAGCAGAACCATTTCCAAAAGTCCGTCAATATTTGTCTTGTTTTTGGCTGAAACTTCAACACAAACGGTGTCTCCGCCCCATTCCTCCGGCACAAGCTCATGCTCTACAAGCATCTGTTTTACACGCTCTACATTTGCGTTTTCCTTATCGATCTTATTTATTGCGACAACTATCGTAACATTTGCCGCCTTTGCGTGATTTATCGCCTCTATCGTCTGCGGCATAATTCCGTCGTCAGCCGCTACAACAAGAATTGCAACATCTGTAACCTGTGCACCTCTTGCACGCATAGTCGTAAACGCCTCGTGTCCGGGAGTATCCAAAAAGGTTATATCGCGGTCGCCGAGCCGTACGCTATAAGCGCCTATATGCTGTGTTATGCCGCCTGCCTCGGTATCTGTAACAGACGTGTGACGGATTGCGTCCAAAAGTGAGGTTTTACCGTGGTCAACATGGCCCATAACAACGACAACGGGTGGACGCGGTTTCAAGTCCTCAGGCTTATCCTCTTCCTCTTTAAAGAGTATGTCCTCTTTTGTTATAATTATTTCAGGTTTTGCTTCAACGCCGAAATCGGACGCAATTAACGCCGCCGTATCGTAATCAATCGACTGCGTAATTGTCGCCATAACTCCCAGCATCATCAGCTTTTTAACGACTTCTGCCGCTCCCTTTGAGAGCTTTGACGCAAGTTCGCCAACAGTTATCATTTCCGGGATTTCTATTTCGGTAGGAGTCTGTTTTTCCTTCTTTTTAGGAGCTTCTTTCGGCTTAAAATCCTTTTCCTTTATCTGCTGCTTTTTGCCGAATTGCTGCTTTTTGCCACCCCGTTCAAGCTTGGAAACATCAGCATCTGTGACCATATGTTCAAGACGCTCTCTTGACGCAATCTTGTCAAGCTCAACCGTTGATGTTCTCGTATCAACATAGCGTACCTTTTTCGCATCATCCGCAGAAATTACATATTCCTTTTTATTATCCTGCGGTATTTCTACGACCTTTTCGCCTATTTTTCTGCTCTTTTGAAGCGTTTTTTGCTGAGGCTTTCTTCTCTCAACTTTTTTAGGTTCTTCCTTTTTCTCCTGTTTGGGTTCTGCCTTTTTCTCTTCTTTCGGCTGAGGCTTCGGCTCTTCCTTTGGTTCTTCCTCCACTACTTTTGGCATTTCTTCAAGCGGCGGCTTTATAATAGGCTCGTCGCCTATATCGTAAAGCGTTGTATAAATATCAAAAATAAGCCCCAACTGCTCTTCGGTAAGCGGGGATGTCGCCTTTACCGTCACTCCGAAAGCCGCAAGTCGTTCCGTAATATCCTTGCTTGTGACTTTCAGGTCCTTTGCTATCTGGCTTATTTTAATGTTATCTGCCATATTGTTCATCAATCCTTTCTGTTTTGGACAAAATTGCATTCTTGAAATTATCGTCATTTACCGAAACAACCATCCTGCTGTCCGTTCCTATCGCCTTTCCAAGCTCTGTATCTTCGGCAAATACTATATATTCTACGCCGTAACGGTCGCAAGTGTTAATAACCGCTTTTTTTGCATTTTCCGAAATGTTTGATGCAATAATTATCAGTTTTGACTGACCCATCTTAATCGCTTTCTCGCACAAAAATTCGCCTGATGTCACCTTTCCGGCGCGTTTTGCAAGACCTAACATTCCAAGTGTCTTATTCACTTTTCACCGCCTCCGAAATCTCGTCATACAGGTTGTCGGGAATTGCGGTTTTAAAATGCCTTGAAATTGCACGGCGTTTTTTTGCATTTTTTATACATTCCTCATTTTTGCAGATATATGCACCCCTGCCGCTCTTTTTGCCGCTTATGTCTATTTCGGCAGTATCACCGTTTTTTACAATGCGTATAAGTTCACTTTTGGGTTTCATCTGTCTGCAAGTCACGCACATTCTTTCGGGTATATGCATCTATTATTCCTTTCCTGCCGAAATATCAATCTTCCAACCGGTTAGTCTTGCCGCTAAGCGAACATTCTGACCCGATTTGCCGATTGCAAGGGATAACTGACTTTCGGGAACTGTAACCTTGGCACTTTTTTCCTGCTCGTTCACATCAACGGTAAGCACTTTTGACGGGCTCAATGATGCTGAAATGTACTCTACCGGGTCTTCGCTCCATTTTACAATATCAATCTTTTCGTAATTGAGTTCTTCGCTGACTGCCTGTACCCTTGACCCTCTCGGTCCTATACAAGCACCTTGGGCATCAATATCGGGATTTTCCGAATAAACCGCAATTTTTGTCCTTGAACCAGGCTCACGGGATACCGATTTGATTTCTACAAGTCCGTCCTGAATTTCAGGCACTTCCTGGAAAAACAACTTTTTAACAAGTCCCGGATGTGTTCTTGAAAGAACAATCTGCGTTCCCTTGTTGCCGTTTTTAACCTCGCTCACATAGCATTTTATCGGTCTTCCTACCTCATAATACTCTGTATCAACCTGCTCTTTTTCAGGCAAAATTGCCTCGACTTTGCCAATATCCACAAAAATATTGCCACGCTCCATACGGTCGATTTTACCCGTTAAAACATCATTTTCTTTCTGTGTATACTCACTGAAAATATTTCCGCGTTCTGCTTCTCTTATTCTCTGTGTTATAACCTGCTTTGCGGTCATTGCTGCAATTCTTCCGAAATTTGAGGGAGTTACCTCAATATTTACTATATCGCCAAGCTCATACTTTTTGTTGATTTTCCGTGCGTCCTTTAATGAAATTTCAAGTTGTGCGTCCGTTACCTCCTCGGCAACTGTTTTCTGTGCATATACGCTTATTTTGCCCGTTTTGCTGTCAACTTCGGCACATACATTTTGTGCAGACGCAAAATTTTTCTTGTAAGCCGCAACCAATGCCGCCTCCAAAGCCTCCAAAATAACTGCTGTGTCTATGCCCTTTTCCTTGCACAAATCGGAAAGAGCACTTAAAAGTTCTTCATTCATTTTTCTATCCAACCTTTCTAAAATTCAAAATGCAGCTTTATATATGCCGCTTCTTTTATATTTACTGAAATTATTTTGCCTAAGTAATCTATTTTTGCCGCTTTCCCGTCAAAATCTGAAAGAATACCGCAAAACTCTTTGAGTCCGTCCTTTTCGGCAAAGAGTTTCACATCAACTTCTCTCCCCTTAAAATAGTCAAATTCACGCTTGGTTTTAAGTTTTCTTTCTAATCCGGGTGAGGATACTTCAAGCGTATATTCCGTTTGTATCGGGTCGAGCTTGTCAAATTCAGCCTCGAAAGCCTTTGAAAAAGCCTCGCAATCGTCAATGCCGACTCCGCCGTCTTTATCGATAAAAACCCTCAAATACTGCTTTCCTGCTTCCTTTTTAAACTCTGCGTCTATAACGCTTACGCCCATCTTTTCCGCAATAGCGTCGCCCGTTTCAAAGGCAAGGTTTACTGCATCTCCCGCCAAAAAAATCACCTCTCAAAATCAAAGAGTGGGCGTCTGCCCACTCTGAGAAAACATCTATTAGCATACTTATTATACCACATATTTTGGAAAATGCAATAGTTTTTACAAATATTTTTATTATTCGTCAAGATTGTAGATTTCCTCCAAAGGCGTTTTGTTAGGCTCGACGGGAGGTGCTTGTGGTTCCTTCGGCTCAGGCTTTTTTTCCTCAACTTTTGGTTCTTCCTTTGGCTGCTCCTTTGGTGATTCCTTTGGCGTTTCGTAATAATCGGCTGCCGCTTTTGTCATATTCCCTGCTTTAAGCGGTGTTTGCGGGTTTTTGCCCGACAGCGTGATTTTATCGGTTACCTCTTCATCTATGCCGAAATTTTCGCTTATAAGTACCTTTGTCGCCGCTAAATCGCATACAAAATATGATGCCCCGCCAACAGTTTTATTTTCACCTGCTAAGCTATAACTTTTAATATTATCCCCGGAAATTTTCTTTAAATAGCGTATGTATTTTGTAATATCACCCGTAGAAATATTAGTCTTAATTTCTTTGGATAGCTGTGCATATATGCTCGGAAGTTTTGTTAAAAGCCCAAGATTTAACTTCTGGTCAATTACCGCCCTTACAAACTCCTGCTGCCTTTTTACACGGTCGGTATCGCTGCCCGTACCTACCCCATAATTGCTCTTTCTGTACCGCAAAAACTGCTGTACCTGATTTCCCGAAAGCGTTTGCATACCGGGTGACAAGTGGATATGTAAATTCTGATACGGGTCATCATAATTCATACCCCGTCCCTTTCCCTCAACATCAGGAACATCATATTCTACGCCGCCGAGACTATCAAAAAGATGGTCTATCGAGAGGAAGGAAAACTCAATATAATAGTTTATCGGAATACCTGTGAGCTGGGTTACAGCCTCCGCCGTCGCCTGAACGCCCAGGATTTTTTTGTTGTCGTCTTCTGCCGTTATTGCGTGAACTGCATTTATCTTTTTAGTCGCTTTTTTATTGGTGACATATACCTTAGTATCTCTCGGTACAGACAAAAGATTTATCTTGCCCTCATTAACATCATAAGATGCTACCATAATCGCATCGGTGCGAAGTCCCGATTCGTCAACGCCGAGTAAAAGCACATTAACCTTTCCGTCTTCAAGCGGTGCTAAAATATCATCATCACTAAACAGGTTTGTTCCCATCGCCAAGATGATAAATAACAGCAAAAATACAAGAATTACTGTAAATACCTTTTTAAAACTTATCTCTTTTTTCGGCTTTTGGACGGGTGTTTTTCCCCGTCTTTCCCTTTGAATCTCGTCTATGATGCTGTCATACGGCTCTTGCGATGCATTCTGCTCAGCTGAAACGGCGTCGATTATCTGCGGCTCAATCGCCTTTTTTTCCCTTTTTAAAGACTTTGGTTTATTCTTAGGCCTTGCTCTTTTCACTTTATTTTCTCCTATTCTTTGGTGGGATTTGCACTTGGTCTTACTATTTCGGAAGAATTATTTGGTTTTTCCGCAGTCTCAGTCTCACCTTTTTCCGTAGTATCTTTCGTAGTTTCCTTAGTGGTTTCTTTTTCTGCTGTCGCTTCCTTTTTGGTATTATCTGTTGCTTTTTGGGTAGTTTCTTTTTTCTCTGTTGCCGTATTTTTAGTCTGCTGCGGCTTAGTTTCCACTGCCGTTTTTTCCTCTTCCTTTACCGGCTCTTCCGTCGGCTTTACGACCTTAACATCTTTTGATATGCTCTTTCCGTCAGCAGAATGAATTGTCGCCTTTGTTGCATCATAGCCAAATGTTTCCTCAACAAGCTTTTTCGTTTCCTCCATATCGGGAATCCAGAATGATGCACCGTAGCTTTCACTGTCCGCAGTTCCCGGGAGCGAATAAGCGTGTATATTATCGCTTGATAAATCCATTACATTCACGGCATATTTTGTAACATCGGAAGGCTTAAAATTTGTTTTGACATTCTTTTGCAAAACCTTAAAAATGTCGGGCATTTTTGCTATAACCGAGGCATTTAATTTCTGCTTTGCAAGTTCTTTTATAAAACTTTGCTGAACCTTTACTCTGTCAATATCTCCCTGCGGATATTTTCTGAACCGCACAAGCTGTTCCGCTTTATCACCGTCCAGGTGCTGATACCCCTTTGTAAGATGGATATGCAAATTTTGAGCAGGGTCGTCATAGTTCATATTCTGCGGCACATCGTAATCGACACCGCCGAGAGCATCAATCATCTCCCTGAACGTCTCAAAGGTAAATTCCACATAATAGTTTATCGGTATCGCCGTAAGCCGCGAAACAGCTTCTATTGTACCGTCAACACCCTTCATTTTCCCGTCTTTTCTGATTGCATATGCACAGTTTATCTTCTGATACCTGCCCCCTACATACATTCTTGTATCCCTTGGTATTGACAGTATATTAACAGCATCATTGTCCAAGTCATATGTTGCAACCATTATTGTATCGGTTCTCGTGCCGTCATTATCCAGACCTATAACCAAAATATTTATCTTGCCCGTTTCCTTATCCACTTCGGCAATATTTTCGGTGTCCTCCGTGTCGTCATAGGTCAAGAAAAGACCTCCAAAGCTCATAACCGCCACAAAGGCTATTACTAAGACCGTTAAAGAAATGCCGAAAACGGCAAGTCGTTTTTTCAGTGAAAACTTTGTTTTCTTCTTTACCCTTCTATGCTTCAATTGCTTTTACCTCTGCTTCTCATAATCTTTTATATTATATAACATCTATCATTTTATGTCAATATGCCTTTATTATGTTGCATTTTCAAAAAAATACTATTATAATACTGTTATATAAAAGAAAAAGCTGCGTTTGTGCGTACGCAACTTTTTCCGTTAAAGAATATTAAGGGGAAGGTATTTTGTAAGTTTCATACTTACAGGTACATAATAGCATACTATTGTGTCACCCTTATGAACTGATTGTAAAAAAATTGTGAACTTGAAAGGGACTGCCGTGAAAAAGAACGATTTTATTTTTATCTTTTTAGTACTGCTGGTTTTGGCGGTATCTTTTCCAGTTATCAAAAATACCGCAAAAGGCGGAAATACAGTAAAAATCACGGTTGACGGCAAGATTTTTGCCGAAATGCCGCTTTCCCAAAACTGCGAAATTCCAATAAACAATACAAATATTGCCGTAATTGAAAATGGCAGTGTGTATATGAAATACGCATCATGCCCCGATAAGCTATGTATGCATCAGGGCAAAGTGAGCGACTCATCAAGAAAAATAATATGTCTGCCTAACAGAGTAGTTATAGAAATTACGAAAAAATCCGAAATTGATACGGTGGTGAAATAATGAAAGCGGCAAGAATTACCTACATAGCAATTTTATCGGCTCTTGCGGTGGTTTTCGGCTATATCGAAAGCCTTTTTCCGCTTCCTGTCGCAATCCCCGGGGTAAAGCTCGGTATTTCAAATATTGTCATACTGTTTGCACTCTTAAAAATGAATAAAAGCGACGCATTTTTTATACTGATTGTAAAGGTTTTGGTGTGTTCCCTTTTATTTTCCGGAATTAACAGCTTCTTTTACTCATTTTCGGGTGGTATTATAAGCTTTTTTGCCATGATTTTGGCATTAAAGCTTGGTCTTAGCATAATCGGGACAAGTATGGCAGGAGGCATATTCCATAATTTAGGTCAAATCCTTGCTGCATCGGTTATGCTCGGTTCATTTTCCGCATTTTACTATTTCCCCGTTTTAGTGCTCTCTGGGCTTATAGTCGGCGGAATAACCGGTCTGCTTTGCAAAACGGTAATTTTGCGGCTCAAATAGTTTTGTTAACAAATTATTTACACATTATACATATCAAAAAAACAATTTTATGGTAGAATACAAAAAACAACTTGTCGGGAGGTGCTTTTTTGAAAAGAGCAAAAACATTTTTTTCAAAGGAAAATATTTCGGGGTTTTTTAAGCCTACAAAACGGAATTTTATAATTTGGGCTGTAATTTTGGCAGTTTTAATCGGTATTATTGCAATATCCGCAAAAAAGAAAAACTCCTCCTCCGTCGCCATCCGCGAAACAGATGTTGTTACATACGGCGATATTCAGTTGACAATAACAGGCAGTGCGGCAGTCGAGCCATACGAGAGATTTGAGATAATCCCAAAAGTCAGCGGCGACATAGTTTACTGCCCGTTTGATGTTGGCGATAGCGTAAATGAAGGCGACCTGCTCTACGGATTTGATACATCAAGCAGTGATTTGACTGTTGAAAGGCAGCGTCTTGCATTGGAGCAAAGCGAAAACAACTACCAAAACGCTCTTGAAGAACGGGATAAATTATATATTAAAGCGAAGAACAATGGCACAATATCGGGGCTTTCCCTGAAAGCAGGTCAGGATATTAAAAACGGCACAAAAATTGCCGATGTGTCCGACGCCGATAATTTGGAGGTTGTTCTGCCCTTTACATCTGCACAGGTTTCATCAATTCATGTCGGTGACTCGGCAACAATTACAAGCTCTAAACATATGAGCTCGGTAACGGGAACTGTTACACATGTTTCCTCCGCGGGAAATTCGGGAAGCGGCGGAACATCTTTATACAATGTCACCGTACAGTTTAAAAACCCGGGGGCTTTCTATGCAGGAATGACTGTGGGCGGTGCCGTAGGTGCAAATATCAGCTCCGGTGGCGGAACTGTTGAGAATCTCGCATCATCTGCAATCTATGCCGAAACTGACGGAACTGTGTCAAATGTATATTATGCCAACGGCGATTATGTGACAAAAGGCACAGTTATCGCAACGCTTACAAGCGATTCGGTGGCTGACAAGATTACCGACAGTACTATTTCATATAAAAGTGCGGCACTTTCAATGCGTCAGACAGAGAAAGACCTTGAAGATTACAACATAACCTCCCCGATAAGCGGTACTGTTATAACTAAAAAATCAAAAGCTGGTGACACCATAGACAAATCAACCGTACAGACGGTTATGATGGTTGTTGCCGATATTTCCAAGCTCAAATTTGAGCTTTCCATTGACGAGCTTGATATAAGCAAGGTTTCGGAAGGTCAGCCGGTATCAATTACCTGCGACGCTCTTCCTGATGAAACTTTTTCGGGATATATTACAACCATATCGGTTGAGGGAACGGCACAAAACGGTGTTACAACATATTCGGCCGAGGTTGTTATTGACGAGCCCGGAAACTTACGTCCGAGTATGAATATTGATGCAAGTGTCATAACCGCATCGGCGGAAAATGTACTCGTAATTCCCACAGAAGATATAAAAACCGTTGGAAAGAAGAGTTTTGTATTTGTAAAGGACGATAAAAAAACATCCTCGCAATCCGAAAAACCGCAGAAAAACAGCAAGAATATGCCGAAAATGCCGGATATGCCGAGTGATAAGGATATGCCGGAAATGCCAAGCGGCAAGGATATGCCAAAAAATAGCGGAAATACCTCAAAAAGCGGCAGTATCCCAAGCTTTATGCCCGAAGCTCCTGACGGATACAGGGCAGTCGAAATAGAAACAGGAATATCAAATGAAGATTATACCGAAGTATTGTCAGGACTTTCCGAAGGTCAGGAAATCTACCGTCAGAATACCGTTTCCACATCAAACAACTCATTTATGATGGGCGGCGGCATGAGCGGCGGAATGGGAGGCGGCATGGGCAGCCGTCCCAGCGGCAGTATGGGCGGACCGCCAAGCGGTATGGGCGGTATGAGGTAGCCTCATGATTAAATTAGAAGATATTACAAAGATATATAAAATGGGCGAAAACGAAGTCCGTGCCTTAGACGGCGTGAGCCTTCACATAAAACCGCATGAATTTGTTTCGGTCATAGGTCCGTCAGGCTCAGGAAAATCCACACTTATGAATATTATCGGTTGTCTTGATGTCGCAACGGGCGGAAAATATGAGATTGACGGCATTGACGCAAGTGAAATGACCGATAATCAGTTGGCTGATTTACGAAACAAAAAGATAGGATTTATATTTCAGCAATACAATCTTTTAGCAAAACTGTCCGCTCTTGAAAATGTTGAGCTTCCCTTAATTTACCGAGGCATACCCGCTGCAAAACGGCAGGAAATGGCAATGGCGGCTCTTAAAAAGGTAGGACTTGCCGACAAGGCTATGCACAAGCCTACCGAGCTTTCGGGCGGTCAGCAGCAAAGGGTTTCTGTTGCCCGCGCCTTATGCGGAAATCCATCGCTGATTTTAGCCGATGAGCCAACGGGTGCTCTTGACTCAAAATCGGGTGCAGAAATAATGCAAATGATTCATGACCTGCATAAAGACGGCAACACGATAGTTATAATAACGCATGACTTAAATATTGCAAAACAGGCGGAGCGGATTATAACAATCCGTGACGGCAAGATTACAAGTGATATTGATAATTCCGAGGATATGGCGGAATCTTCAAATGTAAAAGCCTCCGATATAGGCGATAACGAAAACGGCAAAACTGCCGATTTTGACGGTACAGGAGGTGACGGCATATGAATCTTTCCAAGCTGTCGCAGTCCTTTAAAATGTCGGTAAAGAGTATTCTCGGCAACAAAGGGCGTTCCGCTCTTACAATGCTCGGCATTATCATAGGCGTTGCCTCGGTAATCATTCTGACGGGCATAGGTAACGGTGCAACCTCGTCTATAACCGACTCCCTTTCCTCTTTGGGCACAAAGAATATAACTGTTTCTATGTCCCGTGGCGGTTGGGGCGGTTCTACAAGAACGATAAGCCTTTCCGATATGCAAAAATTTCTTGAAGAAAATGAAGACTTAGTTGAAGCTATGTCCCCTGCTATTTCAAGCTCGGTGCTTTTGAAGTGCGGAAATGAAAATACGACTTCTATGTTTTCGGCATATGACGCATCCTACGCCGAGATTAAGGATACCAATGTTGAAACAGGTCGGTTTATTTCCGAATTTGATGTAAAAAACCGCTCCTATGTCTGCATTGTCGGCTCGTATATCGTAAAGGAATATTTTGGCGGTGCAAGTCCCTTAGGACAAACGGTAAAATTAAACGGCACACCCTTTAAAATAATCGGCACATATAAAGAGCTTGGTGATTCCTCCGAATCGTCAAGCGACAACGCCGTTACAGTACCTTATACTACCGCTATGCGATTTTTGAAAAACAAAAATATAACAACCTTTTACTTTAACGCAAAAAGCGAAGATGTGGTAGATATTGCCGTTTCCGAAATAAAGGCTTATATCACGAAAAAACTCGGCACGGACAGCGGCTTCAGCGTTTTAAGCGTTGCGGAAATGCTGGATACCATAAACGAAATTATGGGAACTCTTACCGCTATGCTTGCGGGTATTGCCGCAATTTCTCTTATCGTCGGCGGAATCGGAATTATGAATATAATGACCGTTTCTGTAAGTGAGCGAACACGCGAAATCGGCATAAGAAAGGCGATAGGAGCAAGAACTACCGATATACTTCTGCAATTTCTTGTAGAATCGGCAATTTTAAGCTCAATGGGCGGTATCGTCGGCATTTTTGTCGGGTTTATTTTGGGAAGTATCGTCTGCAAACTGATAAACATACAATTTGTCGCACAGTTTAATATGATTTTACTTGCTTTCGGATTTTCTCTTTTTATCGGTGTTTTCTTCGGTATCGCACCTGCTAAAAAGGCAGCAAAACTTCATCCTATCGACGCTCTTCGTTCAGAATAAACCTACTTTGTGCTAAGAAAGGAATTACCAAATATGAAAAAACTTTTATCCCTAATAATTGTTTTTGCAATTTCATCAGGCTTTATGACAGCGGTAAACGCCTCATATTCTGATGTTTCATCAAGTGACAGCTATGCGGTTTCTGCCCTGCGGCTTCAAGACCTCGGCATACTGTCGGGCTATGAGGACGGCTCCTTCCGCCCCGATAATACGATTACACGGGCAGAATTTACAAAAATCGTCGTATGTATGATGGATAAGGAGACGGAGGCAAAATCGAGTGCGGGACTTACCGGATTTTTTGATGTAGATATAGCAAGTTGGCACACGCACTATATAAGATATGCGGTAAACCGCGATATTCTTTCCGGCTATGCAGACGGAAGTTTCCGTCCCGATAACACCATAACCGTTTCAGAAGCAGTAACCATTCTTCTGCGTACACTCGGATATAACGAGGACGAAGTCGGCTATTTCTGGCCCGACAATTATATGTCGGCTGCCAATTCTTTGGGGCTTTTTTCCGGTCTGGATTTATCGGCTGATACACCTGTAACACGCCGCACTGCCGCAGTTTTGGTGGACAGGGCAATTTTTGCAAAGCCGTCTGCGTCTTTATCTGCCGATACCTACCTCGAAACAACGGGTTATACCGTTTTAAAAGATTCGCTTGTACTCAGCAATAATTCGGACAGCGAAAGTGTTACAATCCTTTCGGGCAACTTAAAGCAGAACAACGCTTCAAGCTACTTAAAACGCACACAGCTTCCGGTACATTCGGGAGATATATATAACTTTGCCGTAATCGACAAAAAGGGATATCTTACAACCGTCCGTGAATATACGGCAGATGACAATCTTGCCTCCGTTTCGGGCTCTGTAAATAAGCTAACAGGCAACACAATAGAATATACGACAACTGACGGGTTTAAAAGCTCATATAATGCCGACGAAAACTTTACCGTTTATTTCGGAGCAGATAAGCTCACTTTGGCGGCGGCAAGAGAGCGTATAACAAACGGCATTGACATCACATTTTACGGAAACAGCTACGGACTTTGGAATATTGCCGTTATCGGCAGCTCTGACAGCATCTCCCCGATTTTAGCATCAAAGGATTATAATGGCTCGGATAGCTATATAGGGAATATCCTCATTAAGTCTGCAAATCTCACCGTTTACAGAAACGGTGAAGCTGCAACTCTTTCGGACATAAAGGCAGGAGATGTAGTATATTACAACACGAAAACAAATGTTATGGACGTTTATGCAAAAAAGGTGACAGGCACATATTATTCGGCATATCCCAGCAAAGCATATGTTGAAAGCGTTTCTGTCGGCGGAAAGACCTATGAAATAGGTTACAGTGCAGCAACAGACAGATTAAACGCCTCTGCAACCGCCTTCAATATAGGCGACAGAATCACCCTTCTTTTAGGCAAAAATGATAAAATTGCATTTGTTACCGATAATGCCTCAGGCTTTGATTATTCCTCTTATGGAGTGGTATTAAAAAGTGAAGCCCGTACTGCGACAGAAGGCGAAAATAAGGGTAATACCGAATTTACCGCAACTCTATTTATGACGGACGGTGAGGAGCATACAATAGTTACAAACAAACTTTATAAGGACATTGTCGGCAGTTTTGTTTCAATAAACTATAAAAACGGTGCTGCCAATTTGCAAAAGGTTGCCTTTAACTCAGCAGATGAATATGAAGGCAAAATAGACCGCCAAAATCGCACAATAAACGGAAAATATGTATTAAAGGACGCTGTAATCATTCAGCGTACATCAAGCAAAAACGCCGATACGGCAACCTGTGAGCTTTTAAGTTTTGACAGTCTTACCGCGACAAAGCTGTTGCAAGGTCAGCTGATAACTGCAATTTCCGGTAACGCCTTTGGCGATATAGCGATTTTATATGTTGAAGGGTTTGAAAATACCGACAATTTCGGCATCGTTACGGGATTTATAAAAGCCGGTGACGAAAAAGTAGGTTACAAGGTTTTCTCAAACGGCGTTTATGCAAGTTACAGTTCCTCTGTAAATTCTGCTGTTATGGTAGGCGATGCTGTCAGCTTCCGTGTTGAAAACGGAGAAATAACAAAAATTCTACCAATAAGAAAAATTGTATCGTCAGGCAACATAACAGCAATAGACGGCGGACGAATATCAATAGGCAGTACTGTTTA
Organism: Clostridia bacterium; assembly: GCA_017551095.1. Lineage (GTDB taxonomy): Bacteria > Bacillota > Clostridia > UBA1381 > UBA1381 > UBA1738. The sequence continues at coordinate 5,321 of JAFZMQ010000006.1, read as the reverse complement.
CAGCCTTTCGGACAAGGTCCAGATAATAGATATAACAGATGTTTCCAAATACAAGTCAATCACGACAGATGAGCTTGAAAAAATGCTTTCCCCGTCAGTCACCCTGTATTCCGATACGGCAGGCGGCAATATAAGAGTGATAACTGTAACCAGATAACAAAAAACGGTAACACTTTGGTGTTACCGTTTTTTTAATCGAATAATGACATCTGGTCTGTTTCGGGAAGACACAAGCATCCGGCATCTTTAAGCATTTCAATTATCGTTTTTGTAACCGTTGTTCTTGACCTGAAATCCTCAACTGTTGTAAATTCCCCGTTTTTTCTTGCCTCAACTATTGATTTTGCCGCATTGTCGCCCATGCCCGAAAATGCGTTAAGCGGCGGCAAAATTCCGTCATCTGTTGGCAAAAACTTGGTTGCGTCCGACTTATAAATATCAATCGGCGTAAATCCAACTCCACGGGCGTACATTTCTATGCAGACTTCAAGAATTGTTATCATATTCTCGTCCTTTTGCGTTGATGTTCCGTTATTCTTCCGCATATTTATCTCTTCAAGCGCCTTTTTCGCAACCTCAATTCCACCCGTCATAGTAGCTGCGTCAAAGTCATCTGCACGTACCGAAAAATATGCTATGTAAAATTCCTTTGGATAATAAACCTTAAAATACGCGATTCTGAAAGCCATCATAACATACGCAACTGCGTGTGCTTTCGGGAACATATACTTGATTTTTTTGCAGGAGGTCATATACCAATCGGGAATACCCGCCTTTTTCATAGCCTCCTCATCTTCGGGTTTTAAACCCTTGCCCTTTCGCACATTTTCCATTATGCGAAATGCGTGTCCTGCCTCAACGCCGTGGGAAATAAGGTAAATCATAATATCATCTCTTGCACAGATTGCGTGTGACAGGTCGCAGAATTTATCGCGGATAAGCTCCTCTGCATTCCCGAGCCACACATCTGTCCCGTGTGAAAGTCCCGAAATACGCACAAGCTCGGAAAAGGTGGTCGGTTTTGTATCTGTCAGCATCTGACGCACAAATTTTGTGCCGAATTCAGGCACGGCATATGTTCCGAGCTTTGTTCCTATGTCATATCCATCCTTTATGTTAAGGGCGGAGTTTGATAAAAATAAGCTCATTGTCTTTTCCTCGGCAAGAGGAATACTTCTGGCATTGACACCCGTCAAATCTTCCAGCATTCTTATAACTGTCGGGTCATCATGCCCGAGCTCGTCAAGTTTTAGAAGATTTTGGTCTATTGCGTGATAGTCAAAATGCGTCGTAATTATGTTGGAATTTACATCATCGGCAGGGTGCTGAATGGGGCAAAATTCGTGGATATTATTTGCGTGAGGCACTACAATAATACCGCCCGGGTGCTGCCCCGATGTGCGTTTTACGCCGACACAGCCTGTTGCTAAGCGTTTTAGTTCTGCATTTCTTATAAATATTCCCTTTTCCTCTGCATATTTTCTCGCATAGCCGAGTGCCGTCTTTTTTGCAACCGTGCCTATCGTACCTGCACGGAAAACAAATCCCTCGCCAAACAGTTCTTCGGTATATTTATGTATGTACGGCTGATATTCACCCGAAAAATTGAGGTCAATATCGGGTGCTTTATCGCCTTTAAAGCCCAAAAATGTCTCAAACGGTATATCGTGCCCGTCCTTTTTGTAAGGCGTGTTGCATTTAGGGCATAGTTTATCAGGAAGGTCACAGCCTGATGCACCTATTTCACTTCCGACAAGCTCAAAATTCTTGCAATTCGGGCAAATGTAGTGTGCGGGAAGCGAATTTACCTCGGTTATGCCCGAAAGATACGCAACAAATGATGAGCCGACAGAGCCTCGTGAGCCGACAAGATAGCCGTCACGGTTGGACTTTAACACAAGCTCACGGGCTATCTTATACATAACGGCAAAGCCGTTGCCTATGATTGAATCAAGCTCTTTGTCAAGGCGTTCCTTAACGGGTATAGGCAGCGGATTTCCGTATATTTCCTCCGCTTTTTGCATTGATGAGTTTATTATGTCTTCCTTTGCTCCGTCAATCTCAGGTGGGCACTTTGTTGTCGGTATCGGGCGGACATTTTCTATGGCGTCTGCGATTTTGTTGGTATTTGTGACAACTACTTCATACGCCTTTTCTTCGCCCAAAAATTCAAATTCTTTCAGCATTTCCTCTGTTGTCCTGAAATATAACGGTGCCTGATTATCCGCATCGGAAAAACCCTTGTAGTGCATTAAAATCTTTCTGTAATCCGCACCCTCGGGGTCTAAAAAATGCACATCGCAAGTTGCAGCAACGGGTTTTTTGTGTTTTTCGCCAAGCTCTACTATGCGTTTTACAAGATTTTGCAAGTCCTCGTCACTTGTAATATCCGGAAAATCGTCCGACGATTTCATATACGCATTATTGCCTATCGGCTGTATTTCAAAATAGTCGTAAAATTCAGCTATTCTGTCAATTTCCTGCCCCGATTTTCCCTCTGCTACCGCACGGAAAAGCTCTCCTGCCTCACAGGCAGAGCCGACTATTATCCCCTCACGCTTTTCTGCTATCAGGCTTTTGGGAATTCTCGGTGTTCTGTAAAAATATTTTAAATGCGAATCGGATACCATCTCATAGAGATTACGTATTCCTTTCATATTTTTAGCAAGTAGGATTATGTGCCTTGCCTGATTACGCTTTGCCGTTTCCCGTACATCAAATTTTTGATTTAGCTCCGATATGTCGGAAACGCCCTGCTTTTCAAGCTCTTCAAGCATTTTTAAAAATATATCCGCCGTCGCTTTTGCGTCGTCAACCGCCCTGTGATGATGCAACAGCGGAACGCCCAAATGCTTGTTAAGGGTTGAAAGCCGGTGATTTCCAAGCTCGGGATATAACGCCCTTGCAAGTATGAGCGTATCGAGATATGTAAACCCGTATTCCAAACCGCAGTCGGCTACGGCTTTTTTGACAAAGCTTGTATCAAAACCTGCGTTATGTGCCACAAGGATTGAGCCTTTGCAAAAATCCAAAAATTCGGGCAGAATCTCCTCTATTTTCGGTGCGTCTGCCACCATTTCGTCGGTTATTGAGGTTAGTTCCACTATCTTTTTCGGAATCGGTCTTTGCGGATTTACAAAGGTTGAAAATCTGTCGGTTATTTTTCCGTTCTCGATTTTCACCGCACCGATTTCGGTTATTTTATCACTTTCCGACGAAAGTCCCGTCGTTTCCAAATCAAAAACCACAAATCTATCCGTCAGCTTTCCCACACCATCGGTTATTTTTGCCGTATCGTCAACCATATACCCCTCAACGCCGTAGATTATCTTGATTTTTTGGTTATCATCCGACGCCTTTAATGCGTCGGGATATGCCTGAACAACGCCGTGGTCTGTTATGGCAATCGCCTTATGCCCCCAGGAAACCGCCCTTTCTATAAGGCTCGACGCTGAGGACACGGCGTCCATCTGCGACATTTGCGTGTGCAGATGAAGCTCAACACGCTTTACTTCGGCATTGTCCTGTTTCGGTGTTTCCTCTTTCGCATAGCATATATCCCGTGCATTCACAACAGTTTCCCGTGCAAAATCGTCATATTTTACTGTGCCGCGGATTACAACCCTTGTTCCTGCTTTAAGCCCCATTTTTTCCACATTTTTGTTGACTTTTGAAAAGGCTTTTTGTATTTTTTCGAATTTTTCATGTTCGGTTACGAACATTTTTACCGTAATCGAATCCTCAAAATCGGTCACATCAAGGGTGACAAGCCACATTTCCTTGCCGTCTTTTTTGCGTTTTATATTTCTGAAATCGGTTTCAAATACCGTACCCGAAAAGGAAGCTGTGCCTGAATTTTCGGTTATCTCCGAAATGGGCATAAGCCCCGACTGCACCTCCTGACCGATAATCACACCGCCTGTTTCGGCTGTTTTTAAAAGGGTTTTTGTCGGCACTTTTTCCGTTTCCTGCGGGTTTTCTTCCGATTTTTGAATGACCGACATAACAGGTTTTGGAGCGTTGTCTTTTGCCGTTTCTTCCTTTGCGATTTCGACATATTTTAAATGCATTTTATCTAAAAGAGTGCTTTTTATAAATTCCGCCTCTTGTTCTGTAATTTGCTCACACAAAACAAGCCGCATAGTTTTATGCTGCTTTGAAAGCTCAATTTTTGCTATGTGCCTTTTTGCTGATACAGTGTTTTCAAAAAAATCGAATACCGAACTTAAAACAGGTTTCATTGTCCTTTTTCCTTTTCCTTTGTGGTTACTTTTACATTTTACACTATAACCTGTTTTTTTTCAAGCAAAAAAAGGTATTGACAAAAATTTTTTTGTGTGGTATTATATCCTTACCATGCGGGAGTGGCTCAGTGGTAGAGCGTCACCTTGCCAAGGTGAACGTCGCGAGTTCGAATCTCGTCTTCCGCTCCAAATATTAAAAACGGCAGGTCTTTGACCTGCCGTTTTTTTATTCTTTGACTCCTTGTTGTCTTTGGAGCTGTCACGAAGTGTGATTGAAGGATTGTAATTTTTGTTACTTCACAATCCCTCCACCACTATGCCGTTTTCCTCCCTTTACATACGGGAGGCTTTTGTAATGACTTTTTCCTTATCTTATTTTTTTCCTAGTTCAACATCATATCCTGCAAAATACTTAGTCAATCTTACAAGATCGGAACGATTAACCTTTCCATCACCGGTTACATCAGATGCTGTTTCATCTATCTGCACATCGTATCCTGCAAAATACTTTGTCAATCTTACAAGGTCGGAACGATTAACCTTTCCATCACCGTTTATATCACCATATAGTATTATTTTAGGAATAGCTTCTGTCTTTGTAGCTCCACATACTGTACATGTGTATGTCTTAACGCCTTCGCTTGTAGTAGTAGGCTCTGTTGTTACTACTCCTTCGTCCCATGCGTGTGCTTCTGTTTCTTCTTCACCACATGCACATACTCTCTTATGGTTAGTATCATCAACCTTAGTCCAGTCACCGAATGAGTGTGTATGTACGCTTGGCAATTTTTCAATAGTTTCTGTCTTTGTAGCTCCGCATACTGTACATGTGTAAGTCTTAACACCTTCGCTTGTAGTAGTAGGCTCTGTTGTTACTACTCCTTCGTCCCATGTGTGTGCTTCTGTTTCTTCTTCACCACATTCACATGTTCTCTTATGGTTGGTATCGTCAACCTTTGTCCACTCACCGAATGTATGACCTGTTAATTTTGCAATAGGCTCTGTCTTTGTAGCCCCGCATACTGTACATGTGTAGGTCTTAACACCCTCTGCTGTATGGGTTGCAGGGGTTGTTAC
>JAFZMQ010000041.1 GCA_017551095.1 Clostridia bacterium | reverse complement strand
CCTATGCTTGTTACGCTGTCGGGGATGGTGATTGTGGTTAGGCTGTAGCAACCCTCAAACGCACGTTCGCCTATGCTTGTTACGCTGTCAGGTATTGTGATACTGGTCAGGCTGCGGCAATAGGAAAACGCATTACTTCCTATGCTTGTTACGCTGTCGGGGATGGTGATACCGGTCAGGCTGTGGCAACGGTAAAATGCACCTTCGCCTATGCTTGTTACGCTGTCGGGGATGGTGATACTTGTCAGGCTGCTACAATACTCAAACGCATAAGTCCCTATGCTTGTTACGCTGTCGGGGATGGTGATTGTGGTTAGGCTGTAGCAACCCTCAAACGCACGTTCGCCTATGCTTGTCACGCTGTCGGGGATGGTGATTGTGGTTAGGCTACAGCAACCCCCAAACGCTTCATAACCTATGCTTGTCACGCTGTCGGGGATGGTAATTGAGGTCAGGCTTTCGCAATCGTAAAATGCACCCCCACCTATGCTTGTTACGCCGTTTGGGATAGTAAAAGATGATCCGCTTTTCCCTGAAGGGTAACAAATAATAGTTGTTTTATATTTATTAAACAATACACCGCCTTGTGATGAATAGTTCTGATTATTTTCAGAAACATTTATTGTTGTCAGGCTGCTGCAATTGTAAAACGCATTACTTACTATGCTTGTTACGCTGTCGGGGATGGTGATATTGGTTAAACTGCTGCAATTGTAAAACGCATAATCGCCTATGCTTGTTACGCTATCTGGAATTGTTATGCTGGTCAGGCTGCTGCAATTGAAAAACGCTTCATAACCTATGCTTGTGACGCTGTCGGGGATGGTAATTGAGGTCAGGCTGCGGCAATAGGAAAACGCAGAACCGCCTATGCTTATGACGCTGTCAGGGATAGTAATACCGGTCAGGCTGTCGCACCAGGAAAACGCAGAACCGCCTATGCTTGTGACGCCGTTTGGAATGGTGATACCGGTCAGGCTGCCGCACTGGGCAAATGCATACCGACCTATGCTTGTTACGCTGTCAGGGATGGTAATACCGGTCAGGCTGCTGCAACCGGAAAACGCCCAATCACCTATGCTTGTTACGCTATTGGGGATCGTGATTGAAGTAAGGCTGCTGCAATTGTAAAACGCATCCCCTGCAATACCTTTTGTGCCGTCTTGCAGCACTATTTTTGTGTTTTCTGGCATAGTTCCTTTATACTTATACTTATATGCAACCTTACCGGCATATACTAATCCGTCGGGCTGATTATTGTACCATGCTGTACCGGAAAACGCATTACTTCCTATGCTTGTTACGCTGTCGGGGATGGTGATTGTGGTTAGGCTGTAGCAACCCTCAAACGCATAAGCCCCTATGCTTGTTACGCCGTTTCCGATTGTGATTGAGGTCAGGCTGCTGCAATAGGAAAACGCCCAATTACCTATGCTTGTTACGCTATCTGGAATTGTTATGCTGGTAAGGCTGCTGCAATAGGAAAACGCACTATCGCCTATGCTTGTTACGCTGTCGGGGATGGTGATTGTGGTTAGGCTGTAGCAACCCTCAAACGCACGTTCGCCTATGCTTGTTACGCTGTCGGGGATGGTGATACCGGTCAGTCTGCTGCAACCGGAAAACGCATTACTTCCTATGCTTGTTACGCCATTTTGGATAACAACGGTTCTTATTGATGACCGCGAACTGTACCAAGGTGCAGACGAAGATGACGAATAATTCCTCATCTCACCCGTACCGCTTATGGTAAGCGTACCGCTATCATTAAGCGCCCAAGTTAAATTATCACCGCAAGTGCCGCTTGACGCCGCATGAACAGGCATAATGTTTAAAGCAATTAGTGCAAATAAAACCAATACCAAGCCTAAAATTCTTTTTTTCAACTTCATTTCCTCCCATATAATAACATAACAACCGTTTTATTTTAACATAAAAATTCTAAATTGTAAATACTTAAATTTAATAGTCCAAAAGGTGCAAAAGCTCTTAATAATGAAATTCCGCCGTATTTCCTACGAAATACGGATTTTTTATTTTCCCTGCTCTATTTTAAAATTCCGTATTTTGTTTTAATACGCTCAATTTTTTCGATAAACGGCTCGGATAAAAACCAAAGGAAAAAGCTTGTCGAAAGGGCGTGAACCATATCAATGGGAAGTCCCATTAAAAATGAGGAATAAATCATAGCTTTCGTCGGGTTTGCCGTGACCATAAAAACTGACGCGGGGTTCATTATTCCGCCATATATTACGAGTGCCGAGAAAAATCCGAAGGCGGAAATCGTGAGTTTTGTTTTCTTTAAAATGCCTTTTTGAAAAAGCACTCCTGCTAAAAAGCCGATAATTCCAAGTGCGAACATCTGCCACTGCGTCCATGTGCCTTGCCCGAAAAAGAAGTTGGACACAAACGCCGTCATAGCACCTACCAAAAAACCGACCTCGCCGCCTAAACAAATGCCCGAAAGTATCACTACCGCAAGTAGCGGTTTGAACTCGGGGACCATAAAAAACGCAATCCGCCCTGCCACGCCCAAGGCACACAAAACGCTTATTAAAACGATTTCTCTTGCCTCTGCTTTTCGGTTTTCAAACATAGCAAAAAACGGTAAAAGCGTTTCCAAAACAATCAAAAGACTTATAAAATAATATTTCCTGTCGCCGAGATAGTAAACGCCGAAAAATATGGTTAAGGGTATTACCAAAACGATTAAAACCGACGCAAAAAGGGTGCGTTTTGTAAGCCTGGTTTTTTGCGGAAATCTATCTGTTGGCGAAAGCTCTTTTTGCGGAAAAAGGCAGGAGAGTCCGCACCACAAAAGCACAACCGCAACCGCTCCCAAAAGGCGTTTTGGCATTTCCGCACCTATATTTCCGAAAAGTCTAAAAAGATACAAAACCGCAAATGACAGCACAAAAAATATGCCTTGTGCCGTTTTTTTCTTTGGTTTTTCGGGCGGGAGCTCCTTTTCAAAATCCAGCGTATAGTTAAAGTCCGTATCCTCTTTTTTTTCGTCAATTTTTCCGCCGATTGCAAAAATTATATCCTTTGCCGTAACGCAGGAGGGCAAAACCTCCCTTGCCATACGACAGGCACTTGTCGTATAAAAACGGTTTTCCTTGAAGAATTCGTATGTATCCCCCTCTGCCGTGATACTGCCGTCAAAAAACAAGGCACATCTGTCCGCATATTCGGCGCAAAATTCCAAATCGTGCGAAACCATCAAAATCGACGCACCGCCACGCTTTAAATCCTTCAAAATCTGTGAAAAAATCTTTTTAAAATGTGCGTCCATTCCCTTTGTCGGCTCGTCCATAACCAAAATCCGCGGTTTTTTCAGAAGCACCATAGCAAGTGCCACACGCTCCTGCTCACCGCCCGAAATGTCGTAGGGGTGGCTTTTTAGCGTATCCGCTATTCTGCAAAGATGTGCCACTTCAAAAACAGCTTTCTGACGCTCATTTTTGGGCAGTTTACTGTCGGTCATACCCATAAGCTCATCAAAAACCGTCTTTTTTGAAAACACACTCTTTGGTTCTTGCGGAAGAACGCCTAAAATGTCGGGATTCTGAATTTCCGAGAACTTTTTCCCGTTTATTAAAATCTCGCCCCTTTGCTGTTTATTTATCCCTGCGATAAGCGAAATTGCCGTTGTTTTGCCCGTTCCGTTTCCGCCCAAAACCGCCAAAAATTCACCCTCGAAAAGTGTTAAATTGAGATTTTTTATGACATCGGGGGCAGTCCTTTCATATCGGTAAAATGCTTCTTTTACCTCTATAACCGCTCTTTTATTTTGTGATTTTTCCTTTTTGGGCAGGTGTGTTTCGTCTGATTTATGCGTTTTTGAAAATTCAGAAAGCCAATCCTTCCCCTCACGCACCGTCACCGGACATTTTCCGTCATTTTCAACACTTTCAAAAACACGCACGGGCGTGGGCATAGCGTCAAACATATCACGATTTATTTCTTTTAAAATCCTGCCGACACTGTCGGGTTTTGCGTCTGCAATAATTTCGCCGCCGTCCATTACGATAACCCGGTCCGATATTGCAATCGCTTCTTCTAACCTATGCTCCGCCAAAATAACGGTTATGCCAAGCTCGACATTTATTTTTTTAACAAGCTCTAAAAATTCCCTTGACGCTATCGGGTCAAGCTGACTTGTCGGCTCGTCTAAAATCAGCACATTAGGTTCCATAACCATAACCGACGCTAAGTTTAGTATCTGCTTTTGTCCGCCCGAAAGCTCATCTGTTTTTTTGTAAAACCAATTTTCTATGCCGAAAAATGACGCCATTTCCGCCACTTTCGCACGGATTACGGGCGTTTTAAGCCCAAGACTTTCAAGCCCGAAACAAAGCTCGTGCCACACTTTATCGGTAACAATCTGATTATCGGGATTTTGCATAACAAACCCGATTTTTTCTGTCTGCATCTTTAAGTCGGTTTCCTCTATATCCTGACCGCAAAACAGTATTTTGCCCTCTTTATCGCCAAAAGGCGATATTGCAGGTTTTAAAAGTCTTAAAAGCGTGGTTTTTCCGCAACCCGATTTTCCGCAAACAGTTACAAATTCGCCCTCATTAACCGATATATTTATATTTTTTAATGCTTTTTCGCACCTATTGGGGTATGTAAAGCTTAAACTACTTATTCTATATGTTTCCATTTTATATACTCCGTAATTTCTATCATAATCGGCATTGACATCAGCAAAAACTCCGCAAAAAATACCGAAACCGAATATGGTGATACTTTCGCAAATTTTATGCTCGGAAAGCAGGTAAAACTGAGTGTTCTAAGACTTGCTCCCAAGACTATATATAATATGGTGATAATTAAAAACATAATCGCCTGTTTATCTCTTTTTGTGAAGCTGTATATGGAATATGCCGTTCTCTTTGGTAAGCCGTACCCCCTTGATTTCATTGAGTCGGCGGTTTCGATTGCGTCCTCCAAAATCCAGGTTGTAACTCCCGACATTGTGGAAAATCCGCTTTTAATTCGGTTTTCTTGGCTTTTCCCCGTTACCTTTTGCACCTTTGAAACCTCTTTAAACTGCCTTATGAATTTGGGCACGGCTCTTAGCGTCATTGAAAAAATAAGCGATAACGACGGCGAAACTCTGCCGAAAAGATATATTATCTTGTCGCTTGTCATAACCTCGTTAAAGCAGGAAAAAAATAAAATCACCGAAAGCACCATACCTGATGCGATAAGCCCGAAGCATATTGATTCTGCCGTCAGTGGATTTCCGCTGGGAAAATATGCAAGGATTGTTACGCCTCTATGATTAAACGCAGGGTTTATGAGTGCCATACCTAAAAACATTATTGGCATAATGAAAATGTTTTTTAAAAGCGTGTCCCTGCCCTTCAATATAGCATTGTACGCAAATGCTATAACAAATGCGAGAAATACCGTAACAGGATTAAGATTTATACAGGTTATTAGTATCACTGCAAGAAAATATAAAAATAATACGGCAGGGTGATAATTGCAAAACTCTCTCATATCACCCTCCGCTATTTTCAGAATAGCTTCCGCCTACATCTTTACCCAAATCGCAGGTATAGACAAATTCCACCTTGTCACCGTTTTTTAAGATGTATTTTGAGCAGCCGAAATTCGGAAATTCACCGTTTACCCGATACATCCAGCCCGACAGCTCACCTGCGTCAAACTCGTAAAGATTTCCTATACCCTCTACATAAACACTGCCGTAAATTGGGGTATTTACAAACTCCAAATGTATTTTCCGCTCCTTAGTTTCACGCAAAAGCACATCAAAAACGCTTTCTCCCTCGGAAAACTCGACCTTTGTTGCAGGTAAAATTATGCCATTTCCGACAAGGTCTCTCTTGCTTTCATCAAGACGGGAAATGTCTTCTAAAATCGTTTCACAGCTTATTGATAATGTGCAGTAAAGTTCTTTTTTTTCCTCTTTTTGAGGCACTTTTTCATCTTCTGCTTCGATTTTTTCTTCTGTTTCGGCGTTTTCCGCAATTTCTTCCGCTTGTGTGTTTTCTGCTACGATTTCTACATTTTCCTCTGCAAATTCCTCTTTTTCAGGGGGATTTCCCGTCATGGAAAACGCAAAAACAAGTGCCGCAATCACTGCAATTCCCGCTATTATTTTTCCTTTGTTTTTCATAATAAAATTCATATCTTCTCCGCCTTTTTCAGCATATTATAAACCATCTGTGCAATTTCCGCTCTGTTTAATTCCTGTTTGGGCGGTTTGGCATCTTCCAAAATCCCTGTATAAATGCAAAATGCATAGGATTTCACCGCCCACTCGGAAATATCAGACTCGTATTCCGGATACTTCTCAACATCTGCTTTTATATTCAATTTTTTCGCCATGCGTTCCAGCATTGTTGCCACTTCTTCGCAGGTTATTCTGCCCTCCGGATTAAATTCTGTTTCCGAAACGCCATAGATTATGCCGTTTTTAAATGCGATACTTACATATGGATAAAACCATGCGGTTTTTGGAACATCTGAAAAGTCGGAATTTGCGTCTTCCGAAATCCCAAGCGTTTTTACCGCGATAGCCGTAAACTCCGCACGGGTTACCGTTTTTTGCGGTGCAAATGTGCCGTTGCCCATACCGTTTATAATTCCCTTTTTTGCAAGTTCTAAAATGGCTGTTTCACTTCTGTTTCCCGATATATCACTAAAACCCTTTTCGGCAGAGAAAATCGCAGTTTTTCCCTCTTTAAACCGCTTTACTGCCGACAGGGCGTAAAGTGCCTGTTCCGTTGCCATAAGATTGCTTTCCCCGCCTATCGTATGTGAAAAGCCCTTGCCCTTAATATAATAACCGATAAGGGCATCAATCGGTGTTACGCCGTTTCTTGAAAATCTTTCAATATCTATTCCAAGTGTCGAAAGTGCCGTTATCACCTGTGCCGCACTTTCCGCCGTCGCTTCACCGTAGGTTGAAAAACCGCCGTCATCATTTTGCATTTTCAAAAGGCATCGAGCACCACGCTCAACTGCGTCCGAGACTTCGGCTTTGTCCGTATGTCCCGCAAGTGCGGTAAGTGCCATTGCCGTAACATCGGGGTCTGCTTCTTCCGCATTTTTTGCCATCGACCAACCGCCCGTTTTAATTTCATTTTCAAGAATTTCTTTGATATATTTTTCTCTTGTTTCTATATCTCCATAGTTCCCGCTGTCAAGTGCGATAAGTGCCCATATACTTCCGTTTATGCCCTGGCGTGTAACTGCATCAAAATCGCATATAGGCGTCACAAGGTTATATCCTGCAACATTTTCGGGGTTTTTGCCTATTAGCGTAAGTGCCAAGACAACCCTTGAATACTCCGTGTATTTTCTGCTGCTCAAAATACCCTTTGACTCCCTTACGGCATTTTCAACATTTTTATAATAGGTCTCAAAGTATTCCTTCGGGACACTCTCGCCGCTCCTTGAAAGTCCGATAACAGCCCATTCTCCGCCTATTGAGGAAATTTGCGGCTCTTTAACAGTTTTCATAACAAAATTCGCAGTATCGGAAATAATTTCATCTATTTGCGATACTTCGGCGTGGACAGGAAAAATTATAAGCGAAAACACAATAAATAATGATACTATTCTTTTCATCCTTTTCTCCCTTTTTTCTAATCGGCATAAACTCTACTTAATTATAAAACAAATTTTGATTAAAAACAATATAAAAGAAAACTTTTTACAAAAAAACAGCCGATAAATTGCAATTTACCGACCGTTTTATCTCTAATTATACAATCCTGCTCTGTCATTTATTACCAAAATCCGCATAAGCGTTTCGGGCAAATTGAGATCGCTTTTGCTCACTCCCGAATATATGTCTCTATCCAATAGTTTTTGGATTGTGGGCTTTGCCCAATCGGGCAATTCCGCTGTATAATGATAGACTTTTTCCTGTGCAAGAGTCAGCCTTTCAACCTGCTCGACAAGCAGATTGAATTTTTGTCGTTCCGTTTCGCTCATAGCGTCATCCTCCCAAGTTTTAAAGAAGTTTTCGGGCGTTTTGTAAATCTGTTTTAGTTTTGCAGTTGTACTTCCCCAATCGGAAAGCTGAAAATGCGGCAAATCTTTTATAGATTTCCATTCTCCGCCCCATTCCAAACCAAGCATTTTTCCAATTTTTCCGACCTTTTCAAAAAAGCCGTCGCCATTTTCATATGTGCCTTTTCCGTCATTTCGGTAAAAGTCAAAGGCAACGCCCCATTGATGCATTGACGAATATGTTGAGCCTTTGGCGTTAGTTACGATGCTGCCCTTTTCCGTTCTGCCTTTGGCGTAGAGCTTGTCCTGCTCCTCGGCAGTTCTCAAACACTCGCCTATGCCGATTTTTAAGTCTTGCTTTTCACATTCTGCTTTTAACAAAGATATGGATTTCTGCAATTTTGGGTGAAGGCACTTAGTATCACGCACTTTCATCTTCCTCTTTGTTTTTTAACAAATCTATCGCTTTTGTTATAACTCTTGGCATGGGTATTCCTATTAGTCCTGCATTTTCCACAATTGAAATAAGCTCATTAACTATAAAGGCTATAACCGCCGCAGACTTTATGTATGCTGTGCCGAGCGAAATATCAAGTCTGTGGGCAATAAGTACAAATAAAAGCATGGTACATTTTTTGCAAAGTCCCAAAAAACAGCTTTTTGATGACACGCGTCCGCTCTCACTTTTAGGGCTTTTACCAAATAATCCTGCAATTAAAAGTCCTAAAATGAAGTCAATCGACATTACAATAATGAGCGTCACCATATCCTCTGTCCAACCGCCAAATAAGGCTTGTAAAATTACTCCTAAAACTCCTGAAACAGTGCAGAATACTGCTTTTAGGCTATTCATTTTCTTCCTCCAACCTATTTATTCTGTCCCTTATAATCTGCCTCTCCGCTTTAAGCGGTGCATATTCTTCTTGTGAATACCAACCTTCCGCATATTTTATTGCCTTATAGTCGGTTTCTGCAAGACGGCGTTTTAATGTTTCCAACTCCAATTCATTTTGCAGCTTTTCCGCCTCAGCCTGTTCCTCAGGCGTTGCATCTCTCAAATACGGATATTCAACTCCGTCAATCGTTATTGTTTCCTGAATCTGCATTTTATTTATCCTCCTCGGGTACATAGATTTTAATGGTGCCGTCGACTTTTAAATCATTCATCCCGACAACACCTCCCCAGCGGCTGACAGTTGTTCCGCATTGACCCGGTAATGCTCCGTATGACTGTTGGATTATTTCTGACAAGTGCGTAGTCTTGTTTGCATATGATTCCCCATATATCCAACCGTTTTGAACTTTAAAATGCATAATTCCATCAGCGGTAATCCTAAGAAGAACTCTTTTACCAAGATTGTCTACAAATTGAACTCCGCTATTTGTGCCTCCCGAATTTACATTGCTTAGTACAATTATTGCTTCGGTAAATCTCCCGCCAAGGTCAAACCATGGGTAAGAAACTGTTGCACCACTTGCTTTTTTATAGTATGTGCCGCTTTCAAAAGTTGGTGCTTCCTCACCTTGCGGAACAGCGATATATGCCATATCTTCGTCTGTTTCCGTATGGTATCTGGTATAATAATCGGTATAGTTAGTTGCCCAATCGGAAGGCTCCGCTGTCAACACAGAATATCCGATAATTACCTTCTTATGCAGTTTGAATTTTCCTCCACTGCTATTCGTCAGCGGATATATGCATGGAACATTATTTGCTCTGCAATAACTTTCTGCATTACTTCCCCTATTGCAATAAACTACCAGGTTTGACGGACAATTTTCAAAAATATTATCACCGAAAGTTCTTATGCTGTCAGGAAGCGTTACAGAAGTTATATTTGAATTCTTAAATGCATTAGAGCTATTAAATGTTGTTACACTGTCCGGAATTACAATCTCAGTTATTCCCGTACAACCTGCGAATCTTTGACCGCCTGTAATAGCTGTTATACTTCTTGGTAAGATGATTGAGGTTATATTCTCACAATCCTTAAATCCATTAGATTTAAAGTTATATACAGGTAATAGCCCATGTGTTCCGTCATTATATTCATACGGTATTACAACATCACCAGAAATAGAGGTACTTAAAGCACCAACCAAGTAACCGCCATTAGAATATGAGAATGAAAGCTTGTCAATTGTCGGTATCATATATTTACCGTACATAGCAAGAATTTTGGCTTCGTTTCTATATAATTCCGCAACATCGGCTTCTGTGAAGTAATCAATGTTTTTTTGAGGCGTATGTCCTGCCTCGCCTGTATCACCTTTGTCGCCTTTGTCACCTTTATCACCTTTATCACCTTTTGCAACAAATCCCGTATCAACATAAGTTTCTTCCGCCATATCATAGGTGAACCAATTTCCGTTTTCGCCGATTACAGGAACACTGTTTCTTAATAGAGTTTCCCATAAATCTTCCGCAGGAGGTGTAGGTGCCGTACCCTCGGAATATGCTCCGCTTCCGATTTTTATAGGAATCCAATTTGTTGAAATCCGCTTTTCTCCGTCACATTCTGCATAACAGCCAAGATATGCCATGTTTTCCTTTTCAAGAATCTCATACGGAACTACGCATTTTCCGTCTGATATCGGCGTGACATACACTCCGTCAGAATCTTTAAAAACCGCAAACCAAATGCTGCCGTTTTCATCACAATTTATATCAAAATCGCACAAATATGTATTTTTATTGCCTGAAACAGCGTCAAAATGCGATAGCTCCGCAAGATAATCGTTATCTATTTTAAACCTGTATGTCACTATATCACCTCAATTCAATTTCAACATTAAAGCTGCCGCTCGAACCGTGTGTATCGGTATATTCAAAATGTAGCACCGAGCCATGTCTGGTTACCGTTGTCCCTGTTGCGAAAGCACCGTTTGTATTGTTTACAGGGAATCCTGATACCATACTGTCCCCGTCCTCTAATTTTATTATTTCACGGTTTCTGCCTATACTTGATGATGACATGGTATAAATTATATATTTCCAGCCGTTAAAGCCCAGCTCTACATCAAAAGATGTATTGTAAATATCCATTGAATCATGGACTATTCTTTTTACAATACTTATATTCTGCGGCTCTGCCAAAAGCGAAACTTTTGCTTTGGCAAAACTGCGTCTGTCAATTACCGTTCCGTCCGTGTTAATTTCCGCAATAGGAATGGTATCGGCTCCTCCGCTTTGAGCGGAAACAACTACATTTACGGTATTATGCAAAACATCACGCTCTAAATAGACATATTCATATACCCCATTTTGATGCTCTATAACATATCCGTCACTGTCAAATATGATTTGCGAGCCGTCTGCCATAAAGCATGAGCCTTCCGAAATTTTATATGTACCGCCATTGTGTACTAAAAGACAGCTTGTGCCTTTAAACTGCGTTCCGCCACTTGACATTCCCGCTATTGCCGTATTTAATCCTGCAACTGCGTCTCTTCCGAACGGATAGCCCGAGACGCCTTCCGAAACTATATTAGAAAGTGCGTCATTTACATCCTGTGCGGTATAGATGCCGTTATCCATAAATAAACATCTGTATGCCATTATATACCTCCTGTTTCAGTAAAAATGGGGACTTCTTCAAAAAAGCCGTTTTTGGTTAAAAGCCGCACTCCCGACACCGTCCTTTTTTCCGTTGTCCGCCATTTTCCTTTGGTTATCTGTATTCTTAGCTTGTCACCCAAATTGTAGTCTACACCAAATTTTAGTCCGCGAAGTTTTAAAAGAATTTCGCTTTTATTCTTTTTTTCGCTCAACTGGGCGGTGGCCTCCGCCTCTGTTTCGGCAGAAAGCACCGTTTCCCAGCGGCATATGCCCTCTTGTTCTCCCGCGATATATCCGTCCTCGCCATAATAACCGCAATCTGCCAAATCCAATATGTCTTCACACACGGATGTTTCATAGGCGTTTTTATTTGACTCGGATATTAAAAGCGGAATTTGGGAGCCTTCTATTACCGAAAAACTCCAACGCCTATTTTTAGCATCAAAATCCAGCTTATGCCCAAGCCCCACTTCCGAAAGATAGCCCTTAACTGCATCATATACGGTAGAGAGCGTTGTTCTCTCAGCTGTTATTTCGGTACTTTCAGGCGGGTTTGATACAGCAAAATCAGTTACATCCGAGAATGCATTTGTCACCAGATTATTGCATATAATCCCTGCTTTTTGCGTAATGCTTTCTGCTTTCGGTGCAATTCTTTTTTCCAAAAGCCAATTTGGAGTTCTTCCGTAAAGAATCAGCTCATCCGTTACCTCTCTGCCCGTTATAATTGCACTTTTTTCCCCGTCACAAACTGCCAGATACCGATTTTCCGCCGTTATCTCCGTAAGCTCTGACGAGAGCGGAAAATGTGCCTCAAATGTGCCGATTTGGTTAAAATACAGCGTCCAGCTTATGCTTTTTACCTTCGGTTCGGCATGTATACGCTCAAAATCAAAATTATAAAAAAGTAGCATCAGCTGACCGCCTCCAAAAAACGCTCATTATACCTTAAAAATACTTCCAGCTCCGTGTTAGCCACACCAATAGTCACCTCTATGTCGTTATCACCCGGGTATAAATGAAATCCGTCGAAAAAACTGTCGTCTGCAAGGTATGAGAGCAAATTGTCGCCGTTTTGATTGAAAATCTTCCGGTTTTTTACATCAACTGTAATAAATTCATCAGCCAAAGGCTCATAGTTTATCGTAAGGCTTTCACCGCTTGTATGGTTTTTAATGTAGAGATAACCGCTTGGATTCCTACCTGAATTTATAATTATCACCGGCTCGGTTTCGGCATTTGAGCTTATAAATACATTCCGGTGTGTTACACGCTCTGAAAACATATCAGGGAACACAAAATCACTGCTAAGTCTCGGAATTACTTTGAATATAGGTATTTCATACGCCTCGCTGCTTTCGAAATACGGCTCGTCGCACACGAATTGTACCGTAAATGGCAAATATACGCCCTTTCTTGCAAGAGGTAAAAACTGCACACAATATGCCTTGATTCTAAGAACGCTGTTTCTATCCCTAACCTCTAAAATGCCTTCGCTGTTCAGCGTAGTAAGTACCGATTTGTACTCCGATTTATAGTTTCCGCTCATAAAAAAATCACCTTTTAGGGTTACAGTCCTCGCATTTACATGTACGCTTACAGTCTCCTGACCTACGGAGTTTTCAAAAACACAGCTTTTATAGTTCTTACCGGAGAGTCCCAAACCGTCCGTTTCAATAATACGCCAATTACTTTCCGACTTTCCTCCGCCAAAGGTCACACTGCCCTTGTCATTGTAAAAAATAATTTCAAACATACCGCTACCCCCTATGCCACGCCCGAAAGCCGTTTTACAGTTTCAATACGCCTTATCTGCTCAACCGTATCGGAAGAATCTTGCGTCTGTATGTTGTAAGATGTATTTGATGTATTGTAGGTATTGCCCGACGCAATCTGCGACCCTGATGCAATTTCGCTGTTAAACGCCTCAATCACCGCTCGTATTCTTTGCATTTGCGTTTCAATTTCAGCAATAAAAGCATCGCCGAATTTTTGTGCCGACAGGCTTCCGCTTACAAAGAACCCGTCAGGAATTTCATACCCCGCCTTAGTCAAAACCTCTTTCATATGCTCATATGACTCATCTATGCTCTCGGAAAAATCGGTTTCAAAGGATTTTGCGGCAAAGGCATCTGCAAGGGTATTACGCTCATTCCATGCAGAAAGATAGTCTACCACATCTTTGTTGGTACTTCCCTTAATGCTGTTTAACAGTCCTATCGCAACATCAAAATCAACATCCCGCAATTTTTTCAAAAAGTCTGTTTTTATATCTTCACTTATGCCAAGGCTATCCGCACGAGCCGAAAATTCCGACAAAAGACCGCTGTACTCTTTGATTTTGTCAATATCTTCCTGCATATTACGCATTGAATAATATGTAACGGTTTTATCGCCAAAATTTACGGTATTCTTATTGAAAAGTTTGCCTGTATTTTTTATGCTTTCGGCAAAATTTGCCTGTTTATTTATTACCTCGCCGATTTTTTGGGACGCGTATTCCGAAATATCATCATAAAGCGATACTATATTTTTCTTTTCCTCCGCCAATGCCTTTTGTTGATATTCATAGATTTGTGCGGTGTATTTTACCCAATTTTGCGTACCTTTGGAAAAATATCTGTCCCTTAGATTTTCAAGCTTTACATAGTATTCATCTTCGCTGATTAGATTCAGTTCCTTTTGATAGTTGAGCTTTTCAAGCATTTTGGAAAATGCCTCTACTACTTCCTTGCTGTTTTCGTAAAGCCCTGATGCCGTATCGTCTGCAATATACTTGCCTACCTGATTTCTTATTTCGGAGCTATCCGTTCCAAGCGATAAAGCGGATTTTATTTCGCTCAAAATATTTTTTGCCCAGCCCCTTATCTTTTCTTTAATATCGTGATTAAATTCAAATAAATTATTGTTCATTTCATTTTCCTTTTAACCTGTCAGATAAAAGAGCAGTATGAATCAAAATGCCTTGGATAATTCCTCCGCTAAGCCTTTTTCATTAAGAGCGGAATTTTTCAGGCTGTAAAATTCCTTCATTTTACGATAGAAATTCCGTCTTTTCGGGTTCTCAATATCGGCTAAATTCACGCTACGCCATGCAATAACTTTTTTTAGCTGACTGTTTTCCGATAATCCCCCTAAAAGTGCAAGAAATTTATACCAATGCATTGAGCTTTCCGAAAGGTCAATCCCGTATTCTGCCAAAAACGAGGTAAAAATGTACTCGGAGTCTTCGGTAAAATCAAATACTTTTTCTTGGGATTTTACTGCTTTTTTCTCTTTCGGCTCTCCTGCAAAAAAGCTAAAAAGGACAGACATAGTTTCCTCATAGCTATCGGGAAGTTTTTTGCATTTTTGTGAGTCAAAACAGCAAAGTACGGCATCTGTGAACTTTTCTGCGGGACTTTTGCTTTTATCTGTTATTATTTCGTGAAATTTAAGCCATACTTTAAAATCCGTTTTTATCGGGTATTTTCCGCCTCCGAAATCAACAGTTTCGGGAAGCCTATCGGTAATTATATTCATACTGCTCCTTTTGCCTGTTTACTTTTTATTCTTCTTCGGTAAAGGTAAGGGTCTGCCAATCATCTTCCGTTTCGGCAGTACCGAAAACCATTTCTCCCGAAGCTTTCATAGTTCCGCTTAAAGTATAGGTTTCGCTGTCATCACCCTCCGTCGACGGTATAATGGAAAATGCCCTCTTTACTGCACTGCAAATTCCGTCTGTATCCGCTGTTGTAAGGTCAACGATAACTATATTTCTTACCGCATCTTCGCCCGTTAATTCACGGTCTGCAATTGTAGCAAACTCATAATGCACACTGCTATCCGGCTCATAATCCATCTTGTAGGAAATTGACGGTGAATATCCGATAACGGCGTTCCGCTCGGTCTTTTCATCAACATATTTTCTGGAATATTCCTTAGGATTTTTTGATACAGAAAGCTCTGTAAATCCTGTCATACGCTTATATGCCGTCGTTCCGCCGTTTGTTACCTGCATAAACGCCAATTTTTCACTTCTTTTTATCATTTAACTGTTCCCCCATTTTTTAGTTTTTCTTCCTGTAAAGCAATCTTGCTTCTATCTGAAATCTTGCAGAGGTCCGTGCCGTATCATAAACCGTTCCGCTTTTTGTGACTTCAATCGCAACGGGCGTAAGCCCTAAATCTGATAAATCAGGGAGAATTTTAAGAGAATTTTGCCTTTCTATCCAGCCTTCAAAGCTCTCGAAAAACTGCGAAATCTGCATATTTTCATAAGCGTCGCTATCATAAACGCTTCTCCCTGCCATCAAAAAGCAAAACTGCATAAGGCTTTCCCCGTCGCTATAACGCTTTACAACAGGATTTTTCGGCACATTATCTATGGAAAAGCTGTCCCGCTCAGGCGATAAATAGTTTATATTTATCGCCTTACCGCTCAAATCGGGGCAACTTTCCAGATAGTTTTTTACGCTTTCAATTATACTCATTTATCTTTCACACACCAGCTTATAATGCGGCGTTGTCCCCCTTAAATTTTCAAATATTTTCATCACTTTATAATCGGCATACCTGTCCGCATCTCCGGTATGCTCACCCATTCTCACAAAATCGCCTACCGAAAGGTCGGTTTCTTCCTTTGCCGATATTCTTAAAGTGCAGCTACTACTGTCAAAAAAGCCTTTTTGCTTTATTCCGTTTTTGTCCGACGAAAAAACCTTTCTTGCTGACAACAATGGAAGATACTGCCTTTCCCCGTTATGCCAGATGGTCACCTTTTTGGTCACAGAACATCACCTCTATACAAAAGTCCGCTTTTGGAAAGCCATTTACTTGCAATATCGTAAATTTTGCCGTCCCTATCCCCTTTATCAAAGCGAACACTGTATCCGTCATTATTTTCCGAAAGTATTCCCTCGCTTTTTGCGGTTTCATACAATAATTCGGCGACTTCGCAGATGCACATCTTTGAATTTTCATCAGAGATCTTCAAAATATCGTCATTTGTTATGCGGTTTATTTCTGCTACGGCCCGTTTTTCCCATAACGGAAAGCTTTCAAGCGGAATTTTTGCGTCATTTGCGTATGTTCTGCCATAAAATCCCACTAACATAGAATTACTCCTGTCCGCTGCCGCTTGATGCAGCCTCTGCCGCAAATTTTGCAAGTACAACCTTGCCCTCGTTTGACAAAACTACTGTATAGAACTTATCAACCGATATGTCTGTCACTCTCTTTAAGGACTGTCTTTCTGTTTCCACATTTGTGTCTCTCTTTAAATAGATTGTAAGTGCAGGAGTTTCGTCCTCACATTCCTTGTCCTCAGAAATTTTAACAATCGGGCATACATAATGTCCGTCAACCAAAGGCACCTTTTTAGACGGAACAACAACCGTGTTTGCAATCATTCCGATTTCGCCTGTAATTGCAACATCACCCAGATATTTTTCTCTTGAAATAAAGTCCTCATCATGACGGAGCTGTGTGAGCTGCGACGGATGCACAAAAATCACCTTGCGGCAATTTGATTCCTCGCTGAACACATCAATGGCGTCGATAATGCCGTCATATGAAATAATATCGTCTGTTTCATATTCCAAAGACGCTGTTTGAAGTGCGTCCATTGCGTCGTTATCAACCTTTGCGGCTATTGCCATGGCAAGTTGATTGTTTGTTTCGCCTATGGGGTTGCCGTAGCCTGACAAAATAGCTTCATCAGAAAGCTCAACCGCCTTCATTGCCTTTTTTATTGTTGCCTCTGTTGTAGTAGTTACAAGCTTTGTTGTTCCTACCGCAACACCCTCTGCTACATCATCGGCATCGCCTATGTATGAATACTGCGGAACTACGATTGTGTCACCCGCAACACCCGTTAGTGTATCGTCCACCTTAGCAAAAGGTGCTACAACTATCTTTTTCTCAATTTTTGCAGAAATCATATCTGCCATAACCTTAGGGTTTACTAAATCGCTTATTTTTGTAGTTGCCATATTTTTATTTTCCTTTCTGCCCGAATTTTTGGGCAATCAAATTTTAAAAATGGTTTTTATCTTGATTGAAGCTCTTTATAAAGTGTTGGATTTTCCAAAAAAAGCTTTAATCTCTTTTTGTAGCTCATAGACTCAAAGCCCTTTTTCGTAATTTCATTTGAGCTTTTGCTTTTTGTTGTAAACTGCGGTTTTTTTGTTTCCGTTTCAAAAAGATAATCGCAGTTTTTTCTGATATTCTCAATTTGTTCGGAAAGTCCCTTTAAAACGCCGTCTGCAAGACTTAGTTTGTCAAGCTCCAAAAGTGCTTTTACTGCCTTTTTGTTTTTAGCACCGCTCTTTGTAATAGCATCATCTAAAAGTCTTTCGGTTTCAGCCTTTTTATAAGCATCCAAGGCTTCCTTTTTGCCTCTTTCAAAAGCTGCATTTTCGAGCTTTTCAAGCTCCTTTAACTGCTCTTCCGTTATGTTAGGGAAAAGCGTTTCAATATCCTTTTTCTTCATTCTGCCGTTCCTTTCATTCCCATTTGGTTAAGATTTTTTTCCGCTTCTTTTTCTTCTTCTCCAAGATACCATGCTCTCATCTCCGCAGGGCTTATAATTCCCTTGTCCAAAAGACGCAGTTTTTCATCAAACTCAGTCTTTCTGTCTGCGACAATGCTGTCGTCAAAATCAAAGGAAATATAAAACTCACCGCCGGGCGTCAGCGAATACAAATCCGCCAAAATATCCATAGCATAAACAAGGTCGGAAAGTCCTTTTTTAAGTTCTCCTTGAATATCGCAAATATGCGTATAGCTACGCTGTTTTGACGCACGGAATTCTTCGGCTGTTCTGTCGATATTCTGAATATCAGAAAGTGTGCCGTACGCAAGTCCCGTTCCAAACTCTATCCGACGCAGAATTTCATTAAGACCTTCTTTTATCTCCTTACTGCGTAGTGTTGGTGTCCAATCCTCAAAAAGTGCGTCATTGCCTGAATTTAACATTCTGTAAAGACGCTTATCCGGAAGATTTTTCTCGCCGTTTTTGTCACTGCGGATTGCCGCCTCATCAACATATAACGCCCTTTCGCCACTCTCAAATTCCCACATTAGCCGCTCATACTGCTTTTCTGCATCGGAAATAAGCGGTACTACCTTGGAATAAACGGAAATGCCGAGCGGTGATGTTACATCAATGCTGTTTGCCATAGGCATCTTTATGTACGCAAAAAGCGGTTTTTGCACTCCCTCGCAGACTACACAAGGCTCAATATTATGCCAAAATTCCGTGTCGGACAGGCTGATGCTCTTGCCCAAGTCATTTTCCGAGCCTGAAACAAAGGCACTGTTTCGGATTACATACTGCCCGTTTTCAAAGCTATGCCGTTCTATTCTGGTAAAAATGCTCTTTCCCGAAGCAAATCTGTCCAAAAAAACCGCGTCGGTAATTATACCTGTTTCATCAAATTCTATCGGCACAAAATTTTGTGGCGAAATACGGCTTATTAGTATCTTTCCGTCTGCCACATACGGCTTTAACACTACTCCGCCCAAAGCGGCGGCAAGTTCGGTGGTAACACGCATGCCTTTTAGTGCGTCTTTATAAAATCGGTTTAAAAAATCGGCTCTTTTTGAGCCTGAAATTTCCGATTTCATTTCGAGCGTTGCAAGTCTTGCCGTTTCCGAGGCAATAGAAGATGCAAGTTGGAGTCTGCTCTCGTCTTTATAAAGCCTTTCCCAAAGCTCTATTGAGGCGGACATCCGGTCACTCTTTATAACGCCCTGTGATGAAAGATAGTTTTTTAAGCTGAAAATACTTATCACCTCTTTTATTTGGTTTTATCACCATATTCTTTTGAGTACGGTGTAGCAAAAGTACCGCAAATCGTCCATTGCATGATCGTTTTGCTTAATCGGACGGTCAGTATCCGATTCATCGTCCCACCTGTACGATGTGAACTCTGCTATTATGCTTTTACAGACAGGGTGAATTTTGATTTTGTCCTCAGACAAAAGTCCCGCAGTAAACCGTATGCCGTCAAGCACATCATTTTTTGCCTTCTTTACGGTAAACCTGCCGTGACGGCGTACAGTTTCAATAAAACTCGCGGCTGAGGGGTCGATTATTACATAGCATACGGGCAAATCACCGGCAAGTTTTACAAGCTCTTTGTAGTATTCTTCGTCGGTCATCTGCCGTCCGCTTTTTCTGCCGTCATGATAGAATTCCCGTATACGAAAAGCCTTTTTGCCGTTAACGCACCAAAGCCCCATACTGCACGGATTAAGCGTTCCGTAGTCTATGGATATGTAATATTCACCGCCCTTTGGCATATCGGAGGAAATATGCCTCGTTTCAGAAAACATGGGATAAATAAGTCCCTCAGCCAAAGCCCATTTTCCAAGTATAAACCGCTCAAAATATACCGTTCCGCGATACTCGCATTCTAAGTTTTTAACAAAGCTTTCGGGCAGCATCGGGTTATCGTAAATCGTATATTGCTGCCGGAAAATATCCGCATCACTTTCCAAAAACTTTAAAAACCAATGGTTTGGGCTGTCGGGATTGCATGTGCCGTCAAAAATAGAATTTGGCTTGTCAAGCCGTGATTTCAGCATTGAAAAAACATCCTCGTTCCAGGTCGTAATTTCATCACCGTAACAGTATTCAATCCCTGCTCCTTGCAGTTTTGAAACCTGTGTAACCCTGTCCGCACCTAAGGCATGGCACTTTTTGCCGAACAGCATTACCGTATTGTCACTGCCGATATTCCCTACAAGCCTGTCGCCCCAGATTGACTGCATAGGCTCTAAAATATTCCGCGACAGTGTGCCTTTTGTATTTCCCAAAAGCACAATGAGTCCCTCGCCCTTGCAGTTTAAAATGCGTCTTGGGATAAGGAAGTAGTCAAGGTATGTTTTTCCGCTTCTCGTTGCACCTTCCTTAATGTTCCATCTGTGCGTCGCATTTTTCCAAAACTCTTTTTGTTTATCGGTCAGCCTCAGCATCAATGCCTCCCATAATTTTCTCCAAGTGTTTCATAAGCTCACTGTCATTTTCACTCGGTTTATCACGCCATTTGTCAGGGCATCGGTTTTTAAGCCACACCGTCGCTGCCGATACATCCGGCGGGACCTCTTTTGAAACAGTAGTCACTTCCTCCTGACCGTTTGCTTTTACTACATGCTTTTCCTCCGATACGAAAAAGCCGAGTGCCTTTTTAAGAAGTGCCTCCTCTACCATAGCGTCTGTCTGTTCCCTGTCGTACATAAGTGCCTCCGAAAGCATCCTATTCTCTTTTGCCAGACGCTCTAATCGTTTTGCGGAAATCCCGATTTTTTCCGCAATTTTGCTTACACTTACTCCGCTCCTCCTCCACGAAGCAATAAGCAATAGTCCGCTCCGTGTAAGCCAAAAATCAGTTTTTGCCATTGTTAATCCTTTCGCCGTCTAAAAAGCTTAGACTTTCCCTCAAAATTTATTTAATATTACCACAATTCCTCGGGACATATGGGACAGATTTCTATGCCCCTGCTTTTTCCAAAAATCTGTAAAATCTTTTCTTTACCGTGTACTCCGAATTCATTCCGCCAATCCTGTCCGCAACCGCATTCCAGCTCAAAAGATTAAAGCATCTCAGTTTTACAATCAGCCTTGTTTGCGGGTCTTCAATCGACATAATGAAATTCACAACCTCCTGCCTCTTCTCTTTGAGCTTTAAAAGCTGTTTTTCAATCTGCTTTTTTCTTGCACCGTCCTTTACATACTTCGCATCGTCAATCCACGATTCTATCTCCTTGTCCAAATAATAAATCTGCATCAAATCGTTTTTCGTCATAACTAACTCCTTCAAAAAAGCTCGTCGTAATAGATTTTACTCACACATTCTTCACATCCGATCAGGTCGCCGTGGCAGTCTTTCAGCAAAAAATCCCACTCGCTGCTGCCGCAAACGGGACATTTTATTTCCG
This sequence comes from Clostridia bacterium, assembly GCA_017551095.1. Taxonomy (GTDB): domain Bacteria; phylum Bacillota; class Clostridia; order UBA1381; family UBA1381; genus UBA1738. The sequence goes on along the minus strand of JAFZMQ010000041.1, from coordinate 49,354 downwards.
TTTCATCTCCGTAATCAGCACCGTAATTCATCGTTCGTGACCGTTCCATACGCATAATTTCTGCATACTCATTCATTTTTGTACCTCCTTCGCTGTTAAATTTTCCGTCCGCACAAAGTCCACATTTTGTGATTTGTTATTATAATAAACCACATTTTGTGTGATTTGTCAAGTATTTTTAACACGATTTGTGGGAATCTAACAAAATTTTCTAAATTTTTTCGTAAAAGTATTGACAAAACCACATTTCGTGTATAAAATTATTGTTGAAATTTGTTGAAAAAAATAAAAAGGGGTAAAATTATGTTTGGTGATATACTAAAAGATTTACGAAAGCAGGAAAAACTTTCGCAGGCGGAACTCGCAGATATTTTGGGAATATCAAAAAGTGCCGTGGGTATGTATGAGCAGAACAAAAGAAGTCCGCATTCTGATGACCTTTTAAAGCGGATTGCGGGATATTTTGGTGTTACGATAGATTATTTAAAGGGGTATTCCGCAGGTGTATCCCCCGTTGATTTTGAAAAGTTCGGGCTTGGCAAAATCCATAAAAAAAGCTTTCCAATGCTTGGAAAGATTGCTTGTGGTGAGCCTATTATGTGCGAGGCGGAATATGAGACGGTTGTCGAAGCGTCTGACGACATAAATGCGGATTTTTGTCTTACTGCACAAGGCGACAGTATGATAAATGCACGGATTCTTGACGGCGACACTGTATTTGTGCGTGAGCAAACTATGGTGGAAAACGGCGAAATTGCCGTAGTTATCGTAAATGATGATGAGGTGACATTAAAAAGATTTTATTATTATCCCGAAAATGAGCGTGTTATTTTACAGGCGGAGAATCCTAAGTATCAGCCTATGGTTTTTGACGGCGAACAGCTGAACCATATACGCATTTTAGGCAAAGCCGTCGCATTTACCAGCAGAATAAGATAGTTGCCACACAAAAAAACTTTCCTCTTTCGAGGAAAGTTTTTTTAGCCTTCCATATGCTTACCTAAAAATCCCGCTGCCGCTTCGGCAAGTTTGACTTCCGTTTCGGTGGGGTTTTGGCTATCCTTCATGACGAATATAACCGAGCCTATCGTGTCACCCTCCGACACAATCGGCACAACAACTCCCGCACTGCAATTATCAACGCCCTCAGCAATCGAAACGCCCTGATTTGTGCCCTGCGATTTAAAGGACTCCTTTTCGCTCATAAGGTTCTCTATGTCGGAACTAACCCGTTTTTCCATAAAATCCTTTTTGGATACGCCGGAAACGGCTATGATGTTGTCGCGGTCGGTTATTAGTGTGGGAACGCCGGTGGTTTTGTTAAGTGTTTCTGCATATGTTATTGCAAAATCACCAAGTTCGCCTATTGGGGAATACTTTTTAAAGATAACCTCCCCGTCTTTTTCAGTATAGATTTCGAGCGGGTCGCCCTCGCGAATCCGCATTGTGCGGCGGATTTCCTTTGGAATTACTACCCTGCCCAAATCATCTATTCTTCTTACTATTCCTGTTGCTTTCATCTATAAAACTCCTTTTGCTTTTTTTAATTTGCCTTCTTATTTTCTGCAAAAGGTGTCATTTTATGCAATTTTTGAAATTTTCTATTTGGAAAAATTTTGTGCAAAATGCATTTTTTGTCTGCTATTTTTGATGGACATCAAGCTGATTAAACGGAATATGTATATCTTTTTCTTCTAAGCACTCTAAAATGCATGTAAGTGCATCTCTTCTCGTTTGAAGTCTGTCTATCGGTTGACAATAGACCTTGATTTGATATTTTATGCTCGAATCCGCAAAATCATTAACACCGCAAAACTCAACCTTTTCTACCTTATCAAGTTTTCTGATATTCTCGACGATATAGCCGATTTCATCTTTCGCATCGCTCAGCTTTAAATCATACGGGAGCGGTAAATCTATATTTATCATATGTGACAGAACTTCAACTTTTTCAATATTCCTATTGGAAATGGAAACAATGTTCTTTTGATAAATATCTTCTATCCTTGTTGTTTTAAGCCCGATAGCCAAAACAACGCCTGTATAATTCTCAAATTTAATAACATCCCCTACATGATAATAGGAATCGGTTATAATATCAAAGCCTTTTATTACATCTTTTAACGCATCCTGGATTGCAAAACCGAATATTATGCCCAACACTCCTACGCCTGTTACAATAGATGTAATGTTTACACCGTTTATTTTAAGCAGGACAAGAATCAGTATGAGGATAAATAAGTACCTTGCTATGCTTTTTAATAATTTGATGTAGGTATAATACTTTTTGCTGCTAAAAAAATTATTACTGTCGGAAACCTTTTTAAAAACCAACCTTGTAAATACCCGATAAATAGCGATTGCCAGAATAATGGCAATCAAAGAATACAAAGCTCTGCTAAGCCACAGATTTTCCTGCATAAGTTTTGTAAAATCCATTCTATCCCCTCAACTCTCTCATAACTGCATCAAAAACTTCTCCGATATTCTCGCGTATGACCAAATTTGCATTACCGTCATAGCCGGTTTCCGATTTATTTATTATAACAGTATATTTACCGCCAAAATATCTCACAAACGACGCGGCAGGATAGACCGCAAGTGATGTGCCGCCTACTATCAGCATATCGGCGTTTTCAATATATGAAACGGCTTTTTCCGCAACACCTTCAAATAGCGGTTCTTCATACAAAACAACCTTTGGTTTCATTATTCCGCCGCAATGTTCACACTTTGGAATTTCTCCCGCTTTAATAGCTTCAATTATCTTCCCGTTATCCGATATTTTACCGCAATTACTGCAATAAAACTCCTTTGCCGTTCCGTGAAGCTCAACCACATTTTTGCTCCCTGCATCCTGGTGCAGTCCGTCAATATTCTGAGTTATTACAGCCTTTAACTTTCCCATTTTTTCAAGCTCATAAAGTGCCTTATGTGCTTTATTCGGCTTTACATCTGCAATAAAGTATTTCCTGTAAAAATCATAAAAAATGTCGGGTTTTTGAAAGAAAAAGCTATGACTTAAAATAATTTCAGACGATACGCCGTAATCCTTTACGGTATTATAAAGCCCATCTTGACTGCGGTAATCCTTAACACCGCTTTCGGTTGAAACACCCGCACCGCCAAAAAACACGATATTATCACATTCTTTTATCATTTGTGCAAGTTTTGAAAATCCCATCATTCTACCTCTTATGAGCTTTTAGCAATATGTATCTTTGTATGCCGCCATGCATTTTTTTATAACTGCTTTTGCTTCTTCATTTCCCAGCACTTCATTTACAACCGTTTCCTTGCCTTCAAGCGTTTTGTAAACTCTGAAAAAGTGCATAATTTCCTCAAACATATGGTCCGGAAGTTCGGAAATGTCTTTAAAATCGGTATATGCAGGGTCGTTTGTCGGTATTGCTATGATTTTTTCGTCGATATCGTCGTCATCGGTCATTTTCATAACGCCAATCGGGTAACATTCTACAAGCGTCATAGGAAGAATGTCCTTTTGGCAGATAACCAAAACATCTAACGGGTCGTTATCCTCGGCATATGTGCGTGGAATAAAGCCGTAATTTGCAGGGTAGTGAGTTGAAGTATATAAAACTCTGTCCAGCCTCAAAAGACCTGTTTCCTTATCCATTTCATACTTATTTTTGCACCCGTAAGGGATTTCTATTACCGCCATAAACTTTTCGGGCGAAATTCGTTTTGGGCTTATATCATGCCATATGTTTGACATTTTTCATTCCTCCTTAAATAATGTTATACTAAATTTTAGCATATTTCAGCCATAAAATCAACTTTATTTTTTTGAGTAAAAAGACTTGAAATTTTTAATTTTGTATGATATAATACGCTTTGTTGCAGCAAAAATGCGACAAAATCGGGATATAGCGCAGTTTGGTAGCGCGCTTCGTTCGGGACGAAGAGGCCGCAGGTTCAAATCCTGTTATCCCGACCACCATCGGAACAAGTTACACTTGTTCCGATTTTTTTATTATGTAGGAAATTACAACATTTTGTTGTAATGACGAAATAACAAAACAGCTACCTTGTACCCACGTCCGCAGACGGAGCTTCTATCAGCAGCTTTTTTATAAAAAACTGAAAAACTGATTCTAAAAATGAAAAAAAGCGGTTACACTATTGCCAATTTTTAGTTTATGTCTTGAAAAAAGCAAAAAATAGCAGTATAATCTAATTGATTTTTTAAATCAATTAGATAAATATATATAATGCAAAGGAAGAAAAGAAATGCGATCTGATTCATCCGTTCAGGAAATGAAACCGTTTATGTCCCCTTTGACAGTTTTAGCATTTGCTGTTGGCACAAGTGTCGGTTGGGGGTCATTAGTAGTAACAAGCAATACATATCTTAAACAAGCAGGTCCTTTGGGCAGCGTACTCGGACTTTTAATCGGTGCTGCAATCATGATATTGGTTTGCTGGAACTATCACTATCTGGCAAATCGGTATCCGGAAGGAACCGGTGTATACTTTTTTACGAAAAAAGTATTCGGATACGACCGTGCTTTTCTTATTTCCTGGTTTGTATTTTTGCTTTATGCTTCGATTTTTTGGGCAAATGCGACGGCTGTTCCGCTTTTTGCACGGTATATTTTCGGAGATGTATTCCGTTTTGGCTATCTTTATACCATTTTTGGTTATGAAATATATTTAGGTGAGCTGCTTCTGACAGCGGCAGTAATCGGGCTTACCGTATTTCTGATGATAAATAGTAAAAAAACAATAGCAAGAGTGATGATAGGGCTTGTTGCTATCTTCGTGGTTAGTATAACCGTTTGCTTTATCGTTGGCATAGTCAATTTTTTGTCCGGTTCTGTGGGCTTTAATCCTAATTTTGCACCCGACAGTTTGCCCATTGCACAAGTGGCTAAAATAGCGTCCATTTCTCCTTGGGCGTTTATCGGATTTGAGAGCGTTATGCATTCGTCAACCGAATTCAATTTTCCCAAAAAACAGGTTTTCGGGATTTTGTCATTATCAATCATAATTACAACGGCATTGTATATTTTTGTCACGCTTCTTTCGGTTACGGCATATCCTCCGGAATATAGCAGCTGGGTTGAATATATAGACGATTTAGGCAATCTTTCCGGGCTAAAAGCACTTCCTGCATTTTACGCTACCGGTTATTATCTTGGGGATTTTGGAATAATGTTGCTCTTCTTTGCACTATTTGCATTGATTGCAACCAGTCTGATTGCAAACCTGTGGGCTCTTTGCCGCATGATGCATGTAATCGGACGCGATTCCATACTTTCAGAGAGATTTACCAAGCTTAATGAAAAAGGGATTCCGGCAATGGCAATTCTGTTTGTGGGGGCAATCTCGTTATTTGTGCTTTTCTTAGGGCGTTCAGCGATAGGTTGGATTGTTGATGTTACAACAATTATTGCTATTTTCCTCTACGGATTTGTTGCCGCGGCTACCATAAAATGTGCAAAGCAGGATAACGACAAGAAGAGCTTTGCCGCAGGACTTATCGTGTTGATTGCAATGACCGTCTTTGGTGTGTTTATAATTGTTCCGGAGCTGCACACAAATGCTTTAAGCTCAGAAACCTATCTCTTGTTTATACTTTGGTCGGTTTTTGGTATGATCTTCTTCCATCATGTTATCTCCAAGGACAGAGCAAGACATTTCGGAAAGGCAATGATCGTATGGGTTGCATTTGTTTCCATAATTCTTCTCTTGGGAATTATTTGGATGGACACGATTAAACAAGAGACTATGATTAAGATATTAAACGCTTTTGACGCATATCGCGACGGAGAGGCACCAAAAGAAATTCTCGCCATGAGTGAAAGCGATTATATGGGCGTTTTAGTTAATAGACTGGATAGAACAACTACAAATAGTCTTATGGTAGTTTTGGGGTTGTTTGCCATCTCGATCGGCGGATTTTTAAGCAACTATTTCTCTATGAAAAAATATCAAAACATATTAAAGGATGATGTTGAAAAAAAGAATCAGCACATCGCCGATTTGCAACAAAACTTTGTAATCGGTATGCTGACTATGATTGAAAGCAGGGACAATTCCACCGGCGGTCATATCAACAGAACCAGCGACATAGTAAAGATACTTGCGGAAGAAATGAAACAAGACGAAAGCCTCGGGTTAGATGATGAATTTTACGACTGCATAATAACTGCCGCACCGATGCACGATATCGGCAAAATTGCCGTTGACGACGCTATTTTACGCAAACCCGGCAGATTTACTCTGGAAGAATTTGAGATAATGAAAACGCATACAACAGAGGGTGCCCGTATTATTTCGCAGATTGTAGAAAGCGTTGATAATGAAAGATTCAAACAAATTGCCATAAATATGGCTCACTATCACCATGAGCGTTTTGACGGTTCGGGCTATCCGAAAAAATTAGTCGGAGAGGCGATACCGATTGAGGCACGAATAATGGCAATTGCCGATGTTTATGACGCACTTGTTTCAAAACGGGTGTATAAGGATAAAATGTCGTTTGAAGAAGCTTATAAAATCATAATGGACGGAAACGGGACTCAATTTGACAGCCGACTGATAGTATATTTTGAAAGAGCTATCCCGAAAATCGAAGCATATTATTCCAATCTTTGATATATAAAAAACGGCTTAAACCAAGTGTTTAAGCCGTTTTTATAATAATTATTCTATCATGGGAATGGACAGTTCCTCCAACTTATGACAGGTAGATATAACCCTTCCTGCATCATAGTCTTCTAAGATATGCCCGTCAAAACCAACGCTCATCTTTATTCCGCTTTTTTTAACTGTATCAATAAGAGCACCGTTTTCAAAAAAATCTTTTACATACTGATGTTCCCGATAATGATGCTTTGAGTCGTAATTCACATTAAGCTCCCAGAAAACATTTTGCTCCTTCATTTTCCTGAAAAACTCATCCATATCTAACCCTTTGGAAAGAAGAAATGCGGGTAAATCCATATGTGCAAGTCCTGTTTTTGCACATCCGCACCGTTTTGCAAAAGCTAAAACATCACTAATTACAGATTGCTGCAACTGAAAGTTTTCAATAAGACAGTAATCAAACATTGATACATCCACTCCGTCAGGCATCAATGTAAATCCCTTGTCCACAGTGGTAATTTCAATACCGCACCATACTTTGATATAATCCTTGTATTTTTCGGCAAGAGTTTTTATATGTTCAAAGTACCTTTTAAGAGCGTTGTTATGCGTTATTACCATATGTTCGGCACTTTCGTATGTAACGCCAGGCCTGTTCATTACAACTCCGTAATAATGGTCCGAAATCCCCATAAGCTCTATCCCGTTTGCAATTGCATTTTTTATAACAGCCTCAGGAGAATCCTTGCCGCAATACGAGTAGTAGGTATGCGAATGTAAATCCTGAATCATTTATGTCACTCCTTAAACAATAGTATTCCTATCACATATTATACCGCAAAAGAAACAATTGTCAATTCCGGAACATAAATAGTAGCATCTCAGTCCGTTATTATGAGGATCAATGGATCCGGTGACTATTCTTTATGAAACAAAAAAACGGAACGAGCAGTACCTTCCGCTTGTTCCGACGGTGGCTTAGGGCATAATAGTTGATAAAATGCACCTTCTTTAACGCAGAAGGTGCATTTTTTTATACAAAGAAACATAAATTAACGGTTTAAATCGTGCTGATTCTTTTATCATAAGAGTACCTGTACGCTCAGTTCCTCTTATCTCAATGAGTCCACAGCAAAACGCTTAAACATAGTAGCAATTTGAGCACGGGTGGCGTTTTCCTTGGGTGCAAGAATGCCGTCGCCCATGCCTGTGATAATGCCGTTCATTGTCATGAAGCAAAGCGGCTCATAAGCATATTCCGAAACATCCGCCGCATCTGCAAAATCAAGCGGGAATGCCCAAGTTCCTGTAAAGCCTCTGCCCATATTTTTGGCGTATCTGTATAGAACAGCCGCCAACTGTTCTCTTGTTACCTGCGTATCCGGCGAAAACTCAGTATCGCTGATGCCGCTAACTATGCCCACAGAAACTGCCCATGCCACTGCATCCGCATACCACTCATCATTGTCAACATCGGTTAATTTAGATTCGGCAGTAACAGTAGGCATACCCGCCATTCTCCAAAGCATAGTTACCACCATGGCACGTGTGGCAGTATCGTCCGGGGCAAATTCATTCTCACTCACTCCGTATATCAAACCGCTGTCCACTGCCCACTGAGCCGCATCAAAATACCAATCATCCTTGTTCACATCTGTAAACCGTTCTGACACAGCCGTTCTGTCGGAAGTATCATTGTTATCGGGCTCTGTGATTTCCTCAAAAACGGGAGTGACCGTTACTGCCGTATCAGGCATAGTGAAAGTGTAAGTCCCATCATCATTCTTTGTTACAGAAATCTTATTGCCCTTGGCATCTAAAACGGTGATGCCTATTTCCCTGTAACCCTCGTCAGACAGGGTGGTAACAGTGACATTGTCACCCGCTTTGGCACTATCAGTATTAAAATTCACGGTGCCGTGTGATGTGCTGCCTGATGTGGTGAATGCGGAGATACTATGAGAGGAAGCAGTTTCAAACGAACCACTGTGCTTAGAATGTGTCGGCATACTGTCAAGTGTAACATATGCTTTGATACTGAAATTATCAAAGGTGTAAGTATCGCTCATACTATCCCTGAACTCATTATCATAATAGTCCGTCCATTTCCCTTCGCCTGTTTCCTCATCGGTTTCATAAAGGTAGCTCTCACCGGGATTTATAACGGCAACACAATAAAACGGAGCTCCTACGCTTTCTGCATTTTCCTTCGTGAAGCCGGCGTTTTCGGAGTATTCATATAGTTTTACTCCGTCTTCAACAACTGTTTCCTCAACCACAACAGCAATCGACTCACCAGGATATATTGTAACCTCGCCTGTCAGCTTCTCGCGGTGGAATCCAGGGTATTCATATTCGGCAGACTTGGTTTCGAGCAGTGTGCCGTCTTCCGGATTTAAAGAATTTTCGCTTAGCTTATATACAGCATATTTCACCTCGGCATCCGGGAGAGCCGTCCTTGAGGATACAGCATATAAATGTGCGTCCGCGTCAGTGTCGTTTTTAAATACATTTGCCGTCTTTAAAAGGCTTTCGTCCTGCACGAGCGTATCGAGCTCAATTCTGGTCAATGCCGGCATATAATCATACATCCAGACATCAAAATCTCCTCCCGCATCGTATAGGTCGGTATCAAAGCTCATGCTTTCGCAGCTGCAAATAGTCTTGTCATAGAAGGAGAGCCAGAAATAACCGGTATGATTTCCGTTTTCGTCCTCAATTCCCCAATCCTCCTTGCCAACCTGCATACCGTTTTCAAGAGTAACATATTCGGTCTCGGAGCCCCACGAATTTTTAATGAGCCATGCACCGTTTCCGGGCGGCATATAATCCGCATTGAAATTCTCTTTGGGATAATCATCATCCCAGCCGACAATGCAGACGATATGGTTTGGAGTATCATCTTTATGGGTATATTGTGCCCATGTTTCTGTATTTAAATAACTGTCTTCCGTAACGGCATCGCCTGGCATAGCCTGGTCTGCGGTAAAGAAAGCGGATACGCCCCGACCTTTCACCAGTTCTGATTTGACGGCCCTGATTCCGTCAGGGTTTATCCCTGCCCAATGGCCGTCTTTATCCTTAACGGACATATCGGGAAGGATATTGCCATCCATCATTGTATAGCCGGCACTATAATTTCGGTTCGGGAATCCGTCTTCACCCAATTCCGGTATAGACCAATCGTCATATTTGGAGTAAATATCAGGGCTTGTCACCGCATCCAGATAATACTCAAACAGTGCATTTTCAAACAGCTCAAAGGTAAGGATATCATCGTCGTCAATATATCCATTTGTCTTGAACCGATTAAGATTCTTTTTAAAATATGTATCATCAAGCGTTTCCAGAGCTTCCGAAACCGTCATTTTCGTGTCCGGTATCAAAGCAATTATCTCTTCCGGTGAGTGCTTCATAGCTTTATAGGCAAGTTCCAGAACAAGCTCAGGATTTTCTTGCATATATTCGCGTTCTGAAAGTCCTTTTTTGCCCCGATACGGAAATGACTCCTCTGGCACCGGTCCTACACCGGAAGAGAACAGCGTTGTAATAAAGAGACAATAGCCGCCATTTTCGTACGGGCCATTCAGACTGTCATTGAACGAAAACACACCTTCACCTGCCTGTGCCTGATCGACAGACGGTGTTATCGGTTGTGTTGAAAACCATACAAGATGCTTTTCTGACAGGTCAAAGTCTTTTGCATCCAAAGGCTCACCCTTTTCGTCCAGCATAGACAGTATGCTGCTTTCTGCTGCGGCTATGCCGCCAAACGCCCAGCAGCTGCCCCACGGGTCCTGTTTCTTAACAGGTGTTACATACCCCTTATCACGCAGATCAAATGCAGAATCAAACATTCCGCCAAAGGTAAGGTCAAAATCTGTGTTCTCATCAAGGGTATTTGCCATCGCAGCAGGTGCTATACCAAGGCAAAGCACAAGTACAAGAAAAATGCAAATTAGTTTTCTGATTTTCATTTGTTTCTTTCTTCCTTTCTTTATTTCTTATTTATCAATTTCAAAAATTCTTGTTCTAAGTTTTTATAAACAAAATTTCAACACTTACATTATACCATATTTTTTCCAAAATGCAACATTTTGCCCTTTTTGTCAATTTATAATATAAAGACCCGCTCCCATTTTTTCATTATTTCTTTTTCTTTCGGAAAAGCCGCCTCACAGCTCTTTTGTGCCACCGGCACAAAATTCACTACTGTTCGCTTCGAATCCTTTCCATATACCTCCCATGAAATACAAAAAGCTATTACGCTTAGAAAAAGCACATGAATTACTTCTATCAAAAGAGTATTCCGTCAAGGAGGTTTCCAACATAGTTGGTTATGATGATGTTTCGTACTTTTCTAAAATTTTTAAGAAAAACTATGGATATCCACCCACAAAATTGTTGAACTAATTAATTATACTCCGTATGTACTAACCAAAATTTCGTACTTAAAAAAAATAATTTGATTTTTTTAATATTATGCCTAAAATCAGCTATTTCCCCTGTTTTAACTCTCATTGTATCTTCCTCCAATTCAAATTTCTTAAAGTCAAAATTTAAATTGGAGCTAGACAGATGAAAGGTTTAGACCTCTGTAAAGCATAACAGAAAAAAATCCAAGCAAAGTGAAATAATAAAAAGCGGAATCACCATCATTACTTGTATGGCAGTTCCGCTTCTTTTAATATATACACCTATCCCTGCTCTTGATTTCGCGATTTTTTGCGCGATACTCCGCGCCCGTTCAGCAGTGAAGCGGTTTTTAAGAAACAGACCGCCCCTTCCACTTGATTTTTTAATAGGTGGGGGAAATAAGAGTTTTCAAGCATATTTTTTCAAGTTTTCATGTTGTTTTCAAGTAAATCAAGTCTGTGTTCTCGTATGCCAGCGGTCACCGTCGCGGGCTGTTATCTGTGAGTGGCAGGCTTTACACAGGGACATCCTGAGTATGAGCATGGCCGCTTTGGTTTCCTCGGCATAGAAACCCTCCTTTTTGCATATAATATTATATAATTAACGCAAATTGCGTTTTAATGTATTGACAACTGCGTTTATTTATGCTATAATGCAGTTAAATGAAAGGAGTGTTATATATGGCATCGAAAATTTCAAATGTCAGCTTCCGCATTGACAGCGACTTAAAATCACAGGCGGATATGCTGTTTTCACAGCTCGGAATGAATATGACTACTGCGTTTAATATTTTTCTGCGCCAGTCTGTAAGGGAAGGCTGTATTCCTTTTGACATCACAATCAATACTCCCAACGCCGAAACTATCGCTGCAATACTTGAAGCCAAGCAAATTTCATCTGATCCGTCAGTAGTTGCATACGATGTTGAGGATGCGCTGAAGGAGCTAAAAAAATGAGTCTTAAAGTTATTTGGACATCCAGATTTAAAAAAGATTATAAGACCGCAATAAAGCGTGGGCTTAACATCAATCTTCTTGATGATACAATCCGTATGTTAGCAAATAAAGAAAAGCTCCCGGAGCAATATAACGACCATCCCCTACAAGGAGATCTTAAAGGCTTTAGAGAATGTCACATAGAGCCGGATTGGTTGCTGACTTACACCATCAACAATGATGTCCTCGTTCTTACACTTGCAAGAACAGGGACGCACAGCGATTTATTTAAAAAATAGTACCGCTTTATCTATGAGGACTTAAGTTATTAAGTCCTTTTTATTATTGCATGAAAAAGCCCATGCAGACACAAAACTGCAATGGCTTTCTATTTGCCATTACCTCCCCCTTACAGAAAGGAAACATACTATGAGAAAGCATCAGATAGACATCTTAAACAATTTACGGCTCCAAGGCTTTAAGCCTACGGCGATTGCGCGGAAACTGGATGTTTCGGTCAACACCGTAAAGTCATATATACGGCGGCATCCTGACATACCCGACATCCTGCTCTGCGAATACTGCGGCAAACCCGTCAGACAGAACGGCGGCAGGAAGACAAAACGGTTTTGCAGTGACAAGTGCCGTATGAGCTATTGGAACAGGCGTCGGAGAAAGGAAGGAAAGATGTATGCAAAATGAAAATATTTACACATCTGAAAATTTGATGAACTACAGAACCGCTATTTCCGCCATTGATCACTTTGTGAAAAAGGGCATTTTCACGCCAAAAGAGGCGGCGGAATTGTATACAGTAATAGGTCAAAAATACGGCTTTAATTCGTGCAGTATATTTGCCGCATAACAGTTGACTTTTACGGCTTTTTAAGTGATATATATAATACCTAATAATTACTGAGAGGGGAGAATTATGCGTAAAGTTGAACAGGTACATTTTCAGAATTCTGCTCTTCCGAAGCCTAAAAATGTAGCGGCGTATGCAAGGGTATCGTGCGGCAAAGACGAAATGCTGCACTCCCTCGCCGCGCAGGTAGAGTATTACAAGAGCCTCATAACAAGCCATAACGGCTGGCAGTTCTGCGGTGTTTGCGGATGTAGGTATATGCGGAAGAAAAATCATGGTAACTACATATGGAGATGTAACGCATATAACCTCGATGGGCTTGAAGCGTGTACCTCAAAGCAGATTCCCGACAGTATTCTGCACAGGCTTGCAGATGAATGTGATAAGCCCATTAAAAAGATATTTATTATGCCCGAAAATAGTGTGAAATTCATATTTGCCGATAACACAGAAACGACTTTAAAATGGACAAATCCTTCACACAGGGACAGTTGGACACCTGAAATGAGAGAAGCCGCAAGGAAAAAAGCATTAGAAAGGAGGCGGGTACAATGCCAAGAACAGTAACAGTTATACCGCAGACAAAGAATTTACACACGCATATAGCCATAAACGCGCCTGTAAAACGCAAAGTTGCGGCGTATGCAAGAGTATCGACAGACAGCGAGGAACAGCTTACAAGCTATACGGCGCAGGTAGATTATTACACAAAACTCATAAACAAAAACCCTGAGTGGAATTTTGTGAAGGTATATACTGATGAGGGTATTACCGCAACCAACACAAAACACAGGGCAGGGTTTAAGGAAATGATAGCTGATGCTCTTGCCGGCAAGATTGATTTGATAGTTACAAAATCGGTCAGCCGATTTGCACGAAATACGGTGGACAGCCTTGTAACTGTCAGGCAGCTAAAGGACAAGGGCATCGAGGTCTATTTTCAAAAGGAAAACATATATACCCTTGATTCCAAAGGTGAGCTGTTCCTTACAATTATGAGCTCCATTGCACAGGAAGAGTCCCGTTCCATATCCGAGAATGTTACCTGGGGACAGCGTAAACGCTTTCAAGACGGAAAAATCAGTTTGCCTTACAGTTCCTTTCTTGGCTACAAAAAGGGCGCTGACGACCTTCCCGAAATAGTGCCGGAAGAGGCGGAAACGGTAAGGCTCATATACAAGCTTTTTATGCATGGAAAGACTATAAATGCAATAGCTAATTACCTGACAGAAAACGGCATATTAACGCCAAAGGGTAAGGATAAATGGCGTACTACAACCATAGAGAGTATTCTGACAAATGAAAAATACAAGGGTGCGGCAATACTGCAAAAGACCTTCACAGTCGATTTTCTGCAAAAGAAGGTGAAAAAGAACGAGGGTGAAGTGCCGCAATACCGTATAGAAGAAAGCCATCCTGCCATTATTGATCCGAAGGAATGGGATCTTGTGCAAGCGGAAATGCGGAAACGCAAAGAGCGTGGCAAGCACCATAACAGTCTCTCACCTTTCTCCGCTAAAATAGTCTGCGGTGACTGTGGCGGCTTTTACGGCTCAAAGGTATGGCATTCCACAAGCAAATACAAGCGCACAATCTGGCAATGCAACAGGAAGTTCAAAAACAGCGATAAATGCTCAACTCCGCATTTATATGAGGATGATATTAAGGAACTGTTTTTAAGGGCTTTCAGCAGGCTTTTAGAGGACAGAACGGCATTGATTGACGATTGCCGGCTGATATGCAGTAAGCTTACCGATTTTGCAAAGTTAGAAGAAAAAACGCAAAAATGCCTGGAAGAAATGGAAGTCATATCCGAGCTTACCAAAAAGCTCATATCTGAAAATGCCTGCGGGGATTTAGGCGAAAGCGAGTATGCTGAAAAGTGCAATAATTACACAAAACGGTTCGAAAAGGCGAAAGCCGAATATGACAAATTACAGAAAACCATATCGGAACGGAAAGTAAAGGCGGAGGCTGTCAGCGGATTTATGTTTGAGGTATCCGAGCTACCAATGCTGCCTATGGAATTTAACGAAAAGCTATGGGATGCCGTCATAGACACCGTAACCGTATATCACGATGACAGTGTTATATTCAAATTCAAAAATGGGAAAGAGATTGAGGAGATTCTATGAAAAAGGGCTTGAATTTTGCCGATAAATGTTGTATAATACAATTTGTTGGAGCGATCCGATGTTAAAGGTAAGACTGAAAACAGTGTAAAAGCTGGGCGGTTATGCCATCATCTCCTTGAAAGGGGGTGATAGCTTATGGAGTATGTGTACATAATGATATATATTATCACACTAATCGTGCTTATCATAACCATAAAAAAATAACGCCCACGACCAAATGAAGCGTTATTTTCTATAAATAATCTTTTTTTGGCATAACCGTTTGAGGTCTTGCCTTTTTCTATTGTCATTATACACCTAAAAAGCCGTTTTGTCAATATTTTTACAGAATATTTTTGTAATTCACCAAAAAAGACCGTCCTGGATAACATTGGAAATCATATTTTGTCCTTATCGCATCAATCGACAGCAAGGACAAAATCCAATACGCAGGATTTACAGCACCTTAACAGTAGACAAAATAACTGCACATATATTGTCTAATAAGGCTATTGCTATATCCTCGTTTGTAAGTTAATATGTCATCACACAACAATGAAAGGAGTTTATGTGATGACTGACAGATTTTTCACAGTGACAAAATGTGACCGCTGCGGCGCATCGCTTGAGGGCGGCAGAATTATGTCTATGTTCAACGAGTATTGCATTTGTATGGACTGCCATAGAAAAGAACGGGAACTGCCAGAGTTCAAGCAGGCAGCAGAAGCAGAAATTGCTGAAATACGGCGCGGAAACTATAACTTTAAGGGTATCGGATATCCTGCGGAGGTGATGCAAAAATGAAGCGTGAACCTCACTTAGAAACGGTATGCCCGAAGTGTGGAAAGGTATATACCGGCTATCCGGCACTTTCAAGAGTTGACAACAGCACTCTGATATGTTCTCTTTGCGGGGCAGCCGAGGCTCTCGAAATGCTCGGCATAAGCAATGATGAAAAAGAGCATATTTTAGAGATAATACATACGCACAGCCACTAAGGATATATGGAGGAAACGAAAATGACAGAATTTACAACTATTGAAAACCTTGACGCAGGGTTAAGAGCGTCATATGATGCACTCATTCGCTACAAGCAGCACATTTGCCTGGCAAGGATGAATTACAACGGCGAATACAATGCATCAATTTACGAATTTGTTGACGAGCCGGAGATTGACGGCTTTTCCGAAATCGAGTGCCGCATAGCCCTGATTGAAACGGCAGATACGCTTTTCCCCGACAGCGGTTCAGCAATCAAATGGTGCTTTGACAAGCTCGACAGCTAAAACGGAGGGAAATGTTATGACAAACAAGGAATTAGAAAAAATCATAAAAATTGCTCGTGAAAACATTGTCACAATGGAAAACAGGAATGACCTTGAAAGGCACTTTAACAACGAAGAAGATTTCCTCGACATTGCTGTTTGGGAACTGAAAACCGTTCTCCTCGCCGCCTATGAGCTGGGCAGAAAAAGCAAATAATGGGGGATAAATACTATGGTAAAATTCTATTTAGATAAAAAGCTGTTTTCGGAAGATTACAGAGAAATGGGCATTAACCGCACAATGTTCCGGGCTGTACGGCACAGGAAGGAAACGGGCAATAAGCTCCTTGACTTTAACGAGGCAATTACCGACAGCGAAATCCTCGAAATCGTAGATACGCTTCTTCGGATGAAGGAACAGCAATTCACCATATCAGGCGAGTTCAGCGGCTTAATCGAAACCTTAAAAGAATTCAAAAAATACGGAGCTCACATTGTATCCTTGACCGAAGTCAATTCTATTCACAAGGATTTTGAAACGGGCGAACATGAAAAAATACCCGCATTGCTGATGGAACTGAAATGATTTTTAAACCCGTGAAAAAGCTCTTGAAACAGGGCTTTTTTTGATTTTGAAACGATAGCCCAATTTGAAACGATAGCTTTTGCTATTTTGGGGCTAAAACATTAAAAATACCACAAAAGCACCCTGCGGTATGGATATGGTATTTTGCAAATGCACCCTCTGTCCTTTGAAACCCGCATAAAACAAGGCTTTCAAGCCACAAAAAAAAACGATAGAGTAATCGATAAATTGTATCAATTACTCTATCAAATATGGCAGCGGGAACAGGATTCCTTTTTCTTGCGGAAAAGCCGGCTCACAGCTCTTTTGTGCCACCGGCACAAAATTCACTACTGTTCGCTGCGAATCCTTTCCATAAAGCAAAACAACAGAAAAAATTGCAAAAAGTTGGTAGCAAACCAAAGGCGTAAATGAGTGCGTTTACAAACGAATAGCCGACGTTTGCGTGACTTTTTGCAAAAGAGGAGGAACAGCGGTCAGCAGAGAGCTTTCGATTTTTTACAAAAAAAATCGGAACGAGCGATTTTCCGATTGTTCCGACGATGGCAGCGGGAACAGGATTCGAACCCGTACAGAGTGAGTCAGAGTCACTAGTGCTACCTTTACACCATCCCGCTAAATCGTATTAATAGTTGTTTGAGGTGGATTTTGGCAAAGCAAAATCCACCATTTAAAAATGCTTGGTGCGAGGGACGAGACTTGAACTCGCAAGGTAAGCTACCACACGCCCCTCAAACGTGCGCGTCTGCCGATTCCGCCACCCTCGCATTCCGCAACTATGCCATTATAGCAAGGAATTTCATATTTGTCAATATTTATTTTCAAAATTTCATTTTTTTATTGACAATTTTTCATAAAATGATAAAATCATTCTGGTGATTAAAATGAACATTGATAGTGTTATTTATCAAAACTTGGAGCATTTGCTCGAAAAAAACGGGATTACCGAACGCCAATGCGTTATAGCATGTGGGCTCAATCTCAATTACTTTGTGAACTATCGCAAAAAGCGGACAAAGCATTTTAAAATTCATGACCTTATGATTCTTGCCGACTTTTTTGATGTTGACATTAATTATCTATGCAGTTACAAAAATGCACGAGATGAGTTTTTTGTGCCAAAATACAAGCTAAAACAGCGTGATGAAAAGATGCTCCTTGCGGCATTTCGCCGTTTAGACCCTGTTGGGCGTATTCTTGTTGCGGACGCAATAAACAAGGAAATTGAGAACTCAAAAGAGAGGCTCAAAGAAAAACAATCTTCCAAAAAACCTATTTAAAGCGGCAAATTAGGCACGGCATTGAGCGTCAAATCGGCAAAATTGCCCTTTTCGCCCTCAAAATAGCCGCAAGATGCTATCATAGCCGCATTATCGGTACATAAAACCGGCGGAGGATACAGCACGGAAATTCCGTGTTTTGCACATTCCTCTGTCATTTTTTTGCGAAGTTCGGTATTTGCCGCAACTCCACCTGCCAAGGTGACTGTTTTTACCCCCGATTTAATTGCACCCTCTATTGTATGCTCACACAAAACATCAGTAACGGCTGCCTGAAAACTTGCCGCAACATCCGCCTTATCTATCTTTTCTCCCTTTTGCTCGGCTTTATGCAGATAGTTTATAACCGCAGTTTTTACGCCCGAAAAGCTGAAATCAAGCGAATTTTTATCCATTCGCACCCTCGGAAACTGAATAGCGTCAGGGTTTCCGCTCTTTGCAAGTTCGTCAATCAGAGGTCCGCCGGGATACCCAAGTCCCAAAACTCTTGCGATTTTGTCAAACGCTTCACCTGCTGCGTCGTCGCGAGTCCTGCCTAAAATTTCAAACTCGGCATAGTCCTTAACCTTTACAATATGACTATGTCCGCCCGACGCCACAAGGCATACAAAAGGCGGCTTTAAATCGCTATGTGCCAAGAAATTCGCACATATATGTCCTCTTATGTGATTTACCGCAATAAGCGGTTTTTTAGTGGCAAAGGAAAGTGCCTTGGCACTCGACACACCGACAAGCAACGCACCCACAAGCCCTGGTCCGTAAGTTACCGCTATGGCGTCAATGTCATCAAATGTCATCCCCGCTTTTAAAAGTGCCTCGTCGATTACCGAGTCAATGTTTTCTATATGTTTTCTTGAAGCAATTTCAGGCACTACTCCGCCGTATTTCTTATGAAAATCAATCTGTGTATTTATCACATTTGACAGTATTTCTCTGCCGTTTTTCACCACACTCGCCGCCGTTTCGTCGCACGAGCTTTCTATTCCCAAAATAATTTTATCCGTCATTTTATTCTCCGTATCATTGTAATCCCGTCTTCGTCGGGGTTATGATAAAACCGTTTTCTGATTCCTGCCTCTATAAAGCCGAGCTTTTTATAAAATGTAATCGCTATTTCATTGCTTTTCCGCACTTCCAGCACAATTTGCTCATCTTCCTTGCAGATTTCGAGCATCTTTTCCGCCAGAGTTTTTGCAATTTTCCGCCTTCGGTATTCGGGAAGCACCGCAATATTTGTAACCTGTGCCTCACCCGAAACACGCCAAAAACCGCAATATCCGATAATCTTGCCGTCCTCTCTTGCCAAAAGGTATGTGGCAAGTTTATTTTTTGTTTCCTCCAAAAAAGACTGCTCACTCCAAGGAACTGAAAAGCACTTTTTATCAAGTTCCGCAAGTTCCCGGCAGTCATATTCGGTCATTTTAGTTATTTCCAATTCTATCTGCCACCTTTTGAAGTGCTTCCCAAAGCTTTTTGGCACACTCCTCATATTCTGCGACATCTCCGCCGTAAGGGTCTTTTATGTCCCCGTCAAGTCCTGCATATTCGCAAAGAGTATAAACCTTGCCTTTTGCGGCAGATTCCAAAACCATTTTATGTGCATTTGTCATTGTCAGTATCAGGTCACTCTTTTCGATAAGCTCGGTGTTTATCGTCTGTGCGTGATGCCCCAAAAGGTCAATATCATACTTTTTCATAGCTATTACTGCCTCATTTGATGCCGGTTCGCCGTCTAACGCAAAAAGTCCTGCCGATTCGATACGCACATCAAGATTTTTTGAAACGGCTATTTTGTTGAAAAGTGCCGCCGCCATTGCTGAACGGCAAGTATTCCCTGTGCAAACAAAAAGTACATTCATTTTCATTCTCCTAAATCAATAATCCTATATCCAGCCGATTTATAAATACGATTTTTAACGGTAAGCTCCATTTCGTCTTTCATACACATCTGCACATACGCCTTTTCAATGCCATTTTTATCAAATTCACGCAAAGCATCAAAAAGCACATTTGCAAATTCGCGGTTATTTTTGCCCTCAAAAATGTATAAATCGGCATTAAATTCATTTTCCGACGACGCCAAAACTCCGACTTTTATGCCCTTTTCCCTATCGGCTTTTATCAGCTCTTTTATTTTGTCCGCCGTTTCTTTCTTTTCACCTTCGACCACTGTTATTTCGGCATCCGGCGAATAATGCTTGTACTTCATTCCCGGGCATTTAGGCGTTTCATTTTTCTTTACGCCCGTCAGTACATTTTGACTTATTTCTACCCTGCCGCAAACCGAAATAATATCCTCTTTTGTTATTCCGCCGGGGCGTAAGATTGTCGGTATTTCGCCCGTTACATCAATTATAGTGGATTCTACGCCTATCTCGGCGTCTTCTCCGCAGATTATAGCGTCAACCTTGCCGTCTAAGTCGGCAATCACATGCTCTGCTTTGGTAGGACTCGGTTTTCCCGAAATATTAGCACTCGGTGCGGCAATCGGCACTCCTGCAAGGCGTATAAACGCCCGTGCCGTCGCATCTTTGGGTATTCTTACGCCGACTGTATCAAGTCCCGCCGTAACAACATCGGGTATATCGGGTTGTTTTTTCAAAATCAGGGTAAATGGTCCCGGGGCAAATTTTGCCACAAGTTTTCTCGCATTTTCGGGGATTTCCCTTGCCACCTTTTCCAAATCCCCGATTTCTGCAATATGCACAATCAAGGGATTGTCCGACGGTCTGCCCTTTGCCTTATATATCTTTTTTATTGCGTTCTCATCATAAGCGTTTGCTCCAAGCCCATAAACAGTTTCGGTAGGAAACGCCACAATACCGCCTTTTCTTATGATTTTTCCTGCTTTCCACAGCGATTTTTCGTCCGTTTTGTCAATAATAAGTGTTTTCATTATTATTACTATTAAATTCCTTTCACAAACCAAGTCTAAAAGAAAATCGTTCAAATTACCGTTTTGAAGCGAGGGTGCTGTACGAGGGTACCGCCCCTTGCAAAAAGCGGTGAGATAGGCGATTTTATTTAGACTTTATTGTTTAAACTCGGATAAAAGCTTATATTTTACATCCCAAAGCGGTTTTGAAAGGTCGACATAGTACCTATGCGGATTTTCAAATCTTTTTACCTCGTCCCAAAGCTTGTCCACTTCTAAAAAACAGTACTCTTTAAGCGTTTCCAGATTCGGATTTTCATACACGCATTTACCGCCTCTAAAAATTTGTTTTAAAAGAGGACGGACATAATAATCTGTTACCGTCTTTTTCTTCCAGATATGCTCCTGGTCAAAAAGCTCATACGGCTTTTCATTGTCAATTTCTTCGTCTCTTAAAGTTACAACATCAGCAATCGCCTTGCCCGTTTCCTTTGAATAAAGCCTGTAAACCTGCTTAAATCCGGGAGTTGTTATCTTTGATACATTCTCGGAAATTTTGATTTTCGGTATTATTTTGCCTTCGTCATTCTCTATGGCAACAAGTTTATAAACACCTCCGAAAATCGGTGATTCCATAGATGTTATAAGCCTTTCGCCGACGCCGAAAGAGTCAATTTTAGCTCCCTGCATAAGCGTATCGCGGATTATATACTCGTCGAGCGAATTTGACGCACATATTCCGCAGTCGCTATAACCTGCGTCATCAAGGATTTTACGGCATTTTTTTGAAAGATAGGTAATATCCCCCGAGTCTATGCGTACGCCTTTTGGGCGTTTATTCATAGGCTTTAAAACCTCATCAAATACCTTTATCGCATTAGGAAGCCCTGACTCTAAAACATTATAGGTATCAATCAAAAGCATACAGCTATCGGGATACTGCCTTGCATATGCAGAAAATGCCTCATACTCGCTGTCAAACATCTGAACCCAGCTATGTGCCATTGTACCAAGTGCCGGAACGCCGTATTCTCTGTCAGCTATGGCACAGGCCGTACCTGAGCAACCGCCGATATATGCCGCTCTCGCTCCCAATATTGCAGCGTCTGCACCCTGAGCCCTGCGTGAACCGAACTCCATAACAGGCCGTCCGTCCGCAGCACGAACAATCCTGTTCGTTTTGGTAGCAATAAGGCTCTGGTGATTTATGGTAAGGAGTATCATCGTTTCCAAAAACTGTGCCTGAACAACAGGACCTCTGACCGTCACAATAGGCTCTTGCGGAAAAATTGGCGTACCCTCGGGTATCGCCCACACATCACAGGCAAATTCAAAGTTTTTGAGGTAATTCAAATATTCCTCGTTAAATATCTTTTTGCTACGCAGATATTCTATATCTTCATCTGTGAATTTTAAATTTTTAAAATAATCTATAAGCTGTTCTACTCCTGCCATAATAGCAAACCCGCCGCCTGAGGGGATGTTTCTGAAAAACATATCAAAATATGCGATTCTGTCACCCATGCCCTCGGAAAAAAAGCCGTTTGCCATCGTAAATTCATAAAAATCGGTAAGTAATGTAAGATTAAGCTTATTATTCATACTTATTTCCCTCTCGTTTAATTCTTAAAAACAAAAGAGGCTGACCGCCCCTTTAAAAAACTAATATGTACTTCCGCCCCTGCGATATCCTCCGGAACGCTTCGATTCATTTGAACGCTTTAAATCAAGCATTCTTTCATCGGCATCTTTTTTAAATTTTGAAAGCTTGTCCTCAAAGGAAAGCTCCTTATCTGCCTTACCGCTCCAATCTATATCCGCAGGACGAATACGGGTTTCGGTTTTTTTGACATCCGGCTTTTTTTCGGTTTTTGCCCTTTTTATAGAAAGACTTATTTTGCCGAGTTTGTCTATATCTAAAACCTTAACTTTAACAACATCGCCAACCTTTATATAGTCGTTGATGTTTTCTATATACTCACTCGTGATTTCCGATATATGCACAAGCCCCGATTTATTGTCAGGCAAAGCCACAAACGCTCCAAACGGCATAACGCTTTGCACCTTGCCCTCGAAAATAGCTCCTACCTTCAACGCCATACGCCGAAAATCCCCCTATTACTGTCCGGATATGTCAATAAAAACAATTTCATTTGCCTTTATCATACCAAGCTTTTCTCTTGCGATTTTCTCAATATATTCATCCGTTCCGGCACTTTGTATTGCTTTATCGATTTCCTCTATACGCTGGTTTTCTTTTGCAATATCCTCAGCTATCTTTTCAGCCTTTGCGTTATTCGCCGCAATTATCGGCTGGACGGATATGCCCTTGCCTATCATAACAACAACAGCTATTGCCGTAATCGCCATAATCACTTTTGTAATATCAAATCCGATACTCTTTTTTCTCATATTTTTTTCCTTCACAATCGACAATATATAGTTTCTTACAAAACAACGATATGCACAGTATAATTTTACCTAAAAAAGCCCAAACTGTCAATAGAATTTTAAAAAATATACCAAAAAAACAGGAAATTTTTTTCAGCATTATGCAATATGCTGTAAATATTGGCCTATGAATTGTAAAAAAATACAAGATAAGGGTTATTGCAAATCCCAAAACCGTATGCCACCTGACTATTCCTGAAAGAAATCTTTGCCAGATTATGCAAAAAAATATGCAAAGCAAAAACATACAACATAAATCGTATAAATCGGATAGTATTTTTGCGATTTTTTTCGGTTTTATACTTCTGAAAAAATCGAACAAAATCCCACAGGAAACGGCTATGCCCTGCGAAATCAAAAATTCGGTCATTTCCTGCGAAACCGTCAAAAACATTTTCATCTTAAAATATCCTTAAAAAAGCTGTGCTTTTCCTTTATATCGGTAAAAATCAGACTGTCTATCTTACCTGTCAAAACAATTCCTCCGTCTTGCTTGGACAAATCTTCAAGGTTTAAATCTTTTCCGCATATTTTGAGGTTTCCCGTTGCCGTTTTCAAAAGAATTTCCGATTGCGAAAAGTGTTCTACATTTTCTACTAAATTTACCGTTACCCTCTCTCTGTTTTTCAGTTCCAGAACCTGCGTTTTTACTATCCCTGTTTCCATAATAAAAATACCCCCTCATACCTTAAAGATATGAGGGGGATGTTTTATATATTACAGCAGTTTATACATAAGAGGTGCGTCATTTTTTAAGGCGTGTTCCTTTATGTCGGTAACTTCTGCCTTTATTACTTTTCCACCCATTCTTATTGATATTACATCTCCTACTTTAACATCATAAGACGCTTTTGCCACTCTCCCGTTTACCTCTACTCTTTCGGCATCACATGCCTCATTGGCTATTGTGCGTCTTTTAATAAGCCGTGAAACTTTAAGAAATTTATCCAATCGCATAAAACGCCCCTCCGTCAAAAGAAAAAGAAGCCTCCAAAACGGAAGCTTCTTGATTTTAGATTACTTATTAACAGCACCTTTAAGAGCCTTACCAGCCTTGAAAGCAGGAACTTTTGATGCAGCAATCTTTATAGCAGCACCTGTTCTTGGGTTCTTACCTGTTCTTGCTCCTCTCTTTCTTGCTTCGAATGTACCGAAACCAACAAGCTGAACCTTATCACCCTCAGCCAAAGCACCTGTTACAGCACTGATTACAGCATTGATAGCCTTTTCAGCATCCTTTTTTGTCAATGAAGCGTTCTCAGCAACAGCTGCAATTAATTCTGTTTTGTTCATAATAATCCTCCTAATAGTTTATTTCGGGAATTTTACCATTCCCTTACGAGTATGTATTTTATTATAAAGATTCACCCTTGTCAATAGTTTTAGGTGAATTTTAGCAATTTTTTTCAAATTTCTGCCGCAAATTTAGCAAATTTAACAAAATATTGCAAAATATTACATTATTTTACCATTTTTTTAGCCAGGAGAACGGGGTATGAACGAGCTTTCTTATTTAAAAAACACACTCTTTTCTATTTTTGCATGTGGATTTTCGCAAATTTTCGGGGCTGTTTTAAGGATTTTTCTATCCCGCCGCTTAAAAGCGGAGGGTATGGCACTTTATCAGGTTTCGCTTTGCATCTATTCTGTATTTCTTACCCCCGTTTTATGCGGTATGCCTATCGCTTTGACACAATTCATTTCAAAGTGCCGAGGCTCAGGAAGAAACAGCAATATATCAAGCGGGATGGTTTTTTCCTTTAAGGTAATATGCGGATTAGGTATTTTAAGCGGATTTTTAATGTTTTTAACGCGGCGTTTCCTTGCAATTTCTTTAAAAGAACCTGCCGCAGAGTATGCCATTTTGGTTCTTTCCCCTTCTATATTTTTTGTTGCTTTGGGGGCTTTTGCAAAAAGCTGTTTTGAGGGGTATTCAAATATGATTCCCTGTGCCGTATCGCAAATGGCGGAATCTGTTTTAAAGCTCATTTTTGCACTTATTTTTACATACATTTTCGGGATTTTTTCATTAAAGTATGCCGTGATGGGTGCTGCACTTGCGATAACCTTAGGCGAGGCTTTGGCAACGCTTATTTTGTTTTTGTTTATGATTCCGCTTTTTAAGAATATCAATCTCTTTTCAAAAACGGAAATTCACGGCGAAATTATCGCCTACGCTATTCCGGTTACCGCTTATGCCGTCATTTTAAGCAGCCTTAATCTTCTTGAAAATTCTGTGATAAAAAACAGTCTTTTGGCGGTCAGATTTAACCATGACCAAGCACAAAGGCTTTTAATGACATATCCGGGTTTTGTATCATCTTTTGAATCGGTAAAGAATTGCGGTAAACTTTCAGCAAGAGGTGCAAATGTTCTTTACGGTGCATATTTCGGTTATGCCATGACTATAATCCGTTTTCCAATAGGGTTGCTTCATGCATTTTGCGTACCCTTTTTTCCACTTGCATCAAAATGCTTTGCGGAAAAGAATACAAAAAAACTGAGAAACTCTGTATCAAGGCTCATAAAGGCAATGCTCCTTATTTCTGCATCTTTATCTACACTTATTATAATGTTTTCACCGCAAATAACAAAAATCATATTCGGTTCAGCGGAGTATTCAAAAATGCTGATTTTTGTATCTCCTATGCTTATCATTCTCCCTGTTACCAATCTGCTTTCTACCCTTTGGTATGCCTACGGAAAGACATTTCCACCTTTTTTATTCAGTTTTATATCCTCAGTTTTAAGCATTTTTTTGTCTGCTGTTTTTATACGGATACCCTGTCTTAACATTTTAGGTGTTGCCGTTTCAACGGTAATCTCGGCAATTTTTGAAATGTGTATGTTTTTCTATTTTACCAATCTATACATAAAGTAAGAGCGTCGGCAAGTCACCTCAGCCGACGCCCTCTTTTTAACATAATCGCTCTTTTTATAAGATATTCTCTGTTATTCAGTGTAGGGTCAATCAAAACCTCATCTAAAAGGAATTTGAGTGTATCGCCTATCTCCCGTCCTGCCTTATAGCCCAGCTTGATAAGGTCACGCCCGTTTATTTGAAGCTGCGATACCATATACGGCTGTCCCTCTGCGATAATCTGCTGTGCTTTCTCACGCACCTTTTCTATTTTGGCAAGTCTGTCATTTATATAAAGCGGATTTTTCGCTTTATTATCCGCCTCCTGCAACTCTAAAAGCTTGAAAAACAGCGTTTCTCCCGTTCTTCCGAGCATACGCTTTACCGCCATCGGTGAAGCGTCCATATGCACATCATGGTTTTCAATAAGTACCAGAATATCTCGGATTGACTCTTTGTCCATCCTCAGCCTGTGCAGAAGATTGTCGGCTATACGCATACTTTCCCTGTGATGCCCGTAAAAATGATAAATCCCGTTTGCGTCACGGCTTTGGCTTGACGGCTTTCCCACATCATGCAAAAGCGCCGCCCACCTTAAAACCAAATCCTTTGGCGTGTTGCTCACCGTTTCAATAATATGCTCACCCACGCTATATATATGATACTTATTGTTTTGTTCTGTCGAAAAACATGCCGAAAATTCGGGCATTATATACCTCATAAGCCCCGTTTTATACAAAAGATACAGCTTTTTCGGATTATCGCTTAAAAGAATTTTATTAAGCTCTGATAAAATCCTTTCGCTGCTTACATTTTTAATAAGCACCGCACATTTTTTAATTGCAGTTTCTGTATTTGCATCAATCTCAAAATCAAGACATGCAGCAAAACGCACGGCACGGAGCATACGGAGTGCGTCCTCTTTAAAACGCCTTTCGCTCTCGCCTACGCATTTTATCGTCTTGCTCTTTATATCGCCGAGTCCGCCGAAACAGTCCAAAAATCCGTCTTTTAAGCTATACGCCATAGCATTTACGGTAAAATCCCGACGCTTTAAATCGGTTTCGATATCGTCAATGTAGCAAACTCTGTCAGGATGACGCATATCCTTATATTCGCCTTCGGTGCGAAAGGTCGTAACCTCAAACCCCGTTTTATTTATTACAACTGTTACTGTCCCGTGTTTAAGCCCCGTATCTATTGTTCTCGGAAAAAGCGATTTTACCTGATAGGGCTTTGCATTTGTCGCAATGTCATAGTCGGACGGTGTTATTTCCATAATGCTATCGCGGACGGCTCCGCCCACAATATATGCCTTAAATCCCGCATTTTCAAGCGTTTTCAGCACCTGTTCTGCGGAATGATTTAAAATCATCTCCATTTCTCAACACCGCCTTTTCCGTAAAACAGTATATCATACAAATTCAGTTCATACAAGTATTACGGGTCATTTTTATCGCAAATTTCACAAATAAGGCACAAAATGAGCGGTATATTTTCCTCTGCGACTCTGTCCAAATCCGAAATGGGCAGAAGCGTGATGCAAAAACCGATTTCGGATATTTTAAGGTGCGGAAAATCCTTTAAAAGTCCCGCCATATCGTTAAGACACATTTTATAGTCGTACATAACTTCACCTCATATTATCTATATGAGAAAAACCGCACAATATATGAGTTTGCGAATAGTATAATAGTAAGCGGCGGATTTCGTTACATATTTGGGGAGGTGAATAATATGTGTCGCAGAAATAATAACTGCTGCAATTGCAACAGCTGTAATTGCAGTAACAACAGCTTAGTAGAAAGCATTTTCGGCAATAATAATTCTAACGGCTGCAATCAGACAAATAACTGTTCTTGCAGCTGCCGGTGCCAAAATTGTTGCGGAAACCGCTGCCAAAGATGCTGCCAAAACTAACACGATAGGCAGCTGTGCTGTAACTGCCTCTTAAAAGCAAAATAACTGCCTCTTGGCAGTTATTTTGTTTATTCAAGTTCAAACGCTCCCGTATAAAGCTGATAGTATTTTCCCTTTTTCGCTATAAGCTCCTCGTGATTGCCACGCTCTATAATTCTTCCCTGCTCCATAACCATAATAACATCAGAATTTTTAACGGTTGAAAGCCTGTGTGCAATCACAAACACCGTTCTGCCTTTCATAAGGCTATCCATACCCTTTTGCACAATAGCCTCTGTTCTCGTATCTATGCTTGATGTTGCCTCGTCCAGAATCATAACGGGCGGGTCTGCAACGGCGGCTCTTGCTATCGCAATAAGCTGACGCTGTCCCTGCGAGATGTTCGCTCCGTTATTTGCGATAACCGTTTCATAACCGCTTGGAAGCCTTGTTATGAAATCGTCCGCTCCGACAAGTTTTGCCGCATTTATACATTCTTCATCTGTTGCATCAAGCTTACCGTAACGGATATTGTCCATAACCGTGCCCGTGAACAGATTTGTATCCTGCAAAACTATACCCAAAGACCGCCTTAAATCGCTCTTTTTTATCTTATTGATATTTATGCCGTCATAGCGTATCTTGCCGTCGGCAATATCGTAAAACCGGTTTAAAAGGTTTGTTATCGTTGTCTTTCCTGCACCTGTCGCACCGACAAAAGCGACCTTTTGCCCTGTTTTTGCATAAAGCGTTATATCGTGAAGAACAGGTTTACCCTCTTCATATTCAAAATCCACTCCGTTTAAGGTCACCTCTCCCGAAAGCCTGGTATATGTGAGTGTCCCGTCACCGTGCGGATGCTTCCATGCCCATACGCCCGTGCGTTTATCCGTTTCGGTTATATTGCCTTTATCATCAATTACGGCATTTACAAGCGTCACATATCCGTCATCCGTTTCGGGAAGTTCGTCCATAAGCGCGAATACTCTCTCTGCACCTGCAAGTGCCATAACAATCGCATTTATCTGTTGTGAGCATTGATTTAAATTTCCCGTAAATTGCTTTGTCATATTGAGGAATGTAACCGCTATTGCCAGAGAAAATACAGGGTTAAAGGAAAGTGCGATATTCCGTATCCCCAAAAGATAGAAAAGTCCGCCCATCACCGCCATGATAACATACAAAACATTTCCTATGTTCATTATTATAGGGCCCAATGAATTGGCATATGCGTGTGCCCTGCTGCTGTCATCACGCAACTTTTCGTTTATCTCGTCAAATTCATGCTCGGCTTGATTTTCGTGGCAAAAAACCTTTATTATCTTCTGTCCGTTCATCATTTCCTGAATGAAGCCTTCTGCACGGCCCAGCGATTTTTGTTGTTTTATAAAATATTTTGCCGAACCACTTCCCGCCTTTTTCGATACAAACATCATAAACAAAACGCCGACAAGCAATATTAAAGTCATCCATATGCTATAATAGAGCATTACACCAAAAACGCACACCACTACCGCTCCTGCACGGAGTAGCGACGGTATTGCCTGAGATATGAGCTGTCTCAGGGTATCAATATCATTTGTATATGTACTCATTATGTCGCCCGTTTTATGCGTATCAAAATAACGAATGGGCAGATTTTGCATACCGTCAAACATTTTTTGACGCATCTTTGCCAAAAAGCCCTGCGTTATAACCGCCATCAGCTGATTATACACGTACACCATAATCAGTGCCACAACATAAATCGTAACAAGCGTAATCATAGCAGGTACAAGCTCGGTTTTTGCCCCCGACCAATTGCCTGTTTCGCCCCATTTTTCAATGATGGCGATAACTTTCTTTATAAAAATGTCCGGTACTGCCGCTGCTGCGGAAGAAATCAGAATAAACGCAATAGTAATCGGGAAAAGCACAGGATAAAACGAAAACAGGGTTTTTATCACTCTTTTAATTGTGTGGGGATTTGGTTTTCTTCTGTTATTCATCACTGCCACCCCCGCTCGTTTGCTGCTCATATATCTCACGGTATATTTCGCTTGATTCTATTAGTTGCTGATGTGTGCCCGTTTCGGAAATTCTGCCGTTATCCATAACGATAATCATATCTGCATCCTCGACAGACGCCACACGCTGTGCAATTATGATTTTAGTAGTTTCCGGCAGATACTCCTTTAATCCCTTACGGATTTTTGCATCTGTTTTTGTATCAACGGCACTTGTTGAATCATCTAAAATGAGAATTTTCGGCTTTTTGAGAAGTGCCCGTGCTATGCAAAGACGCTGTCTTTGACCACCCGAAACATTCGTTCCGCCCTGTTCTATTTTCGTTTCATATTTATCAGGGAATTGCTCTACAAATTCGTCGGCAGCGGCGATTTTACAAGCCTCTTTGATTTCCTCGTCTGTTGCGTTTTCGTTTCCCCATTTTAAGTTCTCTTTAATTGTTCCCGAAAAAAGCAGATTTTTCTGCAAAACCATAGAAACGGCATTTCTTAGCGTTTCTATGTCATATTCCCGCACATCTTTGCCGCCGACTAAAACGCTTCCCTCCGTCGTATCATACAGCCTTGGTATCAGCTGAACAAGCGACGATTTACTCGACCCCGTACCGCCGATAATCCCAATCGTCATTCCCGACGCAATTTTTAAGTTAATATCGGAAAGAGCAAAAAGCTTTGCATTTTTGCTATACTTAAAGCTCACATCTTTAAACTCCACTGACCCGTCTGCCACACTCGTTATCGGATTATTCGGTTCGCTTAAAGACGGTGTTTCCTCCAAAACCTCCGAGATTCTTTTTGCGGATTCTGCCGACATTGTGAGCATGACATATATCATTGACAGCATCATAAGCGACATCAAAATCTGCATACCGTATGTGAGCATTGCCGAAATCTGTCCAATACCGATTCCGCCCATACGGTTTATGACAAGCTTTGAGCCGATATACAAAATAAACACAGAATTGAAATTCACACAAAGCTGCATAAGCGGCATATTCAGTGCCACAAGCCGTTCCGCTTTTGTGAAATCGGTACAGATATCCTGTGCCGCTACGCCAAACTTTTCCTTTTCGTATTCTTCGCGTGAAAAGCCCTTTACCACACGCATTGCACGGACATTTTCCTCTATGGATTCATTCATTCTGTCATACTTTTTAAATACTCTGCGGAAAGCAGGCATAGCCTTTTGTGCGATTTTGAAAAGTCCTATTCCCAGAACGGGAATCGCAATTACAAACGCCGATGCCAGAATTCCGCCCATTATGTACGCCATTATTATTGAGAATATGAGCATCAAAGGACTCCTTAGTGCTATTCTCGTTATCATCATAAAGGACATTTGAACATTTGTAACATCGGTAGTCATTCGTGTTACGAGCGAAGAAGACGAAAATTTGTCTATGTTCTCAAAATCAAAGGTCTGGATTTTTTGAAACATATCATGCCTTAAATTCTTTGCAAATCCTGCCGATGCGTGAGCACTTGTAAATGCCGCCCCTCCGCCGCACAAAAGCGACAAAACCGCCATGATTATGAGCAAAACTCCCGTTTTTATTACCTCGGCTATCGCAACCTGTGCCTGAATATTATTGACAAGCCTTGCAGTTATAAACGGGATAAATGTTTCAATAACCGCCTCCATAAGTATTAAAATCAGCGTCCATATTGTCGGCGTTTTGTATTCTCTTACCGATTTTAAAAGCCTCTTTATCATAACAATACCTCTTATATTAGCGTATAAGTAAAAATCGGCAAAATTCTGACAATTTTGCCGATTTTGGTGACTCCTGGGGGATTCGAACCCCCGATGCTGCCGTGAGAGGGCAGAGTCTTAACCACTTGACCAAGGAGCCATGCAACTATTGAATTTTAACACGCAAAAGCAATTTTGTCAACACAAAACTAAAAAATATTTATATTTTTACTGTCAAAACATAAATTATCGCAAAAAAATACACTTTTTTTACAAAAACTCTTCACACATTCATTTTTTTATGATATAATAACTTTATAATGGAGGAAAATTTGGTTTTTCCGCCAAGATATATATTTTTTGAGTTATTAAGTCATAAGAGGAGGCAAATAAAATGACTAAAAATAAAACCGTAAATGCTTGGCTTGACGAAATGGTTTCAATGTGTACGCCGTCCGAGATTGTTTGGATTGACGGCAGCGAGGCTCAACTTGAAGAATTGCGTAAAGAGGCCGTTTCAACAGGCGAGATGATTAAATTGAATGAAGAAAAGCTTCCGGGCTGTTACTACCACAGAACAGCTCCTAACGATGTTGCGCGTGTTGAAGACAGAACATTTATCTGCACACCGACAAAGGAAGAAGCAGGTCCTATCAATAACTGGATGGCACCTGATGAGATGTATAAAAAGCTCCGTGCTTTATACAAAGGCTCTATGGCAGGAAGAACTATGTATGTTATTCCCTACTCCATGGGTCCTGTCGGCTCACCTTTTTCAAAAATAGGCATTGAGCTTACCGACAGCATCTATGTTGTACTCAATATGGCTATTATGACGCGTATAGGCTACAAGGTTATGGAAGAGCTTGGCGAAAACGGCGAGTTTGTTAAATGTCTTCATGCAAAAAAGGATGTAAATCCCGATGAGCGTTATATTGTCCAATTCCCACAGGATTCTACCATATGGTCTATAAACTCGGCATACGGCGGAAATGTGCTTTTGGGCAAAAAATGCTTTGCTTTAAGAATTGCGTCCTACCTCGGTATGAAAGAGGGCTGGATGGCTGAACATATGCTCATTTTGGGACTTGAAAATCCGCAGGGCGAGGTACACTACATATGTGCCGCATTCCCGTCAGCATGCGGAAAAACAAATCTTGCTATGCTTATTCCGCCTGAATATCTGCGTAAAAAGGGATATAAGGTATGGACCGTCGGCGACGATATTTCGTGGCTAAGAATAGGACCTGACGGCAGACTTTACGCCATAAATCCCGAGGCAGGATTTTTCGGAGTTGCCCCGGGTACTTCCGAAAAAACCAACTTTAACGCATTAGCTGCAACAAAGAAAAATACAATTTTCACAAATGTTGCTATAAACAATGATGATAACACAGTTTGGTGGGAAGGGCTTGACAAAAATCCGCCCGTAAACGCAACAGAATGGACAGGCAAAAAGGTGAACGGACCCGAATATATTGCAGAAGGCAATAAACTTGCTCACCCCAACTCCCGCTTTACCGCACCTGCCGTAAACTGTCCGTGCATTTCAAGTGAATTTGAAAATCCGCAGGGTGTTCCGATTGATGCAATCGTATTCGGCGGAAGACGGGCAAAATGTGCACCGCTTGTATATCAGGCAAGAGATTGGCAGCACGGTGTGTTCATCGGTGCAACAATGGCGTCCGAAACAACGGCTGCCGCAACAGGCGAAGTCGGCGTTGTACGCCGTGACCCGATGGCTATGAAGCCTTTTGTCGGCTACAATATGGCAGACTATTTCGGACACTGGCTTGATATGGGCAAAAAGCTCGACCCTGAAAAAGCACCTAAAATTTTCCATGTAAACTGGTTCAGACAGGACGATGACGGAAACTTTATGTGGCCCGGATTTGGCGACAATATGCGTGTGCTTTTGTGGATTTTGGACAGATGTCAGAAAAAGGCAGACGCAGTTGACAGTCCTATCGGATTTATGCCAAAACCGGAGGATATCGACATAACCGATTTGGACTTGGATATGGACACATTAAAAGAGCTTCTGACGGTTGATAAGGAAGTTTGGCTCAAAGATGTTGAAAATCAGAAAGAGTATTTTGCTCAGTTTGGTGATAGACTTCCAAAGGAAATATCGGAAGAACTGCAAAAGCTTGAAAAAAATCTGAAATAATATTACAAAAAGCTCCAAATTCGGAGCTTTTTTTGTTTAAAATTTTAGAATATTTTGCACTTGAAATTTTATGTTCTATGTGCTATTATTCTATAAAATAACAAAATAACTTTATGGGGGTATATATATATGTCAAACAATGTTCGTCCGGCAACTATGGAGAGAATAACAACACCCGAACTTGCACATGCTTTTATTGATGACCAGATTGCACAGCTTCGTGCACAGATAGGGGATAAAAAGGTGCTTCTTGCACTGTCAGGAGGAGTAGATTCATCGGTTGTTGCCGCACTTTTAATTAAAGCAGTAGGAAAACAGCTTGTATGTGTGCATGTCAATCACGGTCTTTTGAGAAAAGGTGAGCCTGAGCAGGTAATTGAAGTGTTTAAAAACCAAATGAATGCAAATTTGGTATATATTGACGCCACAGACAGATTCCTGGATAAACTTGCGGGAGTTCCCGAACCTGAGCAGAAACGAAAAATAATAGGTGCTGAGTTTATACGGGTATTTGAGGAAGAGGCTCGTAAGCAGGAGAATATAGAATTTCTTGCACAAGGCACAATATATCCCGATATTTTAGAGAGCGGTCCCGTAAAATCTCATCACAATGTAGGCGGTTTGCCCCAGGATTTGAAGTTTGAGTTAGTTGAGCCTTTAAAGTTTTTGTTTAAGGACGAAGTCCGCGTAGTAGGCGAAGCACTTGGTTTGCCTAAAAATATGGTTTACCGTCAGCCCTTCCCCGGTCCCGGACTTGGCGTTCGTTGCGTAGGAGCTATTACACGCGATAGATTAGAGGCTGTCAGGGAATCGGACGCAATACTCCGCGAAGAATTTGCAAAAAACGGTCTTGAAGGCAAGGTTTGGCAGTATTTTACAATCGTTCCCGATTTCAAGTCCACAGGCGTTAAAGACGACAAGCGTACTTATGAATGGCCCGTAGTTATCCGTGCCGTAAATACCCGCGACGCTATGACCGCAACTGTTGAAAATGTTCCGTTTGAGCTTCTTCAACATATCACCGACCGCATAACCCATGAAGTTGCAGGTGTAAACCGTGTGCTTTTTGACCTTACTCCAAAGCCAAGTGCCACAATCGAGTGGGAATAGAAAACTTACATTTTCTGACTTGCAAATTGTAAAATTTGTGATATAATTAACAATTAGGAAAGAGTGAAAGGAGATATTTGAATGAAATATTCAAGCGAAGTTGAATCTATGTGTCCTTTGGCAAAAGGTGCATATCACGGTCCTGCCCCTATCCCCGAAGAGGGCAAATGGGTTCAGGCAAAGGAAATTAAAGACATTTCAGGTCTTACTCACGGTATCGGCTGGTGTGCTCCTCAGCAAGGTGCCTGCAAACTTACACTAAATGTCAAAGAGGGCATTATCGAGGAAGCTCTTGTTGAAACAATCGGCTGTTCGGGTATGACACACTCGGCTGCTATGGCATCGGAAATCCTCGTTGGCAAAACCATTTTGGAAGCACTTAATACAGACTTGGTCTGTGATGCTATAAATACGGCTATGCGTGAGCTGTTCCTGCAAATCGTTTACGGAAGAACTCAAACCGCCTTTTCGGAGGACGGACTTCCGATTGGTGCAGGTCTTGAAGATTTGGGAAAAGGTCTTCGCTCACAGGTTGGTACAACCTATGCAACCCTCAAAAAAGGTCCGAGATATCTGGAACTTGCCGAGGGCTATATAACAAAAGTTGCCGTAGATGAAAATGATGAAATCATCGGATATAAATTTGTTCATTTAGGCAAAATGATGGAAATGATTAAAAACGGTATGAACGCAGATGAGGCACTCAAAAAGGCCTCAGGTCAGTACGGCAGAGTTGATGACGCTAAAAAGCTCATTGACCCGAGATGCGAATAAGAGGAGGTACTTTTGTTATGGCATTATTTGAAAGTTATGAAAGAAGAATTGACCAGATAAACGCCGAGCTTAAAAAGCACGGTATCTCTTCAATAGAAGAAGCAAAGAAAATTTGCGATGATAAGGGCATTGATGTTTATAACATCGTTAAGGGCATACAGCCCATATGCTTTGAAAATGCTTGTTGGGCATATATTGTAGGTGCGGCAATCGCAATCAAAGACGGCTGCACAAAGGCAGCAGACGCTGCAACAAAAATCGGCGTAGGACTCCAATCCTTCTGTATCCCCGGCTCTGTTGCAGATGACAGAAAGGTCGGCTTAGGTCACGGAAATTTGGGTGCTATGTTACTTCGTGAAGAAACAAAATGCTTCGCATTTTTGGCAGGTCACGAATCCTTTGCGGCAGCTGAGGGTGCAATCGGTCTTGCCCGTTCTGCAAACAAGGCAAGAAAAGAAGATTTAAGAGTAATCTTAAACGGTCTTGGCAAAGACGCTGCACAGATTATTTCAAGAATTAACGGTTTTACCTATGTTCAGACTAAGTTTGACTATTACACAGGCAAACTCGAAATCGTAAAGGAAACCGCATATTCAAACGGTGAGCGTTCAAAGGTGCGTTGCTACGGTGCAGATGATGTGCGTGAAGGTGTTGCGATTATGCACCATGAGGGCGTTGATGTTTCCATTACAGGTAACTCCACTAACCCGACGCGTTTCCAGCATCCTGTTGCAGGAACATACAAAAAAGAATGTGTTGAGCAAGGCAAAAAATACTTCTCTGTTGCATCGGGCGGCGGTACAGGCAGGACACTTCACCCCGACAATATGGCGGCAGGTCCTGCTTCCTACGGCATGACAGACACAATGGGCAGAATGCACTCCGACGCACAGTTTGCAGGTTCTTCATCAGTTCCGGCTCATGTTGAAATGATGGGCTTAATTGGTGCCGGTAACAATCCTATGGTCGGAATGACCGTTGCGGTTGCAGTTGCTGTTGAGGAAGCTATGAATAAATAAATTTTTAATTTAAAATATGCACCCTTAGCGGTGCATATTTTTTCACATCTTTTTTGTGTATGTCTTTACAAAATGAATGAAAGCTGATATAATGAATTGCAAACATTTATAGCATACTATGAAAATAACACTATAATGAAGCAGAGGATAAAAAATGAATTTTGAAGTTTTATACCC
The DNA here is from genome assembly GCA_017551095.1 of Clostridia bacterium. GTDB lineage: Bacteria > Bacillota > Clostridia > UBA1381 > UBA1381 > UBA1738. The sequence goes on along the minus strand of JAFZMQ010000041.1, from coordinate 12,247 downwards.
CGAAGCAAAGGAAAAGCATACTACCTTTTGTCCGTATCGTGTATGCCCGATAGGAGCACATGTGGACCACCAGTTCGGAAAGGTCGCAGGTTTTGCGATAAATAAGGGAATAACCATTACATATTGCCCGACAGACGACGGTTCTGTTGAAGCGGTAAGTGAAAATATGCCCGAGAAAAAAGAGTTTTGCGTACAAAAGGTCAAGAGCAAGTACGGCGACTGGGCAGATCATCTGCGTGGTGTAATTCGTGTGCTTAATAGCGAAGGGTATAGCCTTGAACGCGGTGTTAGATGCCTTATAAAAGGAGATCTCCCGATAGGCGGACTTTCATCTTCGGCAAGTGTTATAATCGCTTTTATGCTGACAATATGCAAGGTAAATAAAATAGAACTTGCACCGAATGAAATAATCAGACTTGCACAGAAAGTGGAAAATGAATATGTGGGCGTAAACTGCGGCACACTTGACCAAAGCTGCGAGGTATACTCCAAGGCTGATCATCTGCTGTTTCTTGATACGCTTGACGGTACATATGATTTGCTGGAACATGACAAATGTATGCCAAATTATGAAATAGGAATATTTTTTTCCGGTGTTCCGCGTAGCTTAGCCGGAACAAAGTTCAATATGCGTGTTGATGAATGTCATGCTGCGGCATATTACATTACTGCGGCTATGGGAAAAGACTACGGAAGATTTTTTGAAACTTATCTTCGTAATGTTTCCTTTGAAGATTTCCAAAAGCATAAGGACAAGCTCCCTGCAACATGGTGTCGCCGTGCCGAGCATTTTTACAGCGAACAGCGTCGTGTAGAGCTTGGTGCACAATTATGGCAAAAGGGCGACCTTGTCAGCTTTGGAAAAACCGTCTTTGAGTCCGGAGCAAGTTCAATATGTAATTATGAGACCGGCTCTCCCGAGCTTAAAGCTTTGTATGATGCGATGCTTAAAACCGACGGCATATACGGCGGACGGTTCTCCGGTGCCGGTTTTAAGGGTTGTTGTATGGCTATTGTAGATCCCTCATACAAGGACAGCATAACAAAGAGCATAACGGAGCAATATCTTGCACAATTCCCTAATCTTAAAGATGCGTTTAGTGTGCATTATTGCAAAACGACAGACGGAGTAATTATTTAACCTATAAAATTTTTGCCAAGGAGCGAGTAACGTGAAATGTATAATTCTTGCCGCAGGATATGCGACACGACTTTACCCCATAACCGAAAATTTCCCAAAACCTCTTTTAGATGTTGGCGGAAAACCCATTCTCGATTGGTTGATTGACGATATATCAGCCTCGGATAGCGTGGATGAATATATCGTGGTGTCAAATCATAAATTTGCACCGCAATTTAATAAATGGGCCTCGGAAAACAGGCATAACATAACTGTAATAGATGATGGAACTACAACTAACGAAAACCGTCTTGGAGCGGTGCGTGATATTGTCCTTGCATGTGATAGCCTTAGCTCTCCCGAGGACTGCATGGTAATAGCCGGTGATAATGTTCTTGATTTTTCACTTACGCAGTTTATAGATTATTTTAATAAAAAAGATGCGTCTGTTGTTATGCGTTATTATGAGCCGGATTCCGCAAAGCTTAAAAAGAGCGGCGTCATCGAATTGGATGATTGCGATAGGGTAATTGATATGGCGGAAAAGCCTTCTGACCCGAAATCGCATTGGTGTTGCCCACCCTTTTATATTTATAAAGCGTCGGATATTGCACGTATCAGCGACGCAATAAAAAACGGTTGTAATGTGGACGCCCCGGGCAGTTTTGTTGAATGGCTCTGCAAACACGCAAATGTTTATGCACTTGAAATGCCCGGACGCCGTTATGATGTGGGAACTGTGGAAAGCTATACAAAAATCAAAAATGAATATAAAGGAATATTAAAATGAATAAAGATCTTCCCTATATAAATGGGCAGATCTTTTTTTAAGAAAAAAAATGTCAAATGCCACTCTACGCAAAGTAGGTTGCAAATAATAAAACTTCCGTTTATAATTTTTTCAGGAGGTTAAAATAAAATGAATAACTATATAACAGGAAAAATCGTAAAAGAATTAAGAGAAAAAAAGCACCTTACACAAGCGGAACTTGGGGAGCGTATCGGCGTCAGCGATAAAACGGTCAGTAAATGGGAAACGGGAAAAGGTCTTCCGGACATTTCGTTATTGGAGCCGCTTTCAAATGCTTTAAATATTTCGGTGATTGAGTTGGTAAACGGCGAGTATATAACCAACAAAAACAAATCCTGCAATATGCTGAAATCGAGCTTTTCCGTCTGCCCTATTTGCGGAAATATTATTCATTCAATGGGCGAGAGCATAATTTCCTGCTGCGGAATCACTCTGCCCGTTTTAGAGGCGGATTCGGAAAACGATGCTCATATTATAAACATAGAAACGGTAGAAAATGAGTACTTTGTTTCAATTAAACACGATATGAGCAAGGAGCATTACATTTCATTTATTGCATATGTTACCAACGACCGATGCGAGATACAAAAACTCTACCCCGAGCAAAATGCAGAGGCAAGGTTTTTAAAAAGAGGCAGGGGCATAATATATGCATACTGCAACAAGGACGGACTATTAAAAAAGAATCTCAATTGAGATTCTTTTTTATGGCGAAAATCAAAAGAGTGAGCCTGTCAAATACCAAACTCACTCAGATGTGATTAAATTAGCTACTTTTTATTGTGAAATTATTTTTAACGGGCAAAGCGGCTCCATTGATTTAAGATTTTCCCATACCATAGCTTTAACTGTGTCATACGGTACAGTTACCGAAAATACGCTATTCCCGCCATCATAAATTTTAGTCTGCATATCCACCATTTTCCTGTCTTTATATACTGCAAATATTATACTATTTCCTTCTTTGATATTTTTAGGTGTTACAGTAAAACCCGAGCCGTCGGCAGTTATCTTGATAGACGGGATATAGTGCATTTGTGCATTTTCAAGCGGTTCATTCCACGATCCTATTGCAATAGAGTTCCAATCTTCCTCATTTCCATCATAATATACATCGGCAAGGCTACTACAACCGTGAAACGCAGCAAATACAATTCTTTTTACACCGCTTCCTATCGTTACAGAGGTAAGACTGCTGCACCCAGCAAAAGCACCATTTTCGATATTTGTCACACTATCGGAAATAATGATTTCCTTAATATTACTACAATCAGAAAATGCACAATCCTCAATACTTGTCACACCATTAGGGATTACAACCTGCGTGAGACCATAGCAGTAAGTAAAAGCACTATACCCAATACTTGTTACACTTTCAGGTATTGTGATTTGCGTAAGACCTCTACAATCATAAAACAGTTCTGCATCAATGGTTGTTACACCATCAGGAATTGCATAAGCCCCTGTTTTTCCTTTGGGATAAGCAATAATAGCGGTTTTATCCTTACTGAACAGAACACCGTCTTGTGATGAATAGTTTTGATTACTTCCCAAAACATCTATTGAGATAAGACTGCTGCAACCGGCAAACGGATGATCTCCAATACTTGTTACACCGCTTCCAATTGTAACAGTTTGAAGGCTGCTACAAGTGTGAAATGCACAGTATCCAATATCTACTACACTATCGGGTATTGTGATAGCATTAAGGCTTTTACAATTTGAAAATGCATAGTTACCTATACTTGTCACACTATCAGGTATTGTAATTGATGTAAGACTTTCACAACCGTTAACTGTATAATTGCCAATTCTTGTTACGCCATAAGGAATATTGACAGAATTAAGATTCGTGCAACAGAAAAATGCCCCATCCTCAATATCCGTCACGCTATCAGGTATGGCAATAGAAGTAATACTACTGCAATCTGAAAATGCATCAAAATAAATGCAAGTTACAGTTTCGGGAATTTTATAATCGCCCATTTTCCCTTCCGGACATATTAAAAGTTTTTCTTTACTTTTGTCAAAAAGGACGCCGTCTTGCGATGAATAGTTTTGATTATTTTCCGAAACATTTATTGCGGAAAGATTACAGCAACTACGAAACGGGCAAATTCCAAAGATTGTTACATTGTCGGCTATTTCGATGGATGTCAGACCATAACAACAAAGAAACGCATAATCTCCAATTTTTGTCACATCATTTCCCATTGTAACTGATGTGATGTTTTCACAACCATAAAATGCCCAATTACCTATGCTTGTTACACCGTTTTCAATTACAACTGCTTTTATCCACGAACGCAAGTGGCACCACGGCATAGAATAAGAGGGAAAATCATACATATCCCCCATACCACTTATGGTAAGCGTACGATTACTGTCAAGTGTCCAAGTTAAATTATCACCACAAGTGCCGCTTTCAGAAGAATATACAGTAGGATTATTACTATTAAATTCAATTATAGCAAAGGGTGTAAGGGAGTCCTGTTCTTTAATGTCAACCTGTCCTTCTACTTTGGCAGAAATATAATAGAATTTATTAGGCAATCCCGTGTATGTCATACTCATATCTTGAAGATAAGTATTAAGATTGTTATGAAAATCAGACACAGTTAAAGATTCCTTAACCTTAACCCAAACTCTGATTGTGCAGGTTTCTGAATAATACCAACTTGTCTTAGTAATTTCAAAAGCAGACCCATCCGGCAAGGCATCATTCATTTCTTTGGTACTTAGCAAAATGCTACCTATACTTTCTAAGCTGTCCAATGTGACACAAAATTCACCGGTAATAAGTGAATTTTCAAAATCCCCAAAATAGCCCATGGGTTGCAATACTACTGATGCTAAATCATATAATTCAAGAAATGAGTTTCTTATGTTGCTCATATCGATTGATGCGGTATAGCTTAAAGAGTCATCAGATTCCTTCTTTATTTCGCTCGAAAGATTTGCCATCATATGACAAGTGTATGGCATACCCGAATACATACAAATAAAGTCAGTAAGTTCCCTTGCAAAAACTAATGTTTGTGATAATAATGTAAAGGCTATTATAAAACTTAATACTCTTTTTCTCACTCGTACTACCTCCATAATAAAAAAGTATATATTTATATTGCATAATGCATTTAGTCTCTTGTGACTGCTCCCATGCTTTTTAATTCCTGTTTGCGTTCATACATCAGACCGTCAGCACGTGCAAATACCTCATAAAATGAATTATCGCTCTTAGGATTAAACTCTGACATTCCCAAAGATGCAACAACCTTGTCACTTCCTATATTTTCTTCTATCTTAGCATTTATATCATTCAAAATTTCATAGCGGACCTCATAATCTTGTCCTTGCAGCAATATGACAAATTCATCTCCGCCAATTCGGAATACGGGGCTATGCTTAAAGAATTCGCAAAGCATACGACAAGCTGCACGGATATATTCGTCACCTGCCTTGTGACCAAGGGTATCATTAATCTTTTTCAACCCATTCACGTCGCATACAATTACGCCAAATTCCTGCATTTCTCCGTCTGTAATCAATGTTTCAATTTCTCCCTCACGAACAGCAAAGGCGTGTTTACTCTTCACCCCTGTGAGCGGATCTGTAAATGCGATTTTTTGAGCATGGTCACGCTCTTCGGCCGCCTTCTTCTCCCATTTTTTCATAGACAAATAGTTAATAAGCATAACACCAAGTGACAAGCTGAATAGCACTATTATGGCAATAGCACTGGCATTATCGGCCCTTATAAGCCGCTCCCTTTGCATCTCCATAAATGTGTCCTTATCAATCTTGGGTAAGCCGCTGTCAATATACTGAGAAATAGCGTCTATTACAAAGTTCTCTTTGGCCTCATTCATACGCTCCACCCATGCCATTGTCATAACGACTATAAACGCCAAAAGTGCAACCCATACGATTATTGCCTTACCAAAGTTTCTCGCATGATCCTTGCGTATGACACGATTGAAGAACAGAATCCCTAAAAGAGACCATAAAGTCATAAGAATATAGGTTTCCGTTTCAATGGTGTAATCGGAAAAAATCTCAGGAAATAGCAAAACCAGCATAAAAGCAAATAAAATCACCATGCATATTACGCTAAGAATAATGGTTTTCTTTTCCTTTTCCTTTTTTGCAATCTTGAAAGCTGCCGCAGATACAAAACCGTAAATTATTGTTGCACCAATCGTGGTAGCGTCTACTATCCAGCCGATGGCGGTTCTGCCCAAAAACGGTATTGGCAGCGATATGGCAATAACAAGAAGAATAGCATTTACCGGTATCTGCTTTTTGCTTAACACGGAAAAATACTTCGGAAGAATATCATCCTGTGCAACCGCATAGCACAAACGGCTGAGAGCTCGTGTTAAGCCTATCAGGCTGGACAGCACCAATGCAAGTAAAGATGCCATTAAAATTCCTACACCTAAATTACCAAGATAATGGTATGCCGCGTAAAATGCAGGTAAGCCCTCTATACCCTCAAATTCATCTAAACGGCTGATATAATCTATCCAACTTGAACAGCCTTCAGGGTATGCGGAAACGCTGAGCAAAATCGCAAAAATATAGAGTGCCGTAGTTATAACCAAGGAGATTGTAAGTATGCGGAACATATTTTTATGGCTGAATTTATACTCTGCTACCGAATGTGTAATACTTTCAAATCCAATAAAAGCCCAAGGCGAGATAAATGTAATACGCAATACCTGTCGCAAATTGCTCTTGTCAGGTATAAATGCCGGTTCAATGACCTTTTGCGTCTCTCCGCCTAACATGGCGGCAACAAAGCAAATGATGATTCCAACAGTAAATAGCAAGACCATTAACAGCATAACGCGTGATGTCTCTTTTTTGCTACTCATACAAAGCAATCCAACAAGTGCCATAGCAGCTAATGTGATGAGTGCCTCACCTAAATAAACCTCATATCCGAAAACGGTATATAGATAACCAACATGGAAAATCCCTTTTAGAAAATATCTCGCGAATAGAGGAATACTGGTAGCATTTGCCCAGAAAATAGATATGTATACAAGAAAAAGAAACCAAGCCACAAGAAAAGCACGGTCATAACCGAAAATATGTTTCACATAACTATAAAGTCCGCCCGCGTCAGGATATCGGTTTGCAAGAAAGTGATAGTGATTTGCCACCATTATCATTATCGCAAGACCGATTATAAGACCTATTATTGAGCCGAGCGGTCCTGCCTGCAATAAATATGTGTTGCTGGTTACTACAAGTGAGCCCCAGCCTATTGCAGAGCCTACCGACAGTGCCCAGACCTCAAGCGGTGAGAGGTGAGGGGTTAAAGTATCCGTACTGTTTGCTCCTGTGATTGACTGCTTCATACAAATTACCATACCTTTCTGAAAGTTGGTTGTATATTTTACCACTTTATCGGATTTTAAATACTTTTTTAAAAAACCATATTTATACTAACATAAAATCCCTGAATTGTAAATACCTTAAAAAATCCCCCTCTCGCCGACGAAAAGGCGGCGAAATAGATGCAAATAAATGCCCACAAATGTGTCTGAATACATCTACATACAAATTCGAAAAAAGTACACAAAAACGCCGTATTTCCTACGAAATACGGCGTGTATTTTAATATAAGAATCGCAAAAGTTGGTAGCAAACCAAAGACGTTACAAGGGCGTTTTGAGCCGAGTAGCCGACATTTGCGTGACTTTTTGTGGAAAAGGAGGAGCAAGGCAGTGGGCAGATTTTTTTCTGCAAAAAGAAAAACGGAGCAAAGCGAACTTTGCTCCGACGATGGTGCGGATGACAGGACCTGAAGGTTTTTTAACGATACATTATTTCACAACACATGTGAATGTAAACAAAGTCCTTGACCGGACAATGTGGGTTCGAATCAAGGACTTTATTCAATTATTTTCTCGATAATACCGATAAAGGAAAGTAACTATCTGTGCACGCAGGCAATCATTTGAGGGACTGAATGAATTTTCATCAGTACCTGCTGTTATTCCATTTTCGTATGCCCAGATAACAGGATTATAATAATAATCAGTTTTCTTGACATCACTGAACGGATTTTCGCTACTTGCCTTCTCACCTGCCAAGCGGTACAGGAATGTCACCGTCTGTGCTCTGTCAACAGAATCGTCAGGGCTGAATTTACCTTCTTCCGTACCTACTGTTATGCCGTTTTCATATGCCCATAAAACCGCTTTATAGAAATAAGCGTTTTCTGCTATATCGCTAAATGGATTTTTGCGTGTTTCAGGCTCAGGCTCACCTGCCGCACGCCACAGGAATGTCACTGTCTGTGCTCTTGTGCAGGAGTCTTGGGGACTGAAAGTGTCTGCCGACGTTCCGCTTGTTATATTATTCTTGACCGCCCAAAGTATCGCATCATAGAAATAGTCGCTGCTCTTTACATCGGTAAAGGGATTTGATACAGGTGTATTATCCTCCGAATCGTTTCCGTCTTCGCCGTCGTCACTATTTTCGGGTTTCTTTTCCTCTGTTACAGGGCTGCGAGAATGACCTGTTGTTGTTTCAGTAGCTACCTCTGTCCAATGTGCAAATATTTCGGTATTTTCCGTAAACTTAGTTTCAAGCGTAACCTTTTCTCCGCCTGTTTTAGCTGTATACCAGCCATCAAATGTATGATTTTCATATACAGGTGACGGCAGGCTTGAAAGGTATCCGCTTTCATTTGTTATGAGAGATGATACGCTCAAAGTTCCGCCGTTTGCATTCAGAATTACGAGCTTATTATCGGCAGGAGTACTACTTAAAGCAACTCCCGAATAGCTTACTATTCCGTCTGCAAAGGTTTCCGTAATACCTGAAAGGTCGGTATTTGTATCAGGTGTAAATACCGCTGTTCTCACAAACCAGTCGGAATTTATTATATCCTGACCGTATCCCGTACCTGTATAGCCCAGATTTGCAATTTTGTCGGGGAATGTTACCGTTCCCGATATTGCGGAATTATTTTTGTCGTAGAAATGCACTGCAAACGCTGATGAATTAAAGCTGTCATCAGTATATTTTTCATCACCGAATATATTTATGAGCGATTCAAGCTGCATATAGCGTGAAAACAGCACATAAATCTTTCCATTTTCGACTGCTACGGTAGCTTTTGGTGCTTCTGTTGACAAAAGACCTATATTTACTGCCGTATGTATCGGCGGAACAGACATCGGCTTTGATTCTGCCGTTTGATAGCCGTCCTTTTCATATCTTACCTTCCACCAACCGACAGGAACCATCCATCCATACCGTCCGTCTTCTGCCGAATACTGCGGATTTGGCTGATTATTAGGCGATGTATCCTTCCATACCGAGTAGTTTCCGTCTTCCGTGTCACTATAATAAAGAGTTGTTGTAACATTTTCTACAGGGTTATCCTCTGCACCTTCAAATACATATCCTGACGGATCGATATAAACATCAAAATTGGGGACTTTTTCGTGCCATACATATTTTACCGTTCCGTTCGGGTATTTTACAAGCACCCAATATTTAAGTTCTTCCTCCAAAGCGTACTGACTCCATTTGCCCTTTCCGTAGAAATGGTCCATTCTGTCACGCATCCATTGATTTGCTTCGGCAAGACTCTTTTTATAGTATTCTTCTCTTCTGCGTTCAATTTCAATCTGCAAGCGAATGTCATGGAGAGTGCTGTTATAAACCTGTCCGTTATTTTTCTTCGCATCGTTTGACAGATATGTGTTTACAAGACCGCCTACAAACAATCCGACCTTTGCTACAATACCGCCCGGAACAAATCCAAATATAGCATTGGCAGTACTGTAAGTGCAGTCCGACTTGTATATGGAATCTCTCAGTTCCTCATAGTCTTTTATCTGCCATTCTAAAGACTGACGGGCTTTTTCATCTTTTACAAGGCTCAAAAGTGCTCTTAGAGATGCCGGATCGTTGCCCGAAGGTCCGTTTGCATAGGTCATAACTGCGTCCGCAACGCCAAGTACCTGGAAAGTGCGGCTTGCTCCTTTTGCGAATTTACCTTTATCCCCCCAATTCTTCATGTCCTCATACACTTGATAAGTACCGCTTGATTGAGATAATCCGCTGATCTTATAATCAAGCCAAACCAAATCTTTCAGCCCGTTAAATCCTATATCTGCACTACCATATACAAATGAAGAAACATCATACACATTCTTAGTCCAATGCGTCGGAGCTTCGCTGTAATCCTCCTCGCCTGCAAGTATGTTTCTTACCTTATCAAATGACGATGATGTCGTTGCGGCAGCCTTTGCCATTAAATTGGCTGAGCGGTTTTTCTTCGTGTTTGATGCAAACAGTTTGTCTGCAACAGACTTGGTTATGTAATATGTGGTGTGGGATAAAATCGCACCTCGTCCGTCATCAAGTTCACCCGCAAAGGTAGCTGTTCGTATCAGCATAGAGCCTTGTTTGGTATCAAATTCCGACCAATTTACATCCCAACCCGCTTCATCGGGGTTCTGGTTGCCGTTTTCCCGCTCGTTTTCCATTAAAAGCCAAATTTCAGGAAGGTCCATCGTACCGTTTTCCTTAACGCTGAATGAGTATTCGGATATTTCGTCTGTCGGGGTTTTAAGCTCCGCTTTAAAGCTCTTGTCATTATCCTCAGTTACTTGTATGTCTAACCTCTCAAATGCCTTAGTTGTTTCCGACATAGAACCCAGAACTTCTTTTCTCTCATCCTCGGTAAGCTTAGAAACACCCTCTGCCAAAGCATCAAGGTCGGGAAGCTCGCCCATACCGTTTGCATGGTAGAAAGCTTCGGTTTCAAGGTTGTCAAGCTCCTCTATATCCATATTCTGCAAGTCTTTTTCAAGAGCTGCGTTATACTGGAACTCAAATTCAAAGCCCTGCAAATAGCCCATATCCTCATCATCAAAGCCCCAAATGCTGTAATTTGCATTTCGGTCTTCGTCTATGAGCTTACACGGTATCCTTTTCGTTGTCGTTACATAGGTTACAGGAAGGCTTGTAAGACCGCTCAATCCGGCGTCTGTCATACCTGCCGGAACAGACCATGACTTTGCCTCCAAGGTCTTATATGCAAGAGTTACACCCTCCAATTCCTTAGATGTCGCATTATTTACCTTAAACTGCATCTGATGGCGTTTTCCCGGCCATATCCAGATATTTTCGCCTGCTATATCGGAAAGGTTTTCAAAATACATTTCGTCCGCCTTACCTGGTATGCGGCTGTTCCAGTGCGTCCAGCTAAGCTCTGAAATATATACCTCATTATGCTCTGCGCCTTCAATGAGTGAGAATACAACGGGCTCTGTCTGCATAAGCTCGCCGTGCAAGGTACGCTCCGCCCAAACAACATGAATACCAGCCTCCAAATTATTGGTAAGCGTCACAGGTATTTTTTGTAGGCTGCCGCCGAGAATTATAGATTCGCCCGTATCGTTATACACATATCTGCTCTTTGATACATTGAATTTTTTAATCTCTATTCCGTTATCGTAAATCGTGATGATATTTTCATCGTCATCATCTGTGCTGTATGCACGCATAGCAAGGTTCAGCTTCCAGCTTGATTGCACTTCATCCGATTTGCCGTTCAGCTTTTGCGTTTTTAATTGGTCTGCAATATAAACATCGCCGGGATTTACAATGGTAAACATAGGAATATGCTCACGGTAGGTCATAACCTGCTCCTTAGCATTCAGCCCGCCTGTCTGCATTTTTATTGAAAATGCCGCCACATTGTTTGTGCCCAAAGGTATTTCAGCCGTTATATTCGCCTTTGCACAGTAGTCGGACATCCATGTATATTCGTTAAGAGGCGACATCTCCCGTCCGTTTACATAAAAGTTTGTATAAGCGCCGAGTTCTTCGCTGTCCGCACTGCCTGTCGGAACAAATATCTGGAAGGAGCGTATCTGGTCTTGGTCTCTTATATCGGGAAAACGCTTTTCCAAAGTACCTATCATCCATATCTTGTTAGGATTATCGCTCAAAGTATAATGATAAGTGAATTTATACGGCGGCAAAAGCTCTGTGCCCATAGCCATAGTAGGCTGCATACCGTCAAGATATAAATATCTGTTTTGCGGAAGCCAAATCTTTTTATATTTTATCTTCCTGTCATAATCACGCAAGTGGAAGAAGGCTTCGCTGTCCAGATTGCCCTTTTGCGGCAGCATATCGAATAACTGCTTGCAATTACTATTTAGTATTTCCACCATTGCGTCAACATCTTCATCACGCACCATAACCGCTAAAACGGTTTTTTCACCTGTTGTCATACCAACAGAATACGGAAGGTGCAGTTCGCCCGTTCCCATAGT
>JAFZMQ010000040.1 GCA_017551095.1 Clostridia bacterium | reverse complement strand
GTTCAGAAAGTAAACGAGGAAAAGGCAAAAATTCTCTACGACTTTTTGGATAGCTCCGAAATGTTTAAGGGCACTGTCGTAAAAGAGGACCGCTCACTTATGAACATTCCGTTTATTACCGATAGTGAGGAGCTTAACGCAAAATTCATAAAAGAAGCAAAAGAGGCAGGTTTTGTAAATCTTAAAGGACACAGAACGGTTGGCGGTATGAGAGCAAGTATCTACAACGCTATGCCTGTTGAAGGTGTTCGTGCCTTAGTTGACTTTATGAAAAAATTTGAGGCAGAGAACAAATGAGGTGAATAATATATGTTTGATATTTTAACTTTAAACAAAATTGCTGCCTGCGGTTTAGAACAGCTTGACAGCAATAAATACAGAATTACGGATGACGCTGATGCAAATTGCGACGGAATTATTTTAAGAAGCTTTGCGATGCACGATATGGAGCTTCCAAAGGCTTTAAAGGCAGTTGCCCGTGCAGGTGCAGGTACTAATAATATCCCGATTGACAAATGCTCGGAAAAGGGAATTGTTGTTTTCAACACTCCCGGTGCAAACGCAAATGCCGTAAAAGAGCTTGTTTTGGCAGGACTTTTCTTGTCCTCGCGTGATATTGTCGGAGGTATAAATTGGGCATCTACCCTCTCAGGAGACGATGTAGCAAAGCAAGTTGAAAAGGGTAAATCTAATTTTGCCGGTAACGAGATTCGCGGTAAAACATTGGGCGTAATCGGACTTGGTGCTATCGGAGTTTTGGTTGCGAACACTGCAATTCATCTTGGAATGAAGGTTATCGGATTTGACCCATACCTTTCGGTAGATGCTGCTTGGAGGCTTTCAAGCCACATAAAACACGCAAAAACTGCTGATGAAGTATATGCTGAGGCTGATTATTTGACAATTCATATTCCGCTTACAAGCGATACAAAGCACACAATTAACCGTGACACAATCGAAAAGATGAAGGACGGCGTTAAGGTTTTGAACTTTGCAAGGGGCGAATTGGTTGAAATGGACGCTATGAAAGATGCACTTGCGTCCGGCAAAGTTTCAAAATATGTCGTTGATTTCCCGTCAGGCGAAGCTTTGAATGTAGACGGAATCATCGCTATTCCGCACTTGGGAGCATCTACTTCCGAATCGGAGGATAACTGTGCCGTTATGGCAGCACAGGAACTTGCAAGTTACTTGGAAACGGGAAATATTCTGAATTCGGTCAACTTCCCTAACTGTGAACTTCCTATGAGCGGTAAGGGCAGAATCTGCGTACTGCACAAGAATGTCCCGAATATGCTCACGCAGTTTACGACGCTATTTGCCGAGAGCAATCATAATATTGCAGACCTTATCAACAAGAGTAAAAAAGATTTGGCATACACGATTATCAATACTGATGATGTTGTCACAGACGATATTATTGATAAAATCAAGTCTGTAAATGATGTTTTGAGAGTTCGGGTTATAAAATAAAATTAACACCAAAAAAACGGCAATATGCCGTTTTTTTGGTGTTTTTTTACTCTATTCCCATTTGTTTTTTCACATCTGCAACAAGACTATCTATAAATTTCGCACCGTTTTCCATTGAATCGGAAACTGTGCCTATATAAATCTTGATTTTAGGTTCTGTTCCCGACGGTCTTATTATGAAGTATGTCTTTCCGTCAGAAAGCTCATATTTTAAGACATTGGATTTTGGAAGTCCCGTTTCGTCATGCTCAAAGTCGGTAACTTTTACAACATCCTGACCGATTGCCGATTTTATCGGTGATTTTCTTAAATTTACTAAAATTTCACTCATTTTTGCCATACCGTCTTTACCCGGCATAGTAAATGAAACCGTTCTTTCGGCATAAAATCCGTATTTTTCATAAATTTCCATAAGGGCGTCATACAAAGTTTTGCCTTGATTTCTGTAATATGCCGCCATTTCAGCAATAAGCATGGTCGCAACTACGCCGTCTTTATCCCTTGCGTGATTTCCGACAAGATAGCCGTAACTTTCCTCAAAACCTATCAGGAATGTGTGATTTTTCTTTTCGGTAAATTCGGTCATCTTCTCGCCGATATACTTAAATCCTGTCAAAAGGCTCATACACTCAATGCCATAGGATTTGGCAATAGCCGCTGCAAGTTCGGTAGTTACAATGGTCTTTATAACAACGCCGTCTTTGGGCAGCTTTCCGCTTTCCTGTCTTGCTTCTAAAATGTATCGTACAAGTAAAGCACCCGTCTGATTTCCCGTAAGTGCCTTATATTCCCCATTTTTGTCACGCACTAAAATTCCGACACGGTCACAGTCGGGGTCTGTTCCTATAATGAGGTCAACGTCATTTTCCTTTGCAATCTCTTCTGCAAGGTAAAATCCCTCAGCATTTTCAGGATTTGGCGATTTTACCGTCGGGAAATTCCCGTCTTCGTTGTCCTGCTCTTTTACAACCAAAACATGCTTAAAACCTATTCTCTTTAAAATCTCTTTTATAGGTCTTGAACCGCTGCCGTGGAAGGGCGTATAAACAAGTTTCATCGTATCGGCAACAGCATAAACGCTTTCAGGGTTTATCTGTTCGCCTTTTACAGTTTCCAAAAACTTTTCATTAAGTGCCGCACCGACAAGCTTTATAAGCCCCTTGTTCTTTGCTTCGTCAAACGGCATAACATTAACATCAGCAAAAACATCATAGCTTTCTATGGCATCAATTACAATCTGTGCCGCCTCTGGCGGAAGCTGACCGCCGTCCGGACCGTAAGCCTTAAAGCCGTTATATTCCTTTGGATTATGACTTGCAGTAATCATAACACCTGCACCGCAGCCAAGTTCACGAACACCGAAAGATACTTCGGGAACAGAGTGAACGCTGTCAAAGAGATATGCTAAAACCCCCTCGTATGCAAGTGTTTTTGCCGTTTCCTCGGCAAAAATTTTAGAAAAATTGCGTGTGTCATATCCAATTAGCACACCCTTTTCCGATGTCCCCATATTCTTTACATACGCTGCGACGCCCTTTGCTGCACGGCGTACATTATAGATATTCATACGGTTTGTGCCGATGCCTAAAACGCCTCGCATACCTGCCGTACCGAACTCTAATTCACGGTAAAATCTGTCCTCAATTTCCTTTTCATCTGAAAGATTTAAAAGCTCTTGTTTTTCCGAAGATGATAAAATATCGCTTTCAAGCCATTTTTTGTATTCCGATTTATAGTCTGACATAAATTCAAGTCCTTTCAAATTTATTACCAATATTATACATCTTAACATTGCATTTTTCAAGTGTTTTATGCGTTTTTAATGATTTTCCCATTTATTTTTATTATCCCATTGTCAAAATGCATAAAATATTGTATAATTATGCCATAAATAAATTTTGGGGAGGAAAATTATGAAAAAAAGACTTTTAAGCTTTGGCGTAATTCTTTGTATGTTGCTTAATTTTGTATTCTTTTCAGTTTCAGCAGAAAATGATGTTTGGGACGGAAGCATAGCGGATGGCTTTGAAAGCGGAACGGGAACGGAATCTGACCCGTACATCATTAAAACCGCATCTCAACTTGCGTATCTTGCACAATCGGTAAATAGCGGTACTACTTACGAAGGTCAATACATAAAACTTGCAAATGATATTGTTTTGAACACTCCTGATATATTCGCCTATGACGAAGACGGCGTAATAACCGGT
>JAFZMQ010000039.1 GCA_017551095.1 Clostridia bacterium | reverse complement strand
TTGACGAAAGTGGGCACTTGATGTTAAAATGTTCATGGAAAATGACTCCTTTGACTAATGTTTTGCTTGATCGTTAAACATTATATCATATTTGGAGTTCATTTTCCTTTTTATTTGTCACCCATCAATTGTATCACAACAATTTTTGAAATTATTTTGAAAAATAATCATTTCGCCATTTATTTTTTGTATTTTTGCCCTATATTCATTAAAATATCGGATAAGTTAAACTTTTTTAAGAAAAATATGGACTTTGCGGTAAAAAGTGTGATATAATAATCAAAATAGTATGGATTTTTGCAACCTTTATGGGCTCCGCTTTTAGCGGGAGAGAAAGGAATGATTATATAAATGGCGAATAATACGAAAACTCCGGCAAAAAAAAGAACGAAAAATGTTCGGAATATGCCTAAAAAAACTCAGGATTCAGGGCGTCAGCCGTCAAGACTCCAAGAAAAAATTGAAAAAAAGCAGCGTTCATATATTTCGTCCGGAATAATTGTGCTTATTGTTTCCGTTCTTTTGATGATATTTACATACTCATCTGCGGAGGATAGCATAGGAATTGGCGGAAAATATATACATGACTGCCTGTTCGGACTTTTTGCATGGTCGGCAAAACTGCTTCCACTTGCACTTTTTGCGGTGGGAATATATGTTTTTAAGGTAAAACGCACGAATAAACTTAAATTAAAAATTATCCTTATAGTATCGGAAACGGTGCTGTTAGGAACACTTACAATGCTCTTTTATAGGGGAGAATATCCGCTTGTTTCAAGGCTTTGGGACTACGGTATTGAAGGCATGGAAGGCTGCGGCGGATTCTTAGGCGGAATTCTTGCAATTACACTTTCAAAGCTAATAGGCAGACCGGCTTCGATCGTGGTTGTTATGACGCTGTTTGTCGCAGGACTTTTGGGAATATTCAATTATTTTACCGATTTTAAAGCATTTTTATCGGAGCGTAAATCACATAAGCCGGTGCAAAAGGAAGTGCCTAAAACCGAGCCTGAACCTGTATTTATCGACATAAATGGAAACGAGGAAACAAAACCTGTAAAAGTAGAGAAAGAAGACGATAAACCGCAGATAAATATGGGATTTTTGGAAGAAGTTGCATCGCAGCTTCCCGAAACCGAGGGCGTTAAAGAGCTTTTAGAGGAGCAGAAAAAGAAAAATGCCGAAAAGCCCAAAAAGGCGGAAGCGGCGACAGAGGAAGAAAAGCAAGAGGTTAAGGGCGAGATAGAAAAATCAATAGAAAAGCCGTTTGAAAATTATGTGTTCCCGCCACTTTCCATTTTAAATACCGCAGCTGCGACTTCGCAGGACAAACGCCGCGAGATGTATGAAACGGCGAATAAGTTGATGACCGTTTTAAAGGATTTCGGAGTAGAGGCAAAACTTTTGCAGGTCACACAAGGACCGACAGTTACAAGATATGAAATTCAGCCGTCAACGGGTGTAAAACTTGCAAAAATCACAGGTCTTTCAGAGGATATTGCGTTAAACCTTGCCGTTCCGACGGTTTTGGTTGCGGCAGTGCCGGGAAAAGCAGCAGTTGGCATTGAAATCCCTAACAATACGATAGGAACGGTGTCGGTAAGGGAACTTATCGAAAGTGATAGCTTTAAAAATGCAAAGTCGAAGCTTTCGGTGGCATTCGGAAAGGATATAGGCGGAAATGTTGTTATAGGAGATATATCCAAATTCCCGCATGTATTGATAGCAGGTGCGACAGGCTCGGGAAAATCGGTGTGTTTAAATACAATAGTTGCAAGTATTTTGTATAAAGCCCGTCCCGATGAAGTAAAAATGATAATGATTGACCCAAAGGTTATCGAGCTTGGTATATATAACGGCATACCGCATCTTTTGATTCCTGTTGTAACAGACCCCAAAAAAGCGGCAGGTGCACTTAATTGGGCTGTCGGCGAGATGATGAGACGATATGACCTTTTTGCAGAAATACAAGCAAGAAATATTAAAAGCTATAATGAACATATTGAGCAAAACGGCGGTGAAAAACTGCCGCAGATAGTTATCGTAATTGACGAACTTGCAGATTTAATGATGGTTGCGGCAAAGGAAGTTGAAGACTACATTTGCCGATTGGCACAACTTGCAAGAGCGGCAGGTATCCATTTGATTATCGCAACGCAAAGACCGTCGGTTGATGTAATAACCGGACTTATCAAGGCTAATATCCCGAGCAGAATTGCATTTTCGGTATCAAGCGGTACCGATTCGAGAACAATTCTTGACAGAAACGGTGCAGAAAAGCTTTTAGGAAAGGGTGATATGCTGTATCACCCGACAGGAATGCCTAATCCTATCCGTGTGCAAGGGGCGTTTGTTTCGGATGAGGAAATTGAAAGTTTAGTTGAATTTATAAAGGAGAATACCGAAGAAACAAGCTATGCCAAGGATTTGGAAGAGCATATTGAAAGAGTTGCATCGGGTGAAAACGGCGTAACGGATGAAGATGAAGGCGAGGATGCGGACGAGCTTTTGCCACAGGCTATCGAAATTGCGGCAGAACTCGGACAGATTTCAACGGCTATGATTCAGCGAAAAATGAAGGTCGGCTATGCAAGAGCGGGAAGAATAATAGACCAGATGGAAACAAGAGGACTTATTAGCGGTCCTAACGGCTCTAAGCCGAGAGATGTTTACTTAAACAGGATAAACGGACTTTTGGAAAATACATACGAGCAGGACGAGGAACTTGAACAGGACGAGGACGCGGAGGAATAAGATGGCAAAACTTTTAAGCGGCAAAGAAGTGTCAGAAAGAATTAAAGAAGAATTGAGGGGAGATGTATCCGAGCTAAAAAAGCAGGGTATATTTCCCGGACTTGCAGTAATTATAGTCGGTGATGACCCTGCAAGTCGGGTTTATGTAAATAACAAGAAAAAGGCGTGTGAACAACTCGGCATATATTCGGAGGAATATGCTCTTTCCGGTGACACAAAAGAGGACGAACTGATAAGGCTAATTGAAAACCTAAATAAAGACGAGGCTATTTCCGCTATTTTGGTACAGCTTCCGCTCCCAAAACACATCGACGAAAAGAGAATTATTGAAGCAATCAATCCCAAAAAAGATGTTGATGCGTTCCATCCTGTAAATGTTGGCAGAATTATGACGGGCGGGTATGATTTTGTGCCGTGCACTCCTGCCGGGATAATGGAGCTTATTAAGGAAAGCGGAATTTCGCCAAACGGCAAGGAATGTGTGGTAGTCGGCAGAAGCAATATTGTAGGAAAGCCTATGGCTATGCTTCTTTTGCACGAAAACGGAACGGTTACAATCTGCCATTCACGCACGAAAAATCTTGCCGAAAAGACGAAGAATGCGGATATTTTGGTAGTGGCTGTCGGTAAACCAAAATTTGTTACAGCGGATATGGTAAAAGAGGGTGCAGTTGTAATAGATGTAGGCATAAACAGAACTGAGGACAAAAAACTTGTCGGAGATGTGGACTTTGAGGGTGTAAAAGATGTTGCTTCGGCAATCACACCTGTTCCTGGCGGTGTCGGACCTATGACAATCGCTATGCTGATGAAAAATACAGTAAAAGCAGCTGCGATAAATAAGACCAAAAGTAAGTAATTATTGCCAAAAGGATTGCAAATTTAAGAAAATAATGGTATAATATAAAAAACAGTTGGAGGAAAATTATGGGTGTAAAGTATAAAAGAGTGCTGCTTAAAATAAGCGGCGAGGCACTGTCGGGAGATAAGGGTTACGGTCTTGATGTTGAAACGATGCACAAGATTTGTATGAATATCAAAAAAATTGTTGACCTTGGCGTTGATGTTTCAATCGTTGTCGGCGGAGGCAACATATGGCGTGGCAGGAGCGGCGGAGATATGGACAGAACAAGGGCGGACCATATGGGAATGCTCGCAACCTGCATAAATGCCTTGGGACTTTGCTCCGAGCTTGAAAGCTGCGGAGTTGATACAAGAGTGCAGACGGCTATTGAAATGCGTCAGATTGCCGAGCCGTATATAAGATTAAAAGCAACAAGGCATCTGGATAAAGGCAGAGTTGTTATTTTCGGTGCAGGTACGGGAAATCCGTTTATGTCCACCGATACCGCGGCGGCACTCAGGGCAATAGAAACCGACTCCGAGGTAATTTTACTTGCAAAAAAAGTGGACGCAGTTTATGACAGTGACCCTAATATAAATCCAAATGCAAAAAAATATGACGCCCTTTCGTTCAGCGACATACTTTCAAAGGAGCTTGGAGTTATGGACTCCACTGCGGCGTCAATGTGCAGGGATAACAATATGCCGATTTTAGTGTTCGGACTTGACGATCCGGAAAACATAGTAAGAGCGGTCATGGGAGAAAAAATAGGGACCTTGGTAACAAGGGACGGTAAAAGATAAAGAAAGGGAAGTGTAATTATGGGAAATTATCCGGAATACGAAGGAAAAATGAACAAAAGGGTTGACGATTTTCACAGCGAGTTAAAGACGATAAGAGCAGGAAGAGCAAACGCCTCCGTTTTGGACAAAATCGCGGTTGAGTATTACGGCACAATGACGCCTATCGCACAGATTGGCTCAATATCAGTGCCCGAACCGAGAATGCTTGTAATTCAGCCTTGGGATCAATCGGTTTTAAATGAGATCGAAAAGGCAATAAACAAGTCGGAAATAGGCATAGCTCCGCAAAATGACGGAAAGGTTATACGCCTTAACTTCCCGCCGCTTACCGAGGAGAGAAGAAAAGAGCTTGTTAAGACCGTCAAAAAATACTCTGAGGAAGCAAAGGTGCAAATCCGTAACATAAGGCGTGACGCCTTGGAGGATTTCAAGAAAAAGCAGAAAGCTTCCGAGATAACCGAGGACGATTTTAAAGGTGTTGAAAAGGACATACAAAATCTCACAGATAAATTCGTAAAGGAAATTGATGATATTACCGCATCAAAGGAAAAGGAAATTCTTGATGTTTAATTTTTATACCCCTGCAAAAAGCGGGGGTATCCTTCTTTAATTTGAAAGGATTTAATTTATGTTTTTCAGAAAAAAAAATAAGCTAAGCGAAATTGATATGGAAAATCTGCCAAAACACATAGGCGTAATTATGGACGGCAACGGCAGATGGGCGAAAAAGCGAGGACTGCCAAGGAGTGCAGGGCATCAGGCAGGTGCGGACACGCTCAAAAAAATCGTAACGGAATGTAATAATATCGGCATAAAATATATAACGGTTTATGCCTTTTCAACGGAAAATTGGAAACGCCCGAAAGAAGAAGTCGATTTTCTTATGAATCTGCTTTTGAGCTATCTGCGTGATTCCGAGCGTACTTTGGCAAAGGAAAATGTTGTAATCCGTGCGATAGGCGGACGCGAGGAACTGACAGAAGAAATACAGGAGCAAATCAAAAAAACCGAGGAATTCACAAAAAACAACACGGGAATCGTCATGAATATTGCCTTAAATTACGGCTCACGGGAAGAACTTGTAAGAGCGGCACGGATTTTGGCAGAGCGTTCTAAAAGCGGAGAAATAAATCCCGAGGATATTACAGAGGATATGATTTCCGCCGAGCTTTACACAGGCGGTCAGCCGGACCCTGACCTCATCATAAGAACAAGTTATGAGCTGAGGCTTTCCAACTTTATGATGTGGCAATCGGCATATTCCGAGCTTTATTTTACTAAAACGCTATGGCCCGATTTTTCGGTTAACGATTTACATAATGCAATAATAGAATATCAGTCAAGGAACAGAAGATACGGAGGAGTGTAAAATGGGAAAAAGATTATTAACATCATTTATCGGAATATTCGCATTTTTTGCAGTTATGCTTTCGCCAAAATTTGTGCTTTATGCAGCGATTATGATATTCACCATAGGTATGTTGTTTGAAATGTACCGGGTTATGTGCGTAGGCAGATTCCTGCGTGGAATAGGTTATATTTCGGCGGTTATAATATGCCTTGGATTTGTTTTACATAAATATATCGCGGCACTTCTTGCGGTGATTCTCATTTTTATGCTTGCAATGATAGCTATGCATGGCAAGGTTACCTCAAAAAAGGTTTTGGCGGTAGGATTTATAACACTGATGATTTCGGTATTTATGTCAATTCTTATTCTTACACGCAGATATGCTCCAAAATATTCGGTAATTCTGCCCTTTGTATGTGCATGGATGACAGATACGGGTGCTTTTCTGATAGGAAATATGTGGGGAAAACATAAACTTGCCGAGCATATAAGCCCGAAAAAGACGGTTGAGGGTGCAATAGGCGGTGTAATATTCTCCATAATCGGCAGTGTGGCGTTTTTATACATAGTTGCAATGATAGAAATTGCAAAAGCACCGCTTCCCGTTTATGTGGTAAAATTTGCCATTTTGGGACTTTTCGCATCTGTGATTTCCCAGCTTGGCGACCTTGCCGCATCTTGCATAAAGCGTGATTTTGAAAAGAAGGATT
This sequence comes from Clostridia bacterium, assembly GCA_017551095.1. Classification (GTDB taxonomy): domain Bacteria; phylum Bacillota; class Clostridia; order UBA1381; family UBA1381; genus UBA1738. The sequence continues at coordinate 36,295 of JAFZMQ010000039.1, read as the reverse complement.
ACGGAAAAATCCTTCCCGGTCACGGCGGACTTTTAGACAGGTTTGATTCGGTACTTTTTGCGATACCGTTTGTGCATTATGCAATAATGATGTTCATTTTATAAGGACGGTTATAAATATGGATTTTGAACATAATATAACAGTATTAGGCTCGACGGGTTCGATAGGCACACAAACACTTGAAATTGCGAGGAGATATAAGGGCATACGCTTGTGTGCCCTTTCAGCATATTCCAATATAGAGCTTTTGGAGGCACAAACCCGTGAGTTTATGCCAAAGCTTGTCTGTGTGGCAGATGAGGAAAAAGCAAAGGAATTTAAAATCAAGATTGCTGACCTTGATGTAAAGGTTGTATCGGGCGAGAGCGGACTTTTGGAGGCGGCAGCTTTTGAAAAATCGCAAACGGTTGTTACGGCGGTTGTCGGAATCTCGGGACTTTTGCCTACAATTACGGCAATAAAAGCAAAAAAGAATATTGCCCTTGCCAATAAGGAAACTCTGGTAACGGGCGGACATATTGTTATGCCTCTTGCCAAGGAATACGGGGTAAAAATCCTGCCCGTTGATAGCGAACATTCGGCAATATTCCAATCACTGCAAGGAAACCCCAAAAAAATAAAAAGAATCATTCTTACCGCATCGGGCGGACCGTTTTTTGGCAAAACCGCAGACGAACTAAAAAATATAACCCCTGGGGACGCCTTAAAACATCCGAATTGGAATATGGGTGCAAAGGTTACGATTGACTCGTCAACCCTTGTAAATAAGGGCTTAGAGATAATCGAGGCAAAATGGCTTTTTGGCGTCGAGATAAAGGATATTGAAGTTTTGATACATAGGCAAAGCGTACTTCATTCCGCTGTTATGTACGAGGATAACGCCGTTATCGCACAGCTCGGAACTCCTGATATGCGGCTTCCTATCCAGTACGCTCTTACATATCCTGATAGACTGCCTATGGAAAATAACGAGCTTGATTTTACAAAATATAAGGATTTAACCTTTGAAAAACCTGATACCAAGACATTCTATGCCTTGGAACTTGCAAAAAAAGCAGGAGAGGCAGGGGGAATTCTGCCGACAGTTTTCAATAGTAGCGACGAGGCGGCAGTTAAACTCTTTTTAGAGGGGAAAATAAGCTATTTACAGATTTCCGAAATAATAAAAAAGGCAATAGAGGACACGAAAAATATCTCAAATCCCACGCTTTCGGACATTTTGGAAACGGATAAAAATATCAAGGAAAGCATATATTTAAGGAGCTGATTTTTTGGTTACAGCGATTGTAACGATAGTTGTTTTTTTGGTTATGATAACCCTGCACGAATTCGGACATTTTGCGTCGGCTAAACTTCTTGGCGTAAAGGTTTTGGAATTTTCGGTAGGTATGGGACCGCATCTTATAAAGCATCAGGGTAAAAAAACGCTATATGCACTTCGCCTTTTGCCGATAGGCGGTTATTGCAGATTAGAGGGAGAAGACGGCGAAAGCGACGACCCGGAGGCATTTTCTAATCAAAAACTGTGGAAACGGTTTGTAATTGTCGCATCGGGTGCGGTTATAAATCTTCTGCTGGGGTTTGTCCTGTTTGCCGTTGTTGTAAAGATGCTTAGCCCTGTTGCAACGAATGTGATAGAAAAAATCGACAGTCGTTCCTACCTTGCAGAGTCGGGTGTTGCCGAGGGTGATAAGATAGTAGAGGTAAACGGGCATAAAATCGGTATTTATAACGATATTGCACTATATATGGGCGAACTTGATGAGAACACAAAAAATGCAGAAATTGTAGTCAGGCGTGGCGGAAAAAAGCTAAAATACAATTTTGTGCCGTCAATGAGTGAAACAACGGTAAAATACGGCGAAACATCAGCGGAAATTTCCGATACGGTAAATGGAATTACGGAAATATCCACAGTAGAATATGGTGCAACTGAAATACCCGGCGAATTAGTAGGAAAGACCTATTCTGACAAGCGGTATATAATAGGCTTCACGGCAAAACGCGAGGAAATAACCGCTCTTAACATAATCCCGGAGGCATGGAAATACACGGTATATGTGATAAAAAGCATATTTGTAGCGATAAAAGATATGATTTTCGGAAAAACAGGACTCAGCAGCCTTTCAGGACCTGTCGGCGTTGCAACCGTCATAAGCGAGGCGGTCAATTCGGGCAGAAACAGTCTTTTAAATATACTGTTTATTGTTGCTATTCTTACCGTAAATCTGGGAATATTCAATCTCTTACCGCTTCCGGCGTTAGACGGGGGAAGGCTGTTTTTTATGATTATTGAGCTTATAAGAAGAAAGCCTGTCCCGCCTGAAAAAGAGGGCATGGTGCATACGATAGGGCTTGTGCTGCTGCTCATACTTGCTGCGGCGGTATGTTACAGTGATATAATGAAGTTAATAGTGAGGTAAAGTCTGAATAAATTTCCGTATCTTGCACGATTAGCCTCACTTATGTACACAAAGTACACGGCATTCGGCTTCTCGCACAACCTACAAAAATTTCTTTCAGACTTGGGTTTTGTACTTTAATGGGAAGGATGATTACAAAATGAAAAGGACGGTAAATGTCGGCGGTGTCAAAATAGGCGGGGGAAATCCCGTATCGATACAGTCTATGACCAACACCGATACAAGAAATGTTTTGGAAACTGCTAAGCAAATAGAGCGGCTCAAAAAAGCGGGTTGCGAGATAGTGCGTGTTGCCGTACCTGATATGGAGGCGGCAAAAGCAGTTTCCGAAATAAAAAAACGGATTGAAATCCCGCTTGTTTGCGATATTCATTTTGATTATCGCCTTGCATTAGAGTGCATAAAAGGCGGTGCGGATAAAATAAGAATAAACCCCGGGAATATAGGCGATACCGAAAGGGTAAAAGCGGTAGCTTACGCCTGTGGTGAGCGTGGTATTCCGATAAGGATAGGTGTAAACGGCGGCTCACTTGAAAAAAACATTCTTGAAAAGTACAAAAAGCCGACGGCAGATGCACTTGTCGAAAGTGCTTTTTCACACATAAAAATCTTGGAGGATCTGGATTTTCACGATACTGTGGTTTCAATGAAGGTTTCCGATGTTTCCGAGATGATAAAAGCATATAAAAAGTTTGATAAAATGAGCGATATACCGCTGCATATCGGAGTTACCGAGGCAGGAACAAAAAATGCGGGAATTATAAAATCGGCAGTAGGAATCGGTGCACTTCTGTCCTGCGGTATCGGTGACACTATGCGTGTTTCGCTGACGGCGGACCCGGAGGAAGAAATATATGCCGCAAAGGAGATTTTAAAGACACTTGGATTGAGAAAATGCGGAGCAAAGCTTATTTCCTGCCCGACTTGCGGAAGAACAAGGATAGATATGATTCCTATTGCGACAGAAATAGAAAAGCGGATAAGTAATATAGATAAGGATATAACGGTAGCGGTTATGGGCTGTGCCGTAAACGGTCCCGGAGAAGCGAGAGAAGCGGATATAGGCGTTGCAGGTGGAATAGGCGAAGGACTTATTTTCAAGAAAGGCGAAATACTAAAAAAAGTACCGGAAAAGGATATAATTCCCGTACTTATGGAGGAGATTGAAAAACTTTGAGTGCTAAAAGAACAGATAAAATCCGCAGTTTTTTAGCTGATGGCGAGGGCGTAATAATATCGGGGTTTCCAAATATTTTCTACTATTCGGGATTTACATCAGAGGACGCATTTTTGGTAATAACCAAGGACAGACAAATTTTGGCAACCGATTTTCGATACATAGTCCAGGCAAAAAAAGAGTCTCCCGATTTTGAAATATATGATGTGGCAAAGGGAGTAGATAAGCTGTTTTCAGGAATCAGGGAAGATGTTTTCGGTTTTGAAGAAAATGTTATGACGGTCAGCGAGTTTGCCAAATTTCAGCATTATACAAAAAAGCTCGTTCCCATGTCGCAAAAACTGTCTATGCCAAGACGGTTAAAGGATAGCTACGAAATAGAAAAAATCGCAAAAGCGGAGGAACTTGCAAAAGAGGCACTGTCGCACACGCTATCCTCAATCAAAGTTGGCGTTTCCGAAAGGGAAGTGGCACGGGAAATTGAGTTTTATATGCTTAAAAACGGTGCTAAAAAGACATCTTTTGAGACGATTGTCGCAAGTGGCGTAAGGTCTTGTATGCCGCACGGAGTTGCGAGTGATAAGATAATTGAGGCAGGGGATTTTGTAACGATTGATTTCGGGTGCGTCTTAGACGGATACTGCTCGGATATGACTCGGACTTTCGTTGTGTCAAAAGCAACCGATAGACAGAGAGAAATATATGAAACCGTTTTAAATGCACAGCTGACTGCAATTTCCGCAATAGAAGTCGGTAAAAGCTGTGCAGAAATTGACAAAGCTGCACGGGATATAATAGAAAAAGCAGGATACGGCAAGAATTTCGGACACAGCTTGGGACATAGCGTCGGGATTGAGATTCATGAATCGCCTGACTTTTCACCAAAAAGTGCCGATAAGCTGGAAAGCGGAAATGTGATAACGGTTGAACCGGGAATTTATATTGACGGATTTGGCGGTGTACGGATTGAAGATGTGGTTGTAATTGGTGAAAAAACACAAAATCTTACTAATTTTACCAAAGAATTGATGATTATTTAAAAAAAGACTTGAAAAATTATGTAAAATATATTAAAATGAATTAGTATTAAGTAACAACGGAGGAGATTTTTTATGATAACTGCGGGAGATTTCAGAAACGGAAGAACTTTTGAATTTGAAGGAAATGTTTACCAAGTTGTAGAATTTCAGCATGTAAAACCGGGAAAGGGTGCGGCTTTCGTAAGAACAAAGCTCAAAAATGTCATAACGGGTGCTGTTGTTGAAAAGACATTCAGACCTACCGAAAAGGTTGAAGAAGCGCATATTGAAAGAAAGAATATGGAATATTCTTATAATGACGGTGACCTTTACTATTTCATGGACCAGGAAACTTTCGATATGCTTCCAATCAGCAAGGACCAGATTGGCGACGCGTTAAAGTTCGTTAAAGAAAATATGGTTTGCATGATTCTGTCATACAAGGGAAGCGTGTTCGGTATTGAGCCGCCTACATTTGTAGAACTTGCCGTAACAGAAACAGAGCCTGGCTTTGCAGGAAATACCGCAACAGGTGCAACAAAACCTGCAACGCTTGAAACGGGTGCAACAATTCAGGTTCCGCTTTTCGTAAATGAAGGCGACAACATAAGAATTGACACAAGAACGGGCGAATATATGGAGCGTGTATAATAAGGAGATAATTATGGAAAGTTTAGTTTCAAAAGTTTCATACTTAAAGGGCTTAGCCGAAGGTCTTTCAGTAGATAAAAACTCGGCTGAGGGCAAACTTCTTTTAAGCATAATTGATGTACTTTCAGATGTTGCAACGGCTGTTGACGACCTTTTAGACGCTCATGAGGAGCTGGAAGAAAAGGTTGACGAAATAGACAGCGACCTTGCGGATATTGAAGAAATTGCCTATGGTGATGACGAAGATTCCGAAGAAGACGACGAATTTGATGACGATATGGACTTTTTTGAAATTGAATGTCCTAACTGCCATGAGGATTTTATGGTTGACTTTGATGCACTTGATGAAGAAAAAGGCATTATTTGCCCAAACTGCAATCAGGAAATCGAATTCGAATTTGAATGTGACTGCGACGACGAAAACTGCGACTGTCACTCAAAGGATGAAGATTAAAAAGAGCGGAAAATCCGCTCTTTTGTTTTGAGGTGAATTATGAAAGGCTTGTATGTGCATATTCCGTTTTGCCTTAAAAAGTGCAGGTATTGCGATTTCAATTCCGCAGTTATGCCGGATAGTATACAGGAAGAATATGTAAATGCTATTATTTGCGAAATGGCGGAATATAGGAAAACGGAAGTTGATACGGTTTATATCGGCGGAGGAACGCCGACGGTTTTAAAAACCGACCTTCTTAAAAGTGTTATAGACGGCATAAAAAACAATTTCATTCTTTTGCCAAATACAGAATTCACCGTTGAAATGAACCCAAAAACCGCCGACAGTAAAAAGCTAAAAATGCTTTTTAATACTGGAGTAAACCGCCTTTCAATCGGCGTTCAGTCCTTTTGCGACGAAGAGCTTAAAGAGCTTGGGCGTGTGCATAGCGGAAATGATGCAAAAGACGCAATTAAACTTGCGAAAGAGGCAGGATTTGAAAATATAAGCATAGACCTTATGTCCGCAATCCCCAAACAGACCCTAAAAAGCTTTGCAAAAACACTTGAAACGGCGATTTTACAAAATCCCGACCATATTTCCTGTTACAGCCTTATTTTAGAGGAAGGTACGCCGCTTTTTGATGATGTAAAAAGCGGAAGGACGGTGCTTTGTGATGAGGAGACCGAGCGGGATATTTATGAGTATGCGGTAAAAACGCTTGAAGCAAACGGATACAGGCAGTACGAAATATCAAATTTTGCAAAGGACGGAAAAGCGTCACGCCATAATATGAAATATTGGACAATGCAGGAGTATGTGGGCGTTGGTCTTTCGGCACACTCATTTTTGGAAAATGTCCGTTTTTCAAATACAGACGATTTTAAAAACTATATTTCACATAATTTCAGGAGCGGAAATAAAGAAGTCTTAACAAAATCGGATATGATGTCCGAGTTCGCGTTTTTGGGACTACGAATGACAGAGGGCATATCGGAAACAGTGTTTTCGGAAAAGTTCCGGGAGGATATTTTTGAGGTATTTAAAAAACCACTCGAAAAATTCATAAAAACAGGATTTTTGGTGCATAAAAACGGCAGAATTTTTCTCTCAAAAGAGGGAATAAGCGTTTCAAATCAAATTATGTGCGAATTTTTACTTTAAAAACATAAAAAGTTAACAAAAAGTTCAAAAATGGCTATTGACAAATAAAGGTATAAGGGGTATATTTATACTGTTAGCACTCGAAAGAGGTGAGTGCTAACAGTATTTTGGTTTGGCAATATACCGTAGTTACAAAAGGGGTTAAAGCTATGGATTTAAGTCAGAGAAAACAAAAGATATTAAAAGCGATAATTGATGAATATATAGGTACAGCAGAGCCCGTCGGTTCCCGTGCCATTTCTAAAAAGGACGATTTAGGACTTTCAAGTGCAACAATCCGTAACGAAATGGCAGACTTAGAGGATATGGGCTACCTAATCCAGCCTCATACCTCGGCAGGAAGGATACCGACAGACAGCGGATACCGCTTTTATGTGGATTCTTTAATTGAGCGGTATAAAATGAGTGTTGAGGCTTTGGAAAAGCTCAATATGATTATGGCAGAGCGGGTAAATCATTTAGAGCTTATAATAAAAAAAGCAAGTCTTATTGCGTCGACGCTTACCGAATATACAACGGTTGTCACATCACCGAAATTAAACGGCTCTGTTATAAAAAAATTAGAGCTTATAAACTTAGGACACGGAAGCGTTATGATTTTGGTTGTAACAAAAACGGGGATTGTGAAAAATCAATCGGTTGCGGTAACGCTTTCGGATAAACAGGCATCAGAGCTTACTAAAATCATAAGTGACAGAGTATCGGGGTTAAGCTCCGACGAACTCACATTTGATGTCATAAAAGATATTGAAAAGACTGCAAAGAAAAAAGCGGATATACCGCCCAAGGTGCTTATAAACATATTAAATTTCGTTTATGAAACGATAGATTCGCTTGACGAAACCGAAATATATGTAAACAACGCAAAGTCGATTTTATCATACCCCGAGTTTTCCGACACGAAAAAAGCAAGGGAAATGCTTGAATTTCTGGACAATAAGGAAAACTTAGTAAAACTTATCGGAACGCCAAAGGACAATGTTGATGTAAAAATCGGCACTGAAAATGAGTTTACCGAGCTTGAAAATTCAAGTCTTGTTACGGTAAATTACAAGGTCGGAGATAAGGTTGTAGGACGAATAGGCGTAATCGGACCTAAGCGTATGAACTATGCAAAGGTCATAGCAAGTCTTGATTGCATTTCTAATCAGGTTGATAAAATTCTGGGAGAAATGTATAGAGAAGAAAGTGAGGAGTAGAATTGGAAAAGGAAGATAAAATAAAAGAAACTGAGGAAATTATAGAAGAGGAGGAAAATGCGGAAGAAGCAGTAAACGAAGAAGAAAATAAGCTAAAAGAGTGCGAAGAAAAGCTAAAAGAAGCCGAAGACAAATATTTGAGGCTTTTTGCCGAATTTGATAACTATAAAAAGCGTACAGAAAAGGAAAAAAACACAAGATACCGCGACGCTGTAATTGATACAGTCGCAGAGCTTCTGCCCGTACTTGACAACTTAGAAAGGGCGCTATCTGCCGAGTCTGACGACGCTAAGGCAATAAAAGACGGCGTTGAACTGGTTGAAAAGCAGATGAAAGAAACACTCTCAAAGCTTAAAGTTTCCGAAATCAAGGCATTAGGCGAAGAATTTGACCCGAATCTGCATAATGCGGTTATGCACATAGAGGACGAAAATGTAACCGAAAACACCGTGGTTGAGGAATTTATAAAAGGATATATTTATGACAATGACAGAGTGGTACGACACTCTATGGTAAAAGTCGCAAATTAAAGGAGGAATTCATTATGGGAAAAATTATTGGAATTGACTTGGGAACAACAAATTCGTGTGTTGCGGTAATCGAGGGCGGAAATCCGACAGTTATCGCAAACTCTGAGGGTGCAAGAACGACACCGTCGGTTGTTGCATTTCAAAAGGACGGCGAGAGAATAGTAGGTCAGGTAGCAAAAAGACAGGCGGTTACAAATGCGGACCGTACAGTAATGTCAATTAAGCGTGAAATGGGTACAACACATACCGTAAAAATTGACGATAAATCATACACACCGCAGGAAATTTCTGCAATGATTTTGACAAAGCTTAAAAATGATGCGGAAAGCTATTTGGGAGAGCCTGTAACTCAGGCAGTTATAACCGTTCCTGCATATTTCAGCGACTCACAGCGTCAGGCAACAAAGGACGCAGGTAAAATTGCAGGTCTTGAAGTTCTCCGAATTATAAACGAGCCGACGGCTGCGGCTTTGGCATACGGAATGAACGATACCGACCAAAAGGTAATGGTTTACGATTTGGGCGGCGGTACTTTTGATGTATCTATTCTTGAAATCGGTGACGGCGTTTTTGAAGTGCTTTCAACAAACGGTGATACAAGACTCGGCGGTGACGATTTTGACCAAAGAATTATCGACTACTTAGTAGGCGAATTCAAAAAGGAAACGGGAATTGATTTGTCAACCGATAAAATGGCTATGCAAAGACTTAAAGAGGCTGCCGAAAAATCGAAAATCGAGCTTTCGGGCATGACAACCTCAAACATAAATCTTCCGTTTATCACAGCGGACGCAACAGGACCGAAGCACCTTGATATGACGCTTACCAAGGCTAAATTTGATGAGCTTACGGCAGATTTGGTACAAAAGACAATCGGCTGCATAAGAAACGCAATGAGTGATGCAGGTCTTTCAAAGAGCGATATAAATAAAGTGCTTTTAGTCGGCGGTTCGTCAAGAATCCCTGCCGTTCAGGAAGCGGTTAAAAATGAAATGGGACAAGAGCCTACAAAGGGCATAAACCCTGATGAATGTGTTGCAGTAGGTGCAGCCGTTCAGGCAGGTGTTTTGGCGGGTGATGTAAAAGACTTGCTTTTATTGGATGTAACACCGCTTTCACTCGGTATCGAAACAATGGGCGGCGTATTTACAAGACTTATTGACAGAAATACTACAATCCCGACCAAGAAATCGCAGATTTTCTCAACCGCGGCAGACGGTCAGACTTCTGTTGAAGTACATGTTTTGCAGGGCGAGAGAGATATGGCACAGTACAATAAAACGCTTGGAAGATTTAGCTTAACAGGCATAGCTCCTGCACCCCGTGGCGTACCTCAGATTGAAGTCACCTTTGATATTGACGCAAACGGTATCGTTAAGGTTTCCGCAAAGGATATGGGTACGGGAAATGAGCAGAAAATCACAATAACTGCATCCTCTAACCTTTCGGAAGAAGATATTGATAAGGCTGTTAAAGAGGCTGAAAAGTATGCTGAGGAAGACAAAAAGCGTAAAGAGGAAGTCGAAACAAGAAACAATGCCGAAAGTATGGTATATCAATGCGAAAAGACCTTGGGTGAGCTGGGCGATAAGATAGACGCATCTGAAAAAGCGGAAATTGAGGCAGAAATCAATAAGGTTAAAGAGGCATTAAAGGGTACAGACAGCGAGGCTATAAAGAAGGCGGTAGAGGAACTTCAACAGAAATTCTACAAGGTTTCCGAAAAGCTTTATCAGCAGGCAAATCCGCAGGGAGCAGAAGGCTTTAATCCAAACGGAAATGCAGGACAGCAAAATCCAAATGGCGATAATGTTTATGAAGCAGACTACCGCGAGGTAAACGACGACGAGAATAAATAAGCAATAAAGGGTGGAGATACCTCCGCCCTTTCGTCAGTATTTTTGAGGTGAATTAAAGTGGCGGATAAAAGAGATTATTATGAGGTTTTGGGCGTTTCAAAAGGTGCGTCCGCCGATGAAATAAAAAAAGCGTATAGGCAAGAGGCAAAAAAATATCACCCTGATTTGCATCCTGACGACAAAGTCGCAGAGGCAAAATTCAAGGAGATAAACGAGGCTTATGAAGTGCTTTCCGACGCTGATAAAAAGGCAAGATATGACCAATTCGGACACGCAGGCGTTGACCCTAACTTCGGAGCAGGAGCAGGCGGCGGAGGTTTTGACGGCTTTGGCGATTTCGGGGACATATTTTCCGATATTTTCGGCGGTTTCGGGTTTGGCGGCGGTCAATCACGCCGCAACGGACCGAGACGCGGTGCGGATATACGCCAGGTAATCGAGATTACCTTTGAAGAAGCGGCTTTTGGGTGCAAGAAAAAGATACCGCTAAATAAAATGGAAAACTGCGAAACCTGTCACGGCACAGGTGCAAAACCGGGAACAAGCTCTGAAACATGTAAAAGATGCGGAGGGAGCGGTCAGGTTACAACGCAAACCCGTACACCGCTTGGTTATATGCGTAATGTCACAACCTGTCCCGAATGTCACGGCAGCGGTAAAATCATCAAAGAGCCGTGCGTGACTTGCCACGGCAGCGGTCAGGTACGCCGTCAGCGTACCATCGAAGTTGATATTCCGCAGGGCATAAACGACGGTCAGACAATGCAGATTTCGGGCGGAGGAGAACCCGGAACAAAGGGCGGTCCGACAGGTGATTTACTCCTGACAATCCGCATTAAAAAGCATAAAATCTTCACCCGTGACGGCTTTGATGTTTATATCACAATGCCTATAACCTTTGCGCAGGCGGCACTGGGTGCAACAATAAAAGTGCCTACCATAAGCGGTGTTGTTGAGTATGATATTCCGAGCGAAACGCAGACGGGAACGATGTTCAGACTTCGCGGCAAGGGAATACCTTATATAAGAGGCAAAGGCCGCGGCGACCAATATGTAAAGGTTGAAGTGGAAACACCGAAAAATCTTTCCGCAAAACAAAAGGAGCTTTTAAGACAGTTTGACGGCACAACCGAGGCGAAAAACTACAAAAAGGGCAATGGCTTTATTGATGCGATGAAGGAGATTTTTAAGTGATTAAAAATGTGAATATGAATGAGCTTACGGAAAAGGAGATAGAAAGCCTTAAAGCAGGCGATAATCTGCTCCTTTCGGGAATAATCTATACCGCACGGGACGCCGCACATAAGAGAATGTGCGAGGATTTTGAGAGTGGAAAAGGCTTTCCCTTTGACATAAAAGGTCAGGCAGTTTACTACGCAGGACCGTGTCCGGCAAAACCTAACGAGGTTATAGGCTCTTGCGGTCCGACAACGGCAGGAAGAATGGACGCATACACGCCCTTGCTTTTGGATAACGGACTTAAAATTATGATAGGCAAGGGAAGCCGAAATAGTGCCGTAAAGGATGCAATTGTACGGAACAAAGCCTTGTATTTAGGCGTTGCAGGAGGCTTGGGAGCTTTAATTGCAAACTGCGTAAATTCGGCAGAAGTAATAGCTTATTCCGATTTGGGAACTGAGGCAATAAGACGGCTTTCGGTTGAAAATCTGCCCTGCACGGTACTTTTGGATACATACGGCAATGATTTTTATGAAGAGGCTCAAAAGCAGTACAGGAAAGATTAAAGTTTGAGTTTTGAAAACAGCTGTGCGGTGGAAAGTCTGCCGTCACGGTTGTAGCGTTTTAGCATATACAGACAGTCTGCATCATGCGACAGAGTATTAACACCCTCAAAGCAGGAAAAAGTCACTAAAAACCCCATTTTTTTGAGGACTTTTATGCTTTCCTTACTATAACTGCCAAAAGGATATGTATAAATAACAGGTTTAAAATTGCAGTAGGTGAAAAATTCCGACTGCAATTTTTCTGTGTCTTGATAAAATGCGTTTACATAGTCCAAAATGCTCTCATTTTTGTTCTTTTTTGTGCCGTATCGCTTTTGTGAAATTGAGTGAAACGCATATGAGTGGTTTCCAAATTCAATACGCGGACTTTCCGAAAGTTCGGCTATATCCTGCCATCTTAAATAGCTGTAATCGGGATTTACGATATTATTTTCGGAATACTCGTCAGTATAACTGCCGACTACTGAAAAAACGGCACAGTAATCGTATTTTTCGAGTAGCGGAAGTACATATTCCTTGTTGTTATACATACCGTCGTCAAAGGTCAAAACGATAGGCTTTTCAGGTAATTCCTCGCCCAGATAAACATATTTTATGAGCTGCTTTGCCGAAACTGTGTTGTAGCCGTGATTTTTCAGGTACATTAAATCTTCTTCAAAATCCTTTTTAAAAAGGACATATTTTCCTGTTTTTGAAATGTCATCATTGACACTGTGATACATCAAAACGGGCAGTTTTATGCCATTTTCCTGATTGAACACAGGTAAAACCTCCGTTATTTTTGCCGTATAAAAAAATAAAACGGCAAGAATTATAAAAAAGAAAGAAAATCTCCGGAAATTCATCTTATCACCCAATATAATAATATGGATAAAAAAAACTGACTATTCCGAAAATAGTCAGTTTTAAAATTTATAAACTCATTACGCCTTGTTTATTGAGCCGAAAAGCTCCATTTTTTCCTTAACGATTGTCTTTATGCCTTCAAATCCCGGTGCTAACAGCTTTCTCGGGTCAAATCCCTTGCCGACAAGGTCCTTGCCCTCTTCTATATACTTTCTCGTAGCTTCCTGGAAATAGAGCTGACACTCGGTATTTACATTGATTTTTGCAACACCCAAGGAAATTGCCTTTTTAATCATATCGGCAGGGATTCCCGTGCCGCCGTGGAGAACAAGCGGAAGATCGCCGATTTTATCCTTAATTTGTGCCAAAACATCAAAGTTGAGCCCCTGCCAATTTTCAGGATATTTTCCGTGAATATTTCCGATACCCGCTGCCAAAAAGTCAATGCCCAAATCCGCAATCATCTTGCACTCAGCCGGGTCTGCGACTTCACCGCCGCCGATTACGCCGTCCTCTTCGCCGCCGATAGAGCCGACCTCGGCTTCAATGGAAATGCCTTTTTTGTGGCATACATCTACCAACTCTTTTGTTTTCGCTATATTTTCCTCAATGGGATAATGTGAGCCGTCAAACATAATTGACGAAAAACCTGCCTCTATACACTTATATGCACCCTCATATGTGCCGTGGTCAAGATGCAGAGCTACGGGAACGGTAATCCCCAAAGATTCAACCATAGCCGAAACCATAGCGGAAACGGTTTTAAATCCTGTCATATATTTTCCTGCACCCTCTGAAACACCTAAAATTACAGGTGAATTGTTTTCCTGTGCAGTTTGAAGAATGGCTTTTGTCCATTCCAGATTGTTGATGTTAAACTGACCTACGGCATATTTTCCTGCCACCGCCTTTTTTAACATTTCTGTTGCTGATACCAACATATTGTATTCCTCCTTTAAATATTGTTAAAGCACAATGGTGCTTAATTTTAGCAAAGCTGTAAGCGATTCCTTGTCTGTTTTTATCTCTCTTTTTGTGTTGCAGTCACGGCAGAATAGCGTTATCTTGTCATTATCTATTTCTATCGCAATATTCCGGCTTCCGCAGGAGCAGTAAATATTGTCATTTTTAGCAAGAGCGTTTATATGCTCTACGGCCTCGAATATTATTGAAAGCTCCTCGCCGACCGTAAAATCTTCTTCAAGCTCGTTTATGAGCTTTTCCTGTTCGACTATTTCACTTTTGATTTTCGCTTCATCACCTATAAACAGAACGCCAAATCCCGATTCGGGGCAGTGCAGAACGAAAAAGTCGTTATGCCAAAATGTTATTTTGCGTACATTATAGAGATGTTTTTCCTCGCAAATGGGACAGTGTACCGAAATGGCATATTTATCCTTTTTTGCGGAAAGTAAAACTGGGTTGTGTCCGCAAAGCTTGTCGGAACACGGAAATTCGGTTACGCTGCTTTCTGAAAAATCGAATAAGTTTATGTCCCGTATCGTTATTGCAGAACAGCAAGGACAGATATATCCGATAGATTTTTTAAACTCTTTTATCATATCTTAAATTCCAATCTTGTTTTCTCTTGCCCAATAGAAAAGGTATTGCTGGGCAAATCCGCCCAAATCACCAAACTTTTCCTTGGCAAATTCCGAAATTGCCTCTTTTGTTTGCGGCTCGTCAAAATAGCAGTATTCCATAATCCGCTTTACCCAAACATCAACAGGGAAGCCTTCGCTTTTGTGAAGACCGAATAAAAGTATGCAGGAGGCAACCTTTTCGCCGACACCCGAAAGCCGTAAAAGTTGTGATTTTGCATATTCGAAGGACGCTTTACCGAGTGCATCAAGGTCGAGCTGACCGCTTATTACGGCTTTTGCGGCAGATAGTATGTATTTATCCCGAAATCCTGCTTTGATGACCTGCAAATCCTCCAAGGTAAGCGACGCGATTGCTTCTGCCGTAGGAAATGCAAAGTATGTATTACCTCCGGATAGGATTTTTTTGCCAAAATTTTGGCACAAAAGCCCTACTATTTTTTTTATCCGCGGTATGTTATTACTTGCCGAAATTATAAAGGAAATAAGGCACTCAAAGGCATCCTGATTCAAAATTCTTATTCCGCCCCCAAAGCCGATTGCATTTTTTAAAACATCATCTTCCGAAAGTGCCGTTTTGATAGCGGAATAATCGCGGTCTAAATCAAAATAATCCCGCCAAACCGCATCAAAAGTTTCACGGCTTGTATTTTTAAAGATGATTTTATTATCCTTTTGCACGATATGCAGATAATGCCCCATGGCAACGCCTGAAAAACCGTCATTTTCATAATCCCAGCGGAAACACTGTCCGCAGCCAAAGGTATGAAAAAGGTCAAAATCGGGCATATTTTCCAATATAATAGCATTGTTTTTTTCGTAAACTTTCATAACAAAGAGAGTATAACACATTTTTTGCTGTTTATCAATATTTTTTGAAAATAATTGACAAAAATTGAAAATAAAACTATAATGAAGTGGTTAAAAGGAGAGATTGATATGACAAGTAAAGAAAACCTTGAAAAACTGAAATACAAAACAAAAAATGTATATTCAAATATTCCTGCCGAGGAAAGACGGGAAATGCTGAATCTCTGTGATGAATATATGACATTTTTGGATAACGGCAAAACTGAGCGTGAATGTGTGAAAGAAGCCATAAAAATGGCGGAAGAACACGGGTTTAAAAAGTTTTCAGATACGGAAACCTTAAAGGCAGGGGATAAGGTTTATTTTGTTAACAGAAAGAAAAATCTTATGTTGGCGGTTTTAGGAAACGAAGATATAGAAAAGGGCATAAATATTGTAGGAGCTCATATAGATTCGCCAAGGCTTGATTTAAAGCAAAATCCTTTGTACGAATCAAATGAACAGGCACTTTTGAAAACGCATTATTACGGAGGAATTAAAAAATATCAGTGGACTGCGATTCCTCTTGCAATTCATGGCGTATGCTATACAAAAGACGGTGAGCAGGTGGAAATTTGCATAGGCGAGGCGGAAAACGACCCCGTATTCTGCATTACAGACCTGCTTCCGCATCTGGCAAGAGAGCAGATGTCAAAAAAGCTGTCCGAGGCGATTGAAGGTGAGTCGCTAAATATTTTAGTCGGAGGTATGGGCGTAAGCGATTGCGAAATAGAACAAAGCGTTAAAATGAATGTTTTAAACATTCTAAATATCGCCTACGGCATAACAGAGGAAAGCTTTTTGTCCGCCGAGCTTGAAATTGTGCCGAGCTTTAAGGCAAAAAATGTCGGACTTGATATGAGTTTTGTGGGAAGCTACGGGCAGGATGACAGAGTTTGTGCGTATGCGGCGTTAAAAAGTATTTTTGATATAAAAAATCCGCAAAAAACTGCCGTTTGTCTGCTTGTCGATAAAGAAGAAATCGGCTCAGAGGGCAATACGGGCATGATGTCAAAATTCTTTGATATGGCAGTTGCCGAGCTTATTGAAAAGCTTACCGGAAGCTGCGATATGATTAAGTATAACAAGGTTATAAGAAATTCCGCATGTATGTCGAGTGATGTGAGTGCGGCATTTGACCCGAATTATGAGGGCTCGTTTGAAAAGCAAAACTCCGCCTTTGCAGGAAAAGGGATTGCTATTATGAAATACACGGGAGCGGGCGGAAAGTCCGGCTCATCCGATGCGTCAAGTGAATTTTTACACGATATACTTGAAATAATGAATAAAAATAGTGTAATCTGGCAGAGCTGTGAGCTTGGCAAGGTTGATAAGGGCGGCGGCGGAACAATCGCCAAATATGTCGCAAACCTCAATATGAATGTTATCGACTGCGGTGTACCCGTGCTTTCAATGCACTCGCCGTTTGAGGTTACGGCAAAGGGCGACATCTATATGGCATATAAAGCATATATGGCATTTTATGAGAACATTTAGTCACTATAAAGACGGTCATTTTTCCATTTCAAAATATTTGTGTCTATATATTCCCATACCGATTGGTAATCAGCCTCACTGCGAATAATGTGGTCGTAATATGACCGTTGCCATATGGAATTGCCAATTTCTTTGGAAACCAAGGTTTTGAAAGAGCGAATAATATTTGAAATGCTTTTCGTAGGGGACGATGCCATCATCGTCCCTTTTATTGTAATTATAAGATGTATATGATTTGGCATTATTACATATTTGTCAACAGTAACATTTTCATATACCATACTAATGTTCTTTATATATTTATCGCATATCAAACCGTATTTTGATAAATGGTTTTTCGGTACGATGAGGTCATCGTCCCCTACGGTGATTTGCGATAATATTTGCTTTTTATTTTTAGTGCATATTGTTATAAAATACGCATTTGGGAGACTGTAATCATAATCTTTTAATCGCAGTGTTTTTCGTTTTAGTACATTCATATAAATTACCATCAGCAATAATTATTATTGACTATTTTCCCGATAAATGAGCCGTTTTTTATGCGTTCTAATCGGACAGTTTTATATTGTCCCGAAAGCTCGGCGTCGGTTTTTACCAAAACATTCATATAATTTCCTGTTTTTCCTTCAAAATATCCGCCGACACGCTGTTCAAACAGAACTTCGGCATCACAGCCTATGAATTTTTCCATAAATTCAAGCCGTGTTATATCGGTAATTTCCTTCACGATTTTGCTTCTTTTTGCTTTTATTTCGCTTGGTATCTGGTTTTCAAAGCTATCGGCAGGAGTGCCTTTCCGGCGTGAATATTGAAATATGTGTGCGGAAGAAAAGGACACCTTTTCCAAAAATGCACAGGTTTTAGAAAATTCCTCCTCCGTTTCGCCGGGAAATCCCACCATAATGTCGGTAGTTATTGCAACATCGGGGAAATGCCGTCTAAGTCCCAAAACAATATTGTAGTAATCATCTACCGTATATTTGCGGTTCATACGCTTTAAAGTTTCATCGCAACCGCTTTGGAGCGACAGATGAAAATGATGACAAAGCTTTTTCACACCGCTGATTTTTTTTATAAAATCCGCGTTCAGTGTCATAGGCTCAATGGAGCTTAAACGAATACGCTTTATTCCGTCAACCTTGTCGGCGGCACAAAGTAAATCCGCAAGGTCATAATTTTTCTTGTCAAGTCCGTATGATGCTATGTGTATTCCAACATATGTAACCTCGGTAAAACCTGCATTTGCGAGTCTTTTTGTTTCATTTATAACATCATCTAAATCACGGCTTCTGATAGGACCTCTTGCGTAAGGGATTATGCAGTAGGAACAGAACTGGTTGCAACCCTCCTGTACCTTTATATACGCTCTTGTGCGGCTTTTAAATTCGCCGATTGTGAGCGGCTCAAAGGTATGAGTATATGAAATATCGCTGCTTTTTACAATAAGCTGCTCTTTAAAGTATTCATCCGCAAAAGTGACGATTTTATCACGGTCCTTTGCCCCTAAAACAAGATTTACACCCTCGATTTTTGCTACTTCATCCTGTGCCACCTGTGCATAGCAACCCGTCACAATGATATACGCGTTTTCATTCATTTTTTTTGCGCGGCGTATAATCTGGCGTGACTTCCTGTCACTCATGCTTGTGACCGTGCAGGTATTTATAACATAAATGTCGGCAAATTCATCAAAATCGCAAACGGTGTAGCCGCTTTTTTCAAAAAGCTCAGCCATGGCCTCCGTTTCATACTGATTTACCTTGCAGCCGAGAGTGTAAAACGCAACCTTTTTCATAATTTTCCTCAAAAACAACAATAATTTAAAGATAATATTATGCCTATTATACAAAATTTAACCAAAAACTGCAATACCCCATTGACTATTTCCGAAAAAAGTTGTACTATATTGATATAAAAGAAAGAAATGGAGGAGTTATTATGAAAACTTTTAATCTTTCACTAAATTGCATAAACGATGTTAAGGAATTTGTAAACATCGTGACGAAATATGATTTTGAAATCGACTTGACATCGGGCAGGTATGTTGTTGACGCAAAATCAATTATGGGTATTTTCAGCCTTGATTTATCAAAGCCGATAAAGGCCGAGGTACATTCCGACGACTGCGGTAAATTTGTTGAGGAAATAAAAAAATTCATAGTTGACTGAGTTTAAGAACATAAGCAGACGCTTTTAGCGTCTGTTTTTTTGTATAAAAACATATTTTGGCGGAAAAATAGGAAAAAAGGAGTGATAGAATGCGAAAAGGTAGGCAAACTGTAATTTTTGAAAATGCTCCGTCAATCTTTGAAACCGCATCAACGGTGGGGAAAAAGGAGGGCGAAGGACCGCTTTCGGCAAAGTTCGATACAGTTTTAGATGATGATTATTATGGTGAGGACAGTTGGGAAAAGGCAGAGAGCAAACTCCAAAAAAAGACGGCGGAAAAGCTTATGGAAAAGGCAAAAATCACCGAACAGGCGGTTGATTTGATTTTAGCCGGTGACCTCTTAAATCAATGTGTTGGAACGCATTATGCGGTGCGTGATTTTGACATACCGTTTTTGGGACTTTACGGTGCGTGTTCGACAATGGCGGAGAGTATGATGATTGCGTCAATGCTGATTTCGGGCGGTATGGCAAATAATGCAATCTGCGTTACATCAAGTCATTTTTGCTCGGCGGAAAAACAGTACCGTTTTCCGCTCGAATACGGCGGACAACGGACGCCGACGGCACAATGGACAGTAACAGGCTCGGGTGCGGCGTTTATTAAAAATGAGGGCAACGGACCGTATGTTTTGGGTGCAACGGTAGGAAAGGTAATAGATATGGGCATCAATGATGTCAGCAATATGGGTGCGGCAATGGCACCTGCCGCACACGATACACTTTCGGCACTTTTTTCTGAAACGGGCACAAAACCCGAAGATTATGACCTCATTTTAACAGGTGATTTGGGACATGTCGGCTCGGATATTCTTTGTCATATGCTGGATAAAGACGGTTACAACATATACCCAAAACATAATGATTGCGGAAAAATGATTTTTGACGCAAAAAAGCAGGATGTTCACGCAGGGGGCTCCGGGTGCGGCTGCTGTGGCAGCGTTTTTTGCGGACATATTTTTAAAGAACTCAAAAACGGAAATATAAAGCGTATGATAGTTGCGGCAACAGGGGCGTTAATGAATCCCACATCACTCCTGCAAGGCGAATCAATCCCCGCAATAGCACACGCACTTATAATTTCTACCGATATTGAAAATTTTTTGAGGTGATTTTATGGAATATATAAAAGCATTTGTTGTAGGTGGGCTTATCTGCGTTATCGGGCAAATTCTGATTGATAAAACAAGACTCACACCGGCAAAAATCCTGGTAAGCTTTGTTACGGCGGGAGTAATTTTGCAGCTTTTCGGCATATATGAGCCTATTGTGGATTACGCAGGGGCAGGGGCAACTGTTCCCTTAACGGGATTTGGATATAACCTTTGCAAAGGAGCGGAAAAAGCAGTATCGGAAAACGGATTTTTAGGCATTTTTACAGGCGGATTTACGGCAGGAGCGGCAGGACTGTGTGCAGCGGTAGTTTTCGGATTTTTGGCGTCACTCATATTCAAACCGAAATCTAAAAGCTAAAAAAAACGGACACATATGTGTCCGTTTTAAAATACTTTTAATTTTCAAACCCGTTGGGATTTTGCGATTGCCAACGCCATAAATCCTCGCACATTTCTTCGATTCCGCGTGTTGCAACCCAATGGAGCTCACGCTTTGCTTTTTCGGGATTTGCGAAACATTCTGCAATATCTCCCGGTCTGCGTGGGTCAATCTGATACGGAAGCTCTTTTTTACAAGCCTTTTCAAAAGCTTTTATAATCTGCAAAACGGAATATCCGTGTCCCGTACCCAAATTATAAATATGTACGCCTTGCTCTCCTGTCTTTTTTTCGAGTGCTTTTAAATGTCCCAAAGCCAAATCCACAACATGAATATAATCTCTTACACCTGTTCCGTCAACGGTCGGGTAATCGTTGCCGAAAACATGAATTTTGTCAAGCTTTCCGACTGCAACCTGTGCAACATAGGGAAGAAGATTATTAGGTATACCCTTTGGGTCTTCGCCTATTTTTCCGCTCTTATGAGCCCCTATCGGATTAAAGTAACGCAAAAGCGTTACAGACCAGCGGTTATCCGCATTATATACATCGCTCAAAATCCGTTCTATCATAAGCTTTGTAGAACCGTAAGGGTTTGTTGTCGAAGTTGGGAAATCCTCGGTAATAGGCACGGTTTTCGGCATACCGTAAACGGTTGCTGATGATGAAAAAACGATATTAAAAACACCGTATTTTTGCATTATGTCAACAAGATTTAGTGTGCCCGTTATATTATTGTGGTAGTATTTTATGGGAAGCCTGGTTGATTCTCCGACGGCTTTAAGACCTGCAAAATGGATAACAGAGTCGAACTTATGTTCTTTAAAAACCTTTTCCGTTTCCGCATAGTCTAAAAGGTCGGCTTTATAAAACGGGAAATCTTTGCCCGTAAGCTCCTTAACACGCTCTAAGGACTTCTCGCTGGAATTATCCAGATTATCCAAAACGACAATATCGTATCCGCTGTTTAAAAGTTCGACACAGGTATGTGAGCCTATATATCCGGCACCGCCGGTAACAAGAACTTTCATTATTGTTCACCTCCAAGAATTGCTTATATTATATAGCAATTCATATAAATATTCAATACAATTTTAGTATATTTTTTAGAAATTATTGTAACATACTTGTAAAATTATGCTAATTGCTATATAATATTTTTGATAATCTATATACAAAAGGAGACGGACAAAATGAGTACATTTTTAGAGAGGATTAAGGAACGGGCAAAGAGTGACAAAAAGACGATTGTTCTTCCTGAATCCATGGACAGACGTACATTTGTAGCGGCTGAACAAATCTTAAAGGAGGATATTGCAAATCTTATTATTATAGGAACTCCTGAGGAAGTTGAGGAAAACTCAAAGGGACTGGATATTTCAAAAGCAAAAATCGTAAATCCATTTACATACGAAAAGACAGAAGAATACCTGAATCTGTTTGTAGAGCTCAGGAAATCAAAGGGACTTACATATGAAGACGCAAAAGCACAGGCACTTGGCGACTATATGTACTATGCGTGTCTTATGGTTAAAGCAGGAGACGCAGACGGAGTCGTATCGGGTGCATGTCACTCTACGGCGAACACGCTCCGCCCGAGTTTGCAGATAATTAAAACAAAGCCGGGTGTTGCACTTGTTTCGGCATTTTTCCTTATGGTTGTGCCTGATTGCGAATACGGTGCAAACGGGACATTCATTTTTGCCGACAGCGGCTTAGAGCAGAATCCGACACCCGAAAAACTTGCGGCAATAGCAGGATGTTCAGCTGAATCTTTTGAGCTTTTGGCAGAAAAAGAGGCATATGTTGCGATGCTTTCGCACTCCACAAAGGGCAGTGCAAAACACGCAGATGTAGATAAGGTTTTAGAGGCTACAAGAATTGCAAAAGAGCAGTTCCCGAATGTTAAGCTTGACGGAGAATTGCAGCTTGACGCGGCAATCGTACCGAGCGTTGCAGCATCAAAGGCGGCAGGTTCACCTGTTGCGGGCAAGGCAAATGTTCTTGTTTTCCCTGACTTAGACGCAGGAAATATCGGCTATAAGCTTGTTCAAAGACTTGCAAAAGCCGAGGCATACGGACCTATAACACAGGGTATCGCAATGCCGATAAACGACCTGTCGAGAGGTTGTTCGGCAGAGGATATAGTCGGTGTTGTAGCAATAACATGTGTTCAGGCACAAGCAAATAACTAGGGAGGTAAAAAGTCTGAATAAAATTGCCCATCTCACCGCTTTTTGAAAGGGGCGGTACCACTGTACAGCACCACTTTCTGCAAAGCGGCAATATGAACAATTTTCTTTAAGACTTTGGCACGGAAAGGAATGATTATAAATATGAAAATATTAGTAATAAATGCAGGTAGTTCTTCACTTAAATATCAGCTTATAGATATGGAAAAAAGTGAGGTAATCGCAAAAGGTCTTTGCGAAAGAATCGGAATAGACGGCTCAAATTTGAAGCATAAAAATTTGGTAAAAGGCACGGAAACAGTTTTTGAAAAACCGATGAAGGACCACGCAGACGCAATCAAGATGGTGATTGACGCACTTATCAGCAAGGACTGCGGTGTAATCGCATCTATGGACGAAATCAGCGGCGTGGGACACAGAATGGTGCATGGCGGCGAAAGCTTTGCGGATTCCTGCATAATAACTGATGATGTTTTAAAGGCAATAAAGGACTGTATTCCTCTTGCACCGCTTCATAACCCTGCAAATATCGTGGGATATGAGGCATGTAAGGCACTTATGCCAAATGTTCCGCAGGTAGCGGTTTTTGATACCGCATTTCATCAGACAATGCCTAAAAAGGCATATATGTATGCAATACCATACGAGCTTTACGAAAAGGAAAAGATTAGAAAATACGGTTTCCACGGAACAAGCCATAAATTTGTTTCAAAGGAAGCTGAGGAGATGATGGGCAGAAAGGATTTGAAGCTTGTAACCTGTCATTTAGGCAACGGCTCATCAGTTTCTGCCGTAAAAGACGGAAAGTGTGTAGATACTTCCATGGGCTTTACACCGCTTGACGGCGTTGTTATGGGAACAAGAAGCGGCTCGATTGACCCTGCGGTTGTAACATATCTTATAAACAATTGCAAAATGACGGCAGCGGAAGTGGACTCAATGCTCAATAAAAAGTCGGGTGTTTTGGGCGTTTCGGGCTTTTCGAGCGATTTTCGTGACCTCACGAAAGCTGCTAATGAGGGTAACGAAAGAGCGGATTTGGCAGTAAATATGTTCTATTACAGCGTTAAAAAGCTTATTGCGGCATACGCTGCGGCTATGGGCGGAATCGACGCGGTAGTATTTACGGGCGGAATAGGCGAAAATGATGCAGCATACCGTCTTGCAATTACAGACGGACTCGAATTCATGGGAATCAAGCTCGACAAGGAGAAAAACAATGTGCGTGGCATAAAAAGAGATGTTTCGGCTGATGATGCAAAGGTACGCACATTGGTAATACCGACAAATGAAGAGCTTATGATAGCACTCGATACAAAGAGACTAATTGAAAAGTAAAAAAGCTTCATTGTTTAGACATAATGTAATCAGGATAAAAATCAATAAAAAGGTGAAAAAAAAATATAAAACTAAAACTTGCCGTTTAAAACGGCGGAATGGAGATTGTTATGGGCGATTACAAAATGGAAAACATAAGAAACATTGCTGTTATGGGACACGGAAAGAGCGGAAAAAGTTCGCTTGTAGAAGCTATGCTCTTTAACAGCGGGGCTATAAACCGCTTGGGAAAGGGTATGGACGGAACACTTGTTTCCGATTTCGACCCTGAGGAAGTTAAAAGACAAATGTCAATTTCAACCACAGTTGAACCGATAGAATGGAAAGAAAATAAGCTTAACATTCTCGATACCCCCGGATATTTCGACTTTGTCGGAGAGGTAAAAGAGGGTATGAGAGCTGCGGATTCTGCACTTATTGTTTTAAGCGGAAGAAGCGGAGTTTCGGTAGGAACAGAACAAGCATTTAAGTTTGCGAAGCAGAAAGGTTCGCCAATTATATTCTTTGTAAACAAGATTGACGACCAAAGAGCAAATTATCAAAAGACACTTGAAGAAATGAAAGAAAAATTCGGCAAAGCAATTACGCCTTTTGTTTACCCGATAAAAGAGGGTGAGGAATTTAAAGGCTTTGTTGATATAGTTGATATGACGGCACGTCGTTATGAAGGACAAGATAGAGTTGATATTCCCGTTCCTGACGGTATGGCAGAAACAATCTCGCCGCTCCGCGATATGATTATGGAAGCAATTGCCGAAACAGATGAAGCACTTATGAACAAGTACTTTAACGGTGAAGAATTCACTTTTGATGAGATTAAAAAGGCTATCCGTAAAGGCGTAAAAGACGGCGAAATATACCCTGTTTACTGCGGCTCGGGTGCTACTAATATCGGCGTAAGAAGTCTTATGGACGGCATAGCAAAATATCTTCCTGCACCTAATGAGATTACCGAAGTTGCACATAATGCGGTATCGGGCGAACCGTGCGAAGTAGTTCAGGATGTAAAGGATACAACATCTGCAATAGTATTTAAAACGGTTGCTGACCCGTATGTAGGTAAAATGTCATTTTTCCGGGTTTATTCGGGAAGTGTAAAGGCGGATAGCACTCTCTTTAACGCAAATAAAGGAGAAAAAGAGCGTATCGGAAAGCTTTATTCGGTATGCGGAAAGAAGCAGACGGAAGTAAAGGTCGTTAATGCAGGTGATATCGGCGTAATTACTAAGCTTGAAAAGACCGCAACAGGCGATACTCTTTGTGATGAGGGCAAAAATATTATACTTACGGGCATAGAGTTCCCGCTCCCGACACTTTCAATGGCTGTTGAGGCTGTTAAAAAGGGCGATGAGGAAAAGATTGTTTCAGGACTTTCAAAACTTGCAGAAGAAGATTTGACTTTCAATGTAAGCAATAATACCGAAACGAAGGAAACACTTATAAACGGTCAGGGCGACCAGCATATTGATGTTTTGGTCAATAAACTGAATGCAAAATACGGCGTTGAGGTAAAACTGAACGCTCCGACAGTGCCATATAGAGAAACAATCCGTTCAAAAGTTAAGGTTGAAGGAAAACATAAAAAGCAATCGGGCGGACACGGTCAGTACGGTCATGTTTGGATTGAGTTTGAGCCGGGTGTTACCGAGGAAATGACCTTTGAAGAAAAGGTATTCGGAGGCAGTGTTCCTAAAAATTACTTCCCGGCAGTAGAAAAGGGACTGCGTGACGCTTGTCTGCACGGTGTTTTGGCGGGTTATCCCGTTGTGAACTTAAAAGCAACGCTTGTTGACGGTTCATATCACCCTGTTGATTCTTCCGAAATGGCGTTTAAGACAGCGGCACAGATTGCCTATAAGGATGGCTTAAAACAGGCAAATCCTGTAATTTTAGAGCCTATCGGATATCTGAAAACATACATTCCGGAAAGCATAATGGGCGATATTATCGGTGACATAAATAAGCGTCGCGGTAAGATTATGGGCATGGGCGAAAGCGAAAAAGAGGGCTTAAATCTTGTTGAGGCAGAAGTTCCGATGTCCGAGATGTTTAAATATTCAACCGATTTGCGTTCAATGAGTCAGGGTAGAGGCGTATTTGAGTTTGAATTCATAAGGTACGATGTAGCACCTCAAAATGTTGCAGATAAAGTTATTGCTGATTCACAGAATCGAATGCAGTAAAAAAATGTTACATTTTGGACAGTGTGACTAAAATGGATTATAAAAATTTGTTTAATTAGATTATTATAATGAGAAAAACTTTGTGCTATAATTATGTTGTTAATAACATATGCTGGAAGAGAGGAATTTTAAATGGCTGATTTACAACTGAAACACATATGCAAAACATATTCAGGAGGCGTGGTTGCGGTAAACGATTTCTGTCTGGATATTGAAGACAAGGAATTTATAGTACTTGTCGGACCTTCCGGATGCGGAAAGTCAACAACGCTTCGTATGATTGCCGGTCTTGAAGAAATTACAGACGGTGAGCTTTATATCGGAGGCAAACTTGTTAACGATGTAGCACCTAAGGACAGAGATATAGCTATGGTTTTCCAGAACTATGCACTTTATCCTCATATGACCGTGTTTGATAATATGGCTTTTGCATTAAAACTCAGAAAAACGCCTAAGGCAGAGATAAATGAGCGTGTTCACGAGGCTGCAAAGATACTTGATATAGAGCATTTGCTCGATAGAAAGCCTAAGGCTTTGTCAGGTGGTCAAAGACAGCGTGTTGCGCTTGGACGTGCAATTGTCCGTAGTCCTAAGGTATTCTTGATGGACGAACCTCTGTCAAACCTTGACGCAAAGCTGAGAGTTGCGATGAGAACAGAGATAAATAAGCTCCATAAGAGATTGGCAACAACATTTATCTATGTAACCCATGACCAGACCGAAGCTATGACTATGGGTACAAGAATCGTTGTTATGAAGGACGGAATTGTTCAGCAGGTAGATTCTCCTATGAATCTTTATAATAAGCCATGCAATATGTTTACGGCAGGATTTATAGGCAGTCCGCAAATGAATTTCGTAGATGCTGTTCTTGATAAGAAAGAGGATGGAGTTTACCTCGAATTTGGTGAAGAAAAGGTTAAGCTTCCTGAGGGTAAGGCTTCAAATCCTGCACTTCAAGACTATTTCGGTAAGACCGTTGTTTTGGGTATCAGACCTGAGGATCTTCATGATGAAGAAAGCTTCATAGCATCTGCTGAAAGTGCAGTCGTTTCTGCATATGTTGATGTTACAGAAATGATGGGTGCTGAATACTATCTGTACTTAAAGATTGCAGGGAAGGCATTTACTGCAAGAGTAAATCAGAGAACAACAGCTAAGATGGGAGATACAATAAAGATTGCTCTTGATACCAATAAGATCCATATTTTCGATAAGGAAACAGAAAAAACAATCATTAACTAAAAAAAGAACCGAAAGGTTCTTTTTTTGTGTTTACAAAAAAACAAAAAGATGCTATAATATCAGCATAATACTTGATTTTGGAGTGATACCGTGACAGGAGAACATAACACTTTGCACGAAAAGCATCGTGAAAGGCTAAAAGAAAAGTTTTTGGAATTCGGCTTGGACGGATTGGAGGATCATGAGCTTGTTGAGCTTTTGCTATTCTATGCCGTTCCAAGACAAAACACTAATGAAATTGCACATAGACTCATAAATGAATACGGCAGAATTTCCGATATTTTAGAGGCGGACACCGAAAACCTTATGAAAATCAAGGGGATAAGCAAACATTCCGCCGTGCTTTTTAAACTTATTCTTGCTTCCGTAAATAAATATATGAACGAGCAGAACGATATTGCAAATGCGATGCTAACGCCGCAAAACATAGATAAGTATATTAAAAATCTGTTTTACGGTCATACCAACGAGGTTGCTTATGCACTTCTTTTGGATAAAGACTGCGTTGTAAAAAAGGTCAAAAAGCTGTCAACAGGCACGGTAAATGCAGCACCGATTTATCCGCGAGAGGTCATAAAACTTGCGGTAAATGAGCGGTATCCGTACATATTACTTGCCCATAATCATCCTAACGGAAACGCGATGCCGTCGCAAAATGACCTAAAAATAACAAAAACCATTGAACTTGCTTTGAATTTTATAGAAGTCAGACTTGTTGACCATGTGATTGTATCGGGCGAAAAGGTAATAAGCCTTGCCAAAAACTATAAAATACTTGAAAAATGAGTAGAAAAATCTACTCATTTTTTACTTTTATTATATATTCAACGCCCCAATCAAAAGAATTTGTCTGCATATCTGCATTGATTCCACCGTCACGCATAACATTTAACGCCTTTTTTATGGTGTTTGTGAAAACACGCAAATCCTGAAAACTTTTAAGTTTAAGAGTTTGTGTTTTTGGGGAGCTTGATTTCAGCATTTTTTTTACAAGCTCTTCCGTTTCTAAGACATTCAGCTTTTTATCGTTAATTGTACGCACGGCAAGTATTTGCGATTCTTCGTCACTCAGGTGCAATAACGCCCTTGCAT
Source organism: Clostridia bacterium (assembly GCA_017551095.1). GTDB lineage: Bacteria > Bacillota > Clostridia > UBA1381 > UBA1381 > UBA1738. The sequence continues at coordinate 7,584 of JAFZMQ010000039.1, read as the reverse complement.
GACGCTCGGAAAGTGCGTACTCGGTAATTAAACGCTTCGTTCTGGGATATAACCGCAAAAGCCTCAGCTTGTTAGCTATGGTAGACTGCGATTTTCCGAGCTTTTTTGCGATTTCTTCCTGTGTCATACCCTGATTTCTGATAAGAGCCTGATAGCTTTCCGCAATTTCAAAGAAGGATAAATCATCACGCTGTAAATTCTCCAAAAGTGCTAAAAGTGCGGATTTTTTTTCATCAACATTCAAAATTATGGCAGGGACTGTGTCAAGACCTGCATTTTCCGCGGCACGCCATCGGCGTTCCCCAGCGACTATTTCATAACCGCCTTTTGTTTTTCTTACGGTTATCGGCTGCAAAATCCCAAATTCCTCAATCGAAGCGGTAAGTTCCTCTAAGCTTATCGAATCAAAGTGCTTTCTCGGCTGCGACGGGTTAGGGTATACTTGCTCGATGGGGAGACTTACAACCTTCATAGACTCACTCTCTTTTGTTTTAAAAACTTGCATATTTAATTTCCTTTCATATTTTTTTTGGAAGGTGGTAAGGCAGTCTTTTTGGGGGACTAAGCATATACATATTTTTGCCGTGATATGCATATACTTGTATTGATTATGAGACCGCCTTACTTAATTGCATTATAACATAAAACGGCAGTTTGAAAAGAAAAATCGTCCGTCAAAAAAAGCCGACATTTTCGCTTTGTCGGCTTTTTTTCGTAATTTCCGCCCTTAACTTAGAGGACTTTTTGTCACAATTCCTGCTTTTCTCGGATACTTTGAGGGAGTTTGTCGCACTTTTTTTATGACCGCAATCCTGTGATTTAAGTCGGTTTTTGGTATTTTAACGCAAAATGTAGGCTCAATTTCGCCGCCCAAAATGCGTATTGCATTTTTTGCGTCCTTTAATTCCTGCTCGGCAAGAGGACCTTTTAATGAAAGAGCATATCCGCCTACTTTGATATATGGTATGGTAAGCTCGGAAAGTACCGCCATATTTGCAACCGCACGGGAAACAACAGTGTCAAACTGCTCCCCGAAAAGATGTCCGCCGTCTTCGGCACGGGAATGTACCAACTCGGCTTTTAAGTCAAGCTCATTTGTTACACATTCCAAAAATGTCAGCCTTTTCTTTAAAGAATCCAAAAGCGTAAGCTCAATTTCGGGTTTTAGTATTTTAAGCACAAGCCCGGGGAATCCCGCTCCCGTTCCTACATCTATGACTTTTCCGGAAACATATCCCGTCAAAAGCGTACTTCCGCTGTCTAAAAAATGCTTTGTAGCAATCCCAAAATCGTCTGTAACAGCTGTCAAATTCATTTTTTCATTCCATATTTTGAGTAGCTTTGCGTATTCTAAAAGCTTTTCTATGGCAGTTTCGGTGACATCAATGCCAAGCTCGGTAAAGCCCTCTTTTAAAAGTTCTTTCATATCAAAGTTCCTTCATAATAATATAACAGTATTATAATATAAATGTTACAATTAGTCAACAAATTAAAAAAAATGCAAAAAAGTATTGAAATGCCAAAAATTATGTGTTATAATGTGCAAAGTTTTTAATCTCTGGAGAGTAGCTGTAATGGCCGCCGAAGGTGTAAGCTGACAAGCGTCAGTGTATCTCTCAGGCAAAAAGGACAGAGTTACATAAGATACTTTTCGGAGAGCAAACATTTCGTTTAGCTCTATTTTTATTTTAGGAGGAATTTTAAAATGAGCAATATCTATGAAGCTGTTACAAATTTTAATAACAGCGTAAACGGTTTTGTCTGGGGAGTGCCTATGCTGGTGCTTCTGGTTGGTACAGGCATAATTATGACCTTTGTTACAAAGTGGTTCCAGATTTCTCACATTGGTCAGTGGTTTTCCAAAACCATAGGCTCGGTATTTAAAAAGGGAAGCACTGCAAGAGACAGGTCGGACAAACACTCAATTTCACAATTCCAATCACTTTGCACGGCTTTGGCAGCAACTGTCGGAACGGGTAATATTGCCGGTGTTGCAACGGCTATCGTTGCGGGTGGACCGGGTGCAGTATTCTGGATGTGGTTTGCCGCATTTTTCGGTATGATGACCAACTATTCAGAAAATGTTTTGGGTATCTATTTCCGCCGCCGCAACATAAAAGGTGAGTGGTGCGGAGGAGCTATGTACTACTTAGAAGACGGCTTAGGCGGCAAAAAGAATATGAAAATTGTCGGAAAAGTTCTGGCAGTTTTGTTCTCAGCTTTTGCGGTTTTGGCATCATTCGGTATTGGAAACTTGGCACAGGTTAATACAATTTCCGCAAATGTAAACATGGTATTTTCAGTAAATCCGTATATAACAGGTGCTGTAATTGTTACGCTTGTCGCGCTTATCATAATCGGCGGACTTAAAAGAATTGCATCTGTTACAGAGCGTTTAGTTCCGTTTATGGTTGTTATTTATATCTTGGGAACGCTTACGATTTTCTGCGTACATATTACAAGAATAGGCGAAATCTTTGGTGCAATATTTAAATTTGCATTCGGATTTAAAGCAGTCGCCGGCGGAGCAGTTGGTTTTGCCGTAAAACAAGCGGTTACAATGGGCTTTAAGCGTGGCGTGTTCTCAAATGAGGCAGGTCTTGGCTCATCTGTTATGGTGCACTCTGCATCAAATGTTAAAGAGCCTGTTGTCCAGGGTATGTGGGGCATATTCGAGGTTTTTGCCGATACAATAATTGTTTGTACCTTAACGGCATTTTCTATACTTTCGTCAGGGCTTGTTGACCTTTCAACAGGCGAAGTTGCAGAAGGTATTGAGGGCGGAACTATGGTTGCAACAGTGTTCCAGAATACTTTCGGTGCAATTGGCGGATATTTTGTAGCTCTTGCAATCTTTATGTTCGCATTCTCGACTGTTTTAGGTTGGAGCTATTACGGCACAAAGGCATGGGAGTATCTTTTCGGAACAAAATCAACCGTTGCATATAAGATAGTGTTTACCGCAATCGTTTTCGTAAGTGCGATAATTCCTGATACTTACGCAAAACTTCCTTGGGACATTTCCGACACATTCAACGGACTTATGGCAATCCCGAACTTAATCGGTGTGCTGTCACTTTCGGGTGTAGTTTATAAGATTACTAAAAACTATGTAGAAAGACGCATCAAAAACAAGGATGTCGAGCCTGTGCTTTCGGTATTCCCTGACATTCAGGCAGAGGCAGCAAAGGCAATCGAAAACGGTGAAGATTAAAAAAAATCGGTATAGCGAAAGCTATACCGAAATTTTTTTTAAAAAACAGTTGACAAATTGAAAAAAGATTAGTATAATGTACTGGTAAAAACAAGCAGAATGTATCCGTTCTCACCGTACGGCGAAGGCTTTGCGGTAAATATTACAGTTTCCCATAAGGGTTAATTGTGTATTTTTGGCGGATATATTTATCCGTTTTTTGTTTACCTTAGCAGTAAATTTTTAAGGAGGGATTCGCATAGCTAACAAAGAGTTACAAGCAAATGAGGAAATTCGTGAAAAGGAAGTACGAGTAGTAACGCAAGACGGGGAGCAACTCGGTATTATGTCCTCTAAGGAGGCGTACGAGATTGCACAGCAAAAGGGGCTTGATTTGGTGAATATCGCACCGACTGCAAAACCGCCCGTTTGCAAGATTATGAATCTTGGAAAATACAAATTTGAACTTCAAAAGCGTGAGAAGGAGAACAGGAAAAACCAGAAAACAATAAATGTAAAGGAAATCCAGCTTTCGCCTTCAATCGACACAAATGACCTCAATACCAAGTGCAGAAATGCGAGTAAATTTTTGTCCAAGGGTGATAAGGTTAAGGTTTCGGTGCGTTTTCGCGGTCGAGAGCTTACTCATACCGAGATTGGCGAAGCTTTGCTTAAAAGATTTGCTGAGGAAATTAAAGATGTCGGAACGGTTGAGCGTCCCGCAAAATTAGAGGGCAGAAATATGATAATGATTTTAGCCCCGGTAACACAGTAGCAATTAAATTTGGAAGGAGAGAATCACTATGCCAAAAATTAAAACACATAGAGGTGCCGCTAAAAGATTTAACCTTACTAAAAAGGGTAAAGTTAAGATGAACAGAGCTTTCAGAAGGCACATCTTAAACAAGAAAACAACAAAGAGAAAGAGACACTTGAGAAAGCAGGCTTATTGCTCAAAGGCAAATGCTGCAGTAATCAAGAAATTGATTCCTTACAAGTAAGATTGAAAGAGAGGTAGTTTAAAATGGCAAGAGTAAAAGGTGCTTTAAATACAAGAAAACATCATAAGAAAGTGTTAAAACTTGCTAAGGGTTTCAGAGGCAGCGAGTCTAAGCAATACAGAGTTGCAAATCAGGCAGTAATGCGTTCTATGCAAAATGCGTATATCGGCAGAAAGCACAGAAAGAGAGATTTCAGAAGACTTTGGATTACGAGAATTTCCGCAGCCTGCAAGATGAACGGTATGAATTATTCAACATTCATAAACGGTCTTAAAAAGGCAGATGTTGAGATGAACAGAAAGATGCTTTCTGAAATCGCAATTGCTGATCCAAAGGCATTTACCGCACTTTGCGAAACGGCAAAAAATGCACTTAAATAACATATAAAAACCTGGCATACTTGCTCCATTTTTGGCAAGTATGTCTTTTTTATGTAATTTATTGAAAAAGGCTTTTTTCTATTCCCAAAACCGCATCTCCATAGTATAATAATTATAGAATGGATGTGGTTAAATGAAAATCGTAAGAGTGGAGCAGGACAGGGTAAAGGTTATCCTATCCGAAAGCGACCTTATTGATATGAATATAGATATTGAAAATCTTGTGCCGAATTCACCCGAGCTTAGTGCGTTTTTGCGTATTGTAATAGACGCTGTCAAAAAGGAAACGGGATTTTCAATCGAAAACGGGCAGGTAACGGTTGAGGCGACTACATATTGCGGCGGGATTGTGCTTGTGCTTTCAAAGGTGCGTATTAAGGACAAGGGCAGGATAAAAGGCGTGAAGGTGGCAGGGAAAAAAGAGAATATAGTTTTTGAATTCTGCTCCTTTGACGACCTTGCAAAAATGCTTGTCAATTCGGAAAAACGGTATATTTTAAGTATGCATCTATATGAATATGACGGCAGCTTTTATGTATCAATCCCAAGGCACTCTATTCCTTTTCTGATTTATGAATTTTCGCTAAACAACAAAAAATCTGCCGTTTCGGAAAGCTTTTTGGCAGAATACGGCAAGTTTTTGGCGGATGGGAAAAGCCTTTCTACTATTGCAGTAGGTCTAAAAAAAATAATTTAGCTATTGCAAAATCACTTTTTGTATGGTAAAATTAGGTTACTTTATAAAAAGGAGATAAAAATATGTTTGATTTTTTTAGTTCAGTAGCTTTCGCTGAGGGCGAACAAGCAGCAGTACAAGGTGCGGCAGGATATATGCCGATTATATGGCTTGTAATGATGTTTGCAGTTTTCTATTTTCTGCTGATCCGTCCGCAGAAGAAACAGGAAAAAAAGCAAAGAGAAATGTTGGCCGCTTTGCAAGTGGGCGATAAGGTTGTAACAATCGGCGGAATATGCGGCAAGATTTCCAAGTTAAAGGACGATTATGTTTATATAGAAACAGGTCTTGTCGGAACACCCGATGCAAAATCGACAATAAAGTTTGAGCGTTCAGCAATCAAAAAGGTTGAAACAATCCACGAATAATAAAAATATCTCCCGAATATACATTTACAAAGTATGTTCGGGAGGTTTTTTTGTGGAAAAGGGACTTTTTGAAATAAAAAAGGTGCTGAAATGCGTTTTGTTAGCCTTTGTCGTGACGGTGATTTTAGGCGGGATTCTTGCATTTTTTGTCTATTTTTGGCAGATGCAGGAATCTACGGTAAGAATCGCAGTTTTTGCGATTATGATAATTTCGGTACTGTTTTCGGGATTTGTTCTTGCCAAGAATTTGGAGCGGAACGGACTTTTTAACGGGCTTTTGATGGGGCTGATTTACTTTGGAGTCATATTGATTTTATCACTTGTTCTATACGGAAAAACATCTTTCGGAGTGGCAAATATAACCCGTCTTATAACCATCGCCGCAGCAGGTATGCTCGGGGGAATAATCGGCATAAATACATAAAAAAGGTGAGCAATATGTCCGCTCACTTTTTTATGTATTACCGTTTTTTGTGGACAAAGTAATCTTTGCTGAGGAAGGTGATAAGCAGAGCAATATTGGGTAAAGCGTGGCATAGTATGTGGACTCAAAAGCACTAAGCCATTTAATTTAAAATATAAACTATAAAGTGACCATTGACAAAATGGTCGATTCATAGTATCATAATAAGGTATATGATGCAACCGTGCCGGGCGATACAAAAACAGTAATTGTAAAGGGCAAGAATATTGACCAAAGTAAGCTGGTTGTGAAGAATTGGCTGGAAAAGTGGGAACACTAAAATGGATACTATTGTAAAAAGTGATTTTTTTGAAACAGGAAAAGCAGGGGTTAAGAAAATCTTAACTCCTGCCGATAAAAAGATTGACATAATTGAATTTGACGATAAAAAGCTCTGCTATGTAAAGAGCGGAATGGGTTATCCTGCTATTTACCCAATGCATGAAACTCATTTTGAGCCTAAGGCAGAGGCAATCTTAATGGATTTGGACGGGACAAGCGTACATTCCGAAAGCTTTTGGATGTGGGTTATCGAGCAAACGACAGCAAGGCTTTTGGGAAATCCGAAATTCAAAAAAGAGGCGGAAGACGAGCCTTTTATCTCGGGCCATTCCGTTTCCGAGCATCTGCAATATATGATTGATAAGTACGCGAAAGGTGGAAGTTTGGAACTTGCACGAAAGTATTACTTTGAAATTGTCAATCATGAGATGGACGAGATTTTAAAGGGTAGGGGAAAGCAGGACGCATTCACTCCTGCACCGAATTTAAAGGAATTCCTATTAACCGTAAAAAAAGAGGGCATAAAGATAGGACTTGTTACAAGCGGTCTTTATGAAAAGGCTATGCCGGAAATCATATCGGCATTTAAACAGCTTGATATGGGAAATCCCGTAGATTTTTATGACGCAATAATAACGGCAGGACAGGCACTTCGAAAAGGGCAGACAGGAACGCTCGGAGAACTTGCACCAAAGCCGCACCCATGGCTATATGCAGAAACTGCAAGAGTAGGACTTGGAATCCCGTTTGAAAGACGCCATAAGGTGCTTGGAATTGAGGACAGCTCGGCAGGAGTAGTGTCCATAAAACTTGCAGGATTTTCCTGCTGCGGAATATCCGGCGGAAATATCGAAAAAGCAGGTGTTGGCGAACTTTGCGATTACCATATTGACAATCTTATGGAAATGCTTGATATTATTCTATAAAAAACATAAAGTTAAGCCGAAAAAAATCCACACGCACATTTAGGCGGTTTTTGCTTTGGCAGAATTTATAGGAAGGGATTCGAAGCGAACAGTAGTGAATTTTGTGCCGGTGGCACAAAAGAGCTGTGAGCCGGCTTTTCCGCAGAAAAGGAATCCCTCCTTCTCCGCCACGTCGCAGCGGACTACGCTGCAATCAAAAAGGTCGCAAAATTGCGACCTTTTTTCAAACGCTCCG
>JAFZMQ010000005.1 GCA_017551095.1 Clostridia bacterium | reverse complement strand
TATGCTTCATTATTTCCTCCGCTTAAAAAAATATTACAAAAAGTTTGTTTTAGCAACAAAAGTGTGCCAAAATTATATAAAATCACATAAAATATGATACCAAATTAAACACGGATTGTCAAGGGATTTTTTTGGTATCATTTAAGTCTGCACCAAAAAACAGAAACCGCATTTTGCGATTCCTGTTTTGCCTTTTTATATTTCTTTTATCAGTATTATGGATTGATTTTTCATATCGAAAACAAGCTCTTTGTCGGTCTTTACAAGCTCTCCGTCATGCTCATCATCAACAAGATATATCTCATATTCGCCTTGCTTTCCGAAATCGAGTTTTATCTCTTTATTTGGTGCGTTATCGTCGTCGCAGTAGTTTGTAACTACGCAAAGTATCTTGCCCGAGTCATCCTCACCGCATAAAGTATATATTCTTTCCGGCTCATTTTCACACCTGAGCTCCCGCTTCATATCGTAAAATTTGCCGTACCACGCAAGTGCGTAGTAGCCTTTTCTTCTCTCGCAGGTATAAAAATCGAAAGCACCGCAGAAGGCAGAAGGTCTGGTGTCATAATACATAAGCATGTCTATACAGTCGGTCTTTTGAGATTCGGTAATGCATGACATAGTAAACGCCGCACCTTTAATTCCTATCATGCTTTTTATGCTGTATATAATCTGATCGGTCCAACCTTTTATGTAATTATACTCATTCAGGATGCTCTCGGCGTCGCCGTAGCCGTTATCAATGAGAAGTTTTTTTATCCTTTTCGCCATTTCTGTCATTTGCACCGGCTCAGTGCAATATATGTGCCAGGAAAAGAAATCTATGGGAACATCTCTTTTTTTCATTTCCTTTAAGAAATCATCAGCCCATTCCTTGTTATCCGAAAGTGCGGGACCGCCGATTTTTAATTCGGGGAAGCGTTTTTTAAGATGCTTTGCCGTGATCGAATAAAGATCGAAAAACTGTGCTTTTGTTCCACCCCAAGTGAGCTTGTTCGGGCTATCGTCGGGAATATCCGGCTCATTCCATATTTCCCAATATTCAATATTGAGCTTAAAGCCGTCTGCCCAGCCCTCGTTATAGTGCCTTATGATATGTTCGCAAATTTCAGCCCATTTGTGAAAATCGGGAGGGGGAAGGGTTCCGTGCTTTTTTACCTGATGCTCTATGGTCTGACCGAGTCTGAAAAAGGTTTGTGTTCCTGCATCCAGAGTCAACAATATTGATTCGTCGGTACAAGCAAAATCGTATGAATCGGGATCATCTGCATCTTTGGAAAAATCAGGAAAAATACATGTTATATCATGGCTGTACGGACCGCCGTATATCATGCAACCGGCAGAATCGTGATTTCGTGAATAGGGTATCCTCGCCGCCTTATAATCCTCGTAATTGCTCCTGTACTTGTCGCCCCTTTTATACCATGGTCCTCCGTTTGTCGCATTCAGGATTTTAAAAGTGTTATCTGTTCTTTTAAAGGTTAAGGTATCCATATTTTTCCTCCCATGATAAGTAATCATTCAAGAAATTTGTCCCATAAATCACCTGCACCGATTATACAATTTTTCGCAAAAAAAATCAATGGTTTTTATAAATTTGTATTGTTTTTTTTGCGGTTTACCACAATAAAGCGGAGGCTGATTATTATTACCGTTTAAGCCAAAAAGAAAAAGCTTCTATCGAACAGTCGGGGGTTCGTTAGAAACTAATTCTACAAAACATTTTCATTCTTAACTCAAATCGGTTTTAGTGTAGCATTAACGATTTATAATCAAATGCTGATAAAGCCTTTATTTTCGCTGTGTAAAACAGAAAAAAACACCTTTATTCGAACATGCATAGTTCGTACTAAGGTGTTTTTTTTCTGTGGCGGAGAGTTAGGGATTCGAACCCTAGGTGGTTTGACCCACACAGCATTTCGAGTGCTGCACCTTCGACCTCTCGGACAACTCTCCAAACATCAAATACCAAGTGATTATAACTCAAAAATACAAAAAAATCAATAGTTTTTTCAAATTTTATGGTAGCTTAAAGTCTTGCTTTTTTTGAGTGGCTTGATACCGACAAAACCAGTCCTATTGCAATCATATTTGTTATAAGCGATGTTCCGCCATAGCTTATAAACGGGAGCGGAATACCCGTAACAGGAGTAAGACCTATGCACATACCGACATTTTCAAAGGTGTGGAAAATGAGCATGGCGGCTAACCCTACGCAGATGTATTTTCCGAACAAATCGTCTGATTCGCGGGCAATTTTTATGCATCTTGCAATTATAAAAAATAGCAATAAAACCACAAAAACAGCACCGATAAACCCAAATTCCTCTGAAATAACGCTGAAAATAAAGTCGGTATGTTTTGTTGGCAAGAATCCCAGCTGGTTTTGCGTACCCTTTAAAAATCCTTTTCCGAATAACTTTCCCGAGCCTACCGCAATTTTTGACTGGATAACATTATATCCGCTGCCGAGCTTGTCAAGTTCAGGATTAAAAAACACCTGAATCCTGCGTTTTTGATAATCGCTCAAAAGGAAAAAGTAGATAAGCGGCGAGGACGCGAGGAAAAACAAAAATGTAGGTATAATATACTTTAAGGAAAGCCCTGCGACAAAAAGCATAGCTATTGCCATAAAGCAGAAAACCATGGTACTTCCGGCATCCGGCTCCAACATTATAAGAAACGCCAGAATTGCAAGATGAAGAATAAGCAGCAATAAGGTGACAGGTCTATTTATATCCTCTTTTACCGCTTGAAGATGTTTTGCAAAGGTTATCGCAAACCCGATTTTGCATAATTCCGACGGCTGTATGCCGATTGGACCAAACCGTATCCAGCTTCTTGCACCCCAAGTGCCCGTAGTGCCAAAAATAAGTACTGCCACAAGCATCAGAATACAAGCAGCATATATGAAAATTGCAGTGTAACCAAATATTTGATAGTTTATACGACTCATAACAAACATCAGAATTACGCCTATTACAAATGATGCCGTCTGCATAATCACATTTGAATTGGTGTTCATAGAGCGGGTTGCACTATAAACCGCAATAATGCCGACTATTCCTGCCAAAATTGTAAGGAAAAACAGAACATTGTCAAATTGAGTTAACCTGTTTTTGTATTTCAAGTGCAACACCTCCTATTTTGAAATTTTCTACATAAAAGTTCTCAAATGGCGAATAATGATAAAAGGGAGTGAATATATGAAAACTGTCTTTTTATCAATAAGAGCCTTGATTTACGGATATTTTTGCGATATATGCCTTAAAATCTGCCGTAAAAACACGGAGAATCGGCTTAAAAGAGGGAAAAAGCTTTCCCAAAAACCGACTGTATTCTTGGGCAGGTTTTGCGAAAAACGCCTTTCAAAATGGCAAAAGCTCGAAAAAGAGCTTATTTTTCGCCTGTTTGAGGCATAGATTTTTTAACCGCTAAAATATCAGAAACTCTGTTCTGATTTGTGCGAAGAACTGTTATAAAAATACCCTCCGCCTCAAACCGCTCACCGCGTTTTGGTATGTGTCCAAGCGTTTCGGTAATCCAGCCTGTAACAGAAGTGCTGTCAAATTCATTTTTTGGCGTAACGCCGAAAATCTCGAACATCTTGTCAATATTTGCATTTCCGCTTATTCGGTAACGGTGGTCTGAAATCTTGATAAAATCCATTTTTACCGAATCATGCTCGTCCCATATTTCACCGACAAGCTCCTCTAAGGCGTCCTCTAAACTGACAACACCGACCGTTCCGCCGTATTCGTCGGTAACGACTGCCAGGTGTTGCTTTTTTTCACGCAAAAGAGAAACAAGCTTTGAAATTTTCATAGTTTCCAGAACTCTGACGGCGGGGAGCATAATCTCCGAAATATTGCCTTTATAGAAAAAGTCCTTTTCATTTATTATTCCGACTATATTATCAACAGTATCCTTATAGACCGGCAAACGCGAAAAACCGCTCTTTTTAAAAATGTCCCGAATCTCATCCGGTGATGACTCGATGTCCGCCGAAACAACATCAACACGGGGCGTCAGAATGTCCGAAACTTCCAAATCGTAAAATTCAATGGCACTTTTCAAAAGATGCCCCTCGTCCTCGTCAATCGAACCCTCGCTTTTTGCTTCTTCAACAATAGTTAAAAGCTCACTGTCTGTTATTTTCTTATCGGACCGGATTTTAAACGCACGGTCTATACCTTTTTTCATTACCGAAAAAATAAAGGTGACAGGCGTCAAAATAGCAAGGAAAAAGGAAATAAAAGGCTCAGAAAACATAGCAAAGCTCTCCGGTATTTCCTTTGCGATACTTTTTGGCAGAATTTCACCGAAAATAAGGACAATAGCAGTCATTGTTATTGTCGAATATGCGACACCCTTTTGCGGAAAATAGAAAACAAAAAGTGCCGTAGCGATAGACGCTGACAGAATATTTACAACATTGTTGCCTATAAGAATCGTAGAGAGCAATTTGTCGTATTCGTCGCATAGTTTGAGCGTTTTTTCGGCCCTTTTATTTCCGCTTTTTGCCTTATTTTTGAGTTTTATCCGATTAAGTGATGAAAATGCGGTTTCGGTAGCAGAAAAGTATGCAGAAAAAAGAATTAAAATAACCAAAACCGCAATTTGTCGGGCAGTATTATCCATGTTATTTATCTTTTAAGTACTCGTTCAAATCTGCGACTAACTTGTCGACATCTGCACCGTGTACCGCACACGCCATTTCAAGCGATTCTCCACTTGCAGACGGACATCCAAGGCAGTGCATACCTATTGCAAACAAAAATTCGGCACAGCCTGCGTCAAGATTCAATACATCTCTTATAATCATATCCTTAGTTACTTGTTTCATTTTCAAAATCTCCTTTATTAAAATATTTTATAAATTCTTTTTCATCTAAAACTTCATATTTAAGCAGTGATTCTGCAACACTTTTGAGTCTATCCATATTTTCTGTTAAGAGCCGTTTTGCTTTGCCGTATTGGGATGTCAGAACCGACTCCACTTCGCCGTCTATCTGTGATGCAACCGCTTCGGAATACTGCTTTGAGTGACCGTAATCCCTACCCAAAAAAACTTCTTCGTTACTGTCATAGCAAATAGGTCCGATTTTCTCACTCATACCGTATTTTGCGACCATTTCATGTGCAAGTTGCGTAGCCCGTTTCAAATCTGAGGAAGCACCTGTTGAAATATCATCCATAGTAAGCTCTTCTGCGGCTCTTCCGCCTAAAAGGATTATTATATCATTTAAAATATCCTTTTTGCCGTAATACATACTGTCCTCGTCGGGAATATGCATAGTATAGCCACCTGCCGTTCCCCTTGGAATTATGGAAACCTGCCGCACGGTGTCGCGGTTTGATACAAGCTTGGTAAGAACGGCGTGACCTGCCTCATGGTATGCGGTAAGCCGTTTTTCCTTTTCGGTAACCACCTGTGATTTCTTCTGCGGTCCCATCATGACCTTCATATTCGCGTCGTCAATATCTTTTTCGTCGATTTCTGTTTTGCCACGCCTTGCGGCAAAAATTGCCGCCTCATTCATAAGATTTTCAAGGTCGGCACCTGTGTAGCCGACGGTAGTTTTCGCGATTTTTTTAAGGTCAACATCCTTCGCAAGAGTTTTGTTTTTTGAATGAATCTTCAAAATTTCTTCTCTACCCTTTAAGTCGGGTCTTCCCACAACTATCTGCCTGTCAAATCTACCGGGTCTTAAAAGTGCGTTATCCAAAATATCAGGGCGGTTTGTCGCCGCCATAATTATGATGCCCTCGTTTTCGCCAAAACCGTCCATTTCAACCAAAAGCTGATTTAAAGTCTGCTCACGCTCATCATGACCGCCGCCCATACCTGCACCACGCTGTCTGCCGACTGCGTCGATTTCATCTATAAATATAATGCAGGGCTTGGTTTTCTTTGCCTGTTGGAACATATCACGGACGCGTGATGCACCGACGCCGACATAAAGCTCGACAAAATCCGAGCCTGAAATGGAGTAGAAGGGAACACCGGCTTCACCGGCAACCGCACGTGCTAAAAGCGTTTTTCCCGTTCCCGGAGGTCCTACCAAAAGTACGCCTTTTGGAATCCTTGCACCGATACCTATGAATTTTTGCGGATTTTTCAAAAATTCCACAAGCTCCATAAGCTCCTGTTTTTCCTCGTCAGCTCCTGCAACATCACCGAATTTCACCGTCTTTTGAGAATCGCTGCTGAGTCTTGCACGGCTTTTTGTAAAATTCGCAACGCCTTTGCCGCCGCCTTGACCGAACATAAATATTACAAAAACCAAGAGCATTAAAACTGACGAAATGGGAATCAGATATTCAATCCAGGAAACCCTCTTTTCAGCAATCTGGTATGATAGCTTTCCACTTTCAATAAGCTTTAATAAATCTTCTCCTGCGTCCCGCTGCAAGACCTCAACCGACGGAATCTGGCAGGTTATTACCTTGTCACCTATCTTTGCCTGTGCCGTCTCCGAGCTTATATAAAGCTCCGAAACCGTTCCGTTTTTTATTTCACGCAGCAGGGAAGAATAATCGGATTTCGTTGCCATGCCCGTAAGCTCTTTAAATGCTGAAAACATTGAAAAGAGTAAAACTATTAAAAGTATCCAGCCTATATAGCTTCTGTTTCTATTCTGCATTTTCTGCCTCCTTTACCAAAATGGAGTAGGGAGCGTAAGAAGTGTCGGTAAAACGCCTGTCATTACGGTACCCTATGATGGATACAATATCGCCGTTCTTTACAAGAATTGGTACTATGTTCCGTAGTTTTTGCGGTATTTTTTTATCTGTAAAGTAGTCGGAAAGCCGTTTTTTTCCTGTCATTCCCGTAGGATAAAAAATATCGCCCCTCCGCTTATTCCTTATTTTAAGCCCGTCTGTATTTTTAAGAAAAATTTTGCCGTTTGCACTTGAAACAAGGGTTACGGTTTTGCCTATTTCCGATATAAATAACGGCTTATCGGGGACTAAATCATATTCAAATTCAGGTATTTCCTCTTTTTTTTCAATTATCAGTTTGCCGTATGAAATATATGCATAAAATCCGTTCGGTAAATCAAGCTGTGAGCCTGTTTTATTCTTTTCCAAAAGTGAAACTATGCTTTTTACAAAACTGACCGAAAGATTTTGAAAAGCCCCTGTTTTTTCCTTATAATAAATCTGAATAATCCTGAAAAGCATAGCAGGGTGCATGTCTTTAACATAATCAGCCCAAATTTCACCGTTATAAAGCTTTCTCGCCTCAATATCCAGAAAATCGACATCATATGCGATAAGATTTGAATTTTCCGTTACGGTATTGACAAAATTCTCATTAAAACTGTCCTCAATTTGAGGTATTAAGGAAAGCCTTATTTTATTTCTTGTGTAAACTTCGGTAAAATTAGTTTCGTCTGTCACGAATTCATAGCCATTTTCCTTACAATAGGCTATAATTTCCGGTTTTTGAATATCTAAAAGCGGTCTTATAATATTGCCTCTTGTGTACGGTATTCCGCAAAGACCGATAGTAGATGCACCACGCATAAAATTAAAAAGGATAGTTTCCGCATTGTCATTTTTGTTATGAGCGGTTGCGATTTTGTCATAGCCGAGACTGTTAAAAAAACCGTAGCGTACGCCTCTTGCGTAAAGCTCCTCGCTCATACCGTTTTCCCTTGCTTCTTTGCGTATATCGCAGACAAGGATTTCGAGCGGAATATTTAGTTCTTCGCACAACTTTTTGCAAAAATTCATATCACGGTCAGCCGTGTCACGAAGTTTGTGGTTCACATGTGCTGCACCGACGGAAAAACCATATTTTTCAGAAATTTCACATAGCATATGAAGGAGCGTAACAGAATCTGCACCGCCCGAAAGAGCAACTAAAACACGGTCGCCTTTTTCAATCATATTATGCGTTTTTACAGTATCTAAGAGGGTGTTTAAGAGCTTCATTTACTCTTCGTCCTTCCCTTTAATTTTAGCCGTGTCCTCTTTGTGATATTCAATATTTACAAATTTTGTATATTTACCCTGCCAACCGAGTTTAAAAGTACCCGTTTCGCCCATTCTGTGCTTTGCGATAATTATTTCCGCCATATTCTTGTCGGCAGAATCGGGGTTATAATAATCGTCACGGTGAATCAGCATAACCATATCCGCATCTTGTTCAACAGCACCTGATTCACGGATATCCGAAAGCGTCGGACGCTTATCGGGACGCTTTTCATTGGCACGGTTAAGCTGTGTAAGTGCGATTACGGGAACATCAAGCTCCTTTGCCATGATTTTAAGTGCCCGTGAAATTGACGCAACTTCAACCTGTCTTGATTCTGTCCGAGAATCGTCACGCATAAGTTGCAGATAGTCGATTACTACCAGGGAAAGACCGTGCGTCTGCTTGATACGCTGACATTTTGCGTGTATTTCCGAAACGGTAATGCTTGAAGAATCGTCAATGTAAAGAGGTGCGACGGCAATTTTGTCAAGCACCTTTCCGAGCCTTGCCCAATCTTCGCCCTCAAATTTTCCCGACAGGATTTTTTGCGAATCGATATATGCCTGAGAACAGAAAATTCTGCGTACAATCATAGATTTCGGCATTTCAAGGTTAAAAATCGCAACCGGCTTTTTGTTCGTTATTGCGACAGTTTCAGCTATATTTACAGCCAAACTTGATTTACCCATAGCAGGACGCCCACCTATAAGTATCAGCTGACCGCCCCTGAAACCGCCCGTACGGTAGTTAAGTTCATCAAAACCTGTGTCAAGTCCGACCATTTTGTCAGTATTTTTGGAATTTTCCACCATTTCCTCATAGGTTGCCATGATAATGTCTTTTATAGGTGAAATATCCTTTTGCTCACGGCTGGAAGAAATATCCAAAACGAGCTGCTCCGCTCTTGATAAAAGCTGGGAAGCCTGACCGTCTTGACCTGCTGAAAGCGTTTTTATTTCCCCTGCAACATTCGCAAGTTCACGAAGCAATGCCTTTTCGCTTACGATTTTTGCATAGTATTCTAAGTTTTCGGTAGTGGAAATACTCGTCGCAACAGAAGTAAGGTAGGTAAGACCGCCTACCGCGTCAAGTTTATCATATCTTGTCAGTCTGTCGCTGACCGTAACAATATCAACGGGAGTATTCTCATTAAAAAGCTCGGTTGCCGCCTTGAAAATCTCACGGTTTGCATCATAATAAAAATCCGTATGCGAAAGCATTTCAAGAGCAATCACAAGCGATTTTTTATCTTGAAGAATACAACCTATTATTGCTTTTTCCGCCTCCGGACTGTTCGGAAGCTCAAAATCGCGTATTTCGGTGTTTTTTGCCATAGTATCTCCATTCTGCCGTCAAAACGGCATAATCATCTTAAAGAGCCGTAACGGTGACCTTTAAAGTGCCTACAACATTTGGGTATATTTTAACTTCAACATTTGTTGTGCCAAGGACTTTAATTCCGTCAGGCATAACAAACTTTTTCTTGTCAATCTTTATGTGATGCTGCATTGTAAGAGCTTCTGCGACATCTTTCGAGGTAATTGAGCCGAAAAGTTTGCCGTTATCTCCGGCTTTTGCAGATAGTAAAACCTCAATTTTTTCCATCTTTTCCTTTTGTGCCATAGCTTCTTCCAAAGCCATCTGCTGATGGTATGCCTCGGCTTCGTTTTTGCCGTGCAGAATATTCATATTAGTACTGTTTGCCTCACTTGCAAGTTTTTTAGGGAGAAGGTAATTCCTTGCATACCCGTCCGAAACCTCAACAAGCTGTCCCTTTTTTCCCTGTCCTTTTATGTCTTGATTAAGTATAACCTTCATATTATCAGTCCTTTCTGTTTTCCTTTATATATTCGTCTACCGCTGATTTTAAAGAATCAACCGCCTCATCAAAATCTTTTGTTTTAAGCTGTGCACCCGAAACGGTTGAATGACCGCCGCCGCCAAGCTTTTCAGCAATCAGCTGAACGTTTACATCACCTAATGAACGTGCCGAAAGATAAATCCCGCCGTCACTTTTGTATAGAACAAAAGCCGCAGTTATGCCGTTTATATTAAGCATTTCGTCCGCCGCCTGTGACGAAATAACACGCATATTCGGATAATCTTCCTTGCAAACGGAAACCAGCATATTATCGGCAATTGACTCGGAATTTTCGACAATTTTTGCACGGTTTATATAATCGTCTTTGTCCGAGTTAAAGAGCTTTCGCACTTCCGCAGTGTTAAGCCCGTATCTTCTGAGGTATGACGCCGATTCAAAGGTGCGGACGCCTGTTTTTACCGTAAAGTTCTTTGTATCCATCAGGATTCCCACATACAATGCCTTAGCTTCAAAAGGCGTGAGTTTTTTATCGCTGTCGATATACTGCAAAATCTCGGTAACCATTTCGCAGGTAGAAGACGCGTACGGCTCATGGTATATGAGCGAAGTATTTGAAAGAAAATCGGTACTTCTTCTGTGATGGTCAATAAGCACAACCTTTGTGGTTTTTTCCAAAAGCTCGGCATTTGGGAGCATTGACGGACGGTGAGTGTCTAAAACGACTAACAGGGTGTTCATGGTAATAATTTCCTCCGCCTCTTCGGGAGAAATTATGAGTCCTGAGTATTCTTCGACTTTGTCCGCCTCTTCTTTTAAGCGTTTCACGGCAGGAGAATTGTCCATAATAATGTATGGAGTTTTTTCCAGAATCCTTACTGCTCTTTGC
Organism: Clostridia bacterium; assembly: GCA_017551095.1. GTDB lineage: Bacteria > Bacillota > Clostridia > UBA1381 > UBA1381 > UBA1738. Next base: position 24,490 of record JAFZMQ010000005.1, on the reverse strand, counting down.
AAACCGAGTGCCGCTCCGAAAGCATCATAATCAAGCCCTGTATGCCCCATAAATATAACCTTGTCGGAGTTTAGAATAAAATCCTTTAATGCCACCGAAAAAGCACGGGTTTTAACGCGTGTGCTTTTTTCATAGTCCTTTGCAATACCGCCGAAAAAGCTGTACTGCGTGGAATCCTTAACAGCCGCCTGGTCGCCGCCCCGTCCCAAAGCCATATCTATTGCGGCACGGGCGTAGGAGTTATTATCTAAAATAGTTCCGCCGACGCCGACGCCTATGCTTATGGTAATAGGGAGCTTTACCGCATCGCCAAGGCTTCTGACACGCTCCAAAACATCAAATTTCTTTTGTATATAATCCTTTAAATACCGATGCTCAAAAAGCACCAAGTATCTGTCACGCTCGGTCTTTTTAAGGACGCCTTTGCTTTCCGATACCCAAGCTATAATATACTTATTTATTTTTGCCATTGTCTGCTGAGATTCCGAATCGTCCATTTTCTGAAAAATCTCGTCATAATTATCTATGTTGATTATGGCGATATCGGTTTTTTCATCCTCATATCTTTTTCGCAGAGTTTCGGTTTCCGTCTTATCAATAAAGTAGAGCAAAACGGTAAAATCGGGCTTTTCCGGTGTTGAAATATCGCTTTTGATAATATCGCCTACGACGTTGTATTTATGCCCCTTGTATGTTGCGTAAGTGTATATACTTCCCGTCGATTTCAATATTTCCGACCATCTCAGCTCGGGCATAATATCGCTTATAACAACATCATAAAGCTCGGCAGAGCCGACCATTTCCGAAAATAAATCATTAAACCACGAAATCTGACCGTTGATTTTTAAAACGGCCATAGGCAGAGGAAACTTGCTTATCGCATCCCCCGACATACCTTCTTTTTTTTCGGTAATCATTTTTACATATTCGGAAAAGCTGACACGGCTCTTTTTTGCAAATATCACAGCATATACGGTGAGCAAAACCGCAGCCAACATAAAAATGGCAAAATCAATAGTATTATCCGAAAGCAGAGAATAAATAGCAACAGCTATTAAGACCAAGTCTGCAAATAAAGTTGCGTAAATATTTCCGCCGTTTATGCGTTTTTTCATAAAGACTCCTTATTAAGCCAAAATGACTTTAATTTCCAAAATAGCAATATTTTACTTATTATATCATTTTATCACATATATTATAATTAGTCAATAGTTAAAAAACTGTTGTAATTTTGAAAAATATGTGATATAATGAAAAAAGTTGTTAGCACAATATGCTGTTATAAATTGGAAAAAACAGCATTTAAAATACTATCAGGAGGAACAAAATGGATTTTAAAACTACTTTAAACGGACGGGAATACGGACTTCCCATAATCGAAATAAAGGAGGGCCTTAGTATTGCGGTTTTTGATATGCTTTCCTCAAAGAAGCTATCGGACGATGCAAGTGAGGCACTTTACAATGTACTTAAAAACTCAGACCTTGATTTATCAAAAGTTGATGTGGTAATTTCTGCCGAAACAAAGGGCGTTATTCTGGCATATAAAATTGCCGGATATTTAGACTGTGAAATGACAATTTTGCGTAAGGAGCAAAAGATTTATCATAAAAATGTAACCAAGGGAGCGGTAAATACCTATACGACAAAGGACGAGCATTATTTGTATCTTGATAATAACCAAATCCCGAAGCTGAAAGGCAAAAATGTGCTTATCGTTGATGATGTTGTTTCGACAGGCTCATCCCTTTCGGCTATCGAAAGCATTTTGAGACAGGTTGGGGCGAATATTTACGGAAAGGCATTTGTTTTTGCCGAAGGAGATGCGGCGAAGCGTGACGATATTCTGTTCGTAAATCCGCTTCCGCTCTTGTAATACGGCTATGATAGGAATTATTGGTGCTATGGACATTGAAGTTGAAGGCTTAAAAAGGCTTTTAAAAGATGTCCGGGAGGAAAAAATCAGCGGTATAACCTTTGTTAAGGGCAGTTTTAACGGAAGAGAAACGGTTGTCGCAAAATGCGGAATAGGAAAGGTTTTTGCGGCAATATGTACGCAGACTATGATTATGGCGTTTAAGCCTGAAATCATAATAAATATCGGTGTTGCGGGCGGACTTGCCGAAAATCTGAATGTAGGCGATATAGTGATTGCGGACAGCGTAGTTCAGCACGATATGGATACAACGCCTTTGGGTGAGCCGAGAGGATATTTGTCGGAAATAGGACTCGTAAAAATCCCGACGGATGAAAAAATTTACAAAACATTATTGGAAGCAACAGAAAAAATCGGAATAAAAGCGGTTTTAGGAACAGTTGCGTCGGGAGATGTGTTTGTTTCGGATAGCGAAAAGAAGAAGTTTATTAAAGAAACATTTTCGGCATCAGCATGTGAAATGGAAGGTGCAAGTATTGGACAAGTGTGCTTTGTGAACAAGGTGCCTTTCGGTGTTTTACGGGCAATAAGCGACGGTGCAAACGGCGATGCGAATATGGATTTTCCGACATTTGCCAAAATGGCGGCGGAAAATTCCATAAGAGTAATAAAGGAATTTATAATGGCATTTTAATATTAAGAGGTAGCAAAATGGATTTTACAGAAGCAACGGTGGACACAAAAGAGATATATAGCGGAAGAATTATACATGTAAAAGAGGATATTGTAAGACTTCCAAACGGCGAAACGGCAGGGCGTGAGCTTGTTTTACATAACGGCGGTGTGGCGGTTATTGCCGTTGATGATGACGAAAATATTTTTATGGTACGGCAGTACCGCAAACCATATGACGAGGTGGTTTTGGAAATCCCGGCAGGAAAGCTGGAAAAAGGTGAGAATCCCTACGATGCAGGACTTCGTGAGCTTCGTGAGGAAACGGGATATATGGCAAAAGAATATAGGTTTATCGGAAAATGCTACCCGTCTCCGGGGTATCTCAACGAAGTAATACATATGTATCTTGCGAAAAATCTTGAATTTGTAGGGCAGGAGCTTGACAGCGGCGAGTTTTTGGAAGTGGTAAAAATTCCGCTTTCCAAAGCTTTAAAAATGGTTATGGAAAATGAAATTGCAGATGCAAAAACGCAGGTGGCAATTTTAAAAGCAAATAAAATTTTAAATGAGGAGAAGTGAAGAAGATGTATGATTTAGAAAAGGGCTATGAATTGGCAAAAGAGTACTACAAAAAGTACGGTATTGATGTCGATAAGGCTATCGAATTGTGCAATAGCATACCGATTTCAATGCACTGTTGGCAGGGTGATGATGTAGCAGGTTTTGAAAAGTCGGAGGGAGATTTGTCCGGCGGAATACAGGCTACCGGTAATTACATGGGTGCTGCAAGAACACCGGAGGAGCTAAGAGCCGATATGGAAAAGGCCATGGAGTATATCCCCGGCGAACTTAAAGTAAATATACACGCAAATTATCAGGAAGCGGACGGCTTTGTTGACAGAAACGAAATCGAGCCGAAGCATTTTGAAAAATGGGCTAATTGGGCAAAGGAAAAAGGCATAGGACTTGACTTTAATCCTACATATTTCTCCCATCCTAAGAGCGAAAAAGGCACTCTTTCAAATGCTGACGATGATATAAGAAATTTCTGGATTGAGCACGGAATAAGATGTAGAAAAATAGGCGGATATTTCCATAAAGTTACGGGAAAAACCTGTGTAATTAACCACTGGACTCCCGACGGTGATAAGGAATTTCCGGTTGATACAATATCCCCAAGACTCAGATTAAAGGATAGCTACGATAAAATCTTTAAAGCTACAAGGCTGGTAAGAGGCGTTGTGGACGGAATTGAGTCCAAGGTGTTCGGAATCGGGCTTGAAAGCTATACGGTAGGCTCACACGAATTCTGTATGGGTTATGTTATGAAAGCAAATAAAGACCATATAATTATGACGCTTGACACAGGTCACTATCATCCTACCGAAATGGTATCGGCAAAGCTTTCATCAATTTTCACCTTTGAAAATTCCGTTTTGCTGCACCTTTCCCGTCCGATAAGATGGGACAGCGACCATGTAGTTGCTTTTGACGACGAGTTAAAGGCTATTATGGAAGAGCTTGTAAGATTGGGCAAATTAAAGGATACATATATCGCAACAGACTTTTTCGATGCGTCCATAAACAGAATTTCCGCATGGGTAATAGGCATCAGAAATGTCAGAAAAGCTATGCTTTACGCACTTTTACAGCCAAATGAAGAAATGAAGAAAATTGAAGCTGAGGGCGATGTATCTGCAAGACTTGCATATACGCAGGAATTTAAGGCAGCACCTTTCTCGCTTGTTTGGGATTATTATTGCGGAAAAGAAGGCAAGGGCGTAGGTCTTGACTGGCTCGGCGAGATTAAAAAGTACGAAAAGGATGTACTTGCAAAGAGAAAATAAAAGGTTTTCTGTATAGAAAATGAATAAAGGAGCGGTTTTATGAAATGTCCGTATTGCGGCTTTATGGAAAGCAAGGTTATTGATTCGCGTCCGGCGGAAGACGGCACATCAATAAGGAGAAGACGCGAGTGCTTAAAATGCCAAAAGCGTTTTACGACTTATGAAAAGCTTGAAACAATCTCATTGGTAGTGGTAAAGCAGGATAATTCGCGTCAGCCGTACGACCGCGAGAAGATTGTACGCGGACTTATAAGGGCGTGTGAAAAACGCCCGATTACATATGCACAGATGGAGGATGTTGCAGACCAGATTGAGAGCGAACTCTATCAGATGATGTCAAAGGAAGTGACCTCAACCGAGATAGGCGAAAAGGTTATGAGTCATCTAAAAGAGCTTGACGAGGTGGCATATGTCCGTTTTGCGTCGGTGCATAAGCACTTTTCAAATATTCAGTCCTTTAAATCGGCGTTAGAGGAGCTTTTGGATGAGAAATGATGGTCGCACAATCGCCGCAATTTCCACGCCGCAAGGAATAGGCGGAATCTCCGTCATAAGAGTGAGCGGTGATAATGCAATAGATATTTGCGATAGCATTTTTAAAGGGAAAACCGGACTTTCGGAAGCGAAAACGCATACCGTAAGCTATGGTCATATTGTGGATAAATCAGGCGAAATCATAGACGAGGTTTTGGTTACGGTTATGCGTGAGCCGAGAACATACACCCGTGAGAATGTAGTTGAAATCAGCACGCACGGCGGCTTTATGGCGGCTAAAAGAGTTTTGGAAACGCTTATTCTGGCAGGTGCATTTCCTGCCGAGGCAGGAGAGTTTACAAAACGGGCTTTTCTGAATGGCAGGATTGACCTATCACAAGCGGAGGGCGTTATTGATATTATAAACGCCAAAACCGAGTTGGAAGAAAAAAATGCACTTTTTCAGGCAAAAGGCGGACTCTTTAACAAAATATCTGAAATACGGGGAAACCTTGTGCATCTTGCGGCACAAATGCAGGTTGCGATAGACTACCCCGATGAAGATTTGGAAGATGTTACGGTAAATGACATAAAAGATGCACTTAAAAAAGCCGAAAACGCCGTTTCACAAATGATTGATACAAGGGACAGCGGACGCATAATAAAGGAAGGCATAAAAACTGCGATAGTAGGTAAGACAAATGTCGGGAAATCCTCACTCTTAAACCGACTTGCAGGTGAGGACAGAGCGATTGTGACCGATATTTCGGGAACTACCCGTGATGTTATTGAGGAATTTGTGAATTTGGACGGCGTTCCTCTACGGCTTTTGGACACGGCAGGAATACGCGATACCGAGGACGCTGTCGAAAAAATCGGCATTGAAAGAGCGAAAAGGGCGATAGACGAGGCGGAACTTGTAATTTTGGTACTTGATTTAAGCAGAAAAACGGATAGCGAGGACGAAAGCCTTTTTGAGCTTGTAAAGGACAAAAAACGTATAACAGTAGCAAATAAATGCGATATTAAATCGGAAAATATTGCTGCGGATGTGGAAATATCCTCAAAAACAGGTGAGGGGATAGACGAGCTTGTAAAAATCATAAAGAAAATGTATAATTTTGCAGAAATTGATTGGGGAAATTCTGCAATTATTACAAACGCAAGGCATCTTTCGGCACTTGGAAATGCCAAAGAGGCATTAAGCCGAGCGATAGAGCAGCTAAACGGCGGAATGCCGCAGGATATTGCCGCACTCGACATAAATGAAGCGATTGATTTTTTGGGCGAAATCACGGGTGAAACGGTATCGGAAGATATTGTCGCAGAGATTTTTCACAGTTTTTGTGTAGGAAAATGATAAAAAAATAGAATTATTTGTAAAAAAGACTTGCATAATTATAAATGTTTTGTTATAATGTGCGGGTAACATTTTAATCTAATTAGGAGGAATTTAAAATGAAAAAGAATATTTTAAAGGTTATGTCAATGGCAGTAGCTACGGTTTTGGCTGTTACGGCTCTTTCTGCTTGTGGAAAGAAGGCAGAGGAAGAGGTTAATCCTGATTTGCCAACATTAACAATGGCAACAAATGCAGAGTTCAAGCCCTTTGAATATCTGGAAGGCAGTGAAATTGTAGGTTCTGATATTGATATGGCAAAGGCAATCGCTGAGTACTTAGGCTACAATCTCGAAATCACAAACATTGATTTCGATGCAGCTTTAACAGGTGCAGCAACAGGTAAGTATGATATGGCAGTTGCTGGTATTACGGCAACAGATGAGAGAAGAAAGAGTATGAATTTCTCAAATAACTACTTCAAAGCTTCTCAATCCATAATTGTTACAGCTGATAGCGAAATCAAGGGTAAAGACGATCTTACGGGAAAGGTAATTGCTTGTCAGGAAGGAACAACAGGCGAACAGTATCTGCTTGACAACGAGTATGAAATCCAGTCCTTTAAGACAGCTTCCGAGGCAGTTGCATCATTAAGAGCAGGTAAAGCTGATGCTGTTATCGTAGATAACGCAGTTGCAAAGGCACTTTCTGCTGAACAGGAAGGTGCAACGGTTGTTCTGGACGAAGCTCTTACAGAAGAGGCTTATGCTATCGCACTACAACTTGGTAATGATGAACTTACCGCAAAGATAAATGAGGCACTTGAAGCTCTTGAAGCTGACGGAACTCTTGCAAAGATTTTTGAAAAGTACGACCTTGTTGTTGACTAATTAAAACAATTAAACATGGCGGTACGGCGTGTGCCGTATCGCCTTTTAATTTGAAAGGAAAATACTATGGAATGGCTTAATAAATGGTTTGCACGGCTTTACCGGACATTTATTGTATCCGACCGCTATAAAACGATTATAGACGGCTTGGAAAAGACTATTATTATAACAATAGGTGCATTGGCAATAGGCGTTATCATAGGAACTATCGTGGCGATGATAAAGGTCTTTGCAGACGGAAACAAAAAGTTAAAACCTCTTGATGTTCTGTGCAATATCTACCTTACGGTAATAAGAGGAACGCCGGTTGTAGTACAACTTCTTATATCATTTTTCATAATATTCGTATCGGCAAAAGACGGAACTTGGGTTGCAACGCTAACCTTTGGCATAAATTCCGGTGCATATGTGGCGGAAACTATACGCTCGGGCATAATGGCGATTGATGCAGGTCAGATGGAAGCAGGACGCTCTTTGGGATTTTCGCGGTTGCAGACAATGAAAGAGATAATTCTTCCACAGGCATTCAAGAATGTACTTCCCGCAATAGGCAATGAGATGATTGCACTGTTAAAGGAAACTTCGGTTGCGGGTTATGTTGCGGTAACAGACCTCACAAAAGCGGCAAATCAGATAAAAAATACAACTTATGACCAAGTAAATCCTATTTTGCTTACCGCTTTAATCTATCTTGCAATAGTTATGCTTTTGACGAAGCTTCTTGGCGTAATGGAGAGGAGGCTGAGAAAGAGTGAAAGGTGATTATTTAATCGAGGTAAAAGACCTAAAAAAGCATTATAACGGCGGTGCAATAAAAGCTTTAAACGGCATAACAACGGGCATAAAAAAAGGTGAGGTTGTTGTTGTAATCGGTCCGTCAGGCTCGGGAAAGTCCACATTTCTCCGCTCTTTAAATCTTTTGGAAGTTCCGACTTCGGGAAGTATAACCTTTGAGGGTAAGGAGATAACAAATCCCAAAACAAACATAAACTTACATAGACAGAAAATGGGAATGGTTTTCCAGCATTTTAATCTCTTTCCGCATATGACGGTGCTTAAAAATATGACATTAGCACCGATAAAGCTTCTGAAAAAGACTCAGGAAGAGGCAGAAAAGGACGCAATTGAGCTTTTGAACACTGTCGGACTTGCCGATAGGAAGGATGCGTATCCGTCACAGCTTTCAGGAGGGCAAAAGCAGAGAATAGCAATAGTCCGTGCCCTTTGTATGAAACCTGATGTTATGCTTTTTGATGAACCGACATCGGCTCTTGATCCGGAAATGGTTGGAGAAGTTTTGGATGTTATGAAAAAACTTGCCAAAGAGGGCATGACGATGGTTGTGGTAACGCACGAAATGGGCTTTGCCAAAGAGGTTGCAAACCGCATTTTGTTTATCGATGATGGCGTAATAATGGAGGAAGGCACTCCCGAGGAAATATTTGGTAATCCGCAAAATGAGCGGACAAAGGCATTTTTGAGTAAGGTACTTTAAAAAAGCTCTAAAAAAAGCATAGTTTTGGTATAAAATACACAAAAAAAAGAAAAATTTGTAAAAAACACTTGTTTTTTTCAAAATAAAGTGGTATTATGTGCAAGGTGCTGTAAGTAACGGCATTAAATATTATTTCGCATCATATAATTTGATGTATGAAACGAAAGTTTCAGAATAATTTAGGAGGTAATGTATCATGAAAAAGTTTTTAGCACTTCTTGTTGCTGCCTTGATGTCTATAAGCGTTTTAGCTGCTTGTGGAACTAAGACAGAAGAACCTGCTCCAGAAGAAGAGACAGCAGTAGAAGAAACTGTTGAAGAAGAAGCAGAAGCTGAGGAAGAAACCGAAGAAGCAGAAGCTGAAGAAGAAGCAGAAGCAGAAGCTGAAACAGCTGATGATGCAAAGGCAGAGTAATCATACTTATTAAAACAACAAAAAGGAGTGATAATTTATCGCTCCTTTTTGTATTTTTTTAAAAAAAGTGTTGACAATTAAGTATAGCAGTGATATAATCTAATAGTTGCGATTGACAATTAAATATTTGCACCATTAGCTCAGTTGGTAGAGCACCTGACTCTTAATCAGGGTGCCCAGGGTTCGAGTCCCTGATGGTGCACCAGATGAATAGAACAGGTAATTCGAACCATCATAGTTCCAATCGCCTGTTCTTTCTTTATGCAAAAACCTGTATATATGCAGGTTTTTATGCTTTATGAATAAAAAAATATATGGTACATATTTTTAGAAAAATGCTGATTCTGAGATTAAAAATCAATAATTTTTAACATTCGAACCACCAGCGTCTAATTTTTCTTTTTCTAAAAGCCTTAATTTATCGTAATATTTGACCTCAGCCTTGTTCGGTGTCTGGTATCGAATAACGGAATGAGGTCTTTCGTTATTATAAAAGACCATATATTTGTTAATGCTTCGCTTTAAATCTTCGGCGGTTTTGTATTCGTGCCGATATAATTCTTCTTGTTTGAAATTGCTGAAAAATGATTCGCAAACAGAATTATCGTAAGGCCTGCCGGGTTTAGAAAATGACTGTTCAACATTTAACTCTTTTAAATAATTCATAAATGTTTTGGATACGAAGTTACCGCCTTGGTCAGAATGAAACAGTAAGTCACCGGTAATTTCTCTTGAAGTGTATGCTTGCATAAAAGTGTTCTTTGTAAGTTGAGTGCTGTTTTTCTTTGAAATTTTCCACGCAACAACCTTGCGAGCAAATAAGTCAATAATGACACAAATATAATATCTTATTCGATTATATGTATAGTATGTTACATCGCTCACCCAGACCTCATTCGGACGTGTTACGGTGAATTGTTGATTTAAAATATTCTCTTTGCGTTTTTGGTTCATTTCATATAAGGCTTTTGAACCACCACGGATACTGAACCAGCCATTTTCGTGCATGATTTTTGATATAGTGGAAACTCCAACAGAATATCCTCGGTCATTCATGACTGCAGCGACTTTTCCGGGACCATAAATCTGGTTGCTTTCGTGATATATTTTCTCGACCACAGGCATCAGTTCATCTCGTCTCAACTTGTCTTTGGTGTTACCGTGTTTGCCACGAAGTTTGCGGTTGTAATATGTGCCCTTGGACATACACAATGCTGCACAGATGACATTTACATTGTAACCCTTTAAAAGTAAATCTTCAATAGCAAAATATTTTTCATCAATAGAATCGGTAGCTAAGCATGGCGAAGATTGCAAAATTTTAATTATGGTTAGACTTCGTTCATACTTACGAGTAAGGTCGTTGTAATCTTTTAGATTGATTAAATGGTCTTTGTTTTGCCGCTTGCAATTATAATCTTTAATCCAGCGATAAATCGTTGAGCGAGGAATGTTAGTGTTTTTCTGGATAGAGGAAACGCTTTCGCCAGACAAATAACATTTTAAGACATAATCCTTCTGCTCTTGTGAGTGCTTTTGTTTCATGATAGAAACCTCCTTTAAAGTTAAAATGGTTTCTATTATACCATGAATCTATAATTGTCTCAAATATTAAAGGAACTAATTTGGGTATATGTAGGCTTTAAATTTCATCATTTTGCCAATTGAAAAAATTGGCGAATTATGGTATAATATATCTAGTTTTGCAATTAGAATATATGATTGAGTAAACATAAACAGTAATTTTTAAAATGTGAAATGAAACATCTTATGCAATATATGAGTTTAAAACATAAAACTAAAGGAACTGCATGGGAGTAGTAATGTATGAGCATTTTGGTAAATAATAATTTTCATTATTTTTGGAGAGAAGGACTATGAAACTAAAGAAGATTAAAATAAATAATTTTAGGTGTTTTGGACCGAAAACTACTACCATTTATTTCGAAAAATTCACTACATTCATTGGTGCAAATAGTTCTGGAAAGACAGCTGCTATGTTATCATTAGTAAAACTTTTTGGAACATTACCATCAGAAAAAGAAATCACACGGTCAGATTTTCATCTTCCTTATGGAAAAAAACCCGAAGAAGTTGATAGTGCGGAGATGTATATTGAGGCAGTATTCACATTTCCAGAACTACAAAATGAAGAAGAAACAGAGTCTGCAATTCCTGCGTTTTTTAAATATTTTGTTGTTAAAGACGAGACTTCAGAACCCTATTTAAGGATTAGATTGGAGTCATCATATATAAACGATGGTAGCATTGAAGGTTTAATTGAATCTAAATATTATTTTATAGTTGCCCCTGAAAGTGCAGAAATTTCAGAAAGTGTTAAGAAACATGCGGATAAAACTATTTTATCAAACATTAGGTGCATTTATGTGCCAGCATTAAGAAACCCTTCAGAACAATTAAGAAATGTCACAGGAACATTATTTAATCGATTGTTTAAAAATATAAAGTGGGATGAGCATACGAAGGAAAAACTAAAGAAACATATAGGTATAGTAAATAAAACTGTTCAAAATATCCCTGACATAAGTAAAGTAAATACAACTTTACAAACCCAATGGTCTGCTTTTCATGGTGACAATAGATACGGAACAACAAAAATTAATGTAAATTCTACAGAGATAGATGATTTGCTAAAACATACTGAAATTTCGTTTTCTCCTACTGAAGTGCCTCGTGATTATGATATAAGTGAATTGGGAGATGGGTTAAGGTCGTTATTTTATTTTTCTTTAGTAAATACACTTTTATCAATGGAAACGGATTTATTAAAGGAAATCAGTACAACTCCAGCAGAAAAAGATAAAAAACTTATTACACCTCCTTTATTAACTTTCCTTGCGGTCGAAGAACCAGAAAATCATATTGCGCCTCAGTTATTGGGGAAAGTTATTTTAAATTTAAGAAAGGTATCTTCATTAAGCAATGCACAGGTTGTGCTATCTTCGCATTCTGCTTCTACAATAAGACGAATAGATGCAACTACGATTCGTTACTTTAAAATGGAAAATAAAGACTATTCGGTTGTAAAAAATATTTTACTTCCCGACAAAAGTGACGAGAAGTATAAGTATATAAAGGGAGCGGTTGAGGCATATCCTGAGTTATATTTTTCCAGAATGGTTATATTGGGTGAGGGAGAAAGTGAGCAAATTGTTATTCCGCATTTTTTGGAAAAAGCATATGGAAATGCAGATTTTTTAGGAATTTCTATTGCTCCTTTAGGAGGAAAGCATGTTAACTATTTTTGGAAGTTGCTAAGTGATTTAAATATACCGTACATTACATTGCTAGATTTAGACCGAGAACGATATGGCGGTGGTTGGGGACGCATAAAATATGTAATAGAACAACTATTAAATATAGGTGTTGATGGAAATGAATTACTGACAGACAAGAATGGTTTGTTATTATCTACAGCAGATTTAAATAGTATGCATAAATGGGATATTGAAAAAAAAGAAGAAATGCAATTCTGGATAGAGAAATTAGAACAGTATAATGTGTATTTTTCTGCGCCATTAGATCTTGATTTTATGCTATTAGAAGCCTTTACAGATGCATATAAAGATACTGTTGATGAATTTTATGGTCCAGAAATCAAAAATATTGGAAAAATTAAAGATATAGAAAAAGAAAGAATGACAAAAGATTTTAAAGATAGAATCAAAAAAGATGTTAAAGCAACATTAAAAGAAGAGGGCGGAGATGGACATACTTATACTTCTAAGCAACAAAGATTAATGGTTTGGTATAAGTATCTATTTTTAAACCGAGGGAAACCATCTACACATTTAGTAGCATTGCCTAATTGTAATATTAATAAACTCAAAGATGTCCCCCAACCGTTAAGAAAGATTATTATTAAAATAGCTGATGGGAAGAATAAACTATGAGCATAACAATACTAAAATCACAAAAGACCTGGATGCCTGAAAATATTGTTTTGGAAAATGCAGCCATGGAAGTTGTAAAAAGTGATTATAATACGCTTGTTATAGCAGGCCCGGGTGCCGGTAAGACAGAATTGTTAGCTCAGAGAGCGTGTTACCTTTTGCAGACTAACACATGTCCTTATCCCAAACGAATTCTTGCAGTTTCGTTCAAAAAAGATTCTGCATCAAATCTAGGTGAAAGAGTAAAGCAAAGGTGTGGCCAAGAATTATCTTGCAGATTAGATTCTTATACTTTTGATAAGTTTTGTAAAGAAATACTTGATAGATTCATAATGGCTTTGCCAGAAAGTTTCAGACCAGATAAAAATTATCGAATAGATACTGATAATAGTTTATTAAGACAAGCTTATCAACTCGCTGGATTTTCTCTCCCAAAATTGAATGCACAGGAATCAAAGCCAAAATATCCTAGTAAAGTAATTGATGTCATGACCAAGGGTACTGTGAATTTTGAACCTGCATTAAATTTTAACTTGATTTCAAGGTTTGCTATATACATATTAAAGAATAATGAATATATTCTTAAATCTTTGCAAAAAACATATAGTCATGTATTCTTAGACGAATTTCAAGATACAACAAGCTTACAGTATGAATTTGTTAAAACTTGTTTCCAAAATACAAGTTCGGTTATAACTGCTGTGGGCGACCAAAAGCAAAGAATAATGTTATGGGCTGGTGCAATGCCAGATGTGGCTGATAGATATATTCGAGATTTTGATGCAACAAGCAAAACGATGGTAATGAATCATCGTTCAGCGCCTAAGTTGTTGTCTTTGCAAAAAGCACTGTATGCAACATTAAACGAAAAAGAGATTGATATAATTCCGGGAACAAAGTATGAAGCAGATGAAGGGATTGCTACTATTGCCGTATTTGATGATGACGATAGAGAGCAAGAATTTATTAAAAATAAAATCATAGACTTATTAAACTCTGGGACAAAACCTCGTGATATCTGCATTTTGGTAAAGAGATCAATTAATGAATATTTAAATGGTATCTTAGATTGTGAAATCCAAGATGGAATCAAAATAAGAAATGAGGTCATATATCAGGATTTGCTGAAAGAAGATGTGGTAAACATGATTTTAGCAATGCTGTTCTGTTCTGTGTCTATTCAAAATCCAGATGCGTATATGTATATACAAGAAATAGATTTAAAGGTTCACGGTATTGATATAGATGATATAGAAAAAGTTAATAGCCGATATTTAGACCTAGATGCTTTTCTTAATGGATTGAATAATACTATTAACAAAATTAAATCTTCTGATGAAATATCAGAATTAAGAAATACTGTTGATAGCATTTTCAAGTATTTGGGTGAGAAGGAATACAGAGATATGTATCCACAATATGAAAATGGAGAATATTTTAATCGAAACATAGATCAGGTGTGTAATCTTTTGTGGGAAGAATATGTACAGTATAATGACTGGATAAAAGCCTTAAACAGTTTTGAAGGAGAAACATCTATTCCGGCAATGACAATACATAAAAGTAAAGGTTTAGAATATGAGGCAGTATTTGTTGTTGGAATAGAAGATGAGGCGTTTTTTGCCTCAAATAGACCAATCTCTAGTGAAGATGCCAGCGCATTTTTTGTTGCAGTTTCAAGAGCAAAAAAGAATCTTTATATAACGACATCAAAGAAACGATTAAAGTTGAAAAAAGGTGGTGTACAGAGCTATGGCGGTGTTAAGCCATTGTACGATGCTATTCATGATTATACTAAAATAGAGGTTTATGAATGAGCATAAAAACTGGATTCAAACACTTGAATTTGTAATTTCATAGTCGCTTCAATCATTTTAAATGATAATATTTTTTGAAAAATTTAGTAAAACAAGTCCGCAAAGAATAAGGTGAGAGTGTATATGTACAAAGTATCAAATGATGATATAATAAACATTTTAGATAATGCTATTGCTTCTGTTGAGATGGAAGGGTTTGTGTTCTCTGATGGGGAAAGAGAATTATGCATGGCTGCATTAGAAGGAAAAATAACGAAAGATGATTTTATAGAATTATTGCTTAAAAAGTGCAAAATATAATATTACATTCATAAATACTGTTTCAAAAGTGTTGCTATAAAAAATATATGTATTAAGAATTTGGAGATTTTATGAACACATTTGAGAAAATATACGAGGTGGTTACAAACATTCCAAAGGGAAAAGTGGCGACATATGGGCAAGTGGCAGCACTTGCCGGCAATCCACACTGGGCAAGAGTGGTGGGGTATGCGTTACATGTAAATCCAATGCCCGGAATTATTCCCTGTCATCGAGTGGTAAACAGAGAAGGCAGAACAGCTCCTGCATTTGCATTTGGTGGTGCGGATGTTCAAAGACAACTGCTTGAAGCAGAAGGGGTTGTTTTTGAAGAAGACGGTCGAGTTGATTTAAAAAAATATGGTATGAAAATATGAGTGGTGAATTTATGAAAAAGCTATTATTTATTACATCAATTCTGTTATGCTTATTTTTAATCTCATGTGCAAATGAGAGTGGCAAAACAGTTTATGATAAAGGAGAAAAAGTGATGTATGAGCAAATTAGTGCGGAGGATGCCAAGAAAATTATGGATAGCTGCGAAGATTGTATAATCCTTGATGTCAGAGAGCAAGATGAGTATAATGAGGGGCATATATCAGATGCTATACTTATACCTTATACAGAAATAGACGATAAAGCAGAAAAAATGTTGCCCGATAAGGATAAGCTAATTCTTGTATATTGCCGTAGTGGTAGAAGAAGCAAAATTGCAGCCGAAAGTCTTGTGAAGATAGGGTTTACAAATGTAAAAGAATTTGGTGGAATAATAGATTGGCCATATGAAATTGAAAAGGAGTAATTTTATGCTTACCTTTATTTGTTATCCAAAATGCACAACTTGTCAGAAAGCAAAAAAATGGCTTGATGACAATAATATTCAATATGAAATTCGTGATATAAAGAATAATAACCCCAGTTTTGAAGAACTGATCGAATGGCATAAAATGAGCGCACTGCCATTAAAGAGATTCTTTAACACATCAGGACTCTTGTATAAATCAATGGCACTTAAAACTAAACTTCCGACTATGTCCGAAGAAGAACAAATTAAACTTCTGGCAACCGACGGAATGTTAGTTAAGCGTCCGCTTGTGATTGGTAAAGAGTTTGTTTTAGTCGGATTCAAGGAAAAAGAATGGAACGATAGGCTGTAAACAAAATTTACATACTTGTAAACACATTTGCTTTTACTGGACTGTGCCGACCAATAATTTTGGAATATGCCTGCAAAATAAAGGTGCATCTAAATCGTTCGGCTTTGCCATGTCGGAGCAAAGTTCGCTTTGCTCCGTTTTTCTTTGCAGAAAAACATCTGCCCGCTGCCTTGCTCCTCCTTTTTCGCAAAAAAACGGAATGAGTCCGGTAATGATACCAGACTCATTCACTTGCAATTTGATATTCCGTTTTACTTTAATTTTGTCACATTTTTCAGTCGCACTTCTTATCAGAATTCTGATTATCGTTCTTCTTATTAGTGTCCTTTTGATTGCTGTTCTGGTTATTATTCTTGTTATCCTTCTTATTTTCGTTCTTTGACATAAAATCACTTCCTTTCTTTTCTTTTTCTATTATTCCGCTTTATGACATTTTCTATACATTGATAGCAGAATGCTTGAAAAAATATGAAATAAATGCTATAATAATAATGTATATTTATGTGTTTTTTGGAGTTTGGAATGCAGAAGAAAATTTGGGAATACCGTGACAACAAATTAAAAAATGAGGAAATCTCTGCTTTTGCCAAGCAGTTTAATTTGCCGTATGAAATGGCCGTTTTGCTGCTATTGCGGGGTGTGTCCGATAGCGACACCTTTGCCGCATATATGTCAAAGGGTTTAGACAGAATACATAGTCCGTTTCTTTTTAACGATATGGAAGTTGCTTGTGAGCGTATTATCCGTGCCATAAATGACAAGGAAAAAATTACCGTTTACGGCGATTATGATGTTGACGGAGTTACCTCTGTGTCGGTTTTGACAGATTTTTTGGAGTTTTGCGGAGCTGATGTTGATTACTACATACCCGACCGTTTCTCAGAGGGGTACGGGCTTAATATTCTTGCTCTTAACCGAATCGCAAGAGGCGGCACAAAGCTTTTAATCACCGTGGACTGCGGCATTTCTTCAATTGGCGAAGTTGAGTTTGCAAAAACGCAAAAACTCGATGTCATCATAACCGACCACCACACCTGCAAAGAGGAGCTGCCAAAGGCGGTTGCTGTGATAAACCCAAAACGCCACGATTCTACATATCCTTTTTCTGAACTTGCCGGTGTGGGCGTTGCATTCAAGCTCGTTTTGGCACTTGCAAAAAAGCTTGGCATGAACACAAAAAGCGTATTTATGAAATATGCAGACCTTGTTGCAATCGGAACTGTTGCGGACATCGTTTCCCTTTCGGACGAAAACAGAATAATCGTTGACAGGGGTATATCGGTAATAAAGGACACGGGAAATTTCGGTATAAAAGCACTTTTGGAAATTTCGGGCTGTAATGACAGAGAGATAACCGCCTCTTTAATTGCCTTTTCCCTATCCCCCAGAATAAACGCCGCAGGGCGTATGGATAATGCAACAATCGCAGCAGAGTTGTTTCGTGCAAAAACTTATCAAAGAGCCTTAGAACTTGCACAGCGTTTAGATGAACTTAACCGTTTGCGTCAGCAGGAGGAGCAAAAGATTTTTGACGAGGCGTCCGCTATTGCTGATTCTATGGAGGCTCAGTCAGTGTATGTTTTAACATCACCGCATTGGCATAACGGCGTTATCGGAATTGTGGCATCCAAGCTTTGCGAAAAGCTGAAAAAACCGTGCATTTTGCTGTCGGGAGAAAAAGGAAAATACAAAGGCTCCGGCAGGTCTATCGAAGGGTTAAATCTTTTTGACGCACTTTCGGACAGCGAGGAGCTTTTAACCGCTTTCGGCGGTCACGCTTTGGCGGCGGGACTTACAATATCGGAAGAGAATATTCCTGATTTTACAAAAAAAATAAACGCATATGCGAAAAAGCATATAACCGACGATATGCTCATTCCGAAAATCCCGGTAGATTGCAGAATAAACCCGTCACATATAACGCTTGATTGGGCAAAAGCTCTTAAAAAGTTTGAGCCTTTTGGCATAGGAAACGAAACGCCTGTTTTTGCCTTGGAAAATGCAAAAATCATCTCTTGCTCGGCAATAGGTGCGGACGGAAAACATCTTTCAATGCGTGTTTCTAAAAACGGGATTACGGCAAGTGCGATATGGTTCGGTATGGGAAATCTTGCATCGGAATTATCTGAGGGTGATATTGCAGATATTGCCTTTTCAATGAATATAAATACATATAACGGCACGGAAAATGTGCAACTGTTGATAAAAGATATTAAAAAATAAGATTGGAATTTTGTATATGAACGGCGATAAAATTGTATTTGAAAATGCGGAAAAGCTCGGGCGTATCGAGGACGAAACAGACATAATTGTCGAAAAGGTAATAGATAGGGTTAAAACCTATGCCCCGAAAGCAAACACCGACATAATTGATGTTGCATACAGGGTGGCAAAGGCAGCACATAAAGGGCAATTCAGAAAATCGGGTGAGCCATATATAATTCATCCTGTGCAGATTGCGTATATTGCGTCAGAGCTGTCTATGGACAGCGTTGCAATATGTGCAGGGCTTTTGCATGATGTCATTGAGGACACACCCTATACATATGATGATGTGGTTGCTCTTTTTGGCGAAGATGTTGCGGAAATCGTTGACGGCGTCACCAAGCTCAAAAAAATTCAATACACAGACCAGCAGGAAGAACAGGTTGAGAATTTAAGAAAAATGTTCTTTGCGATGAGCCGTGACATACGGGTTATTATCATAAAGCTCATTGACAGGCTCCACAATATGCGTACGCTTGATTTTCAGCCACACGAAAAACAGTTAACTGTCGCAAAGGAAACGCTTGATGTTTATGCACCTCTTGCTCACAGGCTCGGTATTTCAAGAATAAAATCCGAGCTGGAAGATTTGGCGTTAAAATACTTAGACCCCGTTGCATACGCGGAAATCAGCGAGAGCGTAACGCAAAAAAAGAATGAGCGTGAGGATTTTGTAGTAAACATTATCGACACTTTGGAAAGCCGTCTTACAGAAAGCGGCATAAAATGCAATATATCAGGACGAACAAAGCATTATTACAGCATATTCCGGAAGATGTACGCCCAAAACAAGACGATTGATGAGATTTACGACCTTTTTGCCGTGCGTGTCATTGTTGACACCGTTTCGGATTGTTATGCGGTTTTAGGCGTTGTTCACGAAATATATACGCCGCTTCCTATGCGGTTTAAGGATTATATTGCAATGCCTAAGCCGAATATGTACCAGTCGCTTCATACGACGGTTGTCGGTACTGACGGTATGCCCTTTGAGATCCAGATACGCACCTGGGATATGCACAAGGTTGCGGAAGAGGGTATCGCTGCACATTGGAAATATAAAGAGGGCAAATCGGGCGTAAACAGCATGGACAAAGAGCTTGAATGGGTACATTCCCTTATGGAAACCCAATCGGGCATTATGGACCCAGACCAATTTATGAACAGTCTTAAAATAGATATGTTTTCAGACCAGGTTTTTGCCTTTACACCACGGGGCAAGGTTATACCTCTGCCAAACGGCTCAACCGTTATAGATTTTGCCTTTGCAATACATTCGCAGGTGGGCAGCAAAATGGTCGGTGCAAAGGCAAACGGAAAAATTGTGCCAAACACTTATAAGCTCTTAAACGGCGATATTATCGAGATTTTGACCTCTCCACAGGCAAAAGGGCCGAGCCATGATTGGCTCAAAATTGTCAAAACATCTCAGGCAAGAACTAAAATAAATCAATGGTTGAAGCGTGAACGGCGTGACGAAAATATTATTCACGGCAGGGATATGATTGAAAAGGAAGTAAAGCGTGTAAATATACCGTTTAATTCCCTGTTCCGTGAAGAATGGCTTTCGGCATTTTACAAAAAGTACACCCTTTCCGACATTGACGACTTATATGCAAGTGTCGGCTTTGGCGGACTTTCGGCACAAAAGGTGGTTATGCACCTTAGGGAACAATACCTAAAAGAGCAGCGAAAAAATGCTCCCCAAGACTCCCGTACTACCCACGCTATCCGCAGAAAACCCAATACAAGCGGCATTGAGGTTAAAGGCATTGACAACTGCCTTGTAAGGCTTTCAAAATGCTGCAATCCCGTGCCCGGCGACGATATTGTCGGCTTTATTACCAAAGGAAGAGGCGTTTCGGTACACCGCTCCGATTGCCCGAACATTCAGCCTAATGCCCTTTCAGAAGAGGATAAAAACCGTTTTATTGTCGTAAATTGGTGCGGAGGCAAGAGCAAATCCTATGTTGCGACGCTTAAAGTCGAAGCGGAGGATACAACAAGCATTATGATGAAAATTACCGCGGTTATTGCCGATATGGGCATAGAATGTGTATCTATTAACGCGAGAAAAATGAAAAACAGGACTTCGGTTATGACCTTCGGGCTTGAAATTTCCGATACCGACGACTTAAAACGGGCTATGACGAAAATCTCACAGATTTCAGGCGTTTCAAGCGTATCGAGAACCACAAATTAGGAGATTAAATGCACCGCTGATATTTTGCCTTTGGCAAAACGGCGATGTGCATAATTTCCATTATACGCCTTATCAGCCCACAGACAAGGCGGAGTATAATTTTCAATTGCTTTTTGTGGGCAGAAAGGCTATGGAAATTTTTATGGAAAACATCGAGATTTCTACCGAGTATATAAAACTTGACCAGCTTTTAAAGTTTTCAGGCATTGCCGAATCGGGAAGTTTTGCAAAAGAAATGATTTTGGATGGCACCGTTTTAGTAAACGGTGAGGTTTGCACAGTGCGTGGCAAAAAAATCCGAAAAGGCGATAAAGTGGCGGTCTGTCTTGGTGATAAAACTGCCGAAATGACGGTGATTTAAATGAAAGTTAAAAAGCTCAGTGTAACAAATTTCCGGAATTACAAAAATGAAACGGTATCTTTTGGCGAAAACACGAATGTGTTTTTCGGAAACAATGCTCAGGGCAAAACTAATCTTTTGGAGGCTGTTTACCTGTTTTCACACGGGCGAAGCCACCGCACAAAATCGGATAATGAAATGATAAATTTCGGTTCGGATTTTATGAAGCTGTGCCTTGAATTTTCCGACGCAGACCGTGACTACAAAGCGGTTTTGCAGCTTAGCAAAAACGGCAAAAAATCAATCAGCATAAACAATGTGCCGATAACTAAACTGTCAATGCTTATGCGGTATTTGAATGTCGTTATGTTTTCGCCCGAGGATTTGCAGATTATAAAGGGTGCTCCGCAAATAAGGCGTCATTTTCTGGACGAGGCGATAAGTCAACTCTACCCCGTTTATTTAAAACGGCTTATTTCCTACCACAAAAATCTCGCACAAAAGAATAATCTTTTGAAAAAAATGCATTTTTCCGAAAACATTTCAGGCGATATGCTTGATGTATGGAATGAACAGCTTTCTGACGACGGCAGTTTCATTATGAAATACCGTGCCGATTTTATAGAAAACCTAAACGGCTATGCATCAGAAATTCATAAAGAAATTTGTAAAGAAAATTTGAATTTACTATATACACCGAGCGTAGATTGTGATATAATAGATAAGGAGAATTTTTACAAAAAACTCTCCGCTGTATCTGCAAGAGAAATTGAAAACGGAAGCAGTCTGTACGGCATACAGCGTGATGAATTACGCTTTTTTATAGGCGATAAGGAAATCAAAAATTTTGCGTCGCAAGGTCAGCAGAGAACTGCCGTTTTAAGTTTGAAAATGGCACAGACCGAGCTTATCGCAGATGTACGAAATGAGTATCCTGTGCTTTTATTAGACGACATAATGAGTGAGCTTGATCTTGACCGCAGGGCATATCTTTGGGGAAAAATCAAGGACAAGCAGGTGATTCTCACCTGCACCGATTTAGATGATACAAAAGACGGCTCGGTTTCAGATATTTTTGAAGTTGTGTCGGGAAAGGTTACAAAGCGGGAGGAATAAGATGTATCTTCATTTAGGCGGTGACGCTGCCGTAAAGGTTGACGATATTATAGGCATTTTTGATATGGATAACACAACTGTTTCCGCAAAAACCCGTGCATTTTTGAAAAATGCTCAAAAAAACGGTGAAATTTCCGATATAACTGATGATTTGCCAAAATCCTTTATTCTAACGGAAAATTCTGGAAAAACGCAGGTATATATTACATCTCCGTCAACACGCACCCTTTTAAAACGTGCGAAGTCGGAAAATCTTATATAAATTAGGAGAAATCAAATGGAAAAGATTGAAACTAAGTATGACGAAAATCAAATACAGGTCTTAGAAGGACTTGAAGCTGTTCGGAAACGCCCCGGTATGTATATCGGCTCTACTTCTTCTGCCGGACTTCATCATCTGGTTTACGAAATTGTAGACAATTCCATTGACGAAGCCTTGGCAGGTTACTGTACCGAAATCAAGGTGGACATAAACCCCGATAACTCGGTAACGGTTGACGATAACGGCAGAGGCATACCCGTCGGCATACATCCGCAGGAGAAAATCCCGACTGTGCAGGTTGTTCTTACAATTCTCCACGCAGGTGGAAAGTTCGGCGGCGGCGGATATAAGGTTTCCGGCGGTCTGCACGGCGTTGGTTCTTCGGTTGTAAACGCTCTTTCCGAAAAACTTGAAGTTGAGGTTTCGGACGGCAGTCATATTCACTACCAGAGCTATGAACGAGGAAAGCCTACCTGTGATTTAAAAGTAATCGGCGATACTAAAAGAACGGGTACAAAAATCACATTTAAGCCTGACCCCGAGATTTTTGAAACCTTGGAATTTGACTATGATGTCCTTTTAAAAAGGCTTCGTGAACAGGCATTTTTGAATAAGGGGATTAAAATCCTGTTTACCGATAAGCGTCAGGAAAAGCCCGAAACCGTCACCTTGTATGCAGAGGGCGGTATAAAGGAATTTGTTTCCTACATAAACAAGAACAAAGACCCGCTGCATGACGATATTATCTATTTTGAGGCTTCAAGAAACGATATGATGGTCGAGGTTGCTATGCAATACACCGACGCATACAGCGAGGCTATTTTGAGCTTTGCAAACAATATCCACACAATCGACGGCGGTATGCACGAAACAGGCTTTAAATCAGGCTTAACCCGTGTTATAAATGATTATGCGAGAAAATACAACCTCTTAAAAGAAAAAGAGGACAATCTTTCAGGCGAGGACACAAGAGAGGGACTGACCGCCGTTATCAGTGTAAAGGTTTCGGAGGCACAGTTTGAGGGACAAACCAAAACAAAGCTCGGAAATTCCGAGGCGAGAACGCTGGTTGAAAATGCATTAAATGATAAATTCTCGGCATTTTTAGAGGAAAATCCGAGGATTGCCAAAACCATAATAGAAAAAACACTTACAGCATCCCGTGCAAGAGAGGCAGCAAGAAAAGCAAGAGAAGCGACGCGAAAAGGTGCACAGGCGAATAACGCTTCCCTCTTGGGTAAACTTGCAAAATGTACCGACGAGGGTGCCGATTATGCAGAGATTTACATTGTCGAGGGAGATTCCGCAGGAGGCTCTGCAAAACAGGGCAGAAACCGGCGTTTCCAGGCCATTTTGCCACTTTGGGGAAAGATGTTAAATGTCGAAAAATCCCGAATTGACAAGGTTTATTCAAACGAAAAGCTCCTGCCCGTCATTCAGGCTCTGGGTGCAGGTATAGGCGACGATTTTGACATAACCAAATTAAAGTACGGCAAAATCGTAATTATGGCGGATGCCGATGTCGACGGCTCACATATAAGAACACTGCTTTTGACATTCTTTTTCAGATATATGCGTCCTTTAATCGAAAACGGAAATGTGTATCTTGCACAGCCTCCGCTCTATAAGGTGTTTAAAGGCAAAAACGCAAACCTTGTTGAAAAGTTTGCCTATTCTGATGACGAGCGAAACGCACTTTTACAGGAGATGGGGCCAGGAGCAAAGGTGCAAAGATATAAAGGTTTGGGCGAGATGGACCCGCCTGAGCTTTGGGAAACTACTATGAACCCCGAAACAAGAACGATGCTAAGAGTTGAGCTTGAAGATGCCATAGCGGCAGACCAGATTTTTACCGTGCTTATGGGCGATAAGGTTGAGCCAAGGCGTGAATTTATTGAAAAACACGCAAAATATGTTTCCAATCTTGATATTTAGAAAAAGCCGACAGATTTCTGTCGGTTTTTTTGTAAAAAAAATTATAAAAAGGGTTGACAAGCTATCTAATATGTGTTATTATTGTTAAGTCGTTGACGGCGTAGCGGCGATACCGAGTAATCGGGATGTAGCGCAGTTTGGTAGCGCATCTGGTTTGGGACCAGAGGGCC
>JAFZMQ010000038.1 GCA_017551095.1 Clostridia bacterium | reverse complement strand
TTCGCATCTGTATGCAGCAGGAATTGAGTCGAATTACGATAACCGTATTCAAATATAACACACACCCTTCTCCGCCAACTATTTCGAACCGTTTTATAAACGGTTCTTTTTTTATGAAAGCAATTTTGCTAAAAATATAAAAGACTTGTCAATATTGCTTGAAATTTCTCATATTTTGTTATATAATAAAATTTGATGTTTTACGCACCAAAAAATACATAAAATATACAGACAAAATCCAAGTCAACATAATTTTCATGGAGGGGTAGGCGGATGAGTTTCAAAACAACGCGGCAGATTGTCGGAATTATATTAATCATCATTCTTACGGGGGCAATATTGCTGCCGTCAGCTATATATGCAGAAAAACCGGCAAAAAATGTGCGTGTGGGATGGTATGAATCTCCATTTAATAGCACAGATAAAAACGGGCGGCGGTCCGGTTATGCTTACGAATACCAGCTCAAAATCGCAGCATATTCGGGATGGGATTTTACATATATAAGCGGAAGCTGGCCGGAACTTTTGCAGATGCTTAAAGACGGTAAAATTGACTTGATGAGTGATGTTTCCTTTACGGAAGACCGTGCAAATGATATGCTTTTTTCCGAGCTCCCCATGGGAACGGAAGAATACTGCATATTTATTTCCCCGAGCAACAAAGAGATTACGGCAGAGGATTATTCCAGCCTGAACGGAAAACGGATAGGCGTAAACAAGGGCAGTGTTCAGGTTGATTTTTATAACAGGTGGGCAGAGCAGCACAATGTCAATGCAGAGCTTGTAGAGCTTAACAATACGGAAGTTGAATCGATAAAACTACTATCCTCGGGAGACCTTGACGCTTACATTACTCTGAACGCATACGGCGACCCGGAAACTCTTGTTCCGATATGCAAAATCGGCTCGTCCGATTTCTATTTTGTTGTAAATAAATCCAATCCCGAGCTTTTAGACGAGATTAACTCCGCTATGAACCATATACAGAGCGAAAATCCATACTATAATCAAAGAATGTTTGAAAAATATGTTCAAAGATTTGGCTCTAACGCTTTTTTAACACCGGCAGAGAAAACATGGCTTACATCTCACGGGCTAATTCGCGTAGGGTACTTAGAGAACTATCTTGCATTCTGTGCGACCGACCACGATAGCGGAAAGGTTACAGGTGCTTTAAAGGATTATCTTGAATATGCGTCAGACTGTATATCAAACGCACATATTGATTTTGAAACAAAGGGTTATGCTACGGTAGCAGATGCACTTGAAGCTCTGAAAAACGGAGAAATTGACTGTGTATTTCCCACTAATTTGAGCACCTATGACGGAGAAATGGGTGAAATTCTTATGTCACCGGCAGTTATGAATACCGATGTTTATGCCGTGGTGCGTCAGTCAAATTACAGTATTTTCAGCAACAAGGAGCATATCACAGTCGCTGTAACCGAAGGTAATTCGAATTATGATTCCTTCCTGCTCGATAAATATCCTAATTGGCGCAAGGTTTATTATAAAGATATTAATGAATGCCTGAGGGCAGTTTCGGACAATATTGCCGATTGCGTTCTGATAAGCAATTTCCGATACAATAATATATCAAGAATGTGCGAAAAATACCGTCTGACTACATATTCCACGGGGTTGAACCTTGATTTCTACTTTGCTGTACCCAAAGGGCAGACGGAACTTTATTCTATTCTGACAAAGGTCACGGGACTTGTTCCGACCTCGACCATCAACTCTGCTCTTTCGTACTACATATCCGAAGAAGCAAAGCTCACTCTTGGAGATTTTATCCTCAAAAACCTTACCTATGTGATTACATTTGTTTCATTGATACTGATATTAATATTGATGCTGCTGCTTCACAGTCTGCATTCGGCAAGGAAATCAAAAAGGCTGATTTCCGCCACCGAAATAGACAACCTGACAGGGCTTTACAACCGCGATTACTTTTTTGAGTATGCAAACAGAATGTACCGTGAGCATCCTGAAACCCCACGCGATGCGATTGTTATCAACATCGAGCAATTTCATTCGATAAACGCATTTAACGGCAGGGAATTTGGTGACCGCATTCTTTGTTTCCTCGGAAATGAGATAAGTGCTATTGCAAATGAGCTTGGCGGTATCGGCGGCAGATTTGGTGCTGACAGATTTGATATATACTGTCAGCATACTGATGAATATACCAATATTTTTAACCGTATTCAGACTAAAATAAACAAGCTGATGCCTAATATCAGCATACGCATTAGAATGGGAGTTATGCCATGGCAGAAAAATGTTGAGCCGATACAGCTTTTTGACCGTGCAAGAACTGCATGTAATATGGCACGGGGAAATAACAATAAGCACATGATTATTTTTGATGATGAGATGCTTGAACGCGAAATGTTTGAACAAAAATTGCTGAATGACCTGGGCCGTGCCCTCACCAATTTTGAATTTGAAGTATACTATCAACCGATATATGACATAACATCCGGTACTCCGAAACTTGTAAGTGCCGAAGCATTGGTTCGTTGGCAGCATCCTGAGCTTGGTTTGCTCACGCCGAGCAGCTTCATACCGCTATTTGAAAGAAACGGCAAAGTTTTTGATGTGGATAAATATGTATGGTCTGAGGCGGCAAGGCAAATTGCAAGGTGGCGTGCAAAATACGGAGTTCTGTTTCCGGTTTCTCTTAATCTTTCGAGAATAGACATTTTTGATCCGTCGCTTGAAAGCATTTTAGATGATATACTTTTCCGTGAAGGATTAACACCCGGTGCATTTAATCTTGAAGTGACCGAAACCGCATATACCGAGAATTCCAATCATTTGATACGGGTAGTAAAAAATCTTCGGGATAAAGGCTTCAAAATTGAAATGGACGATTTCGGAACGGGCTACTCTTCTCTTAATATGCTATCCGAAATGCCGATAGATGCTCTGAAAATGGACCGCGAATTTGTGCATAACATAGAGAATAACCAGAAGAATATACAACTTGTGGCATTGATACTTGGCACCGCAAAAAACCTGAACATTCCGGTTATAGCAGAAGGCGTTGAAACAAAGTCACAGCTTGAAATGCTGCAAAAATTCGGATGCTCGTTGGTACAGGGCTATTATTTCTCAAAGCCCATTAACTCTGATGATTTTGAGACTCGTGTTTTGCAGGATCAGGCAGCTTTAACCGCAAAGGAGTAAGGAGGAAATAAAATGCGATCATTACGGACAAAAATAACAGTTATGACACTTTTTGTTGTCATATTTGCAGTAACTGTTGTTACTGCTTCCAGCGTTTTTTTCATAAGAAAGACCGAGCACCGAAAAGCAGACCAGCTTCTTCTTCTCTTGTGCGATACGGGGGAAAAGAATCTCGAATATTATTTCAGCAGTGTGCAGAGATCGGTTGAAAAGGTGGCAACATTTGTTGAAGCCGACCTTGACGGCATAGATGACGAAAATCTGTCACGCCATGTGGATCATGCCAGAGTATATTTTGATCAGATGGCATACAAAACTAACGGCGTACTTACATATTATTACCGCATAGATCCGTCAATTTCGGATTCGATAAAGGGCTTTTGGTACACAAATCTTGACGGCGAAGGCTTTGTGGAACATGAGGTGACCGACATCAGTTCGTATGATACATCGGACACATCAAAATTAGTTTGGTTTACCGTGCCGAAATACGAGAACAAGCCAATCTGGCTTCCTCCGTATATCACCGACAACCTCGATATACGCGTAATCTCATACAATGTCCCTATTCAATGGCGAGGACGGTTTATCGGCGTGGTGGGAATCGAGATAGACTATTCTACCATGGCTGAACAGGTTGACAGTATCAGGCTTTATGATAACGGTTATGCATTTTTAAACGATAATAGAGGAAATCTTTTTTACCATCCGAGAATTGATGTATCACAGCTTACAGAAGAGACCATGCCGGAAGTTCCTGACGGCTTACTTGACCAAAACACATTTGTAGAATACAAATTTGACGGAGTCAAAAGAGAGGCCGCATGGCTGCCGCTTAGCAACGGTATGCGACTTAATGTATCTGTACCTGTTTCGGAAACAGAAGGAGATTGGCACGGACTTATATTAAATATCCTTATAGTTGCCTTAGAAGTGCTCATAATAGCAAGTCTGTTTACCATGTTCTATACAAAACGAATAGTAAGACCTTTAAAACAGTTGACAGAGGCCGCAGAGCAAACCGACAGAGGAAATTATGACTATATTCTTGAATATGACGAGGATGACGAGCTTGGCAAGTTAACCAGTACATTTAAACGGCTGTCAAGTCATATGAAGGAGCATATAAGCAGTTTGAATCAGCAGGTTTTCGTAGATGCTCTTACTCATGTTAAAAATAAAGGTGCATTTACGGAATTTACAGACGATTTGCAAAGCCGCATTGATATAAGCGACGCAGAGCTCGAATTTGCCATAGGTGTGTTTGATTGTGATAATTTGAAGCAGATCAATGACCGTTACGGTCACGAAAAAGGAGATATATATCTGAAAACGGCAAGTCGTGCCATATGCAGCGTATTCCAGCACAGCCCTGTTTTCAGAATCGGGGGCGACGAATTTTCTGTTATTATCATGAATGATGACTATTACAACAGAGAAGCTCTGTTAAAGAAATTTAAAAAACTTGTTGACGACATTAACAATTCTGCGAAAAACAAATGGGAGCAGGTAAATGTGTCAATGGGTATTTCGGAATATGATCCGGAAAACGATTCGGCTGTATCCGATATAGTACGCCGTGCCGACAGGATAATGTACGAAGACAAGAACAATCGAAAACAACAATCATAAAAATCGGCAATCACGATATTTTGATTTGGAGGAAAACATTTATGACAAAAAGAAAACACACACGCTTATTTGTTATATATATGCTGTTACTAACAGTCATCCTCGCCATTTCATCTCAGTTATGCGTGTTAGCCAAGAATAGCGGCAGAACTGTCCGTGTAGGCTGGTATGAATCTCCCTTTAATACAACGGACGAATCAGGTCGCCGTACCGGATACGCCTATCAGTATCAGCAAAAGATTGCCGCATACTCGGGTTGGCAATATGAATATGTGGAGGGAAGCTGGACAGACCTTTTGGAGATGCTCGTAGACGGCAGAATCGACCTTATGAGTGATGTTTCCTACACAGAAGAACGGGCAAAGAATATGCTTTATTCCGCTCATCCTATGGGTAGTGAGGACTACTTCGTCTTTGTTGCACCCGGCAATACAGAAATTAAGCAGGATGACTATTCAACCTTTAACGGAAAGAGGATTGGTATAAACAAAGGAAGCGTCCAGATTGGTTTTTATAACAAGTGGGCGGCAGAAAACAATGTTCATGCCGAGCTTGTCGAAATGACAGGCACGGAATTTGAGAATATCGAGGACCTGAATAGCGGCAAAATAGATATGTATGTCACCCTTGACGCATTTGGCGATACCGAACATACCGTGCCCGTATGCAAAATCGGCTCATCTGATTTCTATTTTGCTGTCAATAAAAATCATCCCGAGATACTTGCTGAATTAAATACCGCAATGAACCGTATTCAAGGCGAAAATCCGTATTATTATCAGCAGCTTTATGCAAAACACATAAACACCTCCGGAATAAATATGTACCTTAGCTCCGAGGAAATCGAATGGCTTGAATCTCACGGAACGGTACGCGTGGGTTATCAGGACAACTACCTGTCATTCTGTGCGAAAGACCCCAAAACAGGCGAACTTACCGGTGCGCTTAAAGATTATCTGGAAATAGCCTCGGACTGTTTAATGAATGCACATATTGATTTTGAGGCTTTTGTTTATCCTACCGCCGCCGCTGCACTTGAAGCGGTAAAAAAAGGCGAGGTAGACTGTATGTTTCCTGCCAATCTTACCGATTATGACGGCG
Source organism: Clostridia bacterium (assembly GCA_017551095.1). GTDB lineage: Bacteria > Bacillota > Clostridia > UBA1381 > UBA1381 > UBA1738. Next base: position 3,069 of record JAFZMQ010000038.1, on the reverse strand, counting down.
AAACTCAGGGCTTTTTTATGACGCCTCCTCTTATGAGTACCGATATGTCCGCAGTTGTGCAGGAATCCGAGCATAAAAGTTTTCTGAAAAAGGATAATATCACGGTTGCCGTAAATATCGGCAATCCAAACTATGATTTGTTTTTACAGGATCATTTTCCGGACTGGCGTGCAATCTACTTCCAAAATACACCGGTATGCTTAAAAGCTATTTCAGAAGGCAGGGCGGACTGCCTTTTGATAAGCAACTACCGGTTCAATAACATATCCAAGCTTTGTGAAAAGTATCATCTGGTACCGGTATCTACCGGTGTCGAAATGGATTACTGTCTTGCGGTCAGCCGTGAAAATACCATTCTATATTCTATTTTAAGCAAGATTACCCATATTGTGCCTGATTCTTCGGTAGATGCGGCTCTTTCATATTATTATACCGAGGACGCAAGGGTAGGTGTCCTGGACCTGATTGTAAGGCATCTCGGCGTTGTCATTTTCATTGTTTTGGCAATTCTACTTACAATACTGCTTCTGCTACTATACAATGTCCGTGCAAAAAAGGAAGCACTCAACAACCTTGAACTAATTGAGGCAACACAGACAGATGCACTTACCGGACTATATACCAAAACATATTTTATGGAATATGCCAACCGTATGTATCTTGAAAATCCGGACAGGCCCTTGGATGCCATAGTGCTTAACATTAACCGGTTTCATACGGTAAACGCCATCAACGGACATTTGTTCGGCGACAGTGTGCTTGAAGCCATAAGTGGCGAAATAAAGGTATTTTTATCTGAGAATGAGGGTATTGCCGGACATTTTGAGGCTGATCATTTTTCAATAATCTGTTCGCATTTTGATGATTACAGGGCACTCTATGACAGATTACAGGAAAAAATTGAAGCATTGTCCACAAATGCTGAGATACGGTTGCGTATGGGAGTTATGCCGTGGCAGAAGGGAACTCCGCCTCAGCATTTAATCGAACAGGCACTTGTTGCCTGTAATATTGCCCGTAGACGATTTAAAGATCCGCTGGTAATTTTTGATGATACTTTGCGTGAACAGGAAAACCGTGAAATGCGGATATTGAGTGATTTGCCGCGAGCCTTAAAGGAGCACGAATTTGAGGTGTACTATCAGCCCAAATACGATATACGGAGAGATTCACCGGTGTTATGCGGTGCGGAGGCGTTGGTGCGTTGGCGTCATCCCGATTTGGGAATTCTTTCACCCGGTGAGTTCATACCTCTGTTCGAGGAAAACGGAAATGTAGAAGATATAGATAAATATGTCTGGAAGGAAGCGGCAAAACAGGTAGCAATCTGGCAGAAGAAATATAAAAGACTTATACCGGTTTCAATAAACCTTTCGCGTGTTGATGTGTTTGACCCGAATATTGAACAGATATTAGACGGAATTCTTGAAGAAAATGGGCTTGATTATAGTGCTATCAGTTTAGAGGTTACAGAATCTGCATATTCCGAAAGCACAGAAGAGATTATATCTGTTATCAAGAGGTTGCATAAAAAAGGATACAGAATTGAAATGGACGATTTCGGTACAGGCTATTCGTCCTTGAATATGCTTTATTCAATGCCGATAGACGGGATAAAAATGGACAGAGCATTTGTCCGCAACATAGAGCATAGCGAAAAGAATATGAATTTTGTAGAGCTGATACTCGATATTGCAAATAATCTTAATGTACCTGTAATTGCCGAAGGCGTCGAAACCGAGATGCAATATCAGACGCTAAAAAAAGTCGGATGCTCATTTGCCCAAGGGTTTTATTTCTCTCTTCCGCTTACTGCTTACGAATTTGAAATAAATGTTATTGAAAAATACTTGGCGGACAAGTGATATATGGCATAGGAATAGACATATATCAAGTAAAAAAAAGGAGATGCTTTATATGCTTTGTACTAATTGCGAGAAAAGACACATCAGAAAAGGAAGTAAAGCAAAGCTTGTGATTATTTTGCTGATAGCGGCAATTATTGCGTTATCCGCAACGGTTATATACTTGCTGAAAGATAAAAAAAGTGGGCTTACAGATGAGCCACTCATAGAACAGTCTGAAATTGAAGCTGTTGAGGAAAAAATCGATAGTGTAAATATGATTACGGCAATGTCAGAAGGCGAAAGAAAAGCAATAAATGTATTTTTCAGCAATTTCAGTGAGGCACATTTCGCAGAGTATTCAAACGGCAGCCAAGACAATTTTTCTTTGATATCCTTTGCCTTTACACATAATCTTATAAACAACAACAAAAAAACTATTTGGCAGGATGAAAAGATGGGCATCTCGGTAACAACAGTCAATCAAACACTTGATAGGTTTTTTGGTGTAAAAGTACCGCCAGAAACAGCGGATACGGGTCATGGTTACGGATGGACTTATGAAGACGGTTCATTCTGGATGCCGGCGGCATCAGGTGAGTCTTACGATTATTATTCTATTGTTAATGATATGCATGATGTCGGTAACGGATTATTTGAAGTATCATACGATGCGTTTTATGCGGGTTATGATGAGTTGTCAGATGAATGTTATTCGTATACAATAGACGAGGCAAGGAAAAACAGCGAGTATATTTACAGTGCAACAGCTATTGTAAAGCCTAAAACATATAATGGCAAAAAAACATATGAGATTGTAGAATTAACAGCAAATCAGGAGGCTTTTTAAGTGACAGCCTCGGCCTTTTCGGTGAAAAGTCCGGAGTTTTTAAAACTCTGGGCTATTTTTGTATAAGAAAACCACGCGATAGTCGCGTGGTTTTTCAGCGGAGTCCGCTATAATATGGTGCCGATGGTGGGGGTCGAACCCACACGGTATCGCTACCACGGGATTTTGAGTCCCGCGCGTCTGCCAATTCCACCACATCGGCTTTTCAAAATGCCTGTTTATTATATCTTATATATCTTCATTTGTCAATCTGTTTTTTAATTTTTTTATCTATTTTTTTGTTACCCTGCTGTAATATTGTAATAATTTTTATGACCATTATAAAAAAAATAAAAATATTATAAAAAAAATATTTTTTAAAATATAGCTAGTTCA
>JAFZMQ010000037.1 GCA_017551095.1 Clostridia bacterium | reverse complement strand
CTGTTTCAAATTTCTCTAACAAAAGCTGGGGTTTTTCATATATTTTCATAATTACTCCTCCTTAAAATCAATCTTGGTGAACATAGAATTCAAGAGGCTTAGGAATATTAGTTATCTCAAAACCGAAGTTTGCAAGACCATATATTTCTGATCCTGTAAAGTCGAATTCTTTTGTAAGAGTTTTGCCTGTATAATTAACATCATTTGCCGTGCCGTCAGCTACTAATGTAACTGATTCGATACCGGAAGGAGCATAAACACCTACCATAAAGCCTTGTGTAGTTGTTCCGTCGCCATTATCACGGCTTATCTTAGCATTATAGCCGTCGCCTACACGTATTTTACCTTCGTTTGTGAAATAAAGATTCTCGCCTGTAATCTTTCTGTCACCTGTTTGTACATAGCCGCCGTTTGATGCATTAACATAACCGTTTCTGAAGAATAATCCCTCGCCTATGTTAAGAATACCATTTGCGGTAAGTACAACAGTTTCACCGGCTTTATCAACTTCTGCATCAAGTATAGTTTCTTCATCGATTTCTTCCGGACCTGCTGCTTCTGTTGTAAATGTGATTGTTTTAGCACTTCCCAAAGTACCTCCGTAAACACTTGCAACGGTTGCCGGAACTGTTATTGTATATGTTTCACCTTGCTCTAATGTGCCCGGTATTGTAAGCCTATATACATCACCAAAATTATATGTAGGACTGGAAGCTACTTCGCCTGTAAAGGATACATTATTAAGAGAACTATCCTTTAAGGTAATACCGGTTGCTGTGCTGCTTTTTACAATAGTGTTAAGCGGAATATCAATTGTGCCTATTGCCGCCGTTGCATTATTGTTGTCCTCTACTTTGTTACCGCTTTTGTCTTTCAAAATCAAGTCAGCAGTCTTTACGGACGGATTCGGTCTGGAATATTCTATCTTGATATCGTCTACCAAAGCAGATGAGCCGCCACTAACATTAAACATTATAGCCTTTACAGCATTAGGCGTTGTATTACCGACTTTGCTGAAAGTAATCTTTCTGTTACTTTCGTCAATAACAGTAGTTTTTACAGCACGGTTTGCAACATCAAACTCCATAGTAACTTGATGCCATACCGAAGAAATGGCAACTTTTTCGTCATTACCCTTATCAAGCTTAACAGTTCCACCGTCTTTGACTATCTTGAAAAATGCATAATTCGCATCTGTAATATCATAACTTGTTGTAGGAATAACATTTACCGTAATATCATCAGTAACTTTCGTGGGTTTAATCTTAAATGTCAATTTTAACAAACCGCGTTGACTTTGCGTCGTAGTATTCACCATTGTTTCACCTGCCGGCATATATATAAGCCCCGACTCTTCTACTGTTTCTGCCGTACCCGTGTCATCACCCAGTCTTACTACCTTACTGTTAAGTGTAGAGTCGTTACCAATAGCATAGTCTTTACCAATGTCTGAATGGAATCTCCAAGGCGTGTAACCTTCAAAATAGCTACTACCTGTATAAACCTCTGCGCCGCCTGTTGTTATGCCGGTTGCAGCAGAGTAAGACGAATTTGAGAATGACCCAAATGTCTCATTGTAAATGGTGGTTTCTTTCGCCTGATTTGCAAGTATGTGGAGATTATCCAGATAGAAACCATATGCCTTATTGCCAAAACCAAGTGCTGAGAATTTAATAAATCCCACCGTTTCGGATGCATCAAAGCTTATCGGACTTCTGCGTGCAACAATTTTGCCTGATGCCTTATTATAAATTTCTACCGAATAATAACGGGCATCACAATCAACCTTTGCTTTAAGGGTATACCAAATCGCACTTCCAGATATAGTACCCTGCGTAACACTATTACTGAAAAGCGTCATATAGTCGCGGTAACCTGTATAGAAATTGGTACCGTACGCCGATACAAGATTATGCTGAGCAATTGTATTATCCGAAGTAGAACCGTCTGCTGTGTTCAAACCGAAATAGAATTGATATTGACTGCTGGTCGCAATAGGCTTGAAATCAAATTCTATACTATATACACCTGTTGCAGCTCCGTTAGTAGCAACTCCCGGAAGTGCTCTGCCGTAACCGTACTGTACTGATTTGCCGTCGGTACGCTGACCCGCCGTAACTATTCTTAAAACCTTTGAACCGTCTATGGTAGTGATATTTGCCAACTTTCCTTGCATTTCCTTGTAGGGAGTGACATCAGTGGCTACAGTAGTGAAAAGCTGTGTGTGGTCACAAGCATACCAACCATTGTCATCTAATGTCAACAAAGTGGTTGCCTGATTAAGTTCATCATAACCTTCAAAGTTTTCATAAAACTCTGTCGATGTGTTTGTTACCTCAGGTTCTGTTTCCGCAGATACTGTCGGCATGGATATGATGACAGCATTCATCATAACAATGGCAGTTGTAACAGCCAAACTTATGATTTTTCGTAATTTCATTTGAATTACCTCCTTTATTTTTTTTCGGTTGCGTCTTTAAACGCACCATTTTTTGCTTTAAGTACCATTAAAACATTGATTTTTTAGAGATTTAAAGACCTGCAATGCCATCTCTCTTGGCATATAACGGTGTCGTCAAAAGCTGCAAATTTAGTCAAAACTAATAATGCAAATAATTCTACTACTCAGCCTACACTACCAGTATACTCCAAGTGCCTTTTATTTACAAGGGTATATTCTTTTCTATTTAGTGGACAAAATTAACCTGCGGCAAATTGTTATTTTTGTGCAAATAACATAAATCGACCATATTGGCTGAAAAACACTTATTTTTTGCAGAAAAAAACATTTTTTTAAGAGGTATTTATTTTGCTTCATATTTATATATGCAAGAGCGTAGTTGCAATATTGAAGTAGATAAAGAGCGACATTGCGTCAACGATTGTCGTTATGAAAGGACTTGCCATAACGGCGGGGTCAAAGCCGATTTTTTTAGCTAAAAGCGGCAGGGTACAACCTACAAGCTTTGCAAAAAAGACGGTACAGACAAGCGTTAAGCATACAACGGCTGCTATGGGAAGTGACGCTTCTTTTAAAATCATCATTTTTATAAAATTTGCTGCGGCAAGAACAATACCGCAAAGAAGTGATACCCTGATTTCCTTCCAGATTGTCTTAAAAATATCTTTAAACTCGATTTCATCAAGCGAAATACCGCGGATAATTGTAACAGACGCCTGACTTCCTGAATTTCCGCCCGTATCCATAAGCATTGGGATAAAGGTAGAAAGTATTACCAGACTTTGTAGGGCATTCTCAAAATGTGCTATGATCCTTGCCGTAAATGTTGCGGAAATCATAAGAAGAAGTAGCCACGGGATTCGCTGCAAAAATGTGTCCCAAACGCCTGTTTTTAAGTACGGCTTTTCCGAAGGTGTGATAGCTGCCATTTTTTCAATATCCTCGGTTGCCTCTTCTTCAATGACATCGATAGCGTCATCGACGGTTACGATTCCGACAAGACGGTTTTCGTTATCGACAACGGGGAGGGACAGAAAGTCGTATTTGGAAAGTGCTCTTGCAACATCCTCTTTATCGTCCATAGTGTTAACGCATATGGGATTTTTTTCCATTATGTCGGCTATAACACAATCTTCTTCCGAAAGGAGCAAATCCTTCGCAGAAACAAGACCTTTCAAAACTCTGTTGCGGTCTGTGACATAGCAGGTATAAATGGTTTCCTTATCAACGCCTGTTCTGCGGATTTTTGTAAACGCGTCATGAACTGTCATATCCTCTTTCAGCTCGATAAACTCTATTGTCATAATAGAGCCGGCACTGTCTTTGGGATATTTCAAAATCTCGTTTATGCTATTACGCATTTCGGGTGCGGAATGGCTTATGATACGCTTTACAACATTTGCAGGCATTTCCTCAATAATATCTACCGCGTCGTCCAAGTAAAGCTCATCCAGGACATCTTTAAGCTCGGTATCGGAGAAACCGCGTATCAGCATTTCCTGCGTGTCAGAGTCTAGCTCGACAAACACTTCTGCGGCACTTTCCTTGGGCAAAAGTCTGTATAAAAGAGGCATATACCGTTCCGGTAAATCTTCAAAAAGCTGTGCTATATCCACCGGCTCCATATCGGACAGGATAGCTTTCAGCTTGGTGTACTGTTTTTCCGTTATAAGTTCAATGATGTCATTTATCATGGCATAAACCTCCTTTTTGTTTTAGTCTAATGTTATAACATCCTCTCCGCCGCTTTGTGACTGCGGTTGATTATCTCTTGCTGACGGAATTTGCTGTGTAGCATTATTATCAGAATGTTCAGTGCTATCAAGATTTATCGAGTTGTCGCCTGTTTCCGAATCTATGTTTTCGCCGTTTTCGGAAGTATTATCCGATTCGGGAGACGGCTCATCCTGATTTCCGGAATCTGTATAGTTGCCGCTTGAATTATTGCAGTATTTTGATGGAACTGTGCCTTTCACAAAATATTCCGCGTGTGCATACTTACATCCCGGGGATGCAAGTTTTCCCGTACGCTGACAAATTGATGCAGAAGTCACGTTGCTCGGAACGGGTATTTCTTTTTCGGGAAGATTTTCGTGAACCTTTGCCATTACCTTCTTCCATATAGAAACAGACGCGTTTGTGGAAACACCCTGCGGCTTGTTGTCGTAACCGTACCATACCGCACCGACATAGTAGGGAGTAAAGCCGACAAACCATTTATCATGATTGCTGTTAGTCGTACCCGTTTTTCCGTATGTCGGCATATTCGCAAGTTTTGCACTTCTGCCCGTACCGGCACTTCCGTTTACAACTTCGTATAAAAAGCTCGTCATAATAAAGGCATTTGCTTCGCTTAAAACGCGGCTTGATTTCGGTGTAAATTCAAGCAGGACTTTGCCTGTGCTATCCAAGACTTTTGTGTATGTGTGAGGCGTTATATATACGCCCTTGTTTACAAAAACTGAATATGCAGCTGCCATTTCCTTGACCGAAACACCTTTTGTGAGTCCGCCAAGGCTTAACGGACTGTAATTTTTGTCATCAGGTATTATTGACGAGAAATTATATTTTTTCGTCATAAAATTATAACTTGTGTCAATGCCTACCGATTTTAATGTTTTTACGGCAGCAGTATTTGAGGATATTTCAAGAGCCTTTCTGACAGTTATATCGCCCTTGAAACCTTTATAAGCATTTTTTGGCGTCCATTCACCTATCGTAATTGGAGAATCATTAATAATTGACGCCGCTGTTATCTTTCCCGTTTCCAAGGCGGGAGAATATACCGAAAGAGGTTTTATGGACGACCCCGGCTGACGCGTTGACTGCGTAGCACGGTTAAGTCCGCGGCTTTCGGTTTTTTTGCCTATTCCGCCTACAATGCCTTTAATCTCGCCTGTGTAAGGGTCTATAACAACCATTGCAGACTGTGTTCCGCTTGATGCACCGGGGAAGTTTGAAGTGTTTGTGTAAACGCTTTCCATGGCCTCCTGTATATCATAATTCATGGTTGTGTATATTTTAAGACCGCCGCCTAAAATCTGCTGCGTTGCAAAGTCCTTGGAATAGCCTTTTTCCGTCTGTAAGGCGGCCACAACATCATTTATGACATGGTCAACAAAATAGCTGTAAACAGAAGATGATGGTGAAATATATTTGCTGTTTACACCAAGAGCTGATTCGGAATACTTTTTGTACTCATCCTCGCTGATATGCCCTAATTTATACATCTTTTTGAGGACGGTATTTCTCTTTTTTATGGTCTCCTCGGGTTTTCTGAACGGGTCATACCGTGACGGTGCCTGAGTTATGCCGACAATCATAGCGGCCTGCGGAATAGTGAGGTCGGCGGCATTTTTGGAAAAATATACTTTTGATGCCGATTCTATTCCGTAGCATTGATTTCCGAAATATACAATATTAAGATATACCGTAAGGATTTCGTCCTTTGTAAAACGCTTTTCCAACGCTACTGCACGCATCATTTCCTTGATTTTTCGCGTAGCGGTTTTGTCCTTTTCGTTTGTAATATTCTTAATAACCTGCTGAGTTATCGTACTTCCGCCGTAGCCTACCGAACTGTGTGTGATTTTTGCCCATACCCAGCCCAAAGTCGCACCGAAGGTACGCTTTAAATCAATTCCTTTGTGTTTATAAAAACGCTCGTCCTCTATTGAAACAGCAGCTATTTTTGCAATATCGGGGATTTTATCCGAATCTATCCATTCACGGTTGCCGTCGCTATGAAGATGTGCAATTTCGTGGGAGTTCCCACTCGAATCATCAGCAAACAGGGTAGAGGAAAAATTGTATGCAACGCTATCAAAATCCATAGCGTCAATCTCCTTTGAAATTGCCGCATACATACCCGAACCCACTCCAAGCACGACAACAAGACAGGCGATTAAAAGTATCACGGCGATAGCTTTAAGCCCTGCAAGACTGCGGTTTTTCTTTTTATATACTTTTTTCTTTGCAATAACACTGTTTTTGGCAGAAAGATTTGTCTGCCTCGGACTTTTGCGATTGCCTGACGAACTGCCTGAGCCGCCGTTTCTTGCGTGTTTCAATATAGCACCTCCAATATTACATATATAACCAAATTATATTATAGTACAAAAAAGTAATTTATGCAATAAGAAAATGATAAAAAGTTAGTCTGAATAAAACACAGAAAATTGGAAAAAATAGCAAAAAATATGAAATGAGGCATATAAATATGAAGATAAACAGATTTTTTATACCGCTACTTGTAATATTTGCATTTTTGCTATGCGGCTGCGGAAGGAAAAAGGAAGACAAAAAAGCACAGGATGTAGCACCAAAAACTGTTTTAAGCAATACGCTTGAAAATGATGACGAAATGGCGGAAGAAACGCCGAAAATCATAACTTATAAGGTTTTGCTTGATGAAAAAGTGCTATCGTTATATGAAGTAAACGGAGAGTCAAAGAAATTGATAACAAAAATGGAGATAAACCCCGAAAATTACCCCGAAACAGACATAGCCGAATTGAAAAAAGGCATTGATGCATACTGCAAAGAGGACGGATATGAAATCCTGGAAAATTTTGCAAATTGAGTATTTTAAAGATAATGGAAGAATATAATAGAATTTGTAAGAAAAACCGCAATATTTGAAAAATGCAAGAATTGAAAAAGGTAGTAATAGATATATAATAGTAGTATTAGCAGTCTTAGGAGTAGAGTGCTAATTATTCTTTATAGGAGGCGATATTATGAACATTAGACCGTTGGCAGACAGAGTCGTTATCAAGATGCTGGAAGCTGAGGAAACAACGAAAGGCGGAATTATATTGGCAAATGCCTCAAAAGAGAAACCGCAAGTTGCAGAGATTGTTGCCGCAGGTCCCGGCGGAGTTGTGGACGGCAAAGAAATAAAGATGGAGGTCAAGGTCGGGGATAAGGTTCTTATTGCGAAATATTCGGGAACCGAAGTTAAGCTTGACGGCGAGGAATATACAATAGTAAGACAGTCCGACATTTTGGCTGTTGTAGAGTAATGTAGGAGGGATTCATATGGCAAAACAGATTTTGTACGGAGAGGAAGCAAGACACGCATTAGAGCGTGGTATCGACCAACTTGCCGACACAGTTAAAATAACCCTTGGACCAAAGGGCAGAAATGTTGTTTTAGACAAAAAGTTCGGTTCTCCCGTAATCACGAATGACGGCGTTACAATAGCAAAGGAAATAGAGCTTGAAGACGCTTTTGAGAATATGGGTGCACAGCTTGTAAAGGAAGTTGCAACGAAGACAAATGATGTTGCAGGTGACGGAACAACGACGGCAACACTTCTTGCACAGGCATTGGTGCGTGAGGGAGTTAAAAATGTGACCGCAGGTGCAAATCCTATGATTGTTAAAAAGGGAATTGCAAAAGCCGTAAAGGTTGCGGTAGAAAACCTTTTAAAGAATGCGAAGGCTGTAAACGGTAAGGCTGATATTGCAAGAGTTGCGGCTGTTTCGGCAGCAAATGACGAAATCGGCGAACTTATTGCCGAGGCTATGGAAAAGGTTACATCTGACGGAGTTATAACCGTTGAGGAGTCAAAGACCGCAGAAACATATTCCGAAATTGTTGAAGGTATGCAGTTTGACAGAGGCTATATTTCACCTTATATGGTAACCGATACCGATAAGATGGAAGCGGTTTTGGATGATGCATATATACTTATTACAGATAAGAAGATTTCAAATATTCAGGAAATCCTGCCGCTTTTGGAGCAAATTGTCCAGATGGGCAAAAAGCTTATGATTATTGCCGAAGATGTTGAGGGCGAGGCATTAACAACACTCATTCTCAATAAGTTAAGAGGCACATTTGTGTGCGTTCCGGTAAAAGCTCCCGGATTTGGTGACAGAAGAAAGGCAATGCTCCAGGATATCGCTATTTTGACAGGCGGTCAGGTTATTTCCGAAGAACTCGGTTTGGAATTAAAGGATACGCAAGTTGACCAATTAGGCCGTGCAAAGCAGGTTAAAATCCAAAAGGAAAACACCATTATTGTTGACGGTATGGGCGACAAGAATGCAATCAAAGACAGAGTAAACCAAATCAGAAAAGAGATAGAAAATACGACATCTGAATTTGATAAGGAAAAGTTGCAGGAAAGACTTGCAAAACTTGCCGGCGGAGTTGCCGTTATCAAGGTCGGTGCTGCAACCGAAACCGAAATGAAAGAAATGAAGTACCGCATCGAAGACGCTTTGGCAGCTACAAAGGCAGCTGTTGAAGAGGGTATAATAGCAGGTGGCGGAACGAGTTATATAAATGTAATTCCGGAAGTTGCAAAGCTATTGGACAGCACAGACGGCGACGAAAAAACGGGCGTAAATATCGTTTTAAAAGCATTGGAAGAGCCTGTAAGACAAATTGCTGAAAATGCAGGTTTAGAGGGCAGCGTAATTGCCGATAAGGTAAAGGCTTGTAAAAAGGGCGAGGGCTTTAACGCACTCACAGAGGAATATGCCGATATGTTAAAATCGGGAATTGTTGATCCTGTAAAGGTTACAAGGTCGGCACTTGAAAATGCGGCATCTGTTGCGGCTATGGTTTTGACAACCGAGAGTTTGGTTGCCGATAAGCCTGAAAAGAATCCTCCTGCGGCTCCTGCAATGGACCCGTCAATGGGCGGAATGTATTAAAAAGTTTTAAAAAACCGACTGGTTTCAGTCGGTTTTTTATTTCAATAAATACAGGGCATATGTGCAAAATACACAAAAATTAATAATATTTTTCTTAAAATTTCGTTAAAAATTTTTTAAGTAAAAATCATCCAAACTATTGCAAAATTTTCTTATATATTATATAATTGACGCATTGTGACACTTGACAAACGATGAAGCGGGAGGTTGCAGCGAAATGCTGGTTTTTCCGTGGAGAATGTCCGGTTCTTGAAATCGGGCGACAGGTCACGCCATATTAGCATTATTCCTTGCAAAACAGAGGTTTTGCGGTAGGGTTGAGTTGCGTGTTTTTATGGCTGAAACGTCCCGAATTTTCGCCGAAAGGTGCTGTTCGGGCTTTATTTAGGGTGATGTAGGAAACACCCGGCGATGTTGTGTTTCATCGCCGCTGTCGTGCAAGTGTTGAGTGCAAAGCACTCGCAGGCCAAAAAATATTTAGGAGGGAAAAACATGGCAGCAGCAAAAAAAATCAGAATCAAGTTAAAGGCTTATGACCACGCTGTTCTTGACCAATCGGCTGAAAAGATAGTCGAAATCGCAAAGAGAACAGGTGCAAAGGTATCAGGACCTATTCCTCTGCCGACAGACAAGGAAATCATAACGATACTCCGTGCTGTTCATAAGTACAAGGATTCTCGTGAGCAATTTGAAAGAAGAACTCACAAAAGACTTATTGATATCGTTGTCCCTGGTGCTAAGACTATGGAAGCGTTATTCAAGATTGACTTACCGGCAGGCGTTGAGTTTGACGTAGTGCAAAAGTAAGCAAGACCTAAAATGCAGTAGCCAAAGGCTATGATGCAGGTCATGTTCCCGTTATTGCTTTTATGGGAACCAATAACTGAAAGAAAGGATGAAGAAAATGAAAAAAGCAATCATTGGCACAAAATTGGGTATGACTCAGATTTTTGCCGAAGACGGAAAGGTAATTCCCGTTACAGTTGTTAAGGCAGGACCTTGTACGGTTATCCAGAACAAGACTGTTGAAACCGACGGTTACAATTCCGTAGTAGTAGGATTTGGCGAAGTAAGAGAAAAATCTCTTAGTAAGCCGCAAAAGGGAATATTTGCAAAGGCAAATGTTGCCGCTAACAAGTATATAAGAGAATTAAGACTTGAAGAGTCTAGCCTCTCTGTTGGTGACGAAATCAAGGCTGACACCTTTGAAGCAGGTGAAAAAGTTGATGTTTCGGGCATCTCAAAGGGAAAAGGCTTTGCAGGTCCTATGAAGAGATGGGGACTTCACAGAGGTCCTATGGCTCACGGTTCAGGTTATCACAGAGGTTCAGGTTCTATGGGAGCTTGTTCCGCACCCGGAAGAGTTATGAAGGGTAAAAAACTTCCCGGACATATGGGCGTAGTAAAGGTTACAATTCAAAACCTTGAAGTAGTTAAGGTTGACACAGAAAATGATCTGATTTTGATTAAGGGTGCTGTTCCCGGAAACAAGGGCGGACTCGTTACAATCAGAAACAGTGTAAAGGCGTAAGGGTTATCGGAAAGGAGGAATAGAATATGGCAAAAGTTGCTGTATATAACATGGAAGGCGTAAAGACAGGTTCTATGGAAGTTTCCGATAGTATCTTTGCAGCCGAAGTGAATAAATCCGTTTTGCATACGGTAGTTACAAACTATCTCGCAAATCAAAGACAGGGCACACAAAGCACGAAAACCCGTACAGAAGTAAGAGGCGGAGGAATTAAGCCTTGGAGACAAAAGGGTACAGGACGTGCAAGACAGGGCAGCATAAGAGCTCCGCAATGGACAGGCGGCGGTGTTGCACTCGGTCCAAAGCCCCGTGATTACAGATACAGTATAAATAAGAAGTTAAAGAAGATTGCGTTAAAATCTGCTTTATCTGCAAAATATGAAGCATATGAAATTTTCGTAGTTGAGGATTTGAAAATGGACGAAATCAAAACTGCGACTATTGCAAAACTATTAAAAGGATTGGAAATCGACACAAAGGCACTTATTGTAACAGCCTCATGCGATGAAAATGTTTATAAGTCAGCAAGAAACATTAAGGGCGTAACTCCTACTTATGTAGATGTATTAAACGCTTACGAAGTTTTGAAGCATGACAAGTTCATTATCTCAAAAGACGCCGTTTCCAAGATTGAGGAGGTGCTTGTATAATGAAATTCGCACATGATATCATAAAAAAGCCAATCATCTCTGAACGCAGTATGGAGGTTACCTTTGACAAAGAGGGCAACGAGATTAAAAAGTACTCTTTCAAGGTCCCCAAGGACGCTAATAAAATAGAGATAAAGAAAGCCGTTGAAGAAGTTTTCGGAGTTAAGGTTGCTGATGTAAACACAATGAATGTTACAGGCAAACTTAAAAGAATGGGAAGATATGAGGGCAGAAGAGCTTCTTATAAAAAGGCTATCGTAACCCTTGCAAAGGGTTCAAAGACAATCGAGTTCTTTGATATGTAATTATAGATATAGGAGGAATTTAAAATGGCTATAAGAAAATTTAAGCCTACCTCTCCTGCAAGAAGATTTATGACAGTTTCCGACTTTGAGGAGATAACAAAGTTCGAGCCGGAACGTTCATTACTGGCTTCAAAGAAAAAGAACGCAGGCAGAAATTCATATGGTAGAATTACCGTTCGTCACAGAGGCGGCGGAAATAAACAAAAATACAGAATAATTGATTTCAAAAGACAAAAGGATGGCGTGGTAGCTACCGTAATCGGTATTGAATATGATCCTAACCGCAGTGCCAATATCGCACTTATTCAATATGAAGACGGCGAAAAGGCATACATCATAGCACCATTGGGACTCACAGACGGCGATAAGGTAGTTTCAGGCGAAGGTGCTGATATTAAGGCAGGAAATGCACTTTTCTTAAAGGATATTCCTGTTGGTACGCTTATCCATAACATTGAGCTTTACCCCGGAAAAGGTGCACAGCTTGTTCGTTCGGCAGGTTCATCTGCACAGCTTATGGCAAAAGAGGGTAAATATGCTCAGGTAAGACTTCCTTCGGGCGAAGTAAGAATGGTTCGTCTTGACTGTAAGGCAACAATCGGAATTATAGGCAATCAACAGCATGAAAACATTTCTATCGGTAAAGCCGGCAGAAAGCGTCATATGGGTTGGCGTCCTACCGTTCGAGGCGTTGTAATGAATCCTAACGATCACCCGCACGGCGGTGGTGAAGGTAAATCACCTATCGGTCGTCCTGCTCCTGTAACACCTTGGGGCAAACCTGCTTTGGGACTTAAAACCAGAAAGCATAAGAACAGAACCGATAAATTTATCGTTAAGAGAAGAAACGCTAAGTAATATAAGGAGGATTTCGTAATGGGTAGATCACTTAAAAAAGGACCTTTCGTTGAAGAGCGTTTGATGAAGCGTATTGAAGCTATGAACGCTGCTAACGAAAAAAAGGTTGTAAAAACTTGGTCAAGAGCCTCCACAATCTTTCCTGAGATGGTTGGACATACAATAGCTGTTCATGACGGCAGAAAGCATGTTCCGGTATTTATCAGCGAGGATATGGTAGGTCATAGACTCGGTGAATTTGCTCCGACAAGAACCTTTAAAGGTCATGTTGGTTCAAAGACATCGGCTGCAAAATAAAAAAACTGTATAGAGCGGGGTACGAACTCCTCGTGCCACGCATATCGGATATTTTTATGGGCTAAAAGCTCACAAATTTGAAAGGAGGATTCCAATTATGGAAGCACGTGCAAGTGTTAAATATGCTCGTATATCACCGAGAAAGGTAAAAATTGTTCTTGATTTAATAAGAGGTAAGGACGCAAATTATGCAATGGGTATTATAAAAAATACTCCAAAAGCTGCAAGTGAACACTTAGAAAAGCTTTTAAAATCCGCAATTGCGAACGCTACAAACAATTTTGGAATGGACGCATCAAAGCTTTATGTTTCAGAATGTTACGCAACGCAAGGTCCGACTCTTAAAAGGGTACAGCCCAGAGCTCAGGGAAGGGCTTTCAGGATTTTAAAGAGAACGAGTCATATAACCTTAGTAGTAAAAGAAAAAGAATAATTTAAAAAGGAGGTTAATCCTATGGGACAAAAAGTTAATCCGCACGGTCTTAGAGTCGGAATTATAAAGGATTGGGATTCTAAGTGGTTTGCAGGTAAAAAGGAATTCGGAAACCAGTTGGTTGAAGATTATAATATAAGAAATTTTGTTAAAAAGTCCTGTTATGATGCAGGAGTTGCAAAAATCACAGTTGAAAGAAAACAAAACAAGATTTATGTAACTTTATTTGTTTCAAAGCCGGGTATCGTTATCGGTAAAGGCGGTGCTGAAATAGATAAGCTTAAAGTACAACTTGAAAAAATGACAGGCAGAACAGTAAATGTTAATATTATGGAAGTTAAAAATCCTGATACTAACGCACAACTTGTTGCTGAAAATATCGCAGCACAGCTTGAAAAGAGAATTTCGTTCAGACGTGCTATGAAGCAGGTAATGGGCAGAGCTATGAGATGCGGCATAAAGGGTATCAAAACAGCAGTTTCAGGCCGTGTAGGCGGTGCAGAAATTGCAAGAACAGAGCAGTATCATGAAGGTACTATTCCGCTTCAAACCCTAAGAGCTGACATTGATTACGGCTTTGCAGAGGCTTCTACAACATACGGAAAACTCGGTGTTAAGGTTTGGATTTATAAGGGTGAAGTTTTGGCTGAATCTGCATCTTCAAAAAGAGAAGAAAAGCCTGAAAGACGCCCAAGACGCCCAAGAGCCGATAGAGGTGCGAAGGGAGGCAACAAATAATGTTATTACCAAAAAGAGTTAAGTATAGAAAAGTAATGCGTGGCAGAATGAAAGGAAAAGCAACACGCGGCAACGTTGTATCCGACGGCGAGTACGGTTTACAGGCAGTAGAACCTGCTTGGATTACTTCAAGGCAGATTGAAGCAGCCCGTGTAGCTATGACAAGATACACAAAGCGTGGCGGTCAGGTATGGATTAAGATATTCCCTGATAAGCCTATCACGCAAAAACCTGCTGAAACCCGAATGGGTTCAGGTAAAGGTTCTCCGGAGTATTGGGTAGCGGTTGTAAAGCCGGGAAGAGTTATGTTTGAAATCGGCGGCGTTTCGGAAGAGATTGCCAAAGAAGCTCTCCGTCTTGCAATGCATAAGCTCCCCATCAAGTGTAAATTCGTTAAACGCGAAGCGAAGGATGGTGAATAAGAATGAAAGTTACAGAGCTTAGAGAACTCTCGGTACAGGAGCTTAACGATAAGTTAAAGGAATGCAAAGAAGAGTTGTTTAACTTACGATTTCAACTTGCGATAAACCAACTCGATAATCCCAAAAAGATTTCAGATGTTAAGAAAACTATCGCTCGTATAAAGACCATCATTCATGAAAGAGAATTAGAGGATTCTGCAATATGAAGAAGGTCATAACATTGAATTTTGAAGGGAGGACAATGTAGTGGAAAGAAATAACCGTAAAACAAAAATCGGAAAAGTAATAAGCGATAAGATGGATAAGACCATCGTAGTTGCAATAGAAGAAAGTGTTAAACACGCACTTTACGGGAAAGTTGTTAAAAGAACCTATAAGCTTAAAGCTCATGACGAGGAAAACGCATGCGGTATAGGCGATAAGGTTAAGGTTATGGAAACAAGACCTCTGTCCAAGGATAAGAGATGGAGATTGGTTGAAATTGTAGAAAAAGCAAAATAATTTTACATTTTGCTATAAGGAGGAAAGAACATGATACAACAACAGACACGCTTAAAAGTTGCTGATAACACAGGTGCTAAGGAAGTTATGTGTATTCGTGTTATGGGCGGTTCTAAAAAGAGATATGCAGCTGTTGGCGATGAAATCATCTGTTCTGTTAAGAAGGCAACTCCCGGCGGCGTTGTCAAAAAAGGTGATGTTGTCAAGGCTGTTGTGGTAAGAACAGTTAAAGAAACAAGACGCAGTGACGGTTCATATATCAGATTTGATGAAAATGCAGCAGTAATCGTAAAGGACGATAAAAATCCGAGAGGTACTCGTATCTTCGGGCCTGTTGCAAGAGAACTACGCGATAAGGACTATATGAAGATTTTGTCGCTGGCACCCGAAGTTCTGTAAGGAGGTAAATACGATGAATAAAATGCACGTAAAACGCGGTGATACCGTAAAAGTTATCTCCGGCAAGGATAAAGGAAAGGAAGGCAAGGTCATCACAGCATTTCCGAAGACGGGAAAGGTAGTAGTTGAGGGCGTTGCAGTCGTTAAGAAGCATCAAAAAGCAAGAGCGCAGGGACAGGAAAGCGGAATTATCAAAAAGTCTGCTGCAATTGATGCATCAAATGTTTTGAGAGTTTGTTCAAAGTGCGGCAAAGCTGCAAGAACAGGCGTAAAGATTTTAGAGGACGGCTCCAAAGTAAGATATTGTAAAAAATGTCAAGAGACATTTAATGACTGATACGGAAGGAGGCAGAACATACAATGTCGAGAATGCAAGAAAAGTATAAGAACGAGATTGCTCCCGCT
>JAFZMQ010000036.1 GCA_017551095.1 Clostridia bacterium | reverse complement strand
GAACCCCTGGCCCACTGCTTAGAAGGCAGTTGCTCTATCCGACTGAGCTACAGACGCGTATAAAGTGGAGCGGGTGATGGGAATCGAACCCACACGACCAGCTTGGAAGGCTGGGATTCTACCATTGAACTACACCCGCAAATACTGCTTTTGCCGTTAGCTGCAAATCAGCTGACTTTTCCAATTATAGCAGACTACACCTACTTTGTCAACACTTTTTTGATATTTTTTTGAATATTTGTCCATAAAAAAGCATAGATTTTAATTAACGCATATTTTTGGAAATTTTGGACACGGCAAAAAGTAGAGCATCCGCTTCAAATTTTGTCGAAAATGCACCAAATCCGGCTCGGACTGCACCTTGATTTTCTGTTCCGAGTGTTTCGTGTGCTATATATGAACAATGGTATCCGCCGCGTGTGGCAATTTGATAATCATTATTTAGAATATCACTGATTTCCTGTGAATCAGCGTTTTTAACATTAAATGCAACCGTCCCGTTGCGGTTGCCGTCTTTTAGTCCGTAGACTCTTACGCCTTCAATATTCAAAAGCCCGTCAATAAGATAAATTGCAAGATTTTTTTCGTGCATACCTATATTTTTCACACCGATGCTTTTAATATACTTTATAGAATCGGCAAGAGTCATAATTGCAGGGGTATTCATTGTACCAGAATGCAGCATATCAGGCATATTTTTCGGCTGGTTTCGGTTTGCCGATTCCGTACCTGTCCCGCCGACAATTAACGGCGCTAAATCAATGCCCTCATCTACATATAATCCGCCTGTCCCCAAAGGCCCTAAAAGTCCCTTATGTCCGGAAAACGCCAAAAGCGATACATTCATTTTTTCTACATCAATCGGTATAACTCCTGCCGTTTGTGCGGTGTCCAAAAGATAGGGGATATTGTGTTTTTTGCAGATTTTACCTATTTCGACTACGGGCATTATTGTTCCGCATACATTTGAGGCATGTGTTGTTATAATCAGTTTTGTGTTTTTCAGTATTGCGGACTCAATGTCACGGGGATTTAATACGCCCTGTCGGTCAGCCTCAACAATAGTATAACTGCAAAGCCTGTGAACAGGGCGGAGTACGCTGTTATGCTCCATTGATGTTATGATAACATGGTCGCTTGGCGATAAAAAGCCGCTGATTGCCATATTTAAAGCGTAGGTTGCATTTGGCGTAAAGGCAATCCGCTCAGGCGTTTTTATATTAAAAAGGTCTGCTATTGCTTCCTGAGTTCTTATAATGCCCTCCGCACCCTTGATACTTGCAAAATGACCGCCACGCCCCGCATTCACACTGCAATTTACGGTATTTTTATACATCATATCATACACAATTTTCGGCTTTTTCATGCTTGTGGCAGGATTATCGAGATATATCATAATAAGACCTCTCGTTTCCGTCACGCTTTTCGATAAATATTCCTTTTATATTTAAACCGCCAAGATTGTTTCTGACAATACTCTCATTTTTAAGGGAAGTCCTAACCGAATACGAGCAACCGGAATGGACATGCAAATCGGCGGGGGTGCTTATAACCCTTGCCATTTCAGTGCTTTGGCTGTTTATACGCCTTGCCAGGCGTGTTGCACTTGTCACCGAGCCTACAATAACAATTATGTCGGACATAGTTCCCACTCCTTTCAAAAATTCATATTAGCAGATCATAAAAGTCAAAAAAAACAGAAAACAGACATTCAGGCGCCCCTGTGCAAGGGGAGCTGTCGCAAAGCGACTGAGGGGTTGCAGTACATGCAAATTATGATATAACAATCCCTCTGTCAACCTACGGTTGACATCTCCCTTTACACAAGGGAGACAGTTAACTTTTATAATCGAAAAATCATACTACTATATATCTATGAATTTTCAAAAAAAAGGTGTAAAAAAACACTTCAATAAGAAGTGTTTAAAACATAAATTCAGTTTTTTAATATAAGCTCCTCTATTGCATATCCTACTCCGCCGTCGCGGCAGGGAGTTGAGATGAAGTCGGCAATTTCCTTTACCTCATCTATTGCGTTGCCGACGGCGACAGATATACCTGTGCTTTTTAGCATTTCTATATCATTTATTGAGTCACCGATAGCTATTGAGTTGCGTTTATCTATTCCTAAGTAGTCAAGCACAGTGTCAATTGCTTTTGCCTTTGAACAGTCTTTGGGAGACGCTTCGATATACACACTGTGCTCATAAACATCAAGATGTGATGCTAAAAACTGTTTATCGTCTTCGGATATATTTCTTCCGAACATCTCGATTTTTTGGATTTTTTCGTTTTTATATTTTCCTTTAAAGTCATCAGGGTTATCAATGGTATTAAAATGCCATTTTTCAAAAAAGGGGAGAGGATTTAAAATAAAGCCGTGTTCTACACCGCTTATAAAAAAGCAGTTTTCGGTATTTAAAAATCGTTTTGCAGCTTCGTATACAAAATCCCGGTCAATGAGTTTTTCAAAAATAGTTTTTCCGCCAATCTCAATGAGAGTGCCCATTCCTGAAATAATGCCGTCAAAGGAAATATAGCTCAAAAGCTCCGGGTATATCCATGATTTAGCTCTGCCTGTGTTTATGAAAACATAATGCCCCAGCTCTCTTGCTTTTAAAATGGCTTCTGCATTTTTTGGATTTATACCGCTTTCGTCTGCTAATGTCCCGTCTATGTCTATAAATACTGCAAATTTGTCATTCATTTATATCACCGATTCCGTGGTATTCATTATATACATCCCGCTTTGGCAAACCACGCTCTTTTGCCACTTTTTTAATGGCGTCTTTAATATCTTCGCCGTTTTTGATGCACCTGTCTATATGCTCACAAACGGTAAGCGAGTCCCAGTCGTTTTCGACTACAATTTCTTTTGCACCCTCTACTATTATCACAAATTCACCCTTTGGCGAGGTATCCTCATATAGTAATTGTGCATCTTTTAAAGTCGTGTGTATGACTTCCTCGTGAATTTTTGTAAGCTCACGGACAATAGCGATATTCCTGTCACCTAAAATTTCAAGCATATCTGAAAGGGTGCGTTTCAGTTTGTGTGGGGCTTCGTAAAAAATAAGTGTGTGAGTATCATTTATAAGACTTTTAAGATGCTCCGTTCTGTGCCGTTTATTTACAGACAAAAATCCCTCAAAAGAGAAACGCCTTGCAGAAAGCCCTGATAAAATAAGCGCATTTACCCCTGCAACGCAGCCCGGGACAGATGTCACGGTGATTTCGTTTTCGATACACATTTTTACCAAGTCTTCACCGGGGTCGGAAATGGCAGGTGTACCTGCATCTGAAACAAGAGCGGCATTTTTGCCGCTTTTCAGCATTTCAATCAGAATTTTACCCTTTTCAATTTTATTATGCTCGTGATAACTTGTGAGTTGATTTTTAATGCCGAAATGATTTAAAAGCTGTAAGGTGCGTCTTGTGTCCTCACAGGCAATAATATCGACCTCTGTCAAGGTTTTTAGGCATCTTTCCGAAATATCGCCGAGATTGCCTATGGGTGTTGCACAAAGATATAAAGTACCGCTCATCTTCCATACACCTCCCGAAGCTCGTCCGTTTCCGAGCCGTCATCATTATATAGATATAAAGGCGGCATTATTCTAAGCTCTTTTCCGCCTTTAAAACTGCCGTCAACAAGGATTAAAGACGGCTCACTGCTGATTGATTTATGTATAAACCGTATTCTTTTCGGCTCAATTTCATTCTGACGCATAAGAAATATAATATCGGCAAGTCGCGACGGCTTATGCACAAGCAGAAGATGTCCGCGATGCTTTAAAAGCTGTGCTGATACCCTTATAATATCCTCTAAGGTGCATAAAACTTCATGACGGGCAATAATTTTCTCACTTTTTGGATTTTGTATGCCTCTGCCTTTTGGCATATATGGGGGATTGCAGGTAATTAAGTCAAACTGCCGTTTTCCATAGATTTCGGCTGCATTTTTTACATCACCGCAAGTGAGAAAAACCCTGTTTTGCAGGCTGTTAAGCTCTACCGAGCGAATTGCCGTATCAAAAACACTTTCCTGAATTTCAAGCCCAAAAATTTCGTTTGTATCGGATTTTGCCGAAAGCAAAATAGGTATAATCCCGTTTCCCGTACATAAATCAAGAGTTTTTTGAGAGGGGATGTCCTTTGCAAAATCGGAAAGCAAAACAGCATCGATGCCAAATCGAAATCCCGTCTTTTTTTGTATCAGGGAAAGACCGCCAATCTGCAAATCCTCCAAGGTTTCATCTTCAAAAATTCTCATAATCAAGCCTTTGCAAAAATATATGTATTATCCGGCATCTTGTCCATATTTTCGGCAACATATCCGGCACCCTTTATGACGCACATTTCCGCATCTTCTGCCAAAAATACCTTCATATTAAGTTCCGCACGGAGACGCTTTGCCATACCGTAAAGCTGACTGCCTCCGCCTATCAGCAAAATACCGTCGTCCATTATATCTCCTAAAAGCTCTGTCGGAATTTCGTCCAAAGTTGCCTTAATTTCAGCTGCAATCTGTGAAATTAAAGGTGAAAATGCCTCACGAAGTTCCTCGGAACGCATGGCAATTTTTTCGGGCTTTTTAAGATGCATATTATAGCCGCTTATCTCATCAATATCGTTATGTTCACGCATAAAGGCACAACCTATTGACTTTTTAAGCCTTTCAGCCGACTGTCTGCCGACAGAAAGACTGTTCTTTTCGGCAATATAATCAATCAAAATATCGGTAAAATCATTACCTGCAATCTTTACTGAACGCCCGATTATAGCCTGTCCCAAGGAAATTGCGGCAATATCGCATTTTCCGCCGCCAATGTCAACTAAAAGCATTCCCCGTGCGAGAGTGACATCGCAATTTGCACCTATTGCACCTGCTATCGGGGATTCAATAACATATATCTCATTTATTTCCGATTCACGCAAAATATCACAAATTGCCCGTTTTTCAACGTCGGTGACACCGCATGGGACTGTTATGAAAACTCTCGGCTTTATAACATTTCCAATGATATTAGTAAGAAAAATATGAATCATCTGAGCCGCTAAGTCAAAATCGGTTATAACTCCCTTTGTGAGAGGCTTGGAAACGGTGATAAGGGCAGGATTTTTCCCTTCCATAGCAGCCGCTTCTGTGCCGGCTGCTATGACATTTCCGTCTTGGGAGTCATAGGCAATAACAGATGGCTCAACCGTAATTTCGCCTTTATAGTAAATCCGTGTATAATCAGTGCCTAAATCAATAGCAACAACATTTTTAAGTGCCGAAAGTTTCATTTCGAAATCCCCCTGAATATAATCTACATTACATTTTACAACATTTTGAAGAAAAAAGCAATAAAAACTATTGAAATAAATCTATTTTGGTAGTATAATAGTAAGATACCGAAAAATCGGAAAGGAGGGAACTATGTTGAAAATTACCGACAGCGATATTAAAAAAATCTGCTCAGAAAATATTTATAAATCAGGATGCGACTACTTTAAAGAAGGAAGAGTGCATATAAGGGTAAGAAGCGAGAAAAGCATTGTTGCATCTGTTGACAGTGATAAAATCTATAATGTGCATATCGGATTTGACAAAAACGGGAAAATTTCCGAAACTTTTTGCACCTGTCCGTATTATCAGACAATGTCGGTAAGCTGTAAACACATAGTTGCCACTTTAAAAACCAGACAGGCGGAAATTCTGAGTGATGGCGATTTTGAGGACAGTAACGACAAATTAGCGTCGAGGCTTTGCAGTGATTTTGAAAAGCAAAACCGGAAAAAAGAGCATATGAATATCGGATTTGGCTTTAATATTAACACAAATGCAAGACGGGAATGCAGTTACTCTGTGTCAATAAAACTCGGAAATTCTGAAATAAATACAGGAAGTGTTGAAAACTTTTTAAAAGCGTATATAACAGGCGAAGAATATAAACTTTCAAAGCATAGAGCATACAACAATTCCATTTACGAATTTAATGGGGCTTCAAAGGATATACTTGATATTCTGGCGGAGGCTCTGGAAAATAAGCAGAAAGCAACGGCATTTTACGCACCTAAACTCACATTTTGTGAATTTGGCGACAGTACTGCAAAACGGCTTCTTCCGCTTATGGAAAAAGCAAACTGCACATTTTTTCTAAACGGAATGCCGCAGACAAATCTTGCGATAAAGCATGAAGACCCCGATATTTTGGTAGATGTAACGGCAACAGATGATAATATCAATATTTCCGTTATACAGAGCGGACTCTCGGTTGTTTCTGACGGGAGCTGGTTTTTGTATGACGGCGATTTATATGAAACAAGCAAAGAGTGGCAAAACTGGTATATGCCGATTTATAACGCACTTTCTACCGAAAGCCGCACACAGATTGATTTTAAGGGCGATAATTCCATTTCCTTTGCGGCAAATGTCCTGCCTAAGATAAAGAATCAAAAGGGCGTAATAACACAAGGCATAGATGATGTAATAGTTGACAGTAAACCGGATTTCAATGTGTATCTTGACGAAACTGACGGCGGAATTTTGGCAGCGGTAACTGTAAACTACGGACAAATAACGCTAAGGCTTCCTGAAAAAAACGAGGAGCAAGGCAAGATAATAGTTCGTGACTATGTGAGTGAGTCGCACATTTTGTCTTTTTTCGGGCATTTTAACATAGAGGGGCAGAATATGTACCTCATGGAAAATGACGAGATTTATGCATTTTTAACCCGTGACATAAAGGAACTCCAAAAAATTGCCAAAATCCACACATCACAGAGATTTGACGCACTTTTAATGCAAAATGCACCGAAAATCAAAAATAAGATTTTTTATAACAGCAAAATCGACCTTTTGGAAGTAGGCTTTGAAACAGATATTTCTCCCTCCGAAATAGCAGGGATTTTAAGTGCAGTCAGGAACAAGAAAAAATACTACCGTATGACAAGCGGTGCATTTTTAGACTTGGAGTCGGGACTTCCTGATTTTGAACTTTTGGAAAGCCTTGATTTTTCCTTTTCCGATTTAAAAGAACGTAGAAAAGAGCTTTCTAAAAACTATGCACTTTTTCTGGCAGGTACAAGGGATAGAACCGAGGCAAATGCCGATTTTGATAAGCTGATTGACGATATCAGAAAAACAAGGGCAAACATCCCTGATTATCTTGATAAAGTCCTCCGTGATTACCAAAAAACAGGCGTACATTGGCTGAAACAACTGAGTTCTCTCGGTTTTGGCGGTATTTTGGCAGACGATATGGGACTTGGCAAAACGCTCGAAATAATCGCATTTGTTATGAGCGAAAAAAGCGATTTGCCGACGCTTGTAGTCACGCCGAGTTCACTTATGTATAACTGGCTTTCCGAAATAAATAAATTCACACCAAAGGCTACGGCAAAGGTAATCGACGGTACAAAGGAGGAACGCACAAAATCCCTTTTGGATACCGACGGGTATGATTTTATCATAACTTCATATCCGCTTTTAAGGCGGGATATATCGGAATATGAGAATAAAGAATTTTTCTGTTTTGTAATTGATGAGGCACAGCATATAAAAAACCCGAAAACTCTTAGTGCAAAAGCGGTAAAACGCATTAAGGCGAAAAGCTGTTTCGCACTTTCTGGAACGCCTATCGAAAATTCCCTTTCGGAGCTTTGGTCTATTTTCGATTTTGTAATGCCAAAATATTTGGGGCAGCGGACACAGTTTGCCGAAAGCTTTGAAAAGCCGATAATGCATGGCGGTGATGATGAGGCTGCCGATAATTTGCGGCGGAAAATAAAGCCGTTTGTTATGCGGCGAATGAAATATGAGGTACTGTCGGAACTTCCCGAAAGGATAGAAAATACCGTTCTGGCAGAGCCGACGCCGACACAGAAAAAGATGTATGCTTCCTATCTTGCAATTTCCAAAAAGGAAGTAAATGAAATAGTAAAATATGGCGGAGACAATCTGCGTATCCTTTCGATCTTGATGAGGCTCAGGCAAATCTGCTGCCATCCTGCACTTTTGGACGGCGATTATGATAAGGAAAGCGGAAAACTGATGTTGTTTGAGGATATTGTGACCTCCGGCATAGACTCGGGGCATAGAATACTTGTATTTTCACAGTTTACATCTATGCTGTCCATTATAAAAAATCGACTTGATGCCTTGGGAATATCATATTTTTATCTTGACGGCTCAACTAATCCGCATATGAGAAAAGATATGACAGATAGATTCAATAGCGGAGAAAAAAGCGTATTTTTGATTTCCTTAAAAGCAGGGGGCACAGGACTAAATCTTGTCGGTGCTGATATGGTAATTCATTATGATCCGTGGTGGAATCCGGCAGCAGTCGACCAAGCCTCCGACCGTGCATATAGAATAGGGCAGACAAGGGCGGTTCATATTATAAAACTTGCAACGAGGGGCACTATCGAGGAGCAAATTTTAAAATTGCAGGAGAAAAAACGGAATTTAGCGGACGATATGATACGCACAAATTCCGCAACACTTTCAAATCTTACAAAGGAAGAACTTTTGGAATTTTTTAAATAAAAAACGGAGCATACGCTCCGTTTTTTAGAGTATATTCACACCGTGTTTTTTACATTCTTCTAAAACTTCTGGCGGCCAAACAGACGCTTGAACCTCGCCCACATGAGCTTTTCGCAAAAAGTACATGCAAATCCGAGACTGACCGATTCCGCCGCCTATTGTGTAGGGGAGTTTTCCGTCTAAAAGTGCCTTTTGGAAGGGAAGAGATGCATTTTCTTCTTTGCCGCGGATTTTAAGCTGCCTCAAAAGCGCGTCTTCATCTACTCTTATACCCATTGATGAAAGCTCCAAGGCTATATCCAAAACGGGATAATAGACGATAATATCGCCGTTTAGCGACCAGTCGTCATAGTCGGGAGCTCTGCCGTCGTGAATGACGCCCGATTTTAAAGTGTCGCCAATCTGCATCAAAAATACCGCACCTTTATCCTTTGCAATAGCATATTCACGCTCTTTTGGAGTCTTTTCGGGATATAAATCTTCAAGCTCTTGGGTGGTTATGAAATATATATCCTCGGGAAGATATATATCGGCAAAATCATACTCACCGGCTATGTATTTTTCAGTATCTTTTAAAGCACAGTAAATTTGCCGCACAGTAGCTTTTAGCGTATCAAAATTCCGTTCCGATTTATCAATAATTTTCTCCCAATCCCACTGGTCAACATATACCGAATGGAGATTGTCGGTCACTTCATCACGGCGGATTGCGTTCATATCGGTATAAAGTCCCTCACCGTGATTAAATCCGTAATGCAAAAGAGCAAATCTTTTCCATTTTGCAAGGGATTGAACAATTTCATAATCGCCTGAAATAGTCATAATATCAAAGCTGACGGGACGTTCAACTCCGTTTAGAGTGTCGTTTAAACCGCTGTCGCGGCGTACAAAAAGGGGTGCGGAAACTCTTGTAAGGTTAAGCTTTTCCGCCAAATCACGCTCAAAAAAGTCCTTTACCTTTTTTATTGCAATTTCCGTTTCCTTTAAAGACAGAATTGATTTATACCCGTCGGGTAGTTTTAGGTTTTCCATACTGATTTTCATAACCTTTCCGTTTTCTAAAATTTCTCATAATTATATACCAAAAAACAGGCATATGTCAATATTTTTTCTAATTTAATTCCGGCTTTAAATCACGGCTCATAAGAGTTTTAACCGCTTCTTTTGCAGGTTTATCTTCAAATAAAACCTTGTAAGCCTGTTCTGTTATGGGCATTGAAACACCGTATTTTTGCGAAAGAGCATATGCCGCCTTTGCAGTATTTACTCCCTCTACCACCATATGCACCTTTTCAAGCGTTTCGGATAGGGTGTAGCCCTCGCCCAAAAGTATTCCGGCACGGTGGTTTCTTGAATGCATACTCGTGCAGGTAACAATAAGGTCGCCGATTCCCGAAAGTCCTGCAAATGTTTCCTCTTTTGCACCCATAGCAATTCCCAAACGCCTGATTTCAGCGATACCGCGTGTCATAAGTGCGGCACGGGTGTTGTCGCCATATCCGATGCCGTCAGAAATACCGGCACAGAGTGCAATAACATTCTTAATTGCACCGCCAAGCTCAACACCTAAAATGTCATCTGTCGTATAGACGCGGAAAAAGTCGCAGTTGAAAATATTTTGGATATATTTTGCGACATCTTCGTCGAAAGATGCAACAACATTTACGGTAGGGAGTCCGATACTCACCTCTTCGGCGTGTGACGGTCCGCTCATTACGGCAATCTTTGCGTTTGGAAGCTCCTCGCGGTAAACTGCGGAAAGAGTTAAAAGCGTATCATCTTCCAGCCCTTTTGATAGGTTCACAAGCACCTGCCCGCTTGAAACGCACTCTTTTAGCTGTTTTGCGGTAGAACGCGTTGCAATACTCGGAGCAACCGTTACAATAAGGTCGGCGTCTTTTACGCAAAACGCCATATCGTGCGAACAGATTATATTATCGGGAAAATGCTTTCCCGGCAGAACATCCTTATTTTCGCGGTCTTTATTCAGTCTGTCCGTTTCCTCTTGCTGCCAACTCCAAAGATAAACATCATAGCCTTTCTTTGCTAATAGAATTGCTGCCGCACAACCCCAACTGCCGGAGCCAATAACTGCAATTTTCATATTATTCCTCCTCAAAAGTTTCCTCTTCGTCGGTTTCTTCCTCTTCACTATCGGCATCTTCCGCTTTTTTTGCAAAAAGCTTGTTTTCTGTACCGTCTTTAAGCCTTTTTATATTTGCGTGATGCTTTATAATAAGCAAAAATGCAAGGGAAAATGCCATTATAAGATAAACGGCATTTTCGGAAAGCTTTTCCTCACCGGCAAAAATATATGTAAGCACAATGAATGGATACACAATTGCGGCTGTCACCGAACCCAAGGAAACATATCTTGAAAAAATCATTATCAAAAGAGCTATAATAAGCACAATAAGCCCTATTTTCCAATTAAGTGCAAGGATAACACCAAGGCTTGTGGAAACGCCCTTTCCGCCGCGAAACCCAAACCAAAGCGGAAAATCGTGACCTAAAACAACAAAAATACCTGCAATATATTTTAGATTTCCAAAAAGATACATATTTTCAAAATCGGACAGAGGATAACCTTTAAAGTATGCCGTAAACAAAATATCGAGCCAATTTGCAAGGAGTACGATTAACGCCCCTTTTAATATGTCACAGATGAGCGTAAGTACAGCGACGCCAACGCCGTAGGTGCGTAGCATATTTGTAGCCCCTGCATTTCCCGAGCCTGAATCACGCACATCTTCGCCGTAAAAGCTTTTGGAAAGTATTACAGATGTATTTATACTTCCAATAAAATATGCCGTTAAAGCCACGAAAACAGTAATCACAGTAAACATTTTATCACCCCGTTAATTGTCTTTTTCACTTTTTTCTCTTAGAATAAAGTGTATAGGCGTTCCTGAAAATCCGAAAGCTGCACGGATTTGGTTTTCAATAAACCGCAAATACGAATAGTGGAATAAATCCTTTGAATTACAGAATAAAACGAAGGTCGGAGGCTCTGTGGAAGCCTGAGTTCCGTAGTAGAGTTTTAGCCGTTTTCCCTTGTCTGACGGCGGTTGCTGCTTTGATACCGCATCAGACAAGATGTCGTTTAGCATACCTGTTGAAATCCTGCGTTTATGTTCGGTATTTGCAAGTTTTACCTCGTCTAAAAGCTTATCTATGCGTTGTCCTGTTTTTGCGGAAATAAACACAATCGGGGCATATGACATAAACGCAAACCCCTCTTTAACACGCAAAGTAAAGGAATTTAAGGTTTTGCTGTCCTTTTCCACAGCGTCCCATTTATTCACCGCGATAACACACGCTTTTCCCTTTTCGTGAGCATAACCTGCAATTTTTGTATCCTGTTCGGTTACGCCGTCAATGGCGTCAAGCATAATTATGGCAACATCACATCGGTCTATTGCCGCAAGTGAACGGACAACGCTGTAATGCTCAATATTTTCGTCAATTTTTTTGCGTTTACGCATACCTGCGGTGTCGATAAAGAGGAACTTGTCCCCGTTTTTCTCATAATGCGAGTCTATTGCGTCGCGGGTAGTTCCTGCTATATCCGAAACGATAACACGTTCCTCGCCCAAAAGCTTATTTATAAGGCTTGATTTTCCTGCATTCGGGCGTCCGATTACGGCAACTTTTATTTCATTTTCATCATCTTCGTTATCACTATCTTCGGGGAAGTGACTGCAAACCTCGTCCAAAAGGTCGCCAACGCCAAGCCCGTGTGTTGATGAAATTGCAATCGGGTCGCCAAGCCCGAGATTATAAAACTCATAAAATGCCATAGGCGGCTCACCAATGCTGTCCGCCTTGTTTACGGCAATAACCGTCTGCTTTTTTGATTTTTGGAGCATTGATGCGATTTCTAAATCGTTTGCGGTAACTCCGTCCCAGACATTTACCATAAAAATAACCACATCAGCCATTTCTATGGCAAGTTCTGCCTGTAATCTCATTTTTGCGAGAATTTCGTCCTTTGTATTAGGCTCAATACCGCCTGTATCAATTAAAGTGAAGTTTTTTGAAAGCCACGAGCAATCAGCAAAAATTCTGTCACGGGTAACACCGGGGGTATCCTCGACAATGCTGATACGCTGACCTGAGATTTTATTGAAAAGTGTCGATTTTCCGACATTAGGTCTTCCTACAATGGCAACAATAGGTTTCATTTTCTTCTCCTTAGAATTCTAATTGCGTATTTAAAATGTTCTCTATAAATATATATCCGTCATTCGGTGTCGGTGTTATTTTAACGCCAAGTTTTTTAGATAGCTCCGAAAGTGAGATGTTGTCCAAAAAAACATCATCACCGCTTTTTAACATACATTCGGTTATAAAAAGCTCACGGAATTTCGACGCATCGGGAATAGCCGATAAAATATCACTTGCAGTAACCAATCCCGAAACATTTACTCCGCCGCCAAAAAACTCGTTCTTAATAGGAAAAACGGTGATTTTCAGCCCGTCACACTTATCCATAAGCCGCTCGGCAAGTGATTTAATAAATTCGTATGCGATTTCGCCCGTCGCAATAGCAACATTACGACGGTATTTATTTGGCTTAACAAGCTTTATTGCCTCGTCAAATTCCTCTTGCATTGACGCGATAAGCCCAACACCGTTTTCAATCTGCGGAAATCCGTCATATTCACTTGCCTTCGGAATGGGCAGTTTTGCGTTTATATAAAATTCATCAGCGGCATATATCAGGTTTATGCCATATTTTTTACGGAATTTTTTTTGATACTTTTCAATCTGCCGCACCGTTTCCAAAGATGAAAGAGCGTCAAAAGGCGTAAGCTCGGTAAGTCCCGCACGGCATTTTGTAAGCCCGACAGGTACAACAGAACAGCTCATAACATACGGGTAGAGCGACTCAATATCGCAAATTGTGCGGTCAAGCTCGGCTTTGTCATTATAACCCGGACAAAGCACAACCTGGCAGTTCATTGAAATCCCATGAGCCGAAAGCATCTTCATAGTATCGAAAATTTTTGCGGCATTAGGGTTTTTCAGCATTTTAACACGCAAATCAGGATTTGTAGTATGCACAGAAATATTTATGGGGGATATATGCATGGCAACAATGCGGGAAAGCTCCTCTTCGGATACATTTGTTAAAGTTACATAGTTCCCCTGCAAAAAGGAAAGCCGCGTATCGTCATCCTTAAAATAAACCGTTTCACGCATACCTTTCGGAAGTTGGTCAATAAAGCAAAAAATACACTTGTTTTTGCATGATTTTGCATCAGAAAGGAGTGCATCGCAAAATTCAATGCCCAAATCCTCGTAATCACTCTCGATTGTTATTATTTCCAAAGAGCCGTCTTTTTTTTCAACTTCGAGGGTGACTTCCGAATCGGAAACAAGGTAGCGGTATTCCAAAATATCGTGAATTTCGTGACCGTTAACCTTTAAAATCCGGTCACCCTTTGAAAGCCCTGCATCATAAGCAAGAGAATTTGGGCTGACATATGAAATTTCAGTATTGCTCTTTTGCATAACTAACCTCTTTTTGCGGTATTTTGAAAAAAATTTCCGCCCATACCTATTATTATACACAAAAATATGTAATTTGTCAAAGATTAAAGACAATTTCCGTACTTGAAAAAATAAAAAGTTGTGATATAATGTAAAAATAAGAAAAGGGAGAATAATAATGAAAGCATTTAAACACTTTATCACTATAACAAAACATAGGCATGAAGTCATAAGAAACTGCAAAAAAGCGGGGATATTATGGCAAGGGCTTTTTCACGATTTGTCAAAATATATGCCAAAGGAGTTTTGGCTCGGTGCAAAATATTATCAGGGTGATAAAAGCCCGAATGTTGGGGAAAGGCTTAAAAAGGGATACTCAGATGCGTGGATGCATCACAAGGGCAGAAATAAACATCATTTTGAATATTGGACAGATTACCGCCCCGAAACGCGTGAATACGGCCCTGTAAAGATGCCGATAAAATATGTAAAGGAAATGTTTTGTGACAGGGTTGCGGCAAGTAAGATTTATCAGGGGAAAAATTACACAGACGCCCATCCGATAGAATACTTTTTGGGCGGAAAGAAAAAGCGTTTTATTGACGGCGAAACCTCCGACCTGCTTGAACAGTGGCTAATAATGCTGAAAGAAAAAGGCGAAGCGGAAACTTTTGAACATATCCGAAAGGTAGACAATTATTAAGATGGATCAACAAGAAAAACAGTACAAAAAAATGACCGAAACACCGATACCGAAACTTGTATCGGCACTTGCCGTGCCCACCGTTATAAGTATGCTGGTATCAGCAATATATAACAGTGCCGACGCATATTTCGTGTCAAGAATAGGCACAAGTGCTTCGGGAGCTGTCGGTGTTGTATTTTCGCTTATGGCGATAATTCAGGCAATAGGCTTTACGATAGGCATGGGTACGGGAAGTATAATTTCCCGGCTTTTCGGCGAAAAAAAGGGTGACGAGGCGTCGGAAGTTGCATCATCGGGGCTTTTTTTCGGTATAGCTTTCGGAATCCTGATTGTGCTGACTGTTTCTTTCCAAATGCCGTTTTTTATGAAAAGTTTCGGAGCAACAGAAACAATTCTTCCGTACGCCGTAAGCTACGGACGCTATATAGTTTTCGGTGCACCCGTTATGATGGGCGTTTATGTTCTTAATAATGTTTTGCGTTATCAGGGGAAGGCAAACTATGCGATGCTCGGCATAACCTCGGGAGCAATTTTAAATATCGGTCTTGACCCGCTTTTTATATTCAATTTTAATCTTGGAACGGCAGGAGCGGCACTTGCCACGCTTTTAAGCCAGATTATCAGCTTTTTGATTCTTTTATCCTTGTTTTTGACGGGTAAAAGTGCAGTTAAATTATCTGTTTTTAAAATTTCGCACTCATTTATGACATATTACGAAATTTTCAAAACGGGACTTCCGTCCTTTGCAAGACAAGGCTTTGCCTCGATTGCTGTAATGCTTTTAAACCGCAGTGCAGCCATGTACGGCGATGCGGCGGTTGCGGCAATGAGTATTGTAGGCAAGGTGTTTATGATGATTTTTGCCGTGATACTCGGTATAGGACAGGGTTATCAGCCCGTACTCGGTATAAACTACGGTGCAAAGAATTATGATAGGGTAAAAAAGGCGTTCTTTTTTACCTACTTTTTGAGTCTTTTTGTGGTCATAATATTGGGGCTTCCTGTTTTTGCGTTTGCACGGCCTATAATGTCGATGTTCACCAAAGATGATATGATGGTTGTAGAATACGGGGTTACGGCAATTAAGGCACAGTGCCTTGCACTTATACTGATTCCTATCAATAATATTTGCAGTACAACCTTGCAGGTTACGGGAAAATCATGGACTGCGACGCTGCTTTCCTGTATGCGTCAGGGCATATTCTTTATTCCGCTTATACTGATACTTCCAAAATATTTGGGAATAAACGGAGTGCAGTATTCCCAGCCTATTGCAGACGCGATAACATCAATCTGTGCCATACCCTTCGGAATACGGTTTTTAAAAGAACTAAAATAAATCCTCCTTAAAAAAGGAGGATTTTTCAATTCTAAAAAACTATTTAATAGCGTCTTTTAAACGCTCGGTCATATTTGTTTCTTCCCATTTGACGCCCAAATCTTCACGCCCCATATGTCCGTAGGAGGAGAGTTGTTTGTAAATGGGTTTCCGTAAATCAAGATTTTTTATAATTGCGTGAGGTCTTAGGTCAAAAACCTTGTTTACGGCATTTGCCAAAGCCTCGTCGCTGACCGTACCTGTTCCGAATGTATCAACCATAACAGAAACGGGACGGGCAACGCCGATTGCATATGCAAGTTGCACCTCACATTTATCAGCAAGACCTGCGGCAACGATATTTTTAGCTACCCAACGGGCTGCGTATGCAGCACTTCTGTCCACTTTTGTCGGGTCTTTGCCTGAAAATGCACCGCCGCCATGACGGGCATATCCGCCGTAGGTATCAACAATAATTTTACGCCCGGTAAGTCCCGAATCACCTTGCGGACCGCCCACAACAAACCGCCCTGTCGGATTTACATAGTATTTTGTACTGTCTGTAAGCAATTTTTCGTCTATTACCGCTTTTACAACTTCTCTTATTATATCTTCCCGAATTTGCTCCAAAGGAATCTCGGGAGCGTGTTGCGAGGATACGACAACGGTATCGACAGAAACGGGTTTTCCGTCAACATATAAAACCGTAACCTGCGTTTTGCCGTCAGGCCGCAGATATGGCAAAGTGCCGTTTTTGCGTACCTCGGTAAGCCTTTTTGCAAGTTTGTGTGCAAGGGAAATGGGAAGCGGCATAAGCTCTGGCGTTTCGTTACAAGCATAGCCGAACATCATGCCTTGGTCACCTGCACCGTTGGAATTTTCTATATCGTTTTCGCCGTTTTTATTCTCAAATCCCTCATTTACGCCCATAGCAATGTCAGGCGATTGCTCGTCGATTGCGGTAACAACCGCACAGGTGTTGCCGTCAAAGCCGTATTTAGCACGGTCGTAGCCTATTTCTAAAATTGCATTTCGTGCAACCTTTGGGAAATCGACATAGCAGGTCGTGGAGATTTCTCCCATTATAGATACAATCCCTGTGGTGCAGGTAGTTTCACATGCAACACGGGCATTTGGGTCCTGCTTTAAAATTTCGTCTAAAATAGCATCGGAAATGCAGTCGCAAATCTTATCGGGATGTCCCTCGGTTACCGATTCAGATGTAAATAACATACGATTCATATTAAAAAACCTTCTTTTTTGCAAATTACGACAGAATTATAACATAAAAAACTAATTTTTGCAATACAATATAAAAATATAGTGCATTGACTTGAAAAAATAATGTGATTGTGATAGAATCAAATCGGCAAAATTTTTGCCAAAAAGTCTTTTGAGGAAAGGCGGTAGATATTATGGGATATGTTTGGCTCTTTTTGACTATCTTGTTCGGAGTCATCGAGTCTGTAACCGTGCAAATCGTTTCCATATGGTTTGCGGGCGGCAGTGTTTGTGCGATGATTGCGTATGCAGTAGGGGCAAGTGAAGCGGTGCAAATCGGTGTATTTGTGCTGTCCTCGGCAATTTTACTTGCACTTACGCGTCCGTTAGTCAAAAAAATGACCAAGGACAAAAAAATTTCCACAAATGCGGACAGTCTGATAGGCAAAACCGCGGTAGTTACAAAAAAAACAGATGAGCTTGGCTTGTCGGGCGAGGCGAAAGTTGCCGGAAGCGTATGGACAATATGCTCGGACGACGGGCAGCCGATTGAGGAAAACGAAAAGGTAACGGTAGAAAAAATTGAGGGCGTAAAGCTTATAGTAAGGAGATAGAATTATGGGATATTTATTCATTTTAGCGATACTTGTAATCGCACTGATCATCACAAATATTAAAATTGTGCCTCAGGCACACGCTTACATTATTGAGCGTTTCGGCGGATACAGTCAGACTTGGGGTGTTGGACTTCATCTTAAAATTCCGTTCATTGAAAAGATTTCAAAAAGGGTGAGCTTAAAGGAGCATGTTGTGGATTTTCCTCCGCAGCCCGTTATAACAAAGGATAATGTAACAATGCAGATAGATACGGTTGTGTATTATCAGATAACCGATCCGAAACTTTTCACATACGGTGTTGAGCGTCCTATGATGGCGATAGAGAATCTTACGGCAACGACGCTTCGTAATATCATAGGCGAAATGGAGCTTGACGAAACACTCACATCCCGTGATATTGTAAACACAAAAATGCGTTCTATCTTAGACGAGGCGACAGACCCTTGGGGCATTAAAATAAACCGTGTTGAGCTTAAAAACATTATTCCACCCAGAGAAATTCAGGACGCAATGGAAAAGCAGATGAAGGCCGAGCGTGAACGCCGTGAGTCTATCTTAAAGGCTGAGGGTGAGAAAAAGGCGGCAATCCTTATGGCAGAGGGCGAAAAGGAATCCGCAATACTTCGTGCCGAGGCTAAAAAACAAGCGGCAATAAAAGAGGCGGAAGGTCAGGCAGAGGCGATTATTCGTGTGCAGACTGCCGTTTCCGAGGGTATCAGAAAAATCAACGAGGCAAATCCGAGCGAGGCATATATTGCAATTAAGTCTTTGGAAAGCTTCGAAAAAGCGGCTGACGGAAAGGCAACAAAAATCATTATCCCGTCACAGATACAAGGAATAGCCGGACTTGCAGCATCAGTAGCAGAACTTATAAAAGAGGAGAAGAATAAATAATGGCAGAAGAATGTAGTCATAACTGTTCGGAATGTTCCGAAAACTGCGGCAGTAGAGAGCCGCAAAGCTTTTTGGAAAAGCCGAACGAACTTTCAAAAGTTAAAAAGGTAATAGGTATAGTCAGCGGCAAGGGCGGCGTCGGAAAATCGCTTGTAACCTCGCTTTTGGCGGTAATAATGGAACGTAGGGGATATAACACGGCAATACTTGACGCCGATATAACAGGACCATCAATCCCAAAAGCCTTTGGGATAAATCAGAAGGTAGAGGGTACAGACACGGCACTTTTCCCTGCAAAATCAAAGATGGGAACGCAGATTATTTCAACAAATATGCTGCTTGAAAAGGAAACCGACCCTGTAATCTGGCGTGGTCCTGTGATTGCGGGAGTTGTTAAACAGTTTTGGACAGATGTTATCTGGACTGATGTTGACTATATGTTTGTCGATATGCCGCCCGGTACGGGAGATGTGCCGCTTACCGTTTTTCAATCATTGCCGATAGATGCGGTCGTAGTTGTTTCATCTCCGCAAAAGCTTGTTAAAATGGTTGTTCAAAAGGCAATAAATATGGCAAAAATGATGAAAATTCCCGTTTTGGGATTAGTCGAGAATATGTCCTATTTTGAATGTCCCGACTGCCATAAAAAGCATAGCATTTTCGGGGATAGTCATATTGAGGATTTTGCGAAAGAAGAGGGAATAGAAGCCGTTTCAAAAATCCCGATAGACGAAAAGCTCTCGGTTGCCTGTGATACAGGCATGATTGAGCTTTTTGACGGCGACTGGATTGATAACTTGGCAGATAAAATAGAAAAACTGTAAAACAAAAAAGAAATTACCGAATGGTAATTTCTTTTTTTAGTCTTCATCATCAGGCAATTTTAAAACATCAAGATTTTGCATAACCTCACGCCGTTTCTGGCTGCTGTATTGTGCGTAGTATCTGTGCGTAACCTCGATATTCTTGTGTCCCATAAGCTCGGCAACCATTTTTATATCCACGCCGTCCTCCAAAAGCCGACAGGCAAAGGTACGCCTAAGTGCGTGAGGACGGGTTTTGTCGGGGTGTGTTATGTCGACTGTGTGGCAGTAGTTTTTAAGCGTTTTTTCAACCGCCGCCGTTGTCAGCTGTTTTCCCGAACGCCCCAAAAATAGCGGTCCGCTGTCACGGACAGGGTCCTTTCCTTTTACGAGATAATCATAAAGGGCGTTACTCACCTGAACAGGCATAAATATTTCCTGCTGGTCACCGCCTTTTCGTGTTACGATAAAGGATTGAGTTTCAAAATCTATGTCGGTAACCTGCAAATTTACAAGCTCACTAACACGGATTCCTGTACCTAAATATGTGGTAAAAATGGCAATATCACGCTCTTTTTTGTTTTTGTATTCGGTCAAAGTCCGCCCCTCAAAATATTTTTCGCCGTTATAGATAACATCTATTAAAAGCATAGTTTCCTGACTTGTCAGGGGCTTTTTTATTTTTTGATGAAGCTTCGCAAAATCCACCTTGTCGGTGACATTCTGCGACAGTTGTTCGGTCTTGTAAAGGTATATAAAAAGCCCTCGAACAGCGGATAATTTGCGGTTTATACCGTATGCGGAATTTTTGCAAATACGCTTTACGGGTTTTCCTGCGGGGGATAAGTATTCCGTTTCATATTCCCTTAAATACGCCTTAAACCGAATTAAGTCGCTCGGCGTCACCTTTTCCATATCCTGCGGCGTAAAATCCTCGTTTTTTTCAATGTTTCGGAATTTAAACTGTCGCAGATAGTTAAGAAAAATGCGTACATCAAGGCTGTAACCGAGCTGCGTGTTCACACTCTCGCCTGTGTAGTATTCTTCAATGTATGTAAAAACAAAATCGGGAAGCTCAGACAGATAATTTGTCAAATAGTGTCGTTTTGCCATAAAATCCCTCCATTTTCACACTCCTGTTTTGAATAATTATATATTTTTTTTTGGTACTTTTCAATAAAAATCATAAAATGTAATATTATTTTCACATTACCTATGGACTAATCGGAAATAATATAGTAAAATATACTTGTGTATTTGTATGCAAAAACAGAAAGGGTGATAATAATGTCAATTTTGATAAACAGTGATTTGGGCGAAATCTCGGTTGACAGTAATGTAGTTGCATCTATCGCAGGATTTGTTGCAACAAAATCCTACGGCGTTGTCGGAATGGCGTCCAAAAGCAAAAAGGACGGAGTTATAAGGCTCTTAAAAAGAGATAGTATGTCAAAGGGAATATCTGTAAGCGTTGAGGAAAACGGCATAGTCATTGACCTTCATATTATAGTGGAATACGGTGTTAATATAAATGCAATTTGCGACAGTATCGTGCATAATGTGCAATATCAGCTTGAACATAATACAGGACTTAAAGTGACCAAAGTCAATGTTTTGGTAGAATCTGTGAGGGTTAAGGAGTAAGTAGATATGATAGACGGAAAAATCCTTGCACAGATGTTTTTGTCGGGTGCGAATAATTTGTATAACAAAAGGCATACGGTAGATGAGCTGAATGTTTTTCCGGTGCCGGACGGCGACACGGGAACAAATATGTCAATGACTGCACAAAATATGGCAAAATCTCTTTTAGAGGTGCAGTCCGATTCAGTGACAAGAATAGCTGATGTTATGTCCTTTGCAACGCTAAGGGGTGCAAGGGGGAATTCGGGTGTTATTTTGTCGCAGTTTTTCAGAGGTATTGCTAAAAGTTTAAAAGGTAAGAATAAATGTGATGCACATGAACTTGCAGACGCTCTAATGCAAGGCTCGGAGGTTGCCTATAATGCTGTTATGAACCCAACCGAGGGTACAATTTTGACAGTCGCAAAAGCTGCCGCAAAAGCCGCGACCGAAGCGGAAAATGATGTTTTGTCAGTGATAAAATCAGCAGTTACAGTCGGAAATGCTACACTTTCAAAAACACCTGATATGCTTCCCGCACTCAAAAAGGCGGGTGTTGTTGACGCAGGCGGACAGGGCTGGGTCTTCATTTTAGAGGGCGTTTTATATTACCTCGAAAGCGGAAAGATAGTAGAATGTGAAAAATCGCCGGAAGCGGAAACGGCTAAAAAATCCGATACGGCACAACAAAACATAGACACAAAAGATATTAAGTATATGTACTGCACCGAGTTTATAGTGGAAAAACGCAACTCGGGCGTAAATGTTTTGAATTTTAAACGGGCAATAGAAAAAACAGGCGACTGTATGCTCGTAATTGATGACGACGATATCGTAAAGGTGCATATTCATACCAATAACCCGGGCTTTATTCTTGAAAATGCGATAAAGCTGGGCACTATGATAAATATTAAAATAGACAATATGAAGCATCAGCATCAGTCACTTATAAAAGAGGCTGATGAGCCGAAAGAACTCAAAAAGTATGGGTTTGTGACAATTTGTGCGGGTGACGGAATAGCAAACATATTTAAGGATTTGGGAGCGGACACCGTAATCGAGGGCGGTCAGACAATGAACCCAAGCACAGATGATATTTTGGCGGCGGCAAACGGCGTAAACGCCGAAACGATTTTCGTATTGCCGAATAACAAGAATATAATTCTTGCCGCAAATCAGGCAATGGAAATCTCGCAAAAGAATATTGTCGTTATCCCGACAAGGTCTATTCCCGAGGGCATTTCCGCCATAATGAAATTTAATAGCGAGAAATCCCCAAAAGATAACGAAACGGCTATGAATAAAGCGGTAAAAAGCGTTACATCAGCACAGATTACCTATGCCGTTCGCGATACCGAGGCAGACGGAAAGACGATTAAAAAAGGTGATATTTTAGGACTTGTCGGAAGCAGTATATCGGAAGTCGGCAAACACCCTGATGATGTGCTTTTTGCACTTTTAGACGGCATTGTGACGGAGGACAGCGAGTTTATAACCGTTTATTACGGCGAAAACATAAAGGAATCTGATGCAAAGGCAGTGGCGGAAAAGATTGAGGATACCTTTGAGGACACGGAAGTTTTTGTAAAGTACGGCGGTCAGCCTCTTTACTACTATATTATTTCTGTTGAGTAGATATGGAAAGTATTAAAACCTTAAACGGCGTCGGACCGCAAAGGGCAAAGATTTTAGAAAAAAAAGGCATTAAAACGGTAGAGGAACTACTATACTATTTCCCGAGAGGCTATGAAGACAGAACAAATTTTTGCGACATTCGTGACGCAAAAGACGGGGAATATGTGTGCATTTCAGCTACCGTCTATTCGCCTGTGCGTGAAACAAGAATAAGAAAAAATTTCACGATTTATCAGATGACGGTCTTTGACGATTCGGGGCAAATCAGGGTTTTGTGGTACAATAACCGCTTTGTAAAAGGAGTTTTTAAAACAGGCGATAATGTGCTTTTTTACGGCAAAATTGCGGTCAAAGGGCATCAAAAAGAGCTTGAAAATCCCGTTTATGAAATGCCGCAGAAGCAGCATTTTATCGGCAAAATTGTTCCGATTTATCCGCTTTCGGCAAACCTGACGCAAAAAACTCTGGCAACGCTTATGGAGGAGGCAATAAAAAAGGCAGGGAATTTAGAAGAATACATACCGACGGCTATTCGCCAAAAGTACGGAATATGCGAAATAAATTTTGCTATGCAAAATATACATTTTCCCGATAACTTTTTAAACTATGAGTCGGCAAGAAAACGCTTTGTTTTTGAGGAATTACTGCTTTTGCGTCTGGCACTTGCAAATCGGCGTAATGCCAATCAAAAGGCGACAAGAACACCGTTTTCCGATACCGAATGTGCTAAGGAATTCATAAAAACGCTTCCATATACACTAACAAATGCACAAAAAAGAGCGATTGAAGAAATATGTGCAGACTTTAAAAAAGATACTGCGATGAACCGTCTTTTAGAGGGTGATGTTGGCTCAGGAAAAACGGTTGTTGCGGCAGTGGGTATATTTGTTGCATATAAAAACGGCTTTCAATCGGTAATTATGGCACCTACCGAGATTTTGGCGTTTCAACACTTTGAGTCTTTTTCGCAGTTTTTTAAGGGAACGGACATAAAAATTGCACTACTAACACGCAGTACCAAGAATAAAACAAAAATGTATGAGGATATAAAAAACGGCGAATATGATGTGATAATCGGCACAAATGCGGTGATTTCTAACAAAGTCGAGTATAAAAATCTCGGCTTTGCAGTAACTGACGAACAACACCGTTTTGGTGTTTCGCAAAGAGCAAACCTTGCCGAAAAGGGTGAAAATCCCAATATCCTTATAATGACGGCAACGCCTATACCCAGAACGCTTTCGCTAATTCTCTACGGTGATTTGGATATATCGGTGCTTGATGAACTTCCCAAAGGCAGAAAGCCTGTTTTAACATACGCAGTTGGAAAAGATATGCGAAAAAGGGCGTACGCTTTTGTTTACAAAAATGTAAAACTCGGTATGCAGGCGTATGTTGTATGTCCGCTTATTGAAGAGAGCGAAAAACAGGATTTAAAAAATGCCAAAGATATTTTTGTGGGGCTTAAAACGGCGTTTTCAGACATTTCTGTCGGACTTATGCACGGTAAGATGAAAGCAGAGGAAAAGGACGCCGTTATGCGTGATTTCCTGGACAGGAAAATAGATGTACTTGTTTCGACAACGGTCATTGAAGTCGGCGTAAATGTTCCAAACAGTAACATAATGATAATTGAAAACGCGGAAAGATTCGGACTTGCGACGCTTCATCAGCTAAGAGGTCGTGTCG
Source organism: Clostridia bacterium (assembly GCA_017551095.1). GTDB lineage: Bacteria > Bacillota > Clostridia > UBA1381 > UBA1381 > UBA1738. The sequence goes on along the minus strand of JAFZMQ010000036.1, from coordinate 15,856 downwards.
GGCGTTCCGATACGCAGGCATATTGCATAATGATTTCCGGTGAGGAAAGCGAACTTTCCAAAAAGCGTATGAAAACGATGTGCGAATCAAGCGACGGATTCTATATTTCCGAACAGGATTTAAAACTAAGAGGTCCGGGGGACTTTTTCGGAACACGCCAACACGGACTGCCCGAAATGAAAATCGCAAATTTAGTAAGCGATACCGATATTTTAAAACTTGCAGACTTGGCAACGGAAGATATTATGCAAAATTCAGTGGAAATTTCGCCCACGGAAAAGAAAAAACTTTTTGAAAAGGCTTATAATGCTATCCCCGAAAGCGTCATTTTAAACTAAATTTTTATGTTTTTTTTACAAAATTATCAAAAAAATGTAAAAAAAGATTGACGATTTCAAAAATATAGGGTACAATATTTAGGTAAACAGTCGGGAGATTGATATGAGAATTATTGCAGGTACAAAACGGGGACATAAGCTCTGCGATTTTGAGGGGATGGACATCCGTCCTACAACCGACAGAGTCAAAGAGTCAATGTTTAATCTGATTCAGGATTATGTTCCTGGTAGCCGTGTATTAGATCTTTTTGCAGGGAGCGGAGCACTTAGCTTTGAGGCGGTAAGCCGCGGTGCTAAAAGTGCGGTTTGCGTCGATAAAGATGCAAATTCGGTTGCTGTGATAAAGAAAAACAACGACAATTTGGGCTTTGACAATGTAAAAATTGTGCATTGTGAGGCTATGCGATTTCTTTTTGATACTTGCGAAAAATTTTCGGTTATATTTCTTGACCCGCCGTATAATAAGGGCTTTATTGCCCCGATTATCGAAAAAATTATTGAACGTGAGATTTTGGATTTTGGTGGAATTATAGTGCTTGAAAGCGATTTTTCAGACGAACACGGGGATTTTTCGGGAATCAGCAAGATAAAGCAGAAAAAATATGGCAGAAGCTATGTTACAGTCTATAAAAGAGGGTGACTGTTATGAGAGTAGCCGTTTATCCGGGAAGTTTTGACCCGATAACAAACGGACATTTGAATATAATTAGACGTGCGTCAAAGCTTTATGATAAGCTCATAGTCGGAGTGCTTGACAATATAAATAAAAATCCGCTTTTTACCGCTAACGAGCGTAAAGAGATGATTGATGCGGAAATTAAAGACTTACCGAATGTCAGCTGTGATGTGTTTAGTGGGCTTTTGGTGGATTTTGCAAAGCAAAACGGTGCGTCGGTAATTGTAAAAGGACTTAGGACTGTTGCAGATTTTGAATATGAATTTCAAATGGCACTTTTAAATAAAGCACTAAATCCTGAATATGAAACGATGTTTATGATGACCGACTCCAAGTACTCATATATCAGTTCGAGTATGGTTAAGGAAGTCGCAAAATATAAGGGTGAGCTTGAAGGTCTTGCACCTTTAAACGTTATAGAAAAAATCAAAGATAAAATATAATTATACAGAGGGAGTTTTGATTATGGAAATTATGGAAATCATCGACATGATGGAAGAAACTATCGACAAGGCACCTACTGTTCCACTAAGCGGAAAAATACTTGTTGATAAAGAGGACATTCTTGATTATATTCAGGAAATGCGTCTTGTTTTCCCTGACGAAGTTAAGGAAGCAAAATGGGTTAAGGAAGAAAGAGAAAGAATTTTGGCAGAGGCTCAGTCCAGAAGCGACGAGATGATTAAAAATGCCGAAGAAAAAGTCGTAAGAATGATTGACGAGCATGAGGTTACAAAACAGGCCGTTGAACAAGCTAACCAGATGGTCAACGATGCACAGCAGAAGGCTATGGAAATCAAAACCGATTGCGACCAGTATGCTGACGATATTTTAAACGACCTTGAAAAGCGTCTTGATATGCTTTCAAAGAAAGTGCATGACGATAGGGTTTATTTTGAGAATAAATAAACTTGTTTTTAAGAAAGGCTATGCCGTAAGGTGTAGCCTTGTTTGATTATTAGTAGTCGGGTGAAATTATGATTTATAAATCTTATTCCAGGAAGGAAACGGAAAACGTTGCAAAGGCTTTTGCAAAAACCTTAAAAAAAGGCGATGTTGTCTGCATAAACGGTGACTTAGGAAGCGGAAAAACCGCTTTTACGGAAGGTATTGCAAGAGGAATGGGAATAACCGATATTGTGTCAAGCCCCACATTTACAATAGTTAACTGTTATAGCGGAGATGTTCCTCTATATCATTTTGATGTTTATCGCATTTCGGATAGCAGTGAGATGTATGATATAGGCTTTGACGAATATATATCAGGCGACGGTGTTGCCGTTATCGAATGGGCTGAGATAATTTCGGATATTTTGCCGGATGAAAGATATGATATAACTATAACAAAGAATCTTGATATTCATGATGATTTTCGTGAAATCACGATTGAAAAACGAGGTCAGGTATGAAAATATTTGCGGCAGAAACATCGTCGGGCGTTGCCTCAGCGGCAATTTGTGGCGGTGATAAATTATTATGCGAGATCACGCTTAATAATAAACTCACTCATTCTCAAACACTTATGCCGATTATAGAGGAAGTGTTTGAAAGGAGCGGACTTACAACAAAGGATATTGACCTTTTTGCCGTGTCGGAAGGTCCCGGATCCTTTACAGGTCTCAGAATAGGCATAACTACCGTAAAAGCTCTTGCTCATGCGGAAAATAAGCAAATTGTCGGAGTGAATACGCTTGAAGCAATGTGCTATAATCTTCCTTTTTGCCCGTATATAATTTCACCGATTATGGATGCAAGGCGGGGAGAGGTATATAACGGATTTTACAGATTCAAAAACGGAGTTTTGGAGAAAGTTTGTCCTCCGAGGGCGTTGCCCCTTGCTGATTGCTTGAACGAACTTAGCAAAATGTCGGAAAATGTGGTGTTTTTGGGAGACGCAGTGCCTGTTTACCGTGATGTGATAGCGGAAAAATTAGGGAATTTGGCACATTTTGCACCGCAAAACCTGAATATGCAAAGAGCGTCAAGCGTATGTGAAGCTGCTAAAAACAAAAATCCGCAAAAATACTATGAGCTTGTGCCAAAATATTTAAGAAAATCTCAGGCAGAGCGTGAATATGAAGAAAGAGGAGATAGAAAATGATAGCAATCGGTTGTGACCATGGCGGTTTTGAACTTAAAAATCATATAGAAAGGCATTTAAAGGATAGAGGAATAGATTTTAAGGATTTCGGAACTTTTGACGAGGCTTCCTGTGACTATCCCGATATTGCAAAAAAAGTTTGCGAAAGCATTGTAAGCAGTGAAGCGGATAAGGGCATTTTAGTTTGCGGTACGGGCATAGGCATGTCAATTGCGGCAAATAAGGTAAAGGGAATACGTGCGGCACATGTTACAGATGTATATTCCGCAAAGATGACAAAGATGCACAATAATGCAAATATCATATGCTTAGGCGGAAGAGTTACAGGCTTTGAACTTGCGTTTATGATAGTAGATGCATGGCTTGATACCGAATTTGCAGGTGGAAGGCATCAGACAAGAATTGATAAAATAAGCGATTTGGAACGGTAAAAAACCGAAGGCTATGCCTTCGGCAGTAGGCTCAGTCTATTTTCAAAATAGACTTTACTATTCCGGATAGAAATTTTGGCAACTTATAAACTACAACTTTCATAATGTTTGCTCCTTTCAGCATTTAAACAGGCAATAATATGCTATAAAAAGGAGCAGTGCCGTTTCAATTATTGCAACGACATATATGGGGAATATAAGTCCGCATATCATACCGACGCAAAACATCATCGCACCAAGCCCTATGGCTTTTACTCCAAGCTTTAAAAACATATAACCGCCTCCGCCGCTTTCTTATATAGCATAATATGTAAAGGCAGCTTTTTTGTTCCTGAAATGCTTGAATATTGGGAAAAGCTATGATATAATGACAAAAAAATATGTTTCCGTAGCTCAGCAGGATAGAGCGACCGCCTCCTAAGCGGTAGGTCGGGTGTTCGAATCACCTCGGGAACGCCACGTCGGAACAAGCGGAAAATCGCTCGTTCCGATTTTTTATAAAAAATCGGAACTCACCCTAACCGCTGTTCCTCCTCTTTCGCAAAAAGTCACATTCGCGTCGGCTATTCGCTTGTAAACGCGCATCAATAACGCCTTTGGCTCATTACCACCTTTTTGCGATTTTAAAGTGCATCTAAACCGTTCGCTTTGTACTACTCATTTTTCATTATTCACTATTCATTAAATCCGACAGAATTTGCTAAATAAATAATGAAGCCGCTCCGCTAATAAATAAAGAATAATTGAAAGATTGCAAAGAAAAAATATATTGATATATGGAAAAAATATGTTATAATAACTTATATAATTAGTTTTGATTTAAGCGGTTAGCTGAATTTTACAGGAGAAATAAAATGGATATAAGACAGGAATCATTAAAAAAACACTATGAATGGCAGGGAAAAATTGAGGTTGTATCAAGAACGCCCGTTAAAAACAAAGAACAGTTATCTTTGGCATACACACCAGGCGTTGCAGAGCCTTGCCTTGAAATTCAAAAGGACATAAATAAATCATATGAGCTAACAAGACGGCATAATCTTGTAGCCGTTATAACCGACGGTACTGCTATTTTAGGACTTGGCGATATAGGACCGGAAGCCGGTATGCCTGTTATGGAAGGAAAATGTGCACTATTTAAAGAATTTGCTGATGTTGACGCATTTCCTCTTTGTATTAAAACAAAGGATGTTGACGAGTTAGTCAGGACAATCTATCTTTTATCAGGTAGCTTTGGCGGAATCAACTTAGAAGATATTGCCGCACCCAGATGTTTCGAGGTGGAAAGAAAGCTCAAAGAAATCTGCGATATTCCCGTGTTCCACGATGACCAGCATGGAACGGCAATAGTTGTTGCTGCGGCACTTTTAAATGCTTTAAAAGTTGTTAAAAAGGATATTTCAAAGGTTAAGGTTGTCATAAACGGTGCAGGAAGTGCAGGAACAGCGATAGGACTTCATCTTATGCGTCTGGGCGTTAAAAATCTTACAATGGTTGATAAATTCGGAATTATATGCGAGGGTGATGAAACACTGTCAGACGCACATAAAGAGCTTTCCAAAATCACTAACCGTGAGCGTTTAACGGGAAAACTTGCCGATGCAATGCGTGGTGCTGATGTATTTATCGGTGTTTCCGCTCCGAATATTGTATCCGAGGAAATGGTTTCGTCAATGGCAGACGGTGCGATTGTATTCCCGATGGCAAATCCCACGCCTGAAATTATGCCTGATTTAGCTAAAAAGGCAGGTGCAAAGGTAGTAGGAACAGGCAGAAGCGATTTCCCAAACCAAATCAATAATGTATTGGCATTTCCGGGTATTTTTAAAGGTGCGTTGGCAGTTCGTGCAAGTGATATAAATGAAGAAATGAAGATGGCGGCATCATATGCAATCGCAGGACTTGTATCAGAAGAGGAGCTTTCCGAAGACTACATAATGCCCAAGGCGTTTGATGAGAGAGTAGGAAAAGCAGTTGCAGAAGCAGTTGCAGAAGCTGCTAAAAAAAGCGGTGTTGCGAGAATTTGAATTTTAAGCAGTAAGTAACATAAAAAGCCATGCGGTATAGCATGACTTTTTATTTTTAAAACTATGAACTATTCCTCATCTTCGTTTTCCGGAAATATCATTTGATCCCATACAAACTCAATCCAAGTGGAGTTTTCAATAGCTGCCAAAAAGACTGCGAGTGTAAAACTAAGCTGGGAGGCAAGTTCAAGATAGTTAGTTGTAATCCAACGCAGAGAATACACACGGCCCTGGAAGAAAATGTTGTTTAGGAAAGGAAGTAATAATCGCAGAGCTAAAAGCAGTACAAGAAGCCACTTTACAGTTTCTTTTTCCTTGTCAAATTTCATTCCCGTATATATTGCAGCAATACCGTAAATTATAGAAAACAGTACAGAAATCAAACCGTAAGTATCCCAAAAAGTTATCTGATATACATACCCGCCATTAAACAGAAATTCTGTAACTTTGTTAGGGTCAAAAATCTGCCCTGCGGGTTGAGTGAAAAGAAAATATATTATCCATGAAAGCGTCAAAAGATGACATGCTCCGTAAACAATAAAACAAATTTTTGTAAGTCTTATTCTGGCATACTCAAACATTGACGGAATTATGAATATGGCAGGAATGAAAATGCCTCCCACGATTCTCAAAAGAGCATAACCGATATTGGATACATTCATTTTTCCGTATTCTATTGCAGAGGAAATAAAATCGATATGGTCTACATAAAAAAATATGATGCCCAAAATGAGTGAAAGTGAAATCAAAGCTTTAAACGTATATCTTTTTGTAAAGGAAGTTTCCATATTTCATTCTCCTATTAACTAATATACAATCATATTAACATAATACATGGAAAAAAGCAACACATTTTACAAGTTTTTTATATAAAACTATTTACTTTGAAACTGAAAAAAGGTATAATAGAGAAGTAAAAAAAGTTGGAGTGGTAGGTTTAATATGCTCAATTTAGTAAACATACTTATCAATGTGCCAATAACATTGATTGCCCTTACAGGACATGAGTTTGCACACGCATTTGTATCAACAAAGCTGGGTGATCCGACACCTAAATATGAAGGACGTCTTACTTTAAATCCAATGGCACATCTTGATATAACAGGAACAATTTTGATGATACTTACAGGCTTTGGATGGGCAAAACCTGTCGGCGTTAATCCCATGTATTATAAGGACAGAAAAAAAGGTATGGCAATTACAGCAATAGCAGGACCTATTGCAAACTTTCTAATGGCATTTTTGGGAGTTTTAATCGGTACTATCCTTTTAATTATCGGTAACTACCTGGGTTGGAGCTATTCGGTTATGGAAAATATCAATATGATTTTTTACCTGTTTGCATTCCGAAACCTTTGCTTTATGGTCTTTAATTTAATCCCCATTCCGCCGCTTGACGGCTCAAAGGTTTTAGGACTTTTTATTCCGAACAGAACATATTATACAATTTTGCAGTATGAAAGATATTCGATAATTCTGATTATGATACTGTCCCTGACAGGAGTGTTTAATAGCGTTATAGGCGGCGGTGTAAGTGCTGTATTTTCCATGATTTCAAAAGCCGTTTCGGTGATAGTTTCACCAATGGTTTAAGAGGGCTTAAAAATGGACACACTTTTATATAAACTTGACAGTTTTGAAGGACCTTTGGACCTTCTCCTGCATCTCATATCAAAAAATAAAGTGAGCATTTACGATATACCGATAGTCGAGATTACGGCACAGTATCTGGACGCCATCAGCGGTATTGAGGATTCGCAGCTTGATAATACGAGCGAGTTTTTGGTAATGGCTGCGCAGCTTTTGTATATCAAGTCGAAAATGCTTCTTCCTAAAAACGAGGAGGAAGAGGAGGAAGACCCGAGGGAAGATTTAGCAAGGCGACTTTTAGAATACCAGCAGTATAAAGAAGCGTCAAAAGAGCTAAGAAAAACCGAATTTGCAACTCGGCATATGTTCTTTAAGGAAGAGGAAAATATAAAGTTTCCGATACCTGAATATAGCAATAAGCATAACGTCAGTGAACTGATTGACGCTTTCGGTTCTATTCTGCAACGGAAAATCCGCACGGCAAAGCCGGAAAAACGGGCGTTTTCAGGCATAGTCGGCAGGGAAAAAGTGTCGGTAAGTGCTATGACGGAAAGGCTTTTGGAAAGGTTTTCAAAATCTAAAAGAATTAGCTTTATATCTGCCTTTGACGGTGCAAAATCAAAGCCCGAGCTTGTTGCGATTTTTCTTGCAGTCTTGGAACTGATTTCACAAAATAAAATTATAGCTGAATTTTCAGATGAGGAAAATGATTTTATCTTAAAAGAAAACAAAAGAGGTAAAAAATGATAAAGGAAAAAATCCCTTACGCAATAGAGGGAATACTTTTTGCGGCAGGTGAGCCGGTAAAAGCGGCAAAACTTGCGGCAGTTTTAGAAACAGATATTGATACGGTGGTCGAGGCGGTGCGGCTTTTGAGGTATAATTATGATACCGAGGAGCGAGGCATGACGATAATTGATATTGATGAAGGCTACCAGCTCTGTTCAAGACCTGATTATTATAATTATATACAGCTTATTTTAGGCGAACAACGCCGACAGGCACTTTCAAATGCGGCTATGGAAGTTTTGGCAATTATTGCATATAAACAGCCGATAACCCGTGGACAGATTGAATATGTCCGTGGCGTAAATTCCGACGCTGCGGTAAATCGCTTAGTTGAGCGTGGTCTTATTGAGGAATCGGGAAGACTTGATGCACCGGGAAGACCTATATTATATAGAACTACTCAGAATTTTTTGAGGTGCTTCGGACTTTCCACGCCAAAGGATTTGCCGCCTCTTGATATGTCACAGTTTGGCGAGGAATACGAGCAAATTTCCTTGGATATAGATAACAAGCAGATTGAAGGTCAGGAACGCCTGGAAGATGCCGATGAATAGATGAAAGGAGCGGCAAAATGCAGATTTTTTTAATAATAATTGCCGTGTTGATTCTTGCAATCGCAATTTGCCTCTCAATTTCTGTAAGGCTCAGTGTTACTTATGAAAAATACGATACTTCTAATGCCGAAATAATCTTAAAATATGGGTTTATAACATATAAACTCTATCCAAATCAAAATAAAAAAGAAAAATCAGAAAAGGAAGAAAATGAAGGGGACAAGCCACAAAAAGAGCCGTTTTCCTTTGAGCAAAAGAAGCAAGAGCTCGAAAAATATATACGAATTTTTAATAGCATAAAAGAAGATATTGCAAAGGTTTTGTCCTATATGACAAAACGGGCAGTGGTCTTTGATAGCATTGAAATAAAGTCGGAATTTGGCTTTGATGACGCAATGCAAACGGGCATTTTCACTGGACTTTATAATGGATTTGTTTATAGCGTCTTGGGAGTAATTCATAATAATTCAAAACTTCGCAATATGGAAGTAAATCTTAATCCAAATTTTGAAAAAAAGTGCTTTTATAACCATCTTTGTTGTATATTGCATATTAAAACTGTGCATATTATGATTATCGCGTTCAATGTACTTAGAATATACAGAAAAATCAAAAAAGAAGGGAGAAAATAAACTATGTCTGAACATCCTATTCAAGGGCTTATGGATACCGCCATGGGCAATATTAAAGCAATGGTAGATGTAAATACCATTGTAGGCGACGCTGTAAACACGCCTGACGGCACCGTAATTATTCCTATTTCGACAGTAAGCTTCGGTTTTGGTGCAGGAGGAACGCAGTTTGCCCAAAAAAATGACTCGATTGCACCGACAGAGCCAATGTTCGGCGGCGGCTGCGGAGGCGGAGCAAATGTTAAGCCAATTGCGTTTTTGATTGTCGGCGGAGGTAATATTAAACTTCTTCCGATAAGCGACAAGGTGACACCTGTTGACAAAATTATCGATATAGTGCCTGAAATGGTTGATAAGGTAAACGGTGCGGTTTCGGGAGCAATTGACAAGTTTGTCGGTGGGCGTTCAAAGAAAAAAGAGGACGCAAAACCCGAAAAGAATACGGCACAGTTTGTTGATATTGCAGAATAAATTGTTCAGGACAGACCTAACTCTGTCCTGAATTTTTAGGAGAAAACAAATGGCATATACGGAAAAAGACAAAATCTTAATGAAAGTACAAAAGCCGACAAGATACACAGGCGGAGAGCTTAATAGCATCGTAAAGGACAAAAATTCGGTAGATTGTAGGTTCGGTTTTTGCTTTCCTGATGTATATGAAATAGCAATGTCCAACTTAGGTATGAAAATTCTTTATCATACCTTAAATGAGCGTCCTGATACCTATTGCGAACGCATTTTTGCCCCTTGGGTTGATATGGAGGAAGAGATGCGTAAGCGGGATATGAAGCTTTTCTCTTTGGAAACGGGCGATGATGCGGATAAGTTTGACATTCTGGGCTTTACCTTGGGATATGAGCTTTGCTATTCAAATGTTTTAAATATGCTTAACCTTTCGGATATTCCGCTTTTGGCAAAGGATAGAGATGAGAGCTTTCCTATAATATGCGGCGGCGGACTTTGTGCATATAATGCCGAGCCTATTGCAGAAATTTTTGACTTTTTTATGCTTGGAGAGGGCGAAGAAACAATAAACCTCATAACCGAAGAATACATAAAATGGAAGAAAAGCGGGAAAAAGTGCAAAAAAGACTATTTACGGGCTATTGCAAAGCTTGACGGGATTTATGTGCCGTCCTTTTATGATGTCGAATATAACAGCGACAATACCATAAAAAGCATAACTCCGAATGAGGATTGTGCAAAGCCGAAAATAAGAAAGACTATAATGCAGGATTTTGACAAGGCATATACTCCGGAAACGCTTGTTGTGCCGTTTGGCGAGGTCGTGCATGACCGTGTTATGCTGGAAGTGATGCGTGGCTGCATAAGGGGCTGCCGTTTTTGTGAGGCGGGATATGCATACCGCCCGGCACGGAACAGAAGCTATGAAACGCTTACAGAACTCGCAGATAAGCTTTTAGGGTGCAGCGGATATGATGAGATTTCGCTTTCTTCACTCAGTACGAGCGATTATACAGAACTACGAGAACTAACAGATAATCTTCTTAAAATCACAGAGGAAAAGAAGATAGGCTTGTCGCTCCCGTCGCTTCGTATTGACAATTTTTCGTTAGAGCTTATGGATAAAGTGCAAAAGGTGAGAAAAAGCGGTATCACATTTGCACCAGAGGCAGGAACACAGAGGCTTCGTGATGTTATAAATAAAAACATAACGGAAGAAAATGTTTTAACCTCTGCAAAAATGCTGTTTTTAGGTGGCTGGACTAATGTTAAGCTCTATTTTATGATAGGACTGCCGTCCGAAACTGATGAGGACGTTTTAGGAATTGCAGAGCTTTCAAAAAATATCTTGGGCGAATATTTTTCAATTCCAAAAGAAAGCCGTGCAAAAAACATCAATATAACGGTTAGTACATCGAGCTTTATTCCAAAGCCTTTTACTGCATTTCAATGGTCAAAACAGGATACAAGGCAGGAAATTGTGCGAAAACAGGACATTTTAAAAAAGGCTATAAATGCAAAACAGATACGCTATATATGGCATGATAATAAAACAAGCTATTTAGAGGGTGTATTCGCAAGAGGTGACAGGCGTCTTTTACCTGCCATTATCGAGGCGGTTAAAAACGGATGTAAGTTTGATAGCTGGGACGAGCAGTATAAATTTGACGAGTGGCTAAAAGCTTTCAAAACCTGCGGAATTGATCCTGATTGGTATTTGCGTGAACGGGCATATGACGAGATTTTGCCCTGGGAGCATATAGATATCGGAATAACAAAAGAGTTTTTTATGCGTGAGAATGAAAAGGCAAAAAGTGCCCAAACCACACCGAATTGCAGAGAAAAATGTTCAGGTTGCGGTATGAGAGCCTTTGGGGCAGGTGTGTGCTGTGAGTAATTATATAATAAAATATTCGGAAGATGAGCGTGTTCGGTATATTTCGCATCTTGATTTTATGCGTACGTTTTACCGCACTGCAAGACGGAGCGGACTAAATATGGCGTATACATCCGGATTTAATCCGCACCCCATAATGACGATTGCTATGCCTCTTTCGGTAGGAGTGACCTCGGAAACTGAGTATATGAAAATCGGTTTTTCGGAGGATTATAGCGAGGAGGAAGTAAAAGAACGGCTTAATTCTGCCTTTCCAAAGGGGATTTCGGTTTTGGCGGTAAAAAAGCTTGACGGCAAGGAAACCGATTTTGCTAAAATAAATAAAGTGGTTTATAAAACCGAAATCGAGTGTAATGACACAAGTCTTTTTGATGATAAAGAGTTTATGAAAAATAATTCCCTTGTTGTTATGAAAAAGACGAAAAGCGGTGAAAAGGAATCGGATATACGCCCGTATATATATGATTTTTTTGCTGAAAAAATTGATAAAACAAAAATGACGGTAAATATGTGTATTGCGGCGGGAAATGACTATAATTTAAAGGGCGAAACGGTGCTTTTGGCTATGGAGAAATATTCAAAAGGACTAAAAATTACCTTTTCCTGCTCACATAGAGTAAAAATTTTGGCAAATGATAGGGAAATACTGTAACAAAAAAGGGCTTTTATATAAGCCCTTTTTTTACTGCTTGTATGGCAAAGTTTCATATCCTTTCCAACCTGCCAAATGCCGTGCCAAAATGATGTTGTCAAGTGCTGTAACCCTGCCGTCGCCGTTCAAGTCGCCAATTACAAATTCGTCGGTATGGGCAGTAGAAGTTCCGACATTTACAGTAACGGTAAATTTGTTGTTGCTATTCCTATACGGAATAGTGCATTGTATTTTTGCCGTTCCGTCTGTAATTGCCGTAACATTACCGCTCTTATCAACGGTTGCAATTTCGGGATTGAGCGATTCATACTCGATACATAAATCAGTTGTATTTTTAGGCTCTGTTGCAACATTCAAATTTGCCTGCTCGCCAACAGATAATGTCAGAGGATTTCCTGAAATACTGTCAATTGGTCTGTCTTCAAGATTTATAAGTATGTTTGAAAGTCCGCCGTTTAAAACTGTTGCATAACGCGTAAGATGAGCAACCTCATTATTGTTCTTGTAATTTCCTCTCATATAGCCCACCATACCAATATCTGTGCGGAAACGTGGACGGAAACATACAATAACATCTTTTAAAGGTGTATCGTTTATAAGTTCAAATTCAAATCCGTTATTTTGCACTGTAATATTAAAGTCGGCAGTATCCATAATAGCATAATAAGGTGCTTCGATGCTTTGTAGGTATAATGTTCCCAGAATTTTTTCATCAGAGAGCATTTGAGCAGCTAACTCAGATGGGATGTATATTGTACCCTTGTATTTATCAGAATTTTCAAAATCCGCAAAATTCACTTCTGCTGTTTTTGTAAGGTTAAGGACTTCTCGTTCCTGCCGTACAAATTCCCGATTTTCAAATACAATGTAAACATAGTAGTCACCGCCTTGCTTTACGGGAATCTCATATTCCGACTCGGTCACACCTGCCGTAGCGGTAACCTCGCATTTATATGCTTCCTCACGGTGTATTTCATTATCGTAAATTTCACGGTTTAATTCTGCATAAACGGTATAAGTGATGTCCTCGTTGTGAGGAGGAAGAGTAACAGTTCCTTTAATGACTATTTTCGGGACAATATTTGAAAGTTTTATGTTCCCGATAGTGTTGTCGCTAAGGTTAATCTTCGCACTTCCGCTACCGCCGCCAAAATAGTCACTGCTATCGGTTTGGTATCCGTAACGGAAATAACCGTAATTACTGTCAAATCTACTTTCTAACGGTATTGAATATGTACCGCTGCTTTGTCCTTCGGGTATAAGAATTTCGGTAACTATTTCCTTTTCGACTTTGTCGCAGTCGTTATTATACCAATTCGGATTTATTGTGTCAGGATGATCTGCCATATAAAGTGCTCCGCTGTATCCTGCTTCATAAGTAATAGGTGCAATAACAGTAGCACTTTCGCCGCTGGGATTGTCAGGAGTACCACCACCGCCACCGCCACCGCTACTGGGATGACCACTGCCGCCACCGCCGTAGAAGTAACTAAGCCATAGAGTAACGCTAACGCCGCCTTCCGGTGCAGTTATGCCGTCCGGCAGGGTAACTGTTCCTGTAAGATGCGGCTCTTCCGGCGGATCAACAATAAAGTCACCAATATATTCCATTCCAGTAAGCTCCGGATATGGATAATCGGGATTTCCGTCCATTGTCCATACTGTATCAAAGTCAAACCCAGTAAACGAGGACAGCTGTTTCATTTGTAAACTTGTCAATGCCGTAGGTTCGTTGGTTATATTCGTCTCTATACAGCTGTCAAGATAATAGCAGTTTTCAGATCCCAGACCTGTGATAGCATCTACAAGGAAACTGCTGCCGTTTATTACACCTGTATTGTAGCAGTTTTTTGCTGTTGTCAACCCTGCAACGCCCCCAACAGAATCATTGCCAATTATATTTCCTGTATTATAACTGTTTTTTACATTTGGACAACTTCCCGCAACGTCGCCAACAAAATCATTGCCTTTTATGCTGCCTGTATTATAGCAGTATTCAATAGTTACGAAGTCCCCAATTGCTGGTTTTTCCTGATCTGAGCTGAGTACGTCAAATAATCCTACAATGCCACCAGCATGATCATATTTGCTTGTTATTGTGCCCGTATTATAACATCTCCCTATTTTGGTGATGCCATATTCATCACCACGCCCTAAAACGCCAGCTACATAAGTATTCCCTATGACATTTCCTGTGTTATAGCAATCTTCTATTTCCGTTGCTCCGCCAAAGTCAGAATGAAATCCTACAATACCTCCGATAAATTCATTTCCAGATATATTGCCTAAGTTATAGCAGCTTAAAATTTTGCCGGAATCCGCCTCAAAACTTCCCGCAACGCCACCTACCACACCTTCACCTGTTACGTTGCCAGTATTGTAACAATTTTTTAATGTTACAGCCATACCGGACTCGTATGCATAATTACGTCCTACAACGCCACCGACACTGCCTCTGCCTATTACCCTGCCTGTGTTGTAACAGCCATTTAAAATAGCGTCACCGTGCGGTGGTGCTTCATTATATCCTACAATGCCGCCGACACTGCCACTGCCTATTACCGTAGCTGTGTTATAACAGTTCTCTACAGATGTGGCAAAATTATATCCAACAACACCGCCGACATTTTCATTGCCACAAATATATCCATCTGTTACACCGACATTTTTTATTACAGCACCATCGCAAAGTCCAAAAAGCCCCTGATCACTTTTGCTACCAGACTTATTTATGTAAATACCCTTTACTTCGTGATTGTCTCCGTCAAATATACCAAAGAACAGTATATTCTGACTTGAAACATTGGGTTCATCAGTACTTCCGATTGCAGTCCATTCATTTGGTGTTTTACCTTTTGCCGCACCAGTTATATTGCCGTCTTCATCATAGGCAAACATATCATGAGTATTTAAAACAATATCATTCGCAATTTTTATGTACTGAAATGTTAAAGATGGCGTACCCTCATTTACCGATTGTGCAAGATACGCAAGTTGAGGTGCGGTTTTAATGATGTACGGGTCAGATTCTGTTCCTGTTCCGCATTCAAAGCCATCTGCTATGCTTCCGTCCCAAACATCATTGGGCTCTTCCGACTCGGTAGATCCGCCTCCATGCACCATACCAATAAGCTCGGGATATGGGTAATCAGGATTTCCGTCCATTGTCCATACCGATTCAAAATCAAATCCGTCAAAGGAGTCTTTATTACGCATTTGTGTATCGGTTAATGCCGTACAATATGAATCAGCCACATCTATACAACCTAAAAGATAGTAACAGTTTTCAATTGTTGCCGTACCGTCAGACTCATCGTCGTAGTCGGCATAATTATATCCAATCATACTACCGCTGATCTCTCCTGTTGTATAGCAATTGCTGATAGTTGCTATTCCGCCCATCGCATAATTTTCGCCAACTAAGCTTCCTACCCTACCCACATTTGGATGTTTAACTTTACCTGTATTATAGCTGTCACTAATAATAGAAGTAGAACCGCCGCCAGAAGCAATATTCCAGCCGACTAAACCGCCAATGTAAAATCCTACATCGCTGTTTATTGGAGCTGTGTTCCTGCACCTTAATACCTGCACTGACCCGCCTTCCAGAGCGTAATTATCTCCAACGATTCCTCCGGAAATAGTGTTTCCAGTCACTTTTCCTCCATTATAGCAATTGCTCACCGTGGCTATTGCACCATAAT
>JAFZMQ010000004.1 GCA_017551095.1 Clostridia bacterium | reverse complement strand
TACCATCCTTTCTGCCACACAACATACCACAAAGATTTTCATAAGTCTATGAAAAATATATACTAAATTTCTCTTTTCCCTTTGGTTAATGTACGACAAATGCTTTTTCTTTAACTGTACCAAAAAAGGCCGCTTATGCGACCTTTATCAAAAAACTCATTCAATTATCTTCATCAGTTTCTTTCGCAAATCCTTCAATCAAATCTGTTACAGTATTTTTTAATTCTGCAGCATTTTGAGAAGTTATAACAGGCTTACCTGTCCTTTTTTCAAGAGCTTCTCTGGCTATCTTTGCAACCTCACCGCCGGATTGCGCAATTTTTATGCTTTCATCAAACCCTTCAGGCTGTTCTTCCTTTGAAATATCTTTGGTAGAAGTTTCCGCAAGCATGTTGAGGATAAGCTCTGTGGTACTCATATTGTCTCTTAAATTTTCTTTGGTAAGACCTTTGAAATTTTTATATTTTCTTGTAGTCATACCTGACCAAGCTTTTGTGATTTCATCGGTAAGAATAGCATATTCTATCCCTTTTTCAACACCGCGCTGTTGCCATTCTGCTGTCAATTCATTTCTCACTCTTATAGACAATATTCTTTGATGTACCCAATCTTCATCATAGCCTTTTTTTAGATATGTATCTAATGCTCGGTCTATTGCAATTTCGGGATCAATAGTTTCTTCTATTCTTTCCCTGCCTACCTGTGCGAGCCATAACTTAAACGGTTCTGCCTTTGGAGATGGAATTGACTGAATTATGCGGAGAAGCTGCTCGGTATCCGCGACATCCGTTTTATAGTATTTACCATCTTTTGGCGATTTCATTTTCAGTTGCTGACAATTTGTCAGCAACTGACCTGCACCTTCACCTTTGAGCCGTTCTTTCAGCTTTGCCCAGTAATTGCTTGCTCCTCGCTGTGTTGGTTGGTCTGTTAGTACACCAATGACATCAACAATCGAAAAATACCATTCTTCCGTTGTTTCATCCCATACAGTTCTAATATTTTTATTTTCAAATGTTTGTAGCTTATCTTTATCCATAAGTAATCCACCCTATATTTTTCGTTTGCACCTATATTATATGCAATTTAAGTATGAAAGTCAAGATTTGCTGAATTATGTTATTTTTGAAATTTCACAAAATCTTGTCAATAAATTTTAATGCTTATATTATTCTTATCCAATATCCCAATATAGTATTATTATCTGTATATTATTTGCAGTTCGCTGTGACACCACCTCAGCCAAATTTGAGCTACCATATTTTTAACCGTAAACCTTATCTGTAAACCGATAAAGATTTGATGTGGCACAACCATTAGACTTTTTTCGATTTATCCTTTTAAGATATTCTTTCTCTGAAAGTGAAGATATTGCTCTTTTGACAGTGCTTAAACTAATCCCTGTGTCAACGGATATTTTATCAAGAGAAGGATAGCACATATCACCGTTTCCTGCTCTCATAAGCAGATAACACAATATTCGATATTCCGCAGTAGTAATGTTTTTATCTATAATGATTTTGTTTAATATATTTGTGAAATTATCTTTTAATTTTGGCATTTTAATTCCTCCTTTCTGTAACTAAAAAAGCCGTATCATTTTGATACGACCAATTTGTATTGTGTTTTTTAAGTGACTGTGATATAATGCTATTTGCCGATTATATAGAATGAATTTTAAATAAAAATAAGTTTTTTTACTGTTCCAAGCCTTATAAACCTTGATTTTAAGCCATTTTTTTGATTTATCACAGAAATGACGCTACCATCAGGTCCATGTGAAAGCAATTTCATGCAGGTTCAAGTCCTGTTACCTGCACCACGTCGGAACGGACTTTGCTCCGTTCCGATTTTTGTTTACACAAAAATCGGTCACACACGCCGTCGTTCCTCCTTTTTACGATTGACCTTCGGCACTTTGTTAAATTCTATAATACTATCTGTTTTTTTATATATTGACCGGACTTGAAGCTTAATAAGGTACTCGCCATATGCATCAAACGGAGCTATCTTGCATTTTTTATTGGATGCCTGATAACCGTTTTCCATTTTTCCTGCGGCACTTTTCTTGCATCTGACAGATAAATTTCATGATGCATACGGGTGTCGGAAAAGTCATTTTCATATCCGTTTTCTGCAATAAACTTATCCATAATTGAGACCGTTTCGGGTTCATTATCAAACGAGCCAAAATGCATAATCTGCACACACAGTCCTTCATCAATTGTCAGAAACCCGGCACTACTGCAATCAAGTTTTTTCTTTTTTGTTGCTACTTCAACTGCCCAATCAAAGTCTTTCTTTGTGACAAAATCAGGCAGACGAATAACCGATATCCAACAAAATTTAGATTTATCGCCGTAATCAATCCCGCAGGCGTCTTCCTGCCACCAAAAGCCTTCAAGAGGTGGGACTACATACTCGTAAAAGCCTTCAATATGGTAATCGGTTTTGTAACTCATTTTTAGTGTGTAAGCAACTGCATAAAGCACACCAATCGCTTTTTGATAGTCACCGTCTGTTTCGTTCGGATCACCTTTTCCGCGAACAGCTATATAATTTACTTTTGGCACGGTCACAATTTCCGGCTTTTCCTTGGGCATATAAAATTTCTTGTATTCCTTTTTAAAATCGAAAGCCAATGTATATCCTCCTTTATTTGATCTCTATTTGATGCTATTATTCTGTAATTACATACTTTCCGTCAGAATATGAATAAGTGCATCTTTATCAAGCGGAGCATACATCCATTCGTTTGATGTATTAT
This sequence comes from Clostridia bacterium, assembly GCA_017551095.1. GTDB lineage: Bacteria > Bacillota > Clostridia > UBA1381 > UBA1381 > UBA1738. Next base: position 11,534 of record JAFZMQ010000004.1, on the reverse strand, counting down.
CGTTTTCAAGGATATGGTCTGCCATTTCTTCGATTTTATCAACTTTTACTCCAAGCTCACCTAAATGCATCGGGATACCGATTGACTCAAAGAATGTGTAAAATTCGTCAATTACTTTATTTGCCATATCGAAATCGGGCATACTATCAAATCCGAAAAGTAATTTGCCAAGAGTGACAAATCTTTCAACCGTATTTTCGGAAAGGATTTCTTTCATCCAGCGAGGCGTTATAATTGCAAGTCCTGCACCGTGTGTAATATCAAAATATGCACTTAAAGCGTGTTCTATGGAATGCATCGGCCAGCCTGAATATCCGCTGCCGTTTGACATAATACCGTTACATGCCAATGTGCAAACATACATAAGTTCGCTTCTTGCATCATAATCAGACGGATTTTCAAGTGCAATCTTCACATTTTTCATAAGTGAGCGTATAGCGGAAATCATAAATCCGTCATTAAAAGCATTGTTTGGTTTTGCAAAGAATTGCTCTAACACATGATTTATAGCATCTGCCGTTCCACAGGCGGTTTGCCATTTTGAAACGCTGAATGTGTACTGGGGATCAAGGAATGAGGCGACCGGATAAAGTATTCCGTCAACATACCCGCGTTTATCATTTATTGCGGTATTCGAGATAACGCAGCCTGCATCATATTCGCTACCTGTTGCGGCAAGAGTGATAATATCGACAACGGGAATTGATTTTGTAGCCTTTACCTTTCCTGAAATTAAGTCCCAGCCCTCGCCGTCATATAAGCTACATACAGAAATCGCTTTTGAGCAATCAAGCACAGAACCGCCGCCGACTGCAAGAATTACATCAATATTGTTTTCTTTGCAGAGCTTCGCTCCCGTTATAACAGACGGATCATATTTTGGATTCGGCTCAATACCAGATAGTTCAACGATATTAAAGTCTTTCAAAAGCTCTTTGACCTTATCGTAAAGTCCCATTTTTTTAATTGAGCCTCCGCCGTATGTCAAAAGCACATTTTTCCCGTACTGTCCGACAACTTCCGGAAGACCGTTTATCGAATCCTTTCCGAAAAACAGTTTTGTGGGTGTGTTGTAAATAAAGTTACCAATCATTTTTTAATTCTCCTTGCATAATTTTCTGCAGACAATAAAGGCTTTACGCTTTCAAAAGCCTTATTTAGTCAAATAAGAATAGCTATCACTTTTTTTACGCTTTATTAAGTCTTGCACCCACTGCACCGCCCGGGTGTATTAAGGCAAATTGATCTTCTGAATACCCTGTTTCCTCGATAAGAGCGGTTTGAAGTGCATGGAAAATTACAATAAGTGAGGTTGTAGAGGTTGTCCCCTGCATATTATACTTATCGGTTTCACGGTTTACATACTGTTTCAGAACAACATCTGCCTCTTTTGCAAGGGGTGAGTCAAGATTCTCGGTAACGGTTATCACTTTTACGCCCTTTTTCTTGCAAATATCAAGTATAGGCATAAGCTCCGCCGTTTTTCCGCCGCGTGATGCAAACAGCATAACATCTCCTTTTTGCAGATATCCGCTTCCGCCATGCACAGCCTCTGCGGGTGAGATAAACCTTGCGGGACGCTCTATGCAGCACATTAAATGTGCAAAATGCTGACACGCAATCCCTGAATGACCGCACCCGGCAGAGCCTATCCTCTCGGCATTTTTGAGTAACTCTACTGCCTTTGAAAATGCCTCTTTATCAAAACAGTTTTTCGCCTCGTTTATACATTCAGACTCGATATCATAGGCTTTTTGTGCCATTTCGAGTGCTTTTTCTGAAATCATAGTATTACCCCCAAAGAGTTTTGTCTATTTTTTGGTATCTCTCGTAACATTCGGTATAATCTTTTTCGCTTGGCTTATAGATTTTATTCGGTTTTACCGCAATTTCTACCGCTTTTTCAATGCTTTGGAACACGCCTGTTGCAACTCCTGCCAAAATTGCAGAGCCAAGACAAGCCGTCTCATCATTTTTGAGCGTAACAAAGGTTTTGCCTGTCATATCCGCTTTAATCTGACACCAGAGAGGACTCATAGCTCCGCCGCCCATTGTTCGTATTTCGTTGCAGTCTGCATTTATATAGTCAAGGCTTCCTTTAAGCATACAGGCAACAGATTCCAATATACTTCTTACAAAATGTCCTCTTGTATGCTCCATTGTAATACCGCAGAACACGCCTTTTGCATCGGGATTGTACTTGGGCATTGTAGCTCCGCAAAGATACGGCAAAAATGTCAAACCTTTTGAGCCTTCGGGCACTTTTTCAGCCAAGGCGTCAAGCTCGGAAAACTTGAAGCCTTCGCAGAAATTATTTTTAAACCACTTTAATGCAATTCCCGCTGTTGCCGTCCATGCTAAAAGACAGTATTTTCCGTCATAGTTTATATGGCAAGGGGTTTTGCTTTCGGGGTTATAGTCCGGAATTGTATCTGTCGGAACAAATACAACCATTGTTGTACCCGTCATCTCGCTTATCACGCCTTTTTTAACAACTCCTGCACCGATTGCACCTGCTATCTGGTCAATAGCACCCGTTACAACCTTTATGCCCTCATATTCGCCGATTTCTGTTCCGCAAGGTATAATCTCAGGCAGAACTGCTTTATCAATGCCTATAAAATCAAGCATTTCTTCCCACCAGATTTTCTTTTTAATATCAAAATAAATTGTGGAAGATTGAAGCGTCGGCTCTGTTACAAATTTTCCTGTCAGCTTATATAGCAAATAATCCTCTAAAAGAAAAACTTTTTTTATTCTCTTAAAGGTTTCAGGCTCGTTATTTTTTAGCCACAAAAGCTTAGCAGACGGCCAGGTTGCCGTAATCTCGGGCTGACCTGTAACATCATAAACACGCTTTTCACCAAAATGCGATTTTATGCTATCCGCCTCAGCAGTTGCCCTGTTATCAAGCCAAACAATAGCACTTCTTAGCGGATTACCGCTTTCGTCGGTTACGATTATCGTTTCACACTGCGTGTCAATTGCGAGCGCATAAATCGGAAATTCTGCCGAAATCTCGTCTATTGCCTCTTTTGCCAAGAGCCAATAGCTTTCAGCATCAAATTCAACAAAATCTCCCGATACGGAAAGCGTATAGTCCTTTATAACAGACTTTACGCACACTGCATTTTCATCAAATAATGCCGCTTTTAATGAAGTCGTACCTACATCTATACCAAGTAAATATTTCATAAATACCACCTATATTTTTGGGGTAGATTAATCTACCCCAAATTCAAATTATCTTTTTAACTGTAAATCGTAGTGAAGATCATAAGCCTTTTCTTCATCTGTGAACTTATGTCTTGTATCGATAACTTCGCCGTTATTCCATTTTCTGTCGCCTACATCTTCTGCCGTTCCCATAACGGTGATATTAACCTGTCTGTGACGGGCTAATACATGGTCCCAATCGATAAAATAGATATGTGCAAATCTTCCGCCGTCAACCTCGCCGTCCTTAACCGTCAAGGTTTCGCTTCTGCCGAAGAAGACACTGCGAAGATGTCCGTCTGTGTTCATACTTGAAAAGTCACCGGGTTCATCAACATATCTTCCGTACTGTGCGTGAATAGGACCGGGGTGTCTATATTGATGTTCCTCCATAAAGTCAGGAATAAACTTTCTCATAATGTCTAATAAATCGTGCTGCAAGAACTCCAAATCAAATGAGTCAATATCGTGCGAACATTCCTGAACCATAACAGAACAGGTTGTGTGATGTGACACAACGCTTACTGTACCGTTTTTGATACCGGATGCAGCAACAATTTCATTTACTTCCTTTGAAATGTCATGAAATGTTGGTATCCAACCTCTTGACTGTAACTCCAATTCCTTTTGAAAAACTTTAAATTCCATTTTCCTCTTCCTCTCTTTTTATATTATTTTTTAGTTATGTAATTCATTCCAAGCCTTACGCAAATTGAAAAGCATTTCCTCAACCATTTCATACGGCTTGTCCGATTTCATAATACCGCTTGTTGTTCCCGTTGCCTGTGCACCTAACTTGATTGTGTTATAAACATCTTGTCCGTTTGAAATTCCTGCACCTTGAAGTACCATTATATCAGGATTTATTTCCCTTACCTGCCTTATGGTTTCGGTGACATAATTTGCATCGCTTGTAACGCCTGTTCCGATTAACTCTGTCGGCTCTGCAACCAAAAGATTCGGTGACATCTTTGCAATAGCACATAGCTCCTCAACCGTATCGGCACAAACTATTGTTGCAAGTCCTACCTCATCTGCCCGTTTTATTGTCTTTTCCACTACATCAAGCGTCAGCTTTTTCTCTGCGTGGTTAAGCATTACACCTTTTGCACCTGCTGCTTTTACCGCCTCGGGAAGTACCGAGCCCAAACCTCTGCCGGGAGTCAGGTAATCCATATGCTGTGCAAATACCAAAATCCTTTCGGTATTATCTGCCAGTAGCTTTATATCGGTATATTGTGGCGTCACTATGACATCAAGGTCATATTTTGCCGCTGTTTTATCAATAACCTTTGCAAGTTTTAACATTCCCTCGCCGTAGAGAAAGGCTTTTGGACCAATCTCAAAAAACGGCGGTCTGATTTTAAAATCTTTATACATTTTGTTACTCCTTAAAAGTCAAGTATCGTCTTATCTCCGTAAACGCCCTTCCAGTCCTTTGTGAAACCGTCAACTGCTGCATCTGTCATTGGATGCGAAATGGCAATTTTGAATAAATCAGGCGAAATTGTTGCAGTATGGCAGCCGCAAATGCTGCACTCGTGTATCTGCTGGGCATTTTTGAAACTTGCCGCCAAAACCTGACAATCCAATCCGTAGTTATCAAACAAAGTTACAATATCCTCAACTACGCCAACGCCGTTGCCTATAATATTATCAAGTCTGTTTACATAAGGAGCAACAAAGGATGCACCCGCTCTTGCCGCAATCAGTGCCTGTTGAGGCGTAAAAATCGCAGTCATTGTTACGCCGATACCTAATTTTTTAAGCATCATTGTAGCTTTTAAGCCTTCCTCGCCAATCGGGATTTTTACAAAGAATTTTCCGCCTACCGTTTCCTTTATAAGCTTTGCTTCTTCAACCATTTTTTCGGCAGTAGTCTGAACAGTCTGAACATGAAGTGCCTTATTCTCGCCTATTATGCCTCTTATACTCTTGATTAAAGTCCAAAAATCAGTTTTCTCTTTTGAAACAAGAGTAGGATTTGTCGTTACTCCCTCAATAGGATAAAACTCATTTATATGTTTTATCGCATCCAAATTTCCCGTGTCAATTAAGTACTTCATATAACTTCAACCCCCAAAATATCACAAAGATTTTTTATTTTTTCTGTATTATCACCGTATGATATGATATAGTGCTGACACATTACCTTATCTGCAAAATCTTCTACATCATCCAAAAGTATTTCAAGCCCCGGAAGCTGCGGTGCCGGTTGCGTCCAACCTGCCTCCTCCCACTTTCTCGGAGTTATACCCTTACCAACCACCATATGCATATAGTATTCGCCGTCAATAGCGGTCAGGCGGCACATTGTAACCTTGCCTGTTTTGACTTTTGAAACATTTAAAATGCCCTCTGAAAGCTCACCGAATGCAGCGGGCATAACCTCAACCTTTTCGGTAACCTCTGCCGGTACATAGTCAGGCACTCCTGCTAAAACTCTGTCTTTAAAGAATTCATAGAATTCAAGATAGAATGCACACTGACCTGTTAAATATTTCACCATAAGCTGTGTTATACATCCCAAAGAGTCGTTTTCGGGTACTGTGCAAAGCTTTTCTTCATCAGCCAAAAGCATAAATATCGGTGCAGGCGGAAATCCCAATAGCTTTTTCATACCGTCAACATCTTTTAAAGATACTGCGTCATATCCTCTTTCATCACAAATTTGCTTTACTGCCAAGTAATATCCTGCTGCCATCTTCATACTTTCGGGATTTGCAGGTTTATGGAAATGCCATTTTGACATAACTCTGTCTATTACTGCCTGTTTTTCGCTGTCTGTAATTTTTTGATACCTCTGCTCGATTTCAAGCATTTCAAAGGTTTCGATTTCCGCACCTATTTCGCGTTTTAACGAGCCTCCGTCGTATAATGTGCCATATAGGTTCATATCCCGGTATCCTGCCATACCGGCTTTTGCGTGACGCAGTTTCTTAGCTGCCGACGCCGCCAAAGCATAGTTATATACTTCTTTTGTATGTGACGGGATACCAACTATATCATATATGTACTTAAATGTGTACCCCAAATCGTAAAATGTCTTGCGAAGTGCTGTCGTACCTGCCTGGTCGGCTGTTGTGACTAATCTGTCACCCTCAGTCCAGCCGCAAAGTCCCCATAAAACCATCGGGATATGGCGGAAATGCTCTGTTACCTTTACAACTGCATGAGTCGGTATCCAACCTGCTATACACACAACAAGACAGTCAAAGTCCTTACCCGCAAGGCTATCTATCGCCTTTTTAATGTCCTTTTCCTCATAATCGTCTGTTATGGGATAGACTGAAATTAAGTCAAGTCCTTCTTTTTTCAGGTTTTCTTCGGCAGCTTTACACTTGTTTATGATAATATCAATGGGTGTATTAACCTCGCCGAAACCCAAAAATGCTGCTTTTACCATGGTTTTTCATCTCCTTTTTTATATTAACTGCAATTATGATATTTTCGTTTTTGTTTCGTTTTAATTATATATAATTTTCGTTTTAATGTCAATGATTTTCATTAAAAATGTTTTTGTTGACAAACAATTTTTTTTATTCTATAATTATAGCGAAGGTTGAGGTGAAAATCAAAGTGACTCCCGAAGAAAGAAAACAAAAAATACTCGATATAATAAACAAAGACGGAAAGGTAAAAGTGGCTTATCTAAGCCAAAAATTCGGAATTTCCGAAGTTACGGTGCGAAGTGACCTTGCCGATATGGAATATAACGGGTTATTAAAGCGTATTCACGGCGGTGCCGTCAGCTCTTATAAGCCGTATTACACCATGAATCTTACGCAGAGAATGGAAGCAAATCAGACAGGAAAGAGCATTGTCGGCAAAAAGATTGCGTCCATTATCGAAAACAATGACACGATAATGCTTAATTCGGGAACTACCACCCTTGCGGTTTTCCGTTCTTTGCCTGAGGATTATAACCTAAATATAATCACAAACTCTGTTACGATAGCGTTGGAAGCTGCAAACCGTCCTGCTTTTAATATAATACTGCTCGGTGGACTTATCAATTCAAAATACCAATTCACCTATGGCGACGACACAAACCGCCAGATTTTAAACTATCACGCAGATAAAGCCATTCTTTCTGTTGACGGTATAGACAAAGAAAACGGATATACAACATATTACGATAAAGAGGCGGAAATCGACCGTATGATGCTTAACAGATCATCTTTTAAAATAATCGCGGCTGATTTTACAAAGTTTAATCGCACGGCGTTTTCTAAAATTGCAGATATTTGCAACGCGGATATTATTGTCACAGATAAAGCAATTCCCGATGATTTTGATGAATCGCTGATTGAAAAATGTATAGTTTTTGAGAAAAATGAGTTCACATCAGATTGATGTGAACTCATTTTTTAACTATCTGAACATTTTATTTATTTCTTCCGTTGTTTTTCTTACAAGCTGTTCTCCGCCTTCATGTCCGACACTTCCGCTCGATACATATGCACTGTAATGACTGCCTTTTTCCGCTTTTTCGGTCGGCAGATAACCGCTTGACCCACAGGCAAGTTGAATAAGGATTGTTTGTCTTGCACGGCTTCTCGCACGGATTTTATTTCCGTAGTCAAGGAATAGTTCAAACGGATTGGTTGCAATCGCAACATTCCCTATCCTTGCTATATGTACTTCAACAGGGTAAATATCCTGCATGTGCTGCTGTTCCCAGCGTACGATTGTACCTGTATGGATATGCATTTTTGCGTTATCGGCAAAATTTATGTGGTCTGCCACCTTTGATGCATACTTCTCAAGGGCTTCTACCGCTTCTTCATAATCCTTGGGCGTAACACGGCGAAGCGGCAAATCTACTGTCATGGTTTCGTGCTTTAATATTGCCTCGTCATAGGTTTTTTCCACATCTTCAAGTGCCATAACTATTTCGTTTACGATTCTTTTCCCGACAAGCCAACTTCCTTTTATATCAAACATTGACGGGTCTGCATCACGCTCAATATAGTCGTTTCTTTCGATATTCGGGTCGTCTATCGGGCTTTCGGGATTTACCCATCTTACAAGATCTCTCGGGCATTGGTCGCCCGCAGCAGAACAAAGTCCTAAAACAAATATATCATCTCCGTATTTTTCACGAAGAAGTATTTTTACTTTGCCCCAATAATCCGAAGAAATGAACATTCTATGCTCTAATACCTGTGCAGGACACGCAACATTTGCAACAATGCCCGTCAGCTTTTCATTTTCGTCATAGAAAAACAGCATCTCTATTCCACTGTCGTTTCCGCCTTCAAGCTCTGTAAAACTTGCCATATTGGTATCTCCCCACATTTTTGCGGAGCCGTCAGAATAACAAACGCGTCTGCACATACCGACTGCGGCACGGCCGAACCCTGTCGCGTATTTTGCAGACTTTCTGTTTTTCCATGCCTCAACTATTGCCTTTGAAATCCTTTCAGTCAAAAAAGCAAGTGCTTCGCTACTATCCATAAAATCATCGCCCTTTGCACTCACCTTTGCCTGATACTGCTTTTCAGGCGGCAAAAAGCTGTCCATGATTTCTTTAAATCTTCCAAAAGAAGAAGAATCGCTTCTGAAACTATATTCATGAGATGTATGCGAATGTATTGCTGAAATTATAATTTTTTCGGTATCTATTTCGCTATTTTGCTTTTTTACCGATTCTCTTACTTCTTTAACAAGCCTTTTTCCGATGCTTACAAGGTCACAGGAGCAAATTATCATCTGTTCCGTTCCGTCTTCTATCGCCAAAGCCGTTACCGTTATCGGTGTTTCCACATACTCCGAAATTCGCTCGGCAAACTGCCCTGCCAGTGCTATTTTCTTGTCCGGCGTAATGCTTACCTCTGACCAACCAACTTTAATTTTGTTCATTGTTTTTCTTCCTTTATTTTTTTGTTTAGTATAGACTAACTAATACATCTGTATATTACCAAAAAATAACCAAAAGGTCAATAGGGAAATTTGTTTTACGTAGCATTTCCACAGTTTGAACATACGCGACGGATAATTAACAAACACCCGCCTAAAAAACAGTTTGCCAACCCATTTTTTAACATTTTCAGTCTAAAAGTGCTTAATCCCTGATTAAGTTTTATTGGCATTAGTATATAGGTAATTATCTTAAAAAAATAATTGACAAAAAAATAAAGATGATATAAAATGACGAGCGTGAGTTTTTTATAAAATCAAAGATAAAAAAACATCAAAAGAGGGAAATATACAAATGAAGATAATTGATGACAAAAATCCGGTTGTCATATTTGTAAAGAAAAATTATGTAATGCTTATAGCATTTTTTGCGGCCATAATTACAAGTATTTTTGTTCCGATAGATGCAGAATATATGTCCTACTATGACCTAAAAACACTGTCTTGTTTGTTCTGCGTTTTAGCGGTTGTATGTGCGTACAAGAACATAAACTTTTTTTACATATTGGCGAAGAAAGTTGTTTACCTCTTTAAAAATGCAAGAATGTGCATATTGGCACTTGTATACATAACATTCATCGGTTCAATGCTGATTGCTAACGATATGGCACTTTTGACATTTTTGCCTCTTGGATATTTTGTTTTAAATAGTACTAAAAAGGAAAAATATATGGCATTTACCTTCATTATGCAAAACATAGCCGCAAACTTGGGAGGTATGCTGACACCGTTTGGCAATCCGCAAAATTTGTACCTATACAGTAAATTTGCTATTCCCAATCTTGAGTTTTTTGAGATAATGACTCCTCCGTTTATGCTTTCGATAATTCTAATTACATTATGCTGCATAATATTTGTAAAAGATGAGCCATTATGTTTTGAAGATGACAAGGTGTGCTTAGATAAAAAGAAAGCGGTATTATATTCTTTGCTATTCATATTGGCGATAGCGATTGTGTTTAGGAGTATACCATATTGGGTAGGGTTAATTATCATTCCGTCAGTATTATTATTCGCTGACAGAAAAAGTCTGAAAATGGTGGATTATCCTTTGCTACTGACATTTGTTTTTTTCTTTACTTTTTCGGGGAATATGTCACGAATACCTTTGGTGCGTGAATTTTTCTCTAATTTACTTAGCAAGAGCACCCTGATTTTTAGTACATTATCGTGCCAATTTATAAGTAATGTGCCGTCAGCAATACTGTTATCACAATTTACTTCAAATTACAAAGATTTATTAGTAGGGGTAAATATAGGCGGTGTAGGAACGCTTATTGCATCACTTGCAAGTCTTATTACTTTCAGGGAATATGTAAAGTATAATCCTGAAAAGAGCAGGTATTACATAATGCAGTTCTCGTTATATAATTTCAGTTTTTTAGGGATACTGTTAGTTTTTATGTTGATGCTAAAAGCAATTTAACATTGTTAAAAAGCTCCATAATATTTTTTAGCACTGCGGTCACAAAACCATTTACTATTGCATCATGGAAGTTTTTCTCATGTTAAAGATTTTTATTTTTCCCCAGTAGGACTGGTGGGGTATTTTCACGCCTAACGATACCGGACAAAAATCGGCAAGTTCCTATCGAAGCTTGTCGGTTTTGGTGCACTATCAAGGACACAGCCCTCTTAGAGTTCGAGTCTACATTTTTTTACATAATAAAAACGGAAATACCGACGGTATTTCCGTTTTTATGGTGGGCCATCAAGGACTCGAACCTTGGACCGTCCGGTTATGAGCCGGATGCTCTAACCAACTGAGCTAATGGCCCTAATTTTCCAAAAAGCCTCTCTTTTAGAAAGGCTTTTTGGTTTGGTGACCCGTGCGAGAATCGAACTCGCGATACCGCCGTGAAAGGGCGGTGTCTTAACCTCTTGACCAACGGGCCAAAATACAAAAACCCAATTTTATTAAAAATCAGGTTTTTGCTCTCTGAACTTGCGTTCAGTTCCGGCAGCTATCTATCTTCCCAGGCAGTCGCCCACCAAGTATTGTCGACGTGAAAGAGCTTAACTTCCGTGTTCGGGATGGGAACGGGTGGGGCCTCTTTGCTATCGCCACCGAATTCTTCCTTTTGAGGTTGTACCCTCAAAACTAAATAATGCAACTTCTTTCAATGATTCTCTCCTTTATTCCTATCTCTTCCGCTTAACCTCTTGGTCAAGCCCTCGGACTATTAGTATCATTCAGCTAAATACATTACTGCACTTACACCTATGACCTATCAACCATGTAGTCTGCATGGGTCCTTACCGGCCTACGCCGTGGGAAATCTTATCTTGAAGGGGGCTTCACGCTTAGATGCTTTCAGCGTTTATCCCGTCCGTACTTGGCTACCCTGCAATGCCCTTGGCAGAACAACAGGTACACCAGCGGTACGTCCATCCCG
>JAFZMQ010000035.1 GCA_017551095.1 Clostridia bacterium | reverse complement strand
CACCGACGCATCCGCACCAAGACTTGACGCATCTTTTTGAAAGCCGCCAAAGCCTAAATGAGCACCGTGTGCCGCGTCAACCAAAACGGGAATATTTTTTTTATGCGATATTTTGCATATCGCCTCAATATCGCTTATGACCCCCTCATATGTAGGACTTGTCAGGATTACAAGTTTTGCGTCCGGATTCTCCTCTATTTTTTTCTCTATTTCCAAAGGGTTTATTGAGCCTGAAATTCCGTGTTTATTATCATTTTCAGGATAGACAAAAACAGGCGTTGCACCCGACAATTCTATTCCGTTATAGACTGATTTATGGCAGTTCCGTGCCATTATAAGCTTATCGCCTTGTTTTACGGCAGCACAAATAACCGCCAAAATTCCGCAAGTTGAGCCGTTTACAAGATAAAAACAGCTATCCGCTCCCCGCAAAATTGCGGCATTTTCCATAGACTTTTTCAGTATTCCCGTCGCATTATGCAGATTGTCAAAGCCGTCGATTTCGGTTATGTCAATATCCGCAAAATGTTTAAGATAGGGGGATTTTTTTACATTTCGTTTATGCCCCGGCATATGCATAGGGATTTTTTTATTATTTTTTAAAAGTTTTGATAATGTTTCCATAAAGTTCCCTTTCAAAAAATCCGCTTTTAAAGCGGATTTTTATATTATAATTGAACTAACATACGGTGCATCTTTAAATGTCTTTAAAATCGCATTATAATCTATATCCGCATCAATGGAAACATCCATTTCCACTTCAATATACCCGTCCTCTTTTTTTCTGCATTTCATGCCGCCGACCGATATGTTATACTTTTCAAGCATATTATTGAGAAAATCCATAGCTTCTTCGCTGTCGGCTATTGTCGCTGTCATAACTTCTTCACTCGGCATATGCAAAAACTTATAGTTTTTATGCAAAATCACCTGCGTCAAAACAAGCAATCCCGTTGCCACTATACCGATAACATAAAGTCCTGCACCTATCGCAAGTCCCACTCCTGCCGTTGCCCAAATTCCAGCCGCGGTGGTCAGCCCCTTTACGAGATGGCGATTAAAATATATCATTCCCGCACCCAAAAATCCGACACCGCTCACTACCTGTGCCGCAATTCTTGCAGGGTCCGCACTGTGTGCAGTAGGATAATTGGCTAAATCGGCAAACCCGTATTTTGAAACTATCATCATTAGTGCAGAGGCAAGTGCCACTATTGCATGTGTTCTGATTCCCGCACCTTTTCCCCTGTTTTTCCGCTCATATCCTATTACGCAACCGCATACCGATGCAAGAAAAATCCTGAAAATAAATACTATCTGTTCTGTTACAATATTCATTATAATTCCCTCTACTTTTTTAATATACTTATTTTATCACTTTTTTAGATATGTGTCAATATAGAGAAATTACGCTAATATGTGTATTATTTATACACAAAAAAATATCCGCAAAATGCGGATATTTTTAAGGCTTTGATTTACGCCGTCTTTTTGCCTGTTATTGCTTTTATTACAAGCAATGTTCCTATCATAAGGATAATTGATACAGGAAGTACAATCCAAACAGTCTGCACAAATCCTGCAATTATGTAGCTTACAAAGGATACTGCTGCAACTGTTAATGCATACGGGAGCTGCGTTGAAACGTGATTGATATGGTCACAGTTAGCACCTGCCGACGACATAATTGTTGTATCGGAGATAGGTGAGCAGTGGTCACCGCAAACAGCACCTGCCATACAAGCAGAAATAGCAACGATTGTTATACTTCCCTTATCAAATCCGAATACTGCTATAACTATTGGGATTAAGATGCCGAAAGTTCCCCATGATGTTCCTGTTGCAAAGGACATAGCTACTGCAATTAAGAATATGATTGCAGGTAAAAGGTTCATAAATGATGATGCGGAATTTCTTACAACACCGTCAATAAACTCTTTTGCACCCAAGCTCATGGTCATTTCTTTTAATGTCCATGCACATACCAAAATCAAAATAGGTGCAACCATTGCTTTAAAGCCCTCAGGTACACATTCCATGCAATCTTTAAAGCTCATAACTCTTCTGAACATAAAGAATATAACTGTCAATATGAGTGTAATAAATGAGCCGTAAACAAGACCTACCGATGCATCGGAATTAGAAAATGCCGTTATAAAGTCTTTATAACCTTCTTCACCTGCTGTGAAGAATCCGCCTGAATAAATCATACCGATTACACAAGCAATAATAAGCACGATAACGGGCAAAACAAGGTCAATAACACGGCCTTTTGTATTTTCCTGTCTATCCTTTATTTCCTCAATTTTTTCCTTTGCGTCTTCTATGATGTTCTTGGATTTTCCCTCAAATTTTTTCATAGGACCGAAGTCAAATTTCATAAGGGTTATTGTAATCATCATAACGATTGTCAAAATAGCGTAGAAGTTATACGGAATTGCACTTATAAAGAGTTTAAATCCGTTCATTCCCGAGCCCTCGGCAAATCCGCTTACAGCTGCTGCCCATGACGAAATAGGAGCGATGATACAAACAGGAGCTGCCGTTGCATCAATTAAGTATGCAAGTTTTTCACGGGATATGTTCTGCTTTTCAGTAACAGGACGCATAACGCTGCCGACTGTAAGACAGTTGAAGTAGTCGTCGATAAAAATAAGTACTCCGAGTGCAACTGTCGCAAGTTGTGCACCGACTTTTGTACGGATATGCTTTGATGCCCAGCGTCCGAAAGCGGCACTTCCACCCGCCTTATTCATCATCGCAACCAAAATGCCCAAAACAACGAGGAATATTAAAATTCCGACATTGTATGCATCTGCAACACTTGCGATAAATCCGTCGTTAAACACATGTACTACCGTCGTTTCAAAGTTGAAGTTTGCATAAAGAAGTCCACCTGCCAAGATACCTACAAATAGTGAGGAATAAACCTCTTTTGTGATAAGTGCCAATGCTATGGCAATAATCGGCGGCAACAGCGACCAGAATGTGCTGTCGAATTTGCTTACGTATTCTGCCACTTCCTCTTCACCCTCAGCAAACGCAACGATTGACATTGCAATCATAAAGATGAAAGAAAGTACGGTCAGAAGCGTAATCTTTTTCTTTGTTTTGAGATTAAACATAATCTTCCTCCTTAAAAATAAAAAAATGCGACCGGCAAAGCACCAATCACACCATACTTGCGATAGCACTCCACCATTCGGTGACAGTACGGCACATATTATATGCCGTCCCAAAGGATATTTTCAGCAAAAAATACCCCTTTCGGCGATGTTTCCTTTCATCATTTTCTGCATTGCCGTGCATACGAAAATGGTTACTAATAAGCACCGCACCTCTATACACAACGCCATAATAACACAAATCAAAAAAAAATGCAACAAAAATATGATTTTTTGTGCATTTTTTTCTTTTTTTAGATAATTTTACTTAAATAACAGTGCCTTTTGCAACAGGAAGCGGATAGCTTTCCTGCCCTATAAGCGTCTTGTTTTCGCTCACTTTTACGCCTTTATCCAAAACAACATATTCCAGCTGCGTTCCGTTCTCCACCGTAACGCCCTGCATCAGTACGGAATTTTTAACAACCGTTCCCTCGCCGATTGTTACATCACCCGAAAGAACGCTGTTTATCACCGTTCCGTATATTTTACAACCGTCTGCTATATATGAATTTTGAATTTTGGCATTTTCACCGTACTTAGTCGGCGGCAAATCCTTGTTTTTGGTATAAACCGGAAGCTTGGAATGAAGCATTTCCTTTTGCATATCAGCATTTAGGAACATCATATTGTTTCCGAAATATGCAATCATACTGTCTATTTTGTCAAGATACCCTGTATGCTCAAAACCGTAAACACGAAGTCCTGACATTTTTTTAGCGATTGCGTCTTTAATAAAATCATGATAGCCCTTTGACGCACATTCGTCTACAATGCTCTCCAAAAGTGCCTTTTCCATAACGAAAACATCAGCTCCGGCATATGTCCACTTCGGATAATACGGGCATACTTCAATATCCGTCACCCATTTTTCCTCATCAAGCTCCAAAAGGGTGAACCTCGATAACTCTCTTTGGTCAACATCCTTCATATCCTTATATATTACCGTTATGTCCGCCTGTTTGTCTATATGTTCTTTTATGACTTCCTTGAAATCAATATTATATATACAGTTGCCGAGTGAAAGAACTACATATGTTTCGGGTGCACGGCGTATAAACTCCCTTATTCCCGTCAAAATATCAAGGTCGCCGTGTATTTCATACACATTTTTATTTGCAATATTAGGCGGCAGAATCGTAAGACCTCTGTCCTTTCTGTGCAAATCCCATGGCGAACCCGACTTGATATGGTCCATAAGCGACGAATAGTTTGCTTCTGTTGCAACGCCGACATTCTGAATACCCGCATTCGCCATATCCGAAAGCACAAAATCAATAATTCTGTATCCCCCTGCTATCGGAAGTGCCGAGGCACTGCGTACATCGGTAAGAGGTGGTATATTTACATTACTTGCTATAATAATTCCCATTGTATCTATCATTTTTACGCCTCCTTTACTCAACTTCTACCATTGACCCTTTTGGTATGTCGGCGTTTTCTTTTATCACTGCTCCGCCTTCAATCAAAACCAGACCGTTTGTGCACATTCCCGAAATATACTTGCTTTGCGGGTCTTCGCTGATACCTACGCTTACGCCGTCCTCCAAGACAGCTCCGACACCTATTACCGTATTTTTGAGTTTTACATTTTTCCCTATTTTTACATCCGGCATAATAACACAATCTTTGACATCTGCGCCTTCTCCTATTTCAACATTTGAGAAAATCACAGAGTGCGTGACATCACCGTATATCATACAGCCTTGCGATATTGTGCTGTTTTTAATATGTGCGTTTTCACCGACATATTGCGGAGCAAGTGCGGTGTTTCTTGAATATATATTCCATTGTTTATTGCTGACTTCAAACACGGGCGGTGAATCCAATAAATCCATATTCGCCTCCCACAGACTCTGTATCGTTCCCACATCTTTCCAATACCCTTCAAACCGATAGGTAACCATCTTTTCACCCGCATCAAGCATTGTCGGAATGATATTCTTTCCGAAGTCGTTTGCAGACTCAGGGTCCCGCTCATCATCTGTAAGATATTTTTTAAGCGTTTTATAATCAAAAATGTATATTCCCATTGACGCAAGATTGCTCTTTGGATTTTTCGGCTTTTCCTCAAATTCAACAATATTTCCGTCTGCGTCAACATTCATAATGCCGAATCTACTTGCCTCTTCCCATTCAACAGGCATAACGGCAATGGTTGCGGCAGCCTTGCTTTGTTCATGGATTTGCAGCATTTTTCCGTAGTGCATTTTATATATATGGTCACCCGACAAAATCAAAACCGTTTCAGGATTAAATCTGTCCAAAAATCCGAGATTCTGATAAATTGCGTTTGCCGTTCCCTTGTACCATTCACCTGTTTTTGCACTCTGATAAGGCGGCAAAACATAAACTCCGCCATTGTTTCGGTTTAAGTCCCACGGATTGCCGTTTCCTATATAAGTATTAAGGTCAAGCGGCTGATACTGCGTCAAAACTCCAACGGTATCTATGCCGGAATGTACGCAGTTTGAAAGAGGAAAGTCGATAATCCTGTACTTGCCTCCAAATGCTACTGCCGGTTTTGCGACATTTTTAGTTAAAGCTCCGAGTCGGCTGCCCTGACCTCCTGCCAAAATCATTGCTACACATTTTTTCGAGTTCATTTTATTTCTCCTTCTTCCTTATATACACCGCCGATAGCCCTGATAATTCAATCTCTATCTGATACGGAAGTTTATCGGATGCTCCGCTATTCTTTTTTGCAACATAAACGGTGTTTTCCGTTTCCGAGCCTCCGCCGAAGCGTTTCAGGTCGGAATTTAAAACCACCTCATACTCGCCGTCCTGCGGCACATTTATTACATAATTTTCTCTCTTTACAGGCGTAAAGTTGGTGCAGACAATTACCTGCTTACCGTCATCCGCCGTTCTGATATATGAAAGCACCGAGTTATCGCAATCCTCTGCATTTATCCACATAAAACCGTCCCAGTTGCTGTCATTTTGCCACATAGGCTCGTTTTCAAGATAGAATTTGTTTAGTTCCTTAACATAATTTTGCAGCTTTTGGTGCATTTCAATATTTAAAAGATGCCATTCAAGCCCTTCATAATACCGCCATTCAATAAACTGTGCTATTTCTCCGCCCATAAACATCAGTTTTTTCCCCGGCATAGAAAGATAATATGCCAAAAGTGTGCGGTAACTTGCAAATTTTTCCTCGTAGCTTCCGTACATCTTATCAATAAGCGACTTTTTGCCGTGGACAACCTCATCATGCGAAAGGGGCAAAATGAAGTTTTCCGAATATGCATAACACATAACAAATGTCAGCAGATTATGATTCGGTTTTCTGAAATACGGGTCCATGGACATATACCTAAGAGTATCGTTCATCCAGCCCATATTCCATTTATAATTGAATCCGAGTCCGCCCTTATCGGTAGGTCCGGTTACCATGCTCCAAGCCGTTGATTCCTCTGCAATCATCAGGATATTCGGAAATTCCGCGAACATGGTTTTATTGAGATTACGCAGAAAATCTATCGCCTCTAAATTTTCATTTCCGCCGTATTTGTTGGGAAGCCACTCTCCGTCCTTCCGGCTGTAATCGCGGTAAAGCATTGATGATACAGCATCAACTCTCAGCCCGTCAAAATGGTATTCCTTTACCCAGAAATATGCTGAGGACAACAAAAAGGAAATTACTTCGCTTTTTGAATAGTCAAAGACCATTGTGCCCCAATCTTTATGCTCTCCGAGCCTTGTATCCGCATATTCGTAGGTCGGCGTACCGTCAAACATATAAAGTCCGTGCAAATCCCTCGGGAAATGTGCCGGAACCCAATCCATAATTATTCCGATTCCGTTTTCATGGCACTTATTTACCAGATACATAAGCCCCTCCGGCTCACCAAACCGTGCAGTTGCGGCAAAATATCCCGTAACCTGATATCCCCAGGACCCGTCAAACGGATATTCCAAAAGGGGCATAACTTCAATATGCGTATATCCCATTTCCTTTACATACGGAACAAGCTCGTCCGCAACCTCGCGGTAAGAGTAAAGCGTTCCGTCACCGTGCATTTTCCATGATGCAAGATGCACTTCGTATATGTTCATAGGCTTATTGTAAATCGGTACTTCTTCCCTGTTTTTAAGCCATGCATCATCTTTCCATTTAAACTCCGGAACATCCTTTACAATAGATGCGGTGTTCGGTCTCAGCTCGTTATAAAACGCAACAGGGTCTGCTTTTAATACGGTATTTCCCTTTTTATCGGTTATTGCATATTTGTAGAACATTCCCTCTTCTATATCTTCAAAAAAACCGTACCATATTCCCGTTGTTGCGATTTTTTGAAGAGGTTTTTGGTTTCCCTGCCAACCGTCAAAATCACCTGTTAAATATACCTTGTCCGCCTTTGGTGCCCATACCGCAAACCGCCAACCGTTATCCATTTTATGAGGTCCCAGCATTTCATATGACCGAAAGTTCGTTCCCTCATTGTAAAGGTACATCTGAAACTCGTCTATGCCCAACCCGCGTTGTTTATTATTTTCCGACATTACCCGTTTTCCTCCCTGCTCGGCTATATATCTGATACATTATATCATATATTTTTTTAGCGGTAAACACCAAAAAAGTAAATTTTTACCATATTTTTTTGTGCAATTTATACATATAATTATGTCCATCTTTTTGTCTTTTATTTTAGGCGTATAATTCCGTTTCTTTACAAATGTTACGGTTATGTAAAATTTTAATATCTTATTGACATAGGCTATAAAATAAGTTAGAATATGTATATGCTTGTTATTTCTTAAACTATTTTTTGGGAATGTTGAATTTTTCATAATAGTTTATAAAAAACAGTTTTTATAGATATATAATAGCACACAATTCAATATCCCCATTTAATTTTAATTATTTTTGAAACGGGGGTGGACGAGATAGAATCATTTGGATTACTTACTGTTATAGCCGCAATTTTTGCTGTACTTAATATTCCCTCTTTCTTTTTGGGAATCAAATACAGAAAAAAAGTTGCGGAAGCAAAACTTGGCTCTGCCGAAGAGGAAGCAAAAAGCATCATAGAAGATGCGAAAAAGAATGCTAAATCCAAGGCAAGAGAAATAACCATTGAGGCCAAGGAGGAAAACCAAAAGCTGCGTGCTTCATTCGAAACCGAAATGAAAGAACGCAGAAAGGAAATTTCCATTCAGGAAAAGAGAATTAATCAAAAAGAGGAAAATCTTGACAAAAAAAGTGATATTTTGGAGAAAAAAGACCAGTCTTTGAACCAAAAAATCAAAGAATATGAGCGTAAATCTCTGGAAATTGATGAACTTAAAAATCGGCAGATTTTGGAGCTTGAAAAAATCTCAAAGATGTCACAGGCTGAGGCTAAGGAGCTTTTAATCCGTGATTTAGAGGATGAGGCACGGCATGAAGCCGCTATTATGGTTAAAGAAATAGAGCAGGAAGCAAAGGAAACCGCAGAGAAAAAGGCAAAGAATATTGTTGCAACTTCAATACAAAAGGTTGCAGCCGACCATGTTGCTGAGGCTACCGTTTCGGTTGTTGCTCTTCCGTCAGATGAGATGAAGGGCAGAATTATAGGCCGTGAGGGCAGAAACATACGTGCCCTTGAAACTCTTACAGGCGTTGATTTGATAATCGACGATACGCCTGAGGCTGTTATTCTTTCGAGTTTTGACCCGGTACGCCGTGAAATCGCACGGATTGCACTTGAAAAACTCATTGTGGACGGGCGTATTCATCCGGCACGTATAGAGGAACTTGTTGAAAAGTCCAAAAAAGAGGTTGAGGCAAGAATTAAAGAAGAGGGCGAAGCAGCGTCCTTAGAAACAGGAGTGCACGGACTTCATCCCGAAATCATCAAGCTTTTGGGCAGACTTCATTACAGAACGAGCTATGGGCAGAATGTACTTAAACACTCTATCGAGGTTTCGCACTTAGCAGGTGTTATGGCAGGTGAACTCGGCGTAGATGTCGCTCTTGCAAAGCGTGCAGGTCTTTTGCACGATATAGGAAAAGCTGTTGACCACGAAATAGAGGGTTCTCATGTTACCATAGGTGCGGATATAGCCAAAAAGTATAAGGAACATGAGGCGGTTATTCATGCTATTATGGCACATCACGGCGATGTTGAGGCAAACACGATTGTTGCCCAGCTTGTTCAGGCAGCAGATGCCATAAGTGCCGCACGTCCCGGCGCAAGGCGTGAAAATATCGAAACATACATTAAGCGTCTGCAACGTCTTGAAGAAATCGCAAACGAATTTAAGGGCGTTGAAAAATCTTATGCAATTCAGGCAGGGCGAGAAGTCAGAATCATGGTTAAGCCTGAGGTTATAAATGACGAAAGTATGCTTTTGGTTGCAAAGGATATTGTTAAAAAGATTGAAGCAGAGCTTGAATACCCCGGTCAGATTAAGGTTAGTCTGATTCGTGAAACAAGAGCTGTTGATTTTGCAAAATAATAATAAGTAAAAACGGTTATCATAATTGGTAACCGTTTTTAAAACGAATGGAGAATTATATGAAAATTTTGGCTATCGGCGATATTTTTGGAAGGGTTGGGCGTGACGCTGTTTTTGAGTATCTGGAACACGCAAAGGGCGACTACGATTTCATAATCGCCAACGGCGAAAATGCCGCTCACGGCAGAGGTCTTTCAAAGCCTGTTTATGAAGAGCTTGTAAGTGCAGGTATAGACGCCTTCACTCTCGGCAATCACGCATGGGGCTGTCCCGATATTTCGACTATTATGCATTATAACGAAAATATTGTCCGCCCTGCAAACTTCGAGGGTGATGTTTTTGGTGTCGGAAGTACCGTTTTGACCGCAAAAAACGGCGTAAAAATCGGTATTATAAACCTTATCGGCAGGATATATATGCCCCAACAGGCATCCTCGCCTTTTTATACGGCGGATGCGGAAATTGAGAAAATTAAAAATAAGTGCGATATGATTATTGTTGATTTTCACGCCGAAGCAACAAGCGAAAAACTCGCACTCGGATATTATCTTGACGGGCGTGTTTCGGTGATTTTCGGCACACACACGCATGTGCAGACGGCAGATGCAAAGGTTTTGCCAAACGGCACGGGATATATTTCCGACCTTGGTATGACAGGGCCTGCCGTTTCCGTTCTCGGCGTAGATAAAAGCATAATAGTTGACAGATTTTTGGGCGGTATTCCCAAAAAATTTGCCGTGGCGAACGGAAATCCGCAGTTTTGCGGTGCAGTTTTTGAAGTTGACGAGAATACAAAAAAGGCGGTTAATATCACAAGGATTTATGAGGAATTTTAAGAAAATCAAAGTAAAATAAAAATTCTGAGTTTTTGCAGTGCATTGTATTGACTTTTTTGTTTCTTTAATGTATAATGTACGAAGTCAACGAAAACGGGATGTAGCGCAGTTGGTAGCGCACACGTCTGGGGGGCGTGATGCCGCAGGTTCAAGTCCTGTCATCCCGACCAAAAACAAGACAAGTCTTTATGGCTTGTCTTGTTTTTTTTTGTTGATTTTCAAAAGGACTTGAAGCTTAGGAAGGCACACGCCGTAAAGAAAACAGTACAGTGTACTGTTTTCAGGCGGGTGGTGCGATGGCGGGTACTGAAAGCGTAAGCTTTCGGTCGCCGAGCAGTGCAGATTGCGAAGCAATATGCGTGTCCTGTCATCCCGACCAAAAATCGACAAGGTTTGTAAAAATCTTGTCGATTTTACTTATTACCTATTAACTATTCACTCTTCCTTAGTAGTTTTTCGATTTTTGGAAAGTAATAAGTAATAGTGAATAAGGAAAAAGTTTGGTAAAAATTTTGTTTGGCGACAAATCAGAGTTATGTATCTTATGCATACTTCTTTTGCTCCTATATAGGTGCATATTTATTATAATATTACCTTATAATATTGTCAAGGGTTGTTTTAATTTTTATTAAATGGTGATATTATGAATAAAATAATTGAAAAACAAATTGGCAATAATATAAAAAATCTGCGAGAACAATGTGGAATGACACAGGAAGAATTGTCCGCAAAACTGCAACTTCGAGGATGCGACATAACACGCAGTACAATAGCTAAAATAGAAGTCGGGCAAAGACATCTTTACCCTGATGAGATAATTCTTATCAAAGAAATTTTAAACACTGAATATGATACAATTTTTTGCACAACTGTTTTTACTAACTAAAACACCAAAAAAACTTGTCGCTTTGCGACAAGTTTTTTAATAATTTTTAGCATTTATTTCAAAATATGCCTTAGGATGTGCACAAACAGGACAGATTTCAGGAGCTTCTGTGCCGACTACAATATGTCCGCAGTTTCGGCATTCCCAAACTTTAACCTCGCTCTTTTTAAACACTTCCTGCATCTGAACATTTTTAAGAAGTGCACGGTAGCGTTCCTCGTGTTCTTTTTCGATTGCTCCGACTTTTCTGAATGTGTCGGCAAGTTCAGGAAATCCCTCCTCCTCGGCAGTTTTAGCAAATCCTTCATACATATCGGTCCACTCATAGTTCTCGCCGTTTGCGGCTGCCTCTAAATTTTCGGCCGTGGTCTTTATTCCGTTGAGCTCTTTAAACCATATCTTTGCGTGTTCCTTTTCGTTGTCTGCCGTTTTCAAAAACAATGCTGCAATCTGCTCAAATCCCTCTTTTTTTGCCTTTGACGCAAAATATGTGTACTTATTCCGTGCCTGAGATTCACCTGCAAAAGCCGCCTCCAAGTTTTTCTCGGTCTGTGTTCCTGCGTATTTATTTTGTCCCTTTTCCGTTTCTTTTTCTACTACC
The DNA here is from genome assembly GCA_017551095.1 of Clostridia bacterium. Classification (GTDB taxonomy): domain Bacteria; phylum Bacillota; class Clostridia; order UBA1381; family UBA1381; genus UBA1738. The sequence continues at coordinate 3,537 of JAFZMQ010000035.1, read as the reverse complement.
TTTTCAATATCTGCCATTTTTCATTCCTCCTCTTTATCTATTATTTACCAATGTCAACTTTAAAATACCATATTTTTGAGCATTTGTCAAATTGACAAACTTTTTTCTATATGTTATAATTCGCCTTAAAACAGGCAGGTGAGAAAATGAAGAAATCGGAATATCTACCGCAAATAACAGTCATGAACGCACTTTTGTGTCTTTTTGTGGTTATGATACATCTTACTTTTGCCCCTCTTGCAGAGCTTATACAAAAAAGCTTTCCGCACATAGCTATTTTCATAATCAACAAGACACTCGGTTTTTGTGTGCCGACATTCATATTTTTAAGCGGATTCAAGCTTTTTAAAGGCTATGAAAAAAAACCGCTGAACAAAAAGGCATTTTTAAGACGGCGTTTTAAAAAAATTGCCGTTCCGTATTTTATCGCAGTTTTAATATATATGATATATTTCGGAGCGAAAGGCTGGTTAGAAGACGGCATTTTAAAGTCACTTTTTTTAGGAACGGTTTCGGCACATTTCTATTATGTCGTAATTCTTCTGCAACTTTATCTGCTGTTTCCAATGCTTTTCCGACTTTTTGGAAAGCATAGCCGGACAACTTTTGTGTGTTCTGTCATTATTACGCTGTTTTGCGTGGTCTTTTTACAGTCGGGATATTGGGACAGGTTTTTCGGCACATATATTTTCTATTTCGTATTCGGTATGTTCTGGGCAAAATACGACTTATATGAGCTAATAAAAAAATATCTGCGGGTAATTGCCTTATCATTCGCAGTTTTACTGATATTGCACCTCACATTCCTGTATTTGTCCAATTACAGCGGCATAGATTATTCGGCATATCCCATAGTAAATATGCTTTATGATGTTTCCGCTATGATTATGCTTTACGCCGTATCATATGAGTTTTTGCAAAAACTCCGCACTGTCATAGCTATATCCGGCATTCTTGGAAAATACACCTATACCATATACCTTTACCATTGTCTTGCCATTTTCATATTAAGATATGATGTGCTTTCAAAATATAACCTTTCAGTAAAATGGAATTTCTTTGTAAGCACAGTTTTGATATATTCTATGATAGCCTTATTATGTGCCGTAAGCTACTTAACAGAAAGGAGAAAAGAACAATGATTATCGATTTTCACACACATACCTTCCCCGATAAAATCGCATCAGCGGCGATTGAAAAGCTGAAATCAAAATCGCATACAAAAGCTTTTACTAGCGGGACTGACAGTGAGCTTTTGGCGTCTATGGCGTCTTGCGGAATAGATAAAAGCGTTATTTTGCCTGTTGCTACAAATCCCGAAAAAATCCCGCATATAAATGATATTTCAGCGGAGAAGAACAGACACGGAAATCTCATTTATTTTGCCGCAATGCATCCCGATTTTGCCGACGCAAAAGAAGAGCTGCGAAGAATACGGAGCTTGGGAATAAAGGGCATCAAACTGCATCCCGTGTATCAGGATATTGATTTTGACGATATAAGAACTCTCAGGGTTTTGGAATTTGCGGAAGAAAACGGCTTGATAACGGTTGTCCATGCAGGGCTGGATGTCGGTTTTCCCGGTGTGGAACGCTGCACCCCAAAAATGATTAAAAATGCCGTATCCGCCGTAAGCCCGAAAAAACTCGTTTTGGCACATATGGGCAGCTGGAAAATGTGGCAGGAGGCAAAAGAACTGCTGTCGGGGCGAGGTCTTTTTATCGACACATCATTTTCAATAGGGAAAATGACTCAGGAAACACAGTATTATTCGGATGAAGAATTAAGTCTTTTGAATCCCTGCGAGGCAGCGAGCGTTATTGATGCATTCGGCGAGGATAATGTTCTTTTCGGCACAGATAGCCCCTGGGGCGACCAAAAAGCAGACATTGAAAATATCTTGAAATTGCCAATAGATAACGAATCAAAAGAAAAAATAATGTATAAAAATGCCGCAAAATTGCTTGAAATATAATAAATACAACAAATTTTCACAAAAAAGAAGTGCACCTATAAATGCACTTCTTTATATTTTTAATTACATAACTCGTCTTGCACCTACATAGTGGCTATATGAGCAGATTGAGCTTAGTGATTGATAAGATACCGTCTTGCCTGTATGCGGAGCGTGGATTACCATACCGTTTCCTGCATAGATAACAACATGGGAAATGCGTCCGCCACGCGAGAAGAATATCAAATCACCGGCACGTAAGTTGTCCCTTGACACATACACGCCATTAGAATATTGAGCACTTGCGGTACGGTTTACCGAAACGCCGAGCTGACGGCAACAATACTGAACAAGTCCCGAGCAATCGAATCCTGACGGTGAAGAACCACCGTAAACATACTTGACACCCAGATATTTTGCCGCTTGTTCAACAAGTTTTGAGCCGCTTCCAACAGCCGTTGCCGATTTTGTTGTTCCGACAGCCTTTCCGCTCTTTGCGGTCTTTTTGGTTTCGGTTACAACCTGAACAACATTAGCTGTTTTAACATATCCGATTTCGTTGGTTGAGGATACAATAATCTTAGTCCAATTGCTTCCTCCGCTGACAATTTTACAGTTTGCACCGTTTCCGAGTGTAACGATTGTCTCGCTGTCATCATTAGGCATCAGCTTAACATCAACAACGCCGCTTGAAACCTTGATTTTTCCGTCTTTAACGATTGCGGCAATACGCTTATTGCGTTTTGCGTTTATATCACTTCTTGCAACCATATCGCCGATTGCAACATATTCCGATTTTATATATCCTATATCATAATTTTCGCCGAAATAAACTTTGCACCAGCCCTCGAATTCATCAAGAACGATAATCGGCTCACCTTCTGCAACAGCAGACAGAATTACGGATTCTTCATTTGCCTCTGAACGCACATTTACACCTGCCGTAGCAGTTGCTTTCTGATACATAGTTGTGGCAAGTAAAACCGCTTTAACTGCGTCATAATCGAGCGTGACATAGCAGGACTTAACATAGCCTGTATTATCTCCCGCTTCAACCTTAAACCAATCTCCGTCAATATCAATTACTGTGAGTTGTGTGCCAAGCGGCAAAACATTTAATATTTCGCTTTCAATATCACCTGCGGCTCTCAAATTTATGCTTCCGCCATCAGTTAAAACATAAACATTTTTTCCGATATATGCCTGAGTTGCAAGAAAAAGTGAAGATATATCTAAAATTTCGCCGTCGCCGTCACCCTTTAAAACTTCGGGTGCAGAGGTTTCTTCTGTTTCCTGTATATCGACTTCCTGAGTAAGCTTATTTGCACCAACCGCCGGTAATTCAGATGCCTGAATTACAGCAAGTACTCCCACTAACGCTACGGCAACAACTGCCGCAAACGAGTGTTTTAAGTTTCCCATTATAATCCTCCTAAAAAGTGTTTCTAAATTGTTACAAAATTATTATAACAGAAAAATATGGTTTTGTCAAACATTTTTAACATTTTTTAAAACTTTTGTAACAATTTCCCTCGCAAAAATCAACAAATATAGCTTGAACAAGCTATATTTTAAAAAATATT
>JAFZMQ010000034.1 GCA_017551095.1 Clostridia bacterium | reverse complement strand
TTTGCTACCAGCTCATTTACAGCATTTTCATCTGTTACATCGCATACGTAGCCGTGAGCCTTTATGCCTTCTTCCTCATATGCTTTAAGACCTTTATCAACAAGCTCCTGTTTAATATCGTTAAAAACAATTGTTGCGCCTGCTTTTGCATAGCCTTTTGCAATAGCAAAACCTATACCGTATGACGCACCTGTTATAAGTGCAATTTTTCCCGTTAAATCAAACCGTGACATATTTTTATTCCCCATTATTTCAAGTCTTTGTTTTCTATATGATCCATATCGGTAAATTCCTGATTTTCACCGCACATGGACCATATAAATGAGTAGTTTTTAGTGCCTACACCCGAATGAATTGACCAAGATGGCGAAATAACCGCTTCTTCATTATGCATTATGATATGGCGTGTTTCAGTTGGTTCGCCCATCATATGAAAGACGACATCATTCTCGCCCATATCAAGATACATATATACTTCCATTCTTCTATCGTGTGTATGTGACGGCATTGTGTTCCAATTTGAGCCTACTTCAAGCTGGGTAAGTCCCATAGAAAGCTGACATGACTGCATTACTTCGGGGTGAATATACTGATTTATAACTCGCTTATTACAGTCTTCCAAGCTTCCGCAAGGCACTTTTCTTGCCTTTGTTATATCAATTTTAACTATCGGGTATGACTTATGTGCAGGGCAGGAGGAAACATAGAATTTTGGCGGATTTTCGCTATCTACGCACTTAAATGTGACTTCCTTATTGCCTCTGCCTATGTATATTCCGTCCCTTGGATTCATTTCATACTCTACACCGTCAACGGTGATAATACCTTTTCCACCAATATTGATACATCCCATTTCACGCCTTTCAAGGAAGTAATCACTTGCAAGTTCTTTTCCTCCCTCAAGTTTGAGCTCTGCCATAACAGGCATTAATCCTGCCGTAATAATTCTGTCGATATGGCTATACACCATTCTGATATTGTCCTTTGTGAAAAGTTTTGAGATGTGAAATTCTTCTCTTAACCTTTCCGTTGTGTAATGCTTTACATCTTTTGGATTTGATGCACACCTGATTTCCATTTTAGATAAATCCTCCTTTATATATCTTCCGTATACCTCTATCTGCGAGAGTGCCGCCCAGGAGAATGGGAATACCGCTTGTTTAAAGTTTGTCAGATGTATTTCCCTCGTTATTTTTTTGTCGGATAAGACGAGTTCCTGCCCCTCGTGAGTTTCTATAAAGTTTGCAGTTTCCTTTGTTCCGTTATCAAATTCAACATCTACTGCTTTCCAGTATGTATCGTGCGGGAAATCGGCACGGAGGAAAAATACTAATTTCTCTACTTCAACATTGGTGCCAAAGTCAATATAATATTCCAAATCCTCCCTTGCACCACCTGCCCAGGAATTATACGGATAATCGCCGTGACCTTTGTTTTCCTTTACTCCATCTATTGCGTTCCTTTCAAAAAAGCATACTTCTTCCCTTGTTACAAGGTTTGCATAGGCGTGTGGAAAATATCTTTTTTGTCCTCTTCTATCGTGGCTGTTCAGAGCTATATTCCGATAGCCGTATTTTACTTCATCATTCGGTTCATATGCCCTTATGTGATGACTTTTTCCCGAAAATGCGTCTTTGTCATAGCCCCTTTTAAGATTACCAAACGGAATTTCAAATTCTAATGTGCTTGACTCCGAAAATACAATACTTTCAGCAAGGCAGTCATCAAGTTTTAAAGCAATATAGTCTGTATCTTTCTTGCGTATGACTATTTTATCGCCTTCTTGATATTCTTTTTCATATTTAATATCAACACTCTCACCCTTTTGCGAAAACAACTCTTTTCCCTCTTTGTCAACTATTGAAATTTCTATCGTAAAAATCACCTCTTTGTTTTATTTAATAAAATAGAGCACATCTCAGTCTTAACACTCTGTATTAGGCAGCACTCTATATTACAAAAAGGATTGTTGCCACCGTGCAAACTGTAAGACTTATCACCTGCTTTTTATTTATTTTTTCATGGAAAAAAATCATTCCAAGCAACGCCGTAAATATTATTGTTCCGCCGGATAGCACGGGAAATTGCACGGTTGCAGGTACATATGACGCACATATGAGCTGGAACACATACGCAACACTACTGACCAGTGTCGCTCCGATTATGGAAATATATGTTTTCATATTCATACGGAATATGTTCATATCCTTCTTTTTTACAAAGGGGATCATAGCTCCGAATAATATAAACCGCGACAGATTTTTCAGCATTACAAATCCGTTTGCGGAAACAACGGGATATTCTGTATTTATTTGATGAATTTTCGATAATACACTCGTCATACCATTAAGTACAAAAACGATTGAGCATAATATGTAGAAAAGAACGGTTCCCTTTTTCCCTTTTTCGACGTTTTGCAGTATAATCGCAAAAATCATCATAACAAGTGCAGTTGTTTTTAATACCGTTATTTTTTCGCCAAGAAATATAAGCCCATAAAAATAAGGCAATACCATACCGCCAAGCATCACAAATACTGTATAAACCGCCATACTCCCAATAGACATTTTTAAAACCGACTATAGTATAAAACCCCACAGACAATGTGAGCAAAGCCACGATAATAACCGAAAACGGAGTTATTTCCATTTTAAAGCCACAAGCCGTAAAATAAATCAAAAAGCCTGCAAGTCCTACCAAACAGTTAAATACTGCACCTTTTTCCATCGTATTTCCCTGCTCTAATTGATAGACCTTCGTAAATGCAAAGTTAGCTGCACACCCCAATGCCGCTAAAACGATTAAAATATAGTATATCATTTTTATCTACACACCTTATTATTACACATTATTTTTAGTACTATATTATCGATAATATTTTAAACTTTTTCAAATCCTCTGTTTCAAAATCTGCGCCTTTTGCGCCGTGGACAGACAGCGTTTTCATTCCGCCTTTTTTGCCTGCTTCAATGCCGGCGTCGGCGTCCTCTACTACAAGGCAGTTTTCGGGCGGTATTTTAAGCATTTCCGATGCCTTTAAAAACACTTCTGGATTTGGTTTTGAATGAGTTATGTTATTTCCGTCTGAAACTGCGTCAAAATACCCATCAAGTCCGATTTGCTTTAATATTATCGGCGTATTTTTGCTTGATGATCCGATTGCAATTTTTATGCCGTTTTGCTTTAATTCTTCCAAATTATCCATAACGCCAGGCAAAATGTCGTTTGGCGTGAGTTTTTTAATAAATTCCCTGTAATAGTTATTCTTTCTTTCTGTAAGCTCGGCTTTTTCTTTCTCAGTATATACCTTCTCCGACTTTTCAAGCACGATTTCAAGGCTTGCCATTCGGCTTACTCCGCGAAGTCGGTCATTTATTTTTCTGTCAAAATATATGCCTTCTTCATCTGCAAGTTTTTTCCAAGCCTCATAGTGACAGTCATCAGTCGATATGATTACGCCGTCCAAATCAAATATTACTGCCTTTATCATAGCTTTTTTACCTCTGTCTAAAGATTTATTCTTACACTTTCTCCTGCGGATACCAATATTTCTTTGCCTTTAAAAATAATTTTTACTTCCTCGCAAGAGTTTATGCTATATGTATTCTGTGTTATAGAAACGCTGATTTTATTGCCCTTATACATAAACTTGAAGCAGACCTTTTTCCACCACGGAATTATATGCGGATTTATTTCAATATGGTTTTCTCTGCATACAATTCCTGCAACACCTCGGAATACGCCATACCAAGCACCCGCAAGACAGCCTGAATGAACGCCCTGCCAAGTGCATTTATGAATATCTTTTATATCCATATATGTTGATTCCATAAGATAATTATATGCTGAAAGCATTCTCCCGTTATCCGCCGCGCAAATTGAATGCGGTGCATAGGAAAGCGACGAAGACGATTCGCACATCTTTTCATAGTAATCCCAATTCAGCGCATAATTTGCACCCTTCGGATTCAAATTAAGGTAGCTGTATATAAGCATAACATCAGGCTGTTTTATAACCTGACTTTTATGATACAGCCCCGACGCTTTCATCTGACGCGTTTTTGCCGATGTTCCGCCTGCAAGCTCAAGCGTTCTGCTCAAATCAAAATAACCGTCAAACTGCGGAATGAGACCGCTCGGCATCAAAGGCAGATATAGCTTTTCGGAAATATAGGCAAAATCATATTCATACCCTAAAACCTTAGCATATTCTGTTGTCTTGTCTAAAACAAATTTGACGAGATAATTTGTGTATGCGTCATTGTCAACATACGGGTGATGCTCGTCCGTTCCCGTAACATATCTTATTTCATACCTGCCATTTATAAATTCAACTCTGCTTTTCCAATATTTACAAAGCTCTAAAAG
>JAFZMQ010000033.1 GCA_017551095.1 Clostridia bacterium | reverse complement strand
GAAATCAGCAGATGGGCAAGCGGACAAAAGGAAAATCAGTATAAACAGTATTTAAGAACCGTAATTCCAAGATATAATCCCGACCTTATCATCATAACGGGTGACCTTATTTATGGTGAATTTGACGATAGCGGCGCATCATTTATCGACTTTGTTGAGTTTATGGACAGCTTCGGTATCCCTTGGGCGCCGGTTTTCGGAAACCACGATAATGAGTCGGCAATGGGCGTAGACTGGCAGTGTCAGCAGCTTGTAAACAGCCAATACTGTTTATTCAAGCAGCGTACTCTTACGGGCAACGGAAACTATACTGTAGGAATCAGGCAGGATAATACGGTAAAGCGTGTGTTCTTTATGCTTGACTCAAACGGCTGCAGCAGTATGAGCAGTGCAACTCGTGCAAACGGGCACAGCACCTCGGATCAAGGCTTTAAAAGTGACCAGATTACTTGGTACAAAAATCAGGCAGGACTGATAAAAAATCAGTATCCGAATGTAAAAATATCATTTGCTTTTCATATTCAGCCACTTGTTTTTGCCGATGCACTTGCAAAATACGGCTATCCTACTGTGCCAATAAACCTTGACAGAGTGGGTGATGACGGCGATTTTGGATATATAGGAAGAAAATTAAAGGGTGGATTTGACGATAGCTATGCTGTATGGAACGGCATAAAAAGTCTCGGGGCTGACAGTATTTTTGTCGGACACGAGCATTGCAACAGCGGAAGTTTTATGTATCAGGGCGTAAGACTTCAGTACGGACAAAAAAGCTCAACATATGACAGACTTAACTACTTTAATTCAAGCGGTGAAATCCTGAATAATGACCGCTCATCAGGGAATACCCCTCTTGTCGGCGGTAGTGCCATTGAACTGGATAAAACGGACGGCACTATTGTCAATCCGCATATAGAATATTATATCGAGCCTCCAAAACCGCAGGAGGAAATCGAAGAACCCGACCCGGAGGTATATTTCCCTGTATCGTGGTCGCAGACAACGAAAGTTGAAGGCGAAGCATACACGGGTGCGACAGTTACGCCGAATATCAGAGTTATGAATAATCCTGATGACGGGCAAAGGGCGGTAAATTATACCAGCTTTACCCCAAGTGATGACAATGATTATATCATAAACTACTACCTTAAGGCAGATTTGGCGGGCTACTATGACCTTAATGCCGTCGCGTCGATAAGGTCGCAGACCTATACGAGCGACTGGAGCTTTTACGTGAATACGGCGGACAATGCGGTATCAACCTATACGCAGGGCGATGGTGTAACAACAACAAAGTATTATAAAAACGTATTCAAAAAATTCTCTTGCGGAAAGATTTATTTAAAAAAAGGCATAAATACGCTGTATTGGAAAGTAAACAAATCGGACGCGCCGGACGGCAAGCTTGAGGCGGCGCTTGATTACTTTGAGCTTACACCGCCGACGGTATTTTCAGTATCGGCGGAGCAGCCCACAAGGATAGAGGGCGAAAGCTACACGGGCACAACGCACAGCAGCGTAAAGGACGGAAGCCTTTACGGTGATGCAAGAGGCGCAAAAATCACGAATGTTGATGAAACAACATCTGTAAAGTACAATGTGTCCTACCTTATAGGCGTTGAAAAAGCTGGATTTTACGGAATAAAAGCGGCAGGCTCGCTGAAAGGAAATTCAAGCCTCAGCGATTGGACTATATATGTAAATGACGCATCGAATACGGTCAGCAGGTATACTGCCGCCGGAACGGTATTTCGTGTTAACGGTATAGGCGATCACGGAGGAGATGTATATGACTGCGGTAAGATTTACCTTAATGAAGGCATAAATACAATATATTGGAGCTTTGGGAAAGCTTCGGGACAGAATAAGATATATGCAGCACTTGACTATATCGAGCTTACGCCAATTCCGCTTTTAAGTATAACCGATGTTATGCTTTCGGACGGGGTACTTTCGGCGAAGCTGATAAAAGGCGAAGCACTTGAAAGTACGGCAAGGGCATATATAACAGTCTATGGAAATGACAGAATAAAGAGCGTAGATATAGTTAATGTCAATGCCGATAAGGGTACGCAGGATATCTCAACAGCAGTTACAACAACAGGCGGGGATGAGGTAAGGATATTTGTTTGGTATAAAGAAAATTTGAAGCCTCTTTGTCGGCCTGAAAAGATAGATGTTAAATAAGGTGAAAATTAAAGAAAGGATTGAAGAAAATGAAAAATTTGTTTGGAAAACTGATGGCGACAGCATTGTCACTCATGCTTGTTTTAGGAACGGTGAATTTGCCCGTATCGGCAGAAGGAGGCGTGTATACCGTTTCGGCAACGGGAACGACAAGAATTGAGGGCGAGGACTTTGCGGCAACCACTCATGCGAGTGTAGAGGATGCCCAATTAACTTATATGTCCGAAGGCGGCGCTCACGGTGCCAAGATTGTTAATGTTGATGAAGGTAGTACATCAGCAAAGTACACAGTATCATACACATTAAATGTCTCTGTAGCAGGCAGCTACAGCATTAAGGCGGCAGGCTCTTTAAGACAAGATAGTTATAGTGCGTGGACAATTTATGCAAACAGCGCTTCAAATGAAGTCGGCAGATATACCGCTAAGGGAACAACCTTCCGTATAATGGGTTTAGGTCCCGGTGCAGGCGATGTATATGACTGCGGCAAGATTCATCTTGATGAAGGAGTAAACACATTATACTGGAGCTTCGGAAAGGCAAAAACTCAAAGCAAGATCAATGCAGCTCTTGACTATATTGAGCTGACAGCACCGTCTGAAATTGAAATATCGGGGACAGAAACCACAAGAATAGAGGGTGAGGATTTCTTCAGTTCTACGGATGTGCGCGTAAACTCTAAATTTGTGCACGATTCCGTTTTGGGTGCTATGATAAGTATTGATGAAGACGCAACAATCACAGTATCTTACAAGCTGAATGTGGCGTTTGCCGGTAATTATACAGTTGCAGCGGCAGGCTCCCTGAAGGGCAATTCAAATATTAGTGATTGGACATTATATGTAAATGATACAAGTAATACACCTTCATCATATACCGCCGCGGGCACGACCTTCAAAGTAAACGGTATAGGAGATAATACGGGTGATGTATATAACTGCGGCGGAACAGTTTACTTGGCTGCAGGAGAAAACACACTGTACTGGAAATTCGGAAAAGCAACGGGAGTGACAAAAACAAGGGCAGCCCTTGATTATGTTGAGCTAACGCCGACATTTACCGCGGTAACTGAGGTAACAAGGATTGAGGGTGAGGACGCATCGTCCATCGTCGGTGGAGGCTATAGTAGGTCTGATGCAGGATTTTCGGAAGGAAAGGCTTTATCATATTCTCCTGTTGCATGGACGGAAGGAACAGAGTATATAGCGGGATATTATATAAGCGTACCCGAAGCAGGCTATTATACGATCGATGCGGTAGCTTCAATAAGGTCACAGACTTATACAAGCGATTGGTACATATATGCAAACGCACCTGAGAATACGGTATCCGGATATATACAGGGTGAAGATATTGCCACATCCTGGTATTCGGGCAATATCAAGAAGTTCAGCTGCGGAAAAATATATCTTAACAAGGGCGCAAATACGCTGTACTGGAAGGTTAACGAAAACGATCATCCGGAGGATAAAATGCAGGCGGCGCTTGATTATATCGAACTGACACCGCCGCTTGTTTATATAAGCGGAGCAACCGTTTCTGACGGAACATTTACGGCTACGGTGTCTAAAACAAGAGAGCTTACCGCCAATGCAAATATCTATTTGGCGGTTTATGAGAACAACACTTTAGATGAACTTAAGAGCGTATATGTGATTGATGCGGGAACGGAGAAAGCAGACATCGGTGTAGAGCAGGCACTTTCGCTGTCAAGCGGAAATGTGGTACGGCTTTATGTGTGGTATGACGAGGATCATACCCCGTTATGTAAGCCTGCAAGCGTGGACTATTGATTGTGAGGATAACTATGAACATAAAAAAATACCTTTTGGGGCTTGTTGCAGCGGCGCTTCTTTTGATGGGCACAGTCGCAAATGCGGCGGTAACAGAGATACAGCCCGATAAAAATGTAGGCGTATACAAGACAAGTCAGGCGGTGTCCTTTGTAATAACAAGAGATGATACGAGCGCTGCAGAGAGCTTTACCTACACCGTAGAAAACATAAATGAAACGGTTGTACGAAGGGGAAGCATAACAATCAAAGCAAATTCACCTAGTACAAAGGTAAGCCTTGGGAATTTTATCCCAGGCTGGTACAGATTAAGGGTTTACGGTCAAGGTAATACGGAAATCGGCATTTTTGCATCCTTTACAGTTGTTGAAGAATTGCAAAATAAGCTTGATTCCACACCGTTCTCAACCATGCTTTTAGGGTTTACGGGGCTTGACTCCTCAAAAATCGCAGATTATACAGAGGCTTTGGGAGTTGTAGGCTTCGATACAGTAAGAGACGGCACCTCTTGGGCATACAAAGTGCAGAACTCTATCAGCAAAACGGTTAATCCGCTTACGGATAACGGGCTTAAAACCTTGCTCACCTATGAGCTTCCGCAAAATGTGGAAATTAATGGTGTAACAATAGAGGATACGAAGATTAACGGAAATCTGTATAAAACACATTCTATGTTGAGAAATCAAAGCACAAGCTATTCTCAGGTTGCGGCGTGGGAAATCATAAACGAGCCGGATCTGCATAATTCTTTTTCGGCTGACGCATTTTCTTCATATTATAAAGCGGCGGCACTCGGAATAGAAGGGGGCAACTCATTGGCGCTCAAATCCTTTGGAGGACTTGGAGGCTCAGCTTCTGACTTTTCCGAGCTTATGATGCAGAACAGAGTTGCTGATTTTACCGACTCCTTTAATGTGCATCTTCACAATACCGCAAAGGATACAGTGCAAACGATAAATTTTGATGCCTCAAGAATTAAAAAGCTCAAAAATCTTGCGGCTATTTACGGACATAACCAGCCGTTATGGAATACCGAGGCAGGTCTTTCCAGTCCTATTGAATCAAACAATGTAATAAGCGATGAATACCTTAAAATTCAGGCAAAATATGCGATTACATCAATGGTACAGTCAATTTCCAAATACGGAACGGGCAATCATTTGTGGTTTATTTCAAGAAACTACATAGAAAACGGAAAGAATTGGGGAACGACTTCTCCTGAAAACTGCACATATCCTGCTTTTTACAGTATGGCTATGATGATAAGAGGCTTGGGCGAGGGTACGCCGATAGGCGAGCTTGCAGGAAAAAGCGCAAATATTTCGGGCTATTTCTTTGACGTAGGCGAAAATGATGCCGCAGTTTTGTGGAACGACAGTGCGACCAAATCCTATCAGCAGTTAAAGAGCGATAAGCCTGTCAGGGTTAAAAATCTGATCGGCGGAACGGAAAGCGTTTACGGCACAGTAAGTAATGTCGTAAATATTCCTGTTACATCTGACCCTGTCATAGTGATTTTTGACGGCAGGTCGGACAGCAGAAATTATGTAAAAAAGACATTTACATCAACATATGAGCGCGATATTGAAAGAACAGTGGGCGATAAGGTTGTTATGCAGGCTGTATGGACCGATAGCCCGGAAATCTCTAACGGCAGATATGTTTTAGTCCCAGGCACTACATATAACATTAACCTCAAGGTTTATAACTTTAATGATGAAGCGGTAAGCGGAATGGTAACCCTAACTCCCGACAAATCTGTTGAGGTCGTAGGCAATGCGAGCCAGTCCTTTACCGTTCCTGCAAGAACAGAAGGCGAATATGCTGTTTTAAATTACAGCATAAGAGTAAAGAGCGATGCAGCAAATCAGTTCAGAGGCAATTTCAGCTTCAGCGGCATAGCAAACGAAAGTGCAGTTACCGAGACAGTCTGCGGTTATGTTGTTGAGCATACCTTAACAAGAAGCAATATCGGCACAATTACGAATTTCTCAGGAACAAATCTGTGGAAAAACGGTAATATGACCTTGGGATCGGGAAGTGTAAGCGGAAGCTCGTTTACCTTTACGCCAGATTCCGGTTCATCAGCGTCAAGCTGGTTCCCTGTTCTGAATAAAACGATCCCGACATCGAGCAGCGGCCTTGTATTTGACGTCAATGCGACCTCGGTAGGCTATCATACTAAAATGCAAATAAATGTCTATGTTGAAGGCGGCAGTTATGTGGCAAAGCTTGCATATCTTGAAACGGGTACGCAAACCTTTATTGTGCCTTGGGAAAAATTTGACATTCAGAATGGCAAGGATATCCCGAATGTGATTGATTTGAGCAAAATTACAAAGGTTGAAATCGGCTTCCAGACAAGAAGCGACGATCAGGTAAGATACTCAATCTCAAACGCAGGAACATTTAAGATGAGCGGAGCTGCACAGGTTGAGGAGGAAGACGGCATCAGCTTTGCAGGTATTGTAAATGAAGGAGTTTATAAAGAGGGCTACAGAAACAACAAGCTCACAATAAAGGGTGAATTTGACAATATTTACCTAAACTATGAGGCTTTTGACGGATATTACAACGCAAAGGACGGAGTTTATATCGATTTGTCGGAGCTTGAGCCGGGCGCATACAGCGTTATTGTTACCAAAAACGGCGACTTCGGCAAAATAGACTATAAAGAAATCACCTTCTACATCAAAGCGGCAGATGATTATTCGGCAGACGCTACATTTTATTGATGCGCCAAGATGATAAGGAAAGAGAGGATAAATAGATGAAAAAATCAACTTGTAAACTTACATCACTGGTACTAACGCTGATGTTTTTGCTGTCATTACTGTGCGTAAATGTAGCTGAGGCTGAAGCGGACTATACTGTATCCGATTCGGAAGTGACACGCATAGAGGGTGAAAGCTATACCTCTGCAACAGTAACGCCGCAGATAAGAAAAATGAATACCGGCGACGACGAGACAAAGGCGGTAAGCTATGCATATTTTAAGCCCGCAGATTATGAAGGGCAGGACTTTATTGTTGCATACACCGTAAATGTGAGCGTTCCCGGTAACTATGGCATAAGCGCGGTTGCGTCGATAAGGTCGCAAACCTATACAAGCGACTGGACTTTGTATGCCAATACGGAGGCTAATGCCGTTTCGGTATATACAAACACCGGAGATGTTACGACAACGGCATTTTATCCAAATGTTTTTAAATCCTACAGTTTAGGAAGCTTATATCTCCAAAGCGGTGAAAACACGATATATTGGAAGGTCAATAAATCGGATGCGCCAAGCGGTCAGCTTCAAGCGGCACTTGACTACATTGAATTGACGCCTCCTCCCGCACCTGTTCAAATATCGGTATCCGAGGCGACGAGGATAGAGGGCGAAAACTATGTGGGAGCTACCCACAGGAGTGTGGAAACCGGCGCCATAAACGGTAGTGCAGACGGTGCTAAGATCATGAATATTGATGAATCGACGCAAACAAAGTACACTACTGCTTATAATATTGACGTTGCTGAGGCGGGCTTTTACAGCGTTAAAGCGGCAGGCTCCTTAAAGGGAAATAACAGCTTCAGTGATTGGACAATTTATGTGAATGAGCCGTCAAACGCGCTTAGCTCCTATACGGCATCGGGCGAGCTGTTCCGTGTAAACGGTATAGGACCTAATGCGGGCGATACTTATGACTGCGGCAGAATTTACCTAAACAGCGGTATAAATACGATATATTGGAGCTTTGGAAAGGCTGCGGGACAGAACAAAATCTATGCAGCACTTGATTATATTGAGCTTACACCGCCCGTGCCGGTCACGGTATCTGCGCTCGAAGCTACAAGAATCGAGGGCGAGAATTATTTTGCGGCTACCCATAGCAGTATAGAGACAGGCGCCCTGAATGCAAGCGCAAACGGTGCTAAAATTCTGAATGTTGACGAAGCAACGCAAACAAAGTACACCACCTCCTACGAAATCAATGTTGAGGTGTCGGGCTATTACGGCGTAAAAGCTGCCGGTTCATTAAGGCAGGATAATCTCAGCGCGTGGACTATTTATGTAAACGATACATCAAATAAACCAAGCTCCTATACGGCATCGGGCGAGCTGTTCCGTGTAAACGGTATAGGAGCTAACGCCGGTGATGTGTATGATTGCGGAAAGCTTTTCCTTGAAGCAGGCGAAAATACAATATACTGGAGCTTTGGAAAAGCTGTAGGGCAGAATAAAATCTATGCGGCGCTTGATTACATTGAGCTTACACCGCAGATAATTTTTGTATCGTCTGACTCCGCAACGAAGGTAGAGGGCGAGGACTATACAGGCGCAACCCTTAAGCCGAATGTAAGAGTACTGAACGACCCCGATGACGGACAAAAGGCAGTAAACTATGTTAGCTTTACTCCGGCAAATTATGAGGAAGGACAGCAATTCATTACAGAGTATGCGTTATATACCGAAAATGC
The DNA here is from genome assembly GCA_017551095.1 of Clostridia bacterium. Taxonomy (GTDB): domain Bacteria; phylum Bacillota; class Clostridia; order UBA1381; family UBA1381; genus UBA1738. Next base: position 7,977 of record JAFZMQ010000033.1, on the reverse strand, counting down.
TGGTTACTATAATCTGACCGCTGTTGCGACAATAAGGTCACAGACCTATACAAGCGATTGGAGCATTTACATAAATTCCGATGAAAATCCCGTATCGGAATATACGCAAGGAGCGGATGTCGAGACAACAAAATTCATGAGAAACAATTTCAAGGAATTTGACTGCGGAACGGTTTATCTTGACAGCGGATTGAATACTTTCTATTGGAAGGTTAATGAAACGGATTTGGGCGCAGACGGCACAACCTTGCAGGCGGCACTCGACTATTTTGTGCTGACGCCTATGCCTGTTATTTCGGTATCAACAACAGAAAATACCAAAATAGAGGGCGAGGACTATACAGATTTTACCGTTGAGCCGAATATAAGAAAAATGAACGACACCGATGACGGACAAAAAGCGGTAAACTATGTAAGCTTTAATCCGGCCAATCACAGCGGACAGGAATTTATTACAAAATATGCCGTAAATGTTGAAAATGCAGGCTATTACGGAATCAGCGCAGTTGCGACTATAAGATCGCAGACCTATACAAGCGATTGGAGCATATATGCGGATACGGCAGACAACAGCGTATCGAAGTATGAGCAAGGGGCAGATGTTGAAACAACAAGTTTTCTTAGAAATGTCTTCAAGGAATACGACTGCGGACGGATATTCCTTGAAGAAGGGCTCAATACGATCTGCTGGAAAGTCAAGGAAACAGATTTGGGCGCGGACGGTACAACCTTGCAGGCGGCGCTTGACTATTTTGTATTGACACCGCCCGTAGCACAGGTAATAGAAGTTGGAAATGATACCGTTATCGAAGCGGAAACGGACTTAAAGGGCGTAAATGCCTTGGGAGCATCCGATGGCAAGATCTTCGGTGTTGGTTCGGAAAGAAAAGAAAATACGATATTGCTTGACGTTGTAAGCGCAGGAAATTATATGGTAGAGGTTTGCGGAACAAACGGCATGGTAAGCGTTAAATTTGATAATGGTGATGCAATTACTTTGGGAAGTGCATCAACAATTAAGACAAAGGACGGCTCATACTTTGCAGGCAGCTTGTATCCATATGATACCTATGTGTTGTCGAGCAGTGTAAACCTGACAGTGGGCAGGCATACCGTAACAGTTTCGTTAAACGGCGACAGCAAGGGTGCTGCGGCAGATTATATTAAGCTCACAAAAATGACAGAGCCTTCGGGCATTTCGATAAGCACAAGCACTACCTTGAATGTGGGCGAAAGTGCCAATATTACCTTAAACGGAGTTAATACTGACAATATGTATATGGTTACGTATTCATCGGATAATGAGTCTGTTGCAACAGTTGACGGTAACGGTAAAATCACGGCGACAGGCGCGGGAACTGCGACGATTGAAGTGCTCGTCAAAAAATATGTAATCAGTGAGGGAGTATCGGCACAGGCGGTCGTTACGGTCAATACCTCCGATGTATTGTATATAAGCGACGCGAAAGCTTCAAACGGAACGTTCACGGCAAAAATCACCAAGAACAGTACGTTAAAGGATACGGCAAAGGCTTTCATTGTTGTATATGAACATAATAATATTAAGAGTGTAAAGACCGTTGATATTGGAGCAGGTACAGGAACGCAAAGTATCTCTGAGGCATTGACAACGGCAGCGGGCGATATAGTGGAAATATTTGTATGGTATATGGAAGATATGGAGCCTGTATGCAAGCCTGTTTGCGTGAAGGTAAAATAGGAAAATTCCCCATATCGGATAAAATCCGATATGGGGAGAATATGCTTTTTTAGGGAAAGAAAAGGTAGAAAGAATGAAAAAATCAATTTGCAAACATATTTCGTTACTTTTGACAGTTATGCTTATTTTATCGGTATCGCCTGCAAGCGTTATGGCTGAAGAGCATACCGTATCTGCAACTGGCACAACGAGGATAGAGGGCGAAGACTATGTGGGAGCAACACACGCAAGTATAGAGGCAGGTGACATAAACGCAAGTGCAAAGGGTGCCAAGATTATGAATGTTCCTGAGACAACGCAAACCAAGTACACCACATCATACAAATTGAGCGTGGCGGTCGCAGGCTATTACGACATAAAAGCTGCGGGTTCATTAAGACAAGATAATCTTAGTGCGTGGACTATATATGTAAATAACTCCTCAAACGAACTAAGTACATATACCGCCGCGGGCGAGCTGTTCCGTGTGAACGGCATAGGGCCTAATGCCGGTGCTGTGTATGATTGTGGCAGAATTTATCTTGCTGCGGGCGAAAACACATTATACTGGTGCTTCGGAAAGGCAAAATCTCAAAACAGTCTTTATGCGGCACTTGACTATATTGAGCTGTCACCGTCGCCAACGATACCTGTTTCGGCGACAGAATTTACAAAAATTGAGGGTGAGGACTATACAGGCGCAACGGTTGAGCCGAATATAAGAAAAATGAACGACCCCGATGACGGGCAAAGCGCGGTAAACTATGTAAGCTTTATTCCGGCAAATCACAGCGGAAAGGAATTTATTATAGGATACACATTGAACGCGGCGGCGGAGGGCGATTATAAGCTTGATGCAGTTGCAACCGTAAGGTCAGAGACCTACACAAGCGATTGGAGCTTTTATGTGAACACGGCGGAAAATTCCGTATCGACTTATAAAAAGGGCGAGGATATTACAACAACAAAATTTATGAAAGGTCTTTTTAAGCGATATGACTGCGGAACGGTTCATTTAAACGCGGGAGCTAACATACTGTATTGGAAGGTTAAGGAAACGGATTTAGGTGAAGACGGCAAAAGTTTGCAGGCAGCGCTTGATTACTTCGTGCTGACGCCTGCGATTGGACTTACAAATCCTGTCTTGAAGGTTGACGAAAAGCTGAAAAAGGGTGAAAATGCAGTTATTTCCGTAATAAACGGTGATAGCAACGAGTTTGGTATAGGACTTTTTACGAATGTGTCCGTTACTGCCGATGATGCAAGAATTGTAATATGGCAGGACAATAAGCTCTTTGCGGCTAATTGCGGAAAAACTATGATAACGGTTAGCCTTACCGATATGAAAGGCAAAGAACACGAGCTTAAAAAGGAGATCACCGTTGTATCAGAGGAAGGTATCTGGATAAGCGATGCCTCATATAGCGAAAACGGCGATATTGAGGTAAAAATCAGCGCATTAGAGGATTATGCGGACGGCGATAAGGTGATTGCGGTTGTTTATGATACTGTTGAAGGGACACCCACCTCACTGATTTCCGCAAATGATAGTACGATACCGTATATTTCAGAAGGTAGTACACAAATTGTTACGGTCAATATCGGAAGTGTGAGCGGAACACAGAAAGTTGCCATATTTATACTGAGCGGCAGCAATAATAACAAAGCAATATACTCTAAATATGTTATCGGAGGAGAGTTATGAAAAAAATAGCCCTTTTATTAGCTTTATTACAGCTTTTATGTGCTTTTTCGGGCATAACTGTCTATGCTGCAGATGTTGCAGTGTTGGATTCGGTAGAGTTTCAAGGCTCAAGAATTGGGATTTTCTGCGAAAATGATCCGATAAAACTGGATTTTAAATTTGCAAACAGCACACAAAGCATTACCTCCTACCGATTTGAAGTAAAGGACGTATGGGACAGACGGGTTACAGACGGAATTTTCACAATACCTGTAGGAAAAAAGGTAGCTACTCTTGATTTGGGCAAATTTAAAATAGGTTGGTATAAAATAAACATTTACAGCGGAAAAACGCCGCTTGATAACTATGTGGCATTTTCTGTTCTGCAATCGCCGCAAAAGCGCAAAAAGTACGATAATACTCCGTTTGCAGGCGTTGCCGCATCGGAATACGATTCGCTTTTAAGAAATGATGCAGCGCCTTTGGCACAGGCTATGTCCCGTGCGGGAATTACCTATGTAAGAAATGTCGGCGAGGGCTGGCTGGCAAAGGGCGACCCGCAGGTTAAGCGTACATTTCATAAGTACGGCATAGACGAAAGCTCCTATCACGACGGGAATGCGCTGCGATATAACCTGTCGGTTTCGACGCCGGCTTATATGGCATTCACATCAGATTTGCTTTCCATATATAATAATTGGAAAAAGATAAGCAAAGCAAACGGCGGATATGCAGAAGCTATTGAGATTCTGAACGAAATTGACATAGGTTTTTTCGGTACTACCGGTACAGCGGACAACTTTGCCGCATTTACAAAGGCGGCGGCAATCGGTATTGCGGATTCCACACTTGCCAAGCCCTTAGCTGTTATGAACGGCTGGGCGGCGAGCAGTGAAAAGGGATTTATTGTATGGGCGCTTCAGAACGATATAACAAAATACAGTGCTGCATACAATTATCACACACACGATGACGGCCTTTTAAGGCTTTCATCAGGCGTAAATGCCGCAAATGCTTACGGTGACGAATATATGCCTGTATGGGGAACAGAGGTTGGAACACCTGTGAGAATAGCGAGCGATGAAACGCATATTACAGATGATTTGCTTCTTGACGCAACGGGACACGTGGTAAAGAAAACAATAACACATATAGCAAACGGCTCAAGCAAGGTGTTCTCGTTCACTACAAGACCGTATCTTGAAAACGGAAAGAACTACGGCTATTTTGCAAGTCCGGAATGGCTGCCGTATCCTATGTATTCCTCATTAAGCGCGATGACTTATGCGCTTGGAAAGGGCATAATCAAGGGAGAAATAGCAAATCTGAATGATGAAACAAAGGGTTATCTTTTTGATGACGGAGCGGGAAATGATGTTGCGGTGCTCTGGAGTCAGAAGCAATGCTATGCCGAGCTTGTTGCAGATAAGGTAACTTATATGGATATGGTAGGCTATGAGGAGCAAAAGACTGACGATGACGGGGACGGAAAAATCAGAGTATGTGTATCCTCAGACCCTGTATATATCAAATTCAACGGACGAAGCGCAGTGGAAAATTATTATCCATATGAGTACAAGGCAAATACCGCGCCCAAGCAAAAGAAATTTACAGAGGCTGAGCGTGTTGTTTTGCAGCCGCTGTGGGACGATGAAAATCCTAAGCTTGTGCGTACAATCGGTCATTATGTATATGCAGACAAAATAAACACAGTAAGGCTTGAGGTTTATAATTTCAATAATAAAGCCGTTAAAGGAACTATTGATGTAAAATGTAACGATGATTTAACCTTTGATAAAAAATCGGTTGCATATTCATTGGAGCCTTGGTCAAAGACAGAGATTTCCTTCAAAGTGAAGGTAAAAAAGGACTTAATAACAGGTACAAGCTCCTTTGTCAAATTTGAGGGAACGGCAGAAAACGGAGAAAAGCTGTCGAACTGCGTATCCAAATATTACGTAAATAACGGTCCGAGAACGGTTGATACGGAAGAGATGGTCCTGTTTGACGAAATCTGGGACGAAAATAACTGGAACCTGAAAAATTTAGGTAAGGACGCAAAGCTAATGGCGCAGGGGAATAAGGAAGACGGTACAATCACCTTTAATCAGACGGTCAGTGGCTCTGACTGTTGGTGCTACCCCTGGTACATTTTTAAGGATACAAGTGTGCTGGAGGGAAGCTCGGGTGTAGCATTTGAAATTAAAAATACCGGTCATATCAGCAACACCGGAGGCTCTGCTCAGCAAATTCAGATGTTCATTCATATGAAGGACGGCAGGCAGTACCACGTAAGCTATACCGTGCCTAAGTCAAGGGATTGGCAGCAGGTTGTTTATCCTTGGTCTTCGTTCTACTTATTCTCATCTCCGGAGGGTGGATTTGAAAATCAATCTCTTGAGCTTAAAGATGTTGAAGGTATATCAATCGGCACAAATTCAGCCGATATACGAACAATAAGAAATTACGGCGTATTCTATTCCGATTTGGAAAGCGATAAACTGACCTCCGATAAGAATATTAAATATTCGGGAATGACGGAAAATGCTCATTACAATTCGGGAGATGAAAACCTTATTTTGACTGCTGAAGTGCCTGAAGACGAAATTATCGGCATCAAGGTATTTAACGGCAGAGATAAGATAGAGAACTATACCGTAGAGGACGGTAAAGTTATTATTGACTTTACTGAAGCTAAGCGTGGCAAGTATAATATACAGGTTTGCGCGGAAAATGAGTATAATTTGCAATATATCCGAAACTTTACATTTTACATTGATTAGGGGGAAATGAGCTAATGAAAAAAAGGTTAATTAGTATAATTGCTTCATCAGCTATTCTGATAAGCAGTATCTTTACTGCTTATGCTGAAGATCCCGTAGCTTCGGTAGAGCAGGGAAGCCTTGTTGTAAAGGTTAAAAAGGAGCTCGGTGCGCTTGCTTACCCCATTGATGTAACTGTTACAGCGTATGATAAGAACGGTAAGCTGACATATCTTGATATTATTCCCGTAGGCACAGACGGAAAACTTGAATTTCAGTTTTACAATAAAGGCATAAGCGGCGATTATACCTTCTATTTTGTGGGAGGTACAATATCACAAACCGCAACACTGAACGGATTTATCGGAGAGGATTATTGGGAAAGTTATGTAAAAACTGTAAAGTCTCTTACTGAAGGCAAAGATGCCGTAAATCTTAAAAGTACGGTTATGGGTGAGGCAAATCTCGGCTTGGATTTGACCGAATACAACGCCCTTGCCACTGAGTCGGATAAAGACAAGGTGTTTAGCGTTATGATTGCCGATTACAGTGATTTTCAATCGGCAGAGGCGGTAAAGTTTGCCTTTGCCGATGCAGTAAATTTTGTAAAATGCTCTGCTTCGGGTAATGCCAAAGGATATTACAGCTATGCGGGAAAGGCATTGAATATTCCCGCAGGCACCGATTCTTTAAAGATATCTGTTTTGGACGAGGTTTCGCAAAAAGCGCAAGATGCTGTTTTTGCGGCTATGAACACAAAAATCAAGACTTGTTCAGGGAAAAAAGCGTTTGCAGACGAGCTGAAGTATCAGACATTATATACAGTAATCGCAAATGCGGAGCATTATAACGATGTAAAGTATGTGCTAAACGCATATGTTGATGCAGGAATTCTAAGCGTGAAAAAAGATATGTCGCCTGAGATATATAAATCGCTTATGAACAATACTTTTACATTGGAAAGCGAAATACAGGCAGCGATAGATGCGGTAGGCACATCAAACCCATCGCCTCCGAGCGGAGGCGGCGGCGGAGGCGGCGGAGGCGGCGGCGGAGTTGCCGTTCCGATTCCAAGTCAGGTAACTGATAATAACGAGCCTGAGCCGATAAAAAGCGTTGACGGTACGCTCGGCGGAAAAATGCGGTTTTCTGATATGGAAGACGCAAAATGGGCGCTTGATAAGGTTGAGACGCTTTGCGAAAAGGGCATACTCTCAGGTGTCGGTGACGGAAAATTTGAGCCGCACAGATATGTGAGCCGTGAGGAATTTGCTAAAATGTTATGCTCTCTCGGCGGATTTGAGCCTCAGGCGGGCGAAATTCCGTTTAACGATATACCAAAGGATTCCTGGTCGTATCCTTATATTTGCACAGCCTACAAAAACGGATTGATAAGCGGCATATCTCTATCGCAATTTTCGCCTCGCAGTACGGTTACCCGTGAACAGGCGACAACAATGCTTTACCGTATGCTAAATGTGGACACAGAAGAAGGTTTGGACGCATTTGAGTTTGATGATGACAGCGGTATTTCCGATTGGGCAAAGTCTGCTGTATATAGCCTTCGCAGTAAAGGGATAATAAATGGCAGAACATCAAAGATTTTTTCGCCGACAGAAGCAATGACCCGTGTTGAGGCGGCTGTGCTTCTTTTCGGTGCAGGCGAGAAGGTTATATGGGAAGAGGAGGAATAGTTAAAATGAAAAGATTATTAACAGTTTTTCTCTCCTTTGTACTCATAATGGCAGCAGCTTTTCCTGTTTTATCTGAAGATAATTCAGGCACAAATGACGTAGTATCTAAGGAGATCAAGGCGGAGCATAATAGAATTT
>JAFZMQ010000032.1 GCA_017551095.1 Clostridia bacterium | reverse complement strand
TCCACGAGACCCATTTATGGGTGGCAAGTAAAAGATGCATGACTGGCAGGTCAATAAAAAGCACACTTGTGTGCAGCCAGTATAGTGTAGGGCTATGCCCGAAAAAGAAAAGCCACCCGCTATGCGGGTGGATCTTTACTTTTCAGCTTAAACTGTTATAGGCTCTTCTGCTGTTTCGGCAGTTTCGGGAGCCGGTTTGGGATTTCTTATGTCATTTAAAATTGACATAAACTGTTCACCTGTTATGGTTTCCTTTTCTATTAAGAATTCTGCTATTTTGTCAAGTGCTTCCATATTATCGCGTAGCAGTTTTTCCGCTTTTTCGTGTGCGTCCTTTAAAACCCTGATAATTTCCTCGTCCAAAAGCGTCATTGTAGCCTCGGAGCAGTTTGGAACATTTCTTCCGTCTAAATACTTGCTTTGAGTTTTTTCAAGTGCAGCCATACCGAATTTATCACTCATTCCGTACTGTGCAATCATAGCTCTTGCCAACTCGTTTGCTCGTTCTATGTCATTAGCAGCACCAGTGGTTTTCGTATTAAACACGATTTCTTCTGCTACTCTACCTGCCAAAAGTACGGTGATTTCGTCCAGGATTTCATCCTTGCTCATAAGATAATGCTCTTCTTCGGGCATCTGCATAGTGTAGCCCAAAGCACCCATGGTGCGAGGAACGATTGTGATTTTCTGAACAGGGTCTGTGTTCTTTTGGAGGGCCGTCGCCAATGCGTGACCGACTTCGTGATATGCGACAATCCGCTTTTCCTTGTCGGATAGAATTCTGTCCTTTTTCTCCTTACCGGCAATTATTATTTCAACTGCCTCCATCAAATCTTCCTGAATGACTTCTTTCCGCTTCATTCTGACTGCGCGAAGTGCCGCCTCATTTACCATATTAGCAAGGTCTGCACCGACCGCACCGCTTGTTGCGAGTGCGATTTCGTGCAGGTCAATATCTTTGGACATTTTTACATTTTTGATGTGTACCTTTAAAATGTCTTCTCTGCCTTTTAAATCAGGCTTTTCTACAATAATCCGTCTGTCAAATCTTCCGGGACGCAATAGTGCTTTATCGAGTATTTCGGGACGGTTTGTAGCCGCCAAAATAACTACACCCTTTGAAGAATCAAACCCGTCCATTTCGGATAGGAGCTGATTTAAGGTCTGTTCACGCTCGTCATTGCCGCCGAATTGATTGTCACGGCTTTTTCCGATTGCGTCAATTTCATCAATAAAAATAATGCACGGTGCTTTTGAAGAAGCCTGTTTAAACAGGTCACGCACACGCGATGCACCGACGCCGACGAACATTTCCACAAAATCCGAGCCTGAAATTGAGAAAAACGGGACATTTGCTTCACCTGCAACCGCTTTTGCGAGTAGCGTTTTGCCTGTTCCGGGAGGACCTACCAAAAGTGCACCTTTGGGCTGTTTTGCACCTATTTGCGTGTATTTTGTGGGGTGATGCAGAAAATCGACTATTTCGTCAAGCGACTCTTTTGCCTCGCTCTGCCCTGCAACATCGGCAAAGGTTACGCCGGTCTTGTTTTCCATATACATTTTTGCGTTGGATTGACCGACTCCCATAATTCCGCCACCCATTTTTCTGCCCATAGACCGCATAACAAGCCCGAAAAACAGGTATAAAAGCAACGCAGGTAAAATCCACGATAAAAATAGCTCCATAAAGAGATTGTTTTCGGTAATGCCTTTTTTAAACATCACATTGTGAGATTTTAAAAGCTCTACCAAATCAGGATCGTCTATAACGCCTGTGTAATACTGCACTTTTTTACTTGGCGAAAGACTTTCAATATAGGAAGAAATCGAATCTGCTTCCTCTTTTTCGGTTTTGGGATAAATCAAAATGGTATCAGATTTTATCTCAACACTCTCAATCTTGTCCGATTCGACAAGATTTATAAAATCACTGTAATATATCTCCTCTTTTTGCGGAGCAGTAAGAGAACTTAGCATATAATTAAGCCCGATAGTAGCCACAAGCGAAAGAATAATGAAATATATAATGGGATTTGTATTTGTTTTCTTATTTTTTTTGTTATTCATTACGCATTTCCTTTCATATAGTAAGTTGCAAATATGTGTAACATCAGCATAACACAGTAAAAAAGGAATGTCAACATCATTTATGTTACAAGTTCACGCCGTATGTTACAAAGATATAAACTGCAATTTTCTCAAAATGAAAAGTATTGACTTTTTGCCGTTTTGGTTATAGAATATAAATAACAAACGTCACTATATTATGGCAGAATGGAGAGTATTTATGGAAAATTTTGCACCAATTTCAGTATTATTATGTGCTATAATCGCACTTCTGTTCTCTTTGGGTAATTTTTTTGCAGTTAAGAAAAAGCCCGAAGGTACAGAGACAATGGCGAAAATAAGTGCCAAAATAAGAAAGGGAGCAATGGCATACCTTAAACGCCAGTATAAGACCGTCGGCATCTTTTTTGGGGTTATGTTCGTTCTTCTTATGATGCTGTCATTTAAAGGATTTTTAACGCCTTTTGTTCCGTTTGCGTTTTTAACAGGCGGATTTTTCTCAGGACTGTCAGGCTTTATCGGTATGAAAATCGCTACATATGCAAATTCCAGAACGGCTAATGCTGCAAAAGATGGTCTGAATAAAGGTTTAAGACTTGCTTTTGCATCGGGTTCTGTTATGGGATTTACCGTTGTAGGTCTGGGACTTTTGGATATAAGCGTATGGTTTATTATCTTAAAATTCGGATTTCATTTGAATGTTGAAGATATAATGTCGGCGATGCTGACATTTGGAATGGGTGCGTCATCAATGGCACTCTTTGCGCGTGTTGGAGGCGGAATTTTCACAAAAGCCGCAGATGTAGGAGCTGACCTTGTTGGTAAAGTTGAGGTGGGAATCCCGGAGGATGATCCCAGAAATCCTGCATGTATTGCCGATAATGTCGGCGATAATGTCGGTGATGTTGCAGGTATGGGAGCCGACCTTTACGAGTCATATGTCGGTTCAATTATTTCCTGCGGTGCACTTGCCGCTGCGGCAGGTCTTGGACTTAACGGAGTTCTTGTTCCTATGCTTATAGCAGCCGTCGGTATAATTGCGTCAATTTTAGGAACATTCTTTGTAAAAACAAAGGAAAATGCAACGCAGAAGATGCTTCTTTCGTCGTTAAGACGGGGAACATATGTAAGTGCAATCCTTTCTGCAATAGCGTCGGCAGCACTTATCTTTATCCTTATTCCCGATAATAAAAATGTTTTTTGGGCAGTTGTTTCGGGACTTATAGCCGGTGTTTTAATCGGTTTCTTTACGGAGTACTATACATCAGATACCTATAAACCAACGCAGGAACTGTCATCTTCTTCTCAAACAGGCTCGGCAACAATTATCATAGACGGCATCTCGCTCGGCATGATTTCCACTGCTCTACCTGTAATAATTATAGCAATTTCCATTATCATAAGCTTCTTTACCGCAGGTGGCGGAAAGGCATTTACAAGCGGACTTTACGGAGTAGGGCTCAGTGCTGTCGGAATGCTTTCAACCTTGGGTATAACCTTGGCAACAGATGCGTACGGACCTGTGGCAGACAATGCTGGCGGTATTGCCGAAATGTCGGGCTTACCCGAATATGTCCGTGAAAGAACAGACGCTCTTGATTCTCTCGGGAACACAACAGCTGCAACAGGTAAAGGCTTTGCAATAGGCTCAGCGGCATTAACGGCTCTTGCACTTATCGTTTCGTATACCGATAAAATACAAACTCTTGCACCTGATAAATTGCAGCTTGAAATCACAAATCCGGCTGTCCTTATAGGGCTTTTAATAGGTGCTATGCTTCCGTTCCTGTTTAGTGCTATGACCATGAAAGCGGTTGGTCGTGCGGCACAAAAAATTGTTATTGAAGTAAGACGGCAGTTTAAGGAAATACAAGGTCTTATGGAGGGAAAAGCAGAGGCTGATTATGAAAAATGCGTAGATATATGTGCAAAATCATCCTTAAAGGAAATGATTTTACCTGCCGCACTCGGCATTGTAGCACCTATCCTTGTCGGAATCATACTTGGATGTAACGGTGTTGTAGGAATGTTGGCAGGAGCCTTGATTTCCGGTTTCTGTCTGGCAATTATGATGGCAAATTCAGGCGGTGCATGGGATAATGCCAAAAAGTATATTGAGGGCGGTAATTTTGGCGGAAAGGGCAGCGAAAATCATAAGGCGGCCGTTGTCGGCGATACAGTAGGAGACCCGTTTAAAGACACGGCAGGTCCGTCTGTTAATATACTAATAAAATTACTGTCTATGGTATCTATTGTGTTTGCATCACTTGTCGTAATGTTCGGCGGTATGGGACTGTTTTAAGATATTAGGATATTTAACTTTATAATTTCGGAATAAGCGAAATCTATCGCTTATTCCGATTTTTTTGCAAAATGCCTTGAAAAATACGCAAAAATATGCTATTATAAAAATTGCCAAACAAAATTTTAATAGATGTCTATAAAAGGTTTGTGTTTTAATAAAAACACAGGCTCTATTTCGACCTTTTATGGACGTTGAAAATTTTGTTTGGCGACAAAAAAGAGCTTTGTGTTTTTTGTGCATAGCTCGGCTATGCACTTTTTTATTGGAGGGAATTTTATGAATATTAAACTTGAACTTTTGCAAAATGCAATTTTCGACGCAATAGGCGAAAAACTATCTTATATGGAAATTGATGCTGACAAAATTGCAGACACAACCGCAATAAAGGTATTGTCAGAGATTAAAGAGATAATAAATGATGACGAAAAGTCGGATTTTGATGCGGTAGAGGAGATTGTTTACGTTTTTGAAAAATATAATATCGGCATAGGCGGTAGACACGACTTTTAAAACAAAAAATACAAGCTTTTAAAAAGCTTGTATTTTTTTATGCCATTTTCAAGGCTGTTATTTCTATTTCGTCACATTTTCTGTCGGCGATGATGTGCATACCCTCGGAGATTGAATTGCGGAGTGAAAAATCTGCAAGTTTGTCTTCAATCAAGGTCTGGATTGCACGTTTTAACGGTCTTGCACCGTATTTTATATCAAACCCTTTTTCAAGGATAAGCGATTTGGCATCTTCCGTAATCTCAATTTTTGCACCCTTTTGAGCCATTCTTTCGGTAATGTCTTTGAGCATAAGCTCAATAATGCGTTTAAGCTCGTCTTTTGTAAGCGGTGAGAATGTCACAATTTCATCAATCCTGTTCAAAAACTCGGGTCTGAAACGCTCTTTTAAGCTCTTTTCCACATTATTTTTAAGCGTTACTGCGTTGTCCGAATTAAAGCCTATTGATGCAGAATCAAACTCCGAACCTGCATTGGTTGTCATAATAATAATCGTGTTTTCAAAGTTGACGATTTTGCCGTGACTGTCCGAAACTCTGCCGTCATCCAAAATCTGCAAAAAGAGATTGAAAATTTCCGGGTGAGCCTTTTCGATTTCATCAAGAAGAATTACCGAGTACGGCTTTCTTCTGACCTTTTCTGTAAGCTGTCCTGCCTCGTCATATCCCACATATCCGGGAGGAGAGCCTATGAGCTTGGAAACGGAGTGTTTTTCCATAAATTCCGACATATCAAATCTTATCTGGGCTTCTTCGTTATCAAACATAACCTCGGCAATAGTTTTAACAAGCTCTGTTTTTCCGACGCCTGTCGGACCTGCAAAAATGAAGGATACTGGACGGCGTTTAAATGTAATATCCGCTCTGCCACGCCTTATGGCACGGCAAACCGCACTAACGGCGGCGTCTTGCCCTATAACTCTTTTGTGAATTCTGTCCTCTAAGCATAGAAGCTTTGTTGTTTCGCCCTCGGTCAGCTTGTGAACGGGGATTTTTGTCCAGTTTTCAATAACCTGTGCCACATCTTCCAGGGTGACTACGGCATTTTTCGCCTCTGCCTCTTTTTTTGGTAGTTCGTCTAAAAGTTCCAGCTTTTCCTGTTTTAAAATGGCTATTTGCTCAAAATCCTCGTTATTTTCCGCATTTTTTGAAAGCTCATCTATTTCGGAAAGCCTGTTTTTGATTTTTGTCGCCTCATAAAGCGGAATATTTTTGAGATTTACCGCAGAGGACGCCTCGTCAATGACATCAATCGCCTTGTCAGGCAAAAATCTGTCGGTTATGTACCGCTCACTCATACGGCAGGCGGACTCCAAAATATTGTCAGGGATTGTCACCTTGTGGTAATCCTCGTAATAATCTTTTATTCCACGCAGGATTTCGATTGACTCCGCTATACTTGGCTCGTCAATCAAAACGGGCTGAAAACGCCGTTCCAAAGCCGTATCTTTTTCGATATGCTTCCGGTACTCATTAAGAGTTGTAGCACCTATAATCTGGATTTCACCACGGGCAAGGGCGGGTTTTAAAATGTTTGCCGCACTCATAGCACCCTCCGCATCTCCTGCGGCTACGATGTTATGTATCTCGTCAATTACGAGTATTACATTACCGGCTTCTGACGCTTCGATCAAAAGATTTTTAAGCCTTGCCTCGAACTGACCGCGAAATTGCGTTCCTGCAACCAAAGCGGTAAAATCAACAAGATAAAGTTGGTATCCCAAAAGCTTCGGCGGGACTTTTTCCTCAACAATGCGACAGGCAAGACCTTCTGCGATTGCAGTTTTTCCAACACCCGGTTCACCTAAAATTACGGGATTATTTTTAGAACGCCTGTTTAAAATCTGAATGACGCGGTCAATCTCGTTATTGCGGTTTATAACACGGTCAACCTTGCCGAGTTTTGCTTGTTCGGTAAGATTAGTGCCGTAGGCATCTAACATACTCTTTTTTCTGCCAAAATGGTTTTTCTTTGGGTTTTGAGTATTTTTATCGGCATTTGGTGTGCCATCCTTTTTAGGCATAAAATTAGAGAGAAAATTAAGCGGAAAGGTATTAGCGCCACCCTCGACAGAATTTTCCGGTGACATAAAACTTTCCATCTGTTCGGGATTTCCGCCGAGATTTTCCATAAAATCCGACATCTCGCTGTTGAGATTTTCGATGTCGGCATCGGTTATGCCCATTTTTTCAATCATATCATTTATCGGAGCAATGCCCAGCTCCTTTGCACAAGCAAGACAAAGCCCTTCATTAGTCGTTTTGTCGCCCTCCATTTTCGTAATATAAATTACGGCAGGGTTTTTATGACAACGAGAACATAGATTCATTTATGTATTCCTCCGATTAAAGTTAAGAGTCATTTTAGCACATTTTATAAAAATATAAAAGGGTTTTTGAAATAAATTTACAGATTATTCATTTATTTATGATAAATTTCGTTTGCACTTATCTTAAAAGCACGGTAAATCTGCTCTAAAAGTACAACTCGCATAAGCTGGTGTGGAAGCGTTATCTTGCCAAAACTTAAACGCATATCCGACGCGGATTTTACCTTCTCGGAAAGTCCCAAAGAGCCGCCTATGATAAAGACTATATTTGAATATTGAGCCTTTATTTTATCAATTTTTTCGGAAAAATCGGTACTGGAAAGGGAAGTGCCCTCAATGCACATAGCAATTTTAAAGGCATTTTTCGGGATTTTTTGCAAAATCGCATCGCCCTCTTTTTCAAGGATAGCAAAATTTTCCTTTTCAGATGCGTTTTCCGGTATCTTTTCGTCTTTAACTTCAATGATTTCTATTGTGGAAAAGCGTGAAATACGCTTTTTGTATTCCAATACCGCATCATTAAAAAACTGTTCTTTGATTTTCCCGACTGCAATTATCGTGATTTTCATTTATATAACCTTTCTATTCCTTGTACGAGGCTTTAAAATTAGTAGGAATATAGCGATTTGCAACAGAAAGCGTAAAATCTTTTCCTGCAACTATGCCATTTTGCTGAGCTAAGTTTGCAGTTTCCAAAAGTGCCGCCTTTGGCGTATTGTTGTCGGCGGAAATATGACCGAGCATTATGTACTTTGTTCCGCTTTTTAAAAGCTCAACTGCGGTTTTTGCGGCGTCGGTATTTGAAAGATGACCGAAATCACCCAAAATCCTACGCTTCAAAAAATACGGGTATCTGCCGTTTTTCAACATTTCAATATCGTGGTTTGATTCTAAGATAACTGCGATACTGCCTTTAATGTTTTCAAGGATATAGTCATCAATATGTCCCATATCGGTTGCGACAGTAAGCTTGTTATTTCCGCAAAAAAAGCTATATCCGACAGGGTTTGCGGCATCGTGAGGTATAGAAAAAGCTTTAACACCTATTGTTCCTATTTCAAAATCGGTATCGGACGAGATGCACTTTATGTTTTCCTCTGAAATGCCAC
Organism: Clostridia bacterium; assembly: GCA_017551095.1. Classification (GTDB taxonomy): domain Bacteria; phylum Bacillota; class Clostridia; order UBA1381; family UBA1381; genus UBA1738. Next base: position 59,446 of record JAFZMQ010000032.1, on the reverse strand, counting down.
AATTTTGCATAGCAAGATGTGTTTCCTCGGTCGCAAAAACGGGCAGACCGTACTTTTTTGATACGATGCCTGCCCCTTTAATATGGTCGGAATGTTCGTGCGTTACGAGAATTGCGGATATGGAAAGGGGCGATATACCGACCGATGCGAGTAATTCTTCAAGACGCCGGACGCCCAATCCGCAGTCGGATAATAATACTGTTTTTCCGTCGGAAATTACCGAGCAATTCCCCGTTGAACCGCTGACAAGTGATAAAAACATTGTTATTGTTAATTCTCCAAAACTTCAATTCGTTCTATTTTTGCACCCAAAGCACAGAATTTTGCCTCAAAATTCTCATAGCCCCGGTCAATGTGGTATATATCGGAAATTTCGGTAGTACCGTCCGCCATAAGACCTGCTATAATCATAGCAGCACCGCCTCTTAGGTCTGTTGCTCGTACAGATGTACCCATAAGGGTATCAACCCCATTTATAATTGCGAGTTTACCCTCAACCGTAATATCTGCACCCATGCGTTTGAGTTCGCCTACATATCGGAAACGGTCGTCCCAAACGCCCTCTCTGGCGTTGCTCGTGCCGTGCACTGTTGAAAGATATGTAACAAGCTGGGGCTGCATATCGGTAGGGAATCCGGGATAGGGGAGTGCAATAAAATTCACTCTTTTGAGCTTTTTGCCTTTTTCAACATAAACTCTTACGCTGTCATCAAATTCCTCCACGCTCACACCCGATTCAATAAGCTTTGCGGTAATTGATTCCAAATGCCTCGGAATAACATTTTTTATAATAACATCACCGCGTGTTGCCGCTGCGGCAATCATAAATGTACCTGCTTCAATCTGGTCGGGGATTATTGAATATGTACCGCCGTGAAGTTTATCAACACCTGTTATCTTAATGGTATCTGTTCCCGCACCGCGTATTTTAGCCCCCATAGCGTTTAAAAAGTTTGCAAGGTCAACTATATGGGGTTCTTTTGCGGCATTTTCAAGTATCGAAACGCCTTTTGCCGTAACAGCACCCAAAATGGCATTTATAGTTGCACCGACAGAGGTCACATCAAAATATATGTGACTTCCGCGTAAAGATTCCGCCTCGGCACTGACTTTTCCGTATGCCTGAACACATTCAGCACCCAAAGCCTCAAAAGCCTTAATATGCTGGTCAATCGGGCGTGTGCCGAAATCACAGCCGCCCGGCATAGGAATAACGCATTTCCGAAACCGCCCCAAAAGTGCACCGATAAGGTAAGACGAACCACGCATCCTTCGGGCGAGTTCCGCCTTTGGCGTATGCGATTTTACAGGCGTACAGTCGATAACGGCTGTATTTTCGTCTAAAATCTCAATTTCCGCACCTAAATCGCGTAGTATATCAAGAAAAAGCTTTACATCTTTAATATTCGGTAAGTTTTCCAATCTGCATTTTGCGTTAATCAAAAGACAGGCGGGGATAATGGCAACGGCAGCATTTTTTGCACCGCTCACCGTGATTTCACCCGAAAGTGAATGACCGCCCTCAATCAGCAGTTTTTCCAAAAAAATTCACCTTCCTTGGAAGTTGATTTATATATGATAGGACAATTAAATCCAACCCAACGAAACTATTATAACACATAAAATGGTAAAAAGTAAAGAGAATAAAAAAAAATAGGGATTTTGCACAAAAAAAACGGAGAAGCAACTGCTTCTCCAAAATTTTAAAAATCAAACCGCACGGGTTACCTTACCTGAACGTAAGCAACGGGTACAAACATTTATAGATTTTGCATTTCCGTTAACAATAGCTCTAACCTTTTTTACATTAGGCTTCCACGCCTTGTTTGACCTTCTGTGCGAATGGCTGACTTTAATTCCAAAAGTAACGCCCTTACCGCAAATATCACATTTTGCCATGCGTAAGCACCTCCTATTACATTTCGAGTATCAAAACACAGCAATTTTATCATACATTTTCAAATAATGCAAGTATTTTTGTAAAAATTTTTAAATTTATTTAAAACGGGGGATATTTTGGTAAAAAAGTGATTTTTATTTGTGAAAAAGATTGAAAAAAGATACGGTTTAGTATATAATAAAATTGTATATTTGTATATATTTTTATGGAGGATAAATTTATGAGCGGTACGGGGTTTTCCATAACTCTTTCAAAGGTGGTAGAGGAATTTTCCTTTGAAATTGTACATAAATCAAGAGATTTTGACAAAATAAATATAAACACGTCAGATGTAAACCGTCCGGCACTACAAATTGCGGGGTATTTCGACTATTTTGACACACATCGGATTCAGGTCATGGGAAAGGTAGAAATAACCTATCTTGAACAGTTTTCAAAGGAAAAAAGGTATGAAGTTTTTGATAAGCTTTTTGCAAAAAAATTCCCGGCACTTATTGTAACACGCGGTATGCAGGTTTTTCCCGAGATGATAGAACTTGCGGAAAAATATGACCTGACGGTTTTGCGGACGGAGGAGTCCACATCAAGCCTTATGAGTGCTTTGATAAGCTACTTAAATGTTCAGATAGCACCAAGACATACAAGACACGGCGTTTTAGTAGAAGTTTACGGCGAGGGCGTTTTAATATTAGGCGAAAGCGGCGTAGGAAAGAGCGAAACTGCGATAGAACTTGTAAAAAGAGGTCATCGATTGGTTGCAGATGACGCGGTTGAAATCAAAAAGGTTTCCTCAAAGACTCTTGTAGGCTCATCACCTGACATTATACGTCATTTTGTTGAACTCCGAGGCATAGGAATTATTGATGTAAAGGAAATCTTCGGTATCGGAGCGGTAAAGGCAACGGAAAACATAAACCTTGTAATAAATTTAGAGCCTTGGGTTGAAGGTAAACAGTACGACAGGCTGGGTATGGACGAGGAATTTACCGATATTATGGGCATATCCGTGCCGAGTCTTACAATACCAGTAAAACCGGGCCGGAATCTTGCCATAATCATAGAGGTTGCATCTATGAACAACCGCCAGAAGCGTATGGGATATAATGCGGCGGTTGAGCTTAATAAAAGGCTTTTAGGCGAAATGGAAAATGAGGAGCAATAATGAATATCATTAAAAACGAGCCGATGAAAAATCATACCACCTTTAAAATAGGCGGACCTTGTGATGAATTTTGCGAGGCGGAGAGCATCGAGGATATTTTATCGGCACTAAAATATGCAAAAACGAAAAACATTCCCGTTTTCGTGATGGGCAACGGCAGTAATTTGCTGGTATCCGATAAGGGTATAAGAGGACTTGTTTTAAAGATTTCCGATAAGTTTTCAAAATGCGAATTTTGCGGGAATACGGCTAAGGCTCAAAGCGGAATACTCCTTTCCACCCTTTCAAAAATGGCACAAAAAAAATCCCTTTCGGGACTTGAATTTGCAGGTGGTATACCTGGAAGCCTTGGCGGTGCTATTTATATGAATGCAGGTGCTTACGGCGGAGAGATGAAAGACGTAATAAAAAGCGTAACTTATCTTGAAAACGGGGAAATAAAGAAAATCGAAAAGGATTTTGGGTTCGGGTACAGAAAAAGCATTTTTACAGATACGGATGCAATAATTCTGGAAGCCGAAATCGAACTAAAAGACGGCGATTCACATGAAATCCAGGCAAAAATGGAAGATTTCAAAAATCGAAGAATAGAAAAACAGCCGCTTTCTATGCCAAGTGCAGGAAGCACATTTAAAAGACCGGAGGGTTATTTTGCAGGAAAGCTCATAGAAGATGCAGGACTGAAAGGCTGTTTTATAGGCGGTGCAAAGGTTTCGGAAAAGCATTCGGGATTTATCGTAAACACGGGAAATGCCACTGCACAGGATGTGCTTTCGCTGATTAGACATATACAAAAAACAGTAGAGGAAAAATTTGGAGTAGAGCTTAAAACAGAAGTTAAAATAGTGGGGGATTTTTAAATGCAATTTACAGTTGTTACAGGTCTTTCCGGTTCGGGAAAGACTCAGGTTATGCGATTTTTGGAGGATGCGGGGTTTTTCTGTATAGATAATCTTCCTCCTGTTATAATACCGCAACTTGCAACTATGTTTTTTTCGATAAACGGAAAATATGAAAATGTGGCATTCGCAATCGACTCCCGTGTTGGTGATATGATTGGCGACCTTTTGGACAATCTGAAAATCCTCAAAGAAAACGGTTATGATTATAAACTGGTTTTCGTTGATGCAAGTGACGAGGTCCTGGTAAAAAGGTATAAGGAAACACGCCGTCACCACCCTCTTTCGAGCGGAATGGGACTTTTGGACAGTATAAAAAAAGAACGCGAAATGCTTTCTAAAATATATCAGGAAGCAGATGTTGTAATAGACACATCAAATTATACATTAGCACAGCTTTCAAAAGCCTTGCGAAAGATATACTTGGAGGACCAGACCGAAGATTTTACTGTGAATATAATGTCATTCGGTTTTAAATACGGCATACCGCTTGATGCGGACCTTGTTTTTGATGTGCGGTGCTTTGTTAATCCGTTTTATGTAGATGAACTGAAAAACAAAACGGGGAATGACCGGGAAGTCCGCGATTATGTTATGAATACAAAAACGGCAAAAAAGTTTATGGACAAGCTGGTAAGCATGATAAAATTCCTGCTTCCTCTATACATAGAGGAAGGAAAGACCTCCCTGACCGTTGCAATCGGATGTACAGGCGGAAAGCACAGAAGCGTGACTATGGCAAATGTCCTGTCGGAAGAACTTCCGGAGTACAATAAAAACCTTATTCACAGAGATATTTTAAGGGGTAAGTAATATGTCCTTTACTCAAAACATAAAGGAAAACATTTCAAAAACACGGAATCAATGCGATTCTTGCGATATAGCGGAGCTTTCGGCGATAGTCAAACTCTGCACCAATTATCAGGGCGGAGAAATCTTTATTGTTACCGAAAATGAGGCTGTTGCGGAAAGATTGCAGATTCTGTTAAGGCGTGTATTTTCTATAAAAATTGACTATATCAATAAAAACGGAAGCTTCAGATTTTATCCCGATTTTGACTTTTTTGTAAGCACAATGGCGGACAGGCTTATGCTTTTCGGGGAAAGCTACGAGACACTTATTCCGAATGAATGTTGCCGCTCGGCATATATAAGGGGGGCATTTTTGGGCGGAGGCTCGGTAAGCGACCCGAATTCCCGTTACCATTTGGAGTTTGACGCAAGATATGAGGTTTATGCAAATCAGCTTGTGGGAATTTTGCAAAATTGCGGAATTAAGTCAAAAATCACATACAGAAAAGGCAGATTCATTGTTTATATAAAGGAATATGAGCAGATTGCGGATGTTTTGGGCATTATGGGTGATGTAACCGCTGCGATGGAGTTTTATAATGCAACAATAGAAAAGAATCTCAGAAATAATGCAAACAGACGGGCAAACTGTGAGGTTGCCAATATTGATAAAATCGCAAAAACGGTAGCTCAGCAGGAGGCGGCAATACGGAAAATTCAAAAGATAGTCGGATTTTCAGACCTTCCGAAGCCTCTTGCCGAAATAGCAAAACTGCGTCTTGAAAATCCCTTTGACAGCTTAAAAGAGCTTGGGGAAAAGACCAATCCACCCATAGGAAAATCGGGAGTAAATCACAGACTTAAAAGGATTGAGGAAATAGCAAAAAAACTGTAAGGAGGTGTAATATGACCGAGTTTGCACACTTGCACACGCATAGTGAGTATAGCCTTTTAGACGGTGCTGCAAGTATAAAAAAAATAGTTTCACGGGTTAAAGAGCTTGGAATGACCTCCTGTGCCATAACCGACCACGGCGTTATGTACGGCGTTGTCGATTTTTACCGTGAAGCAAAGGAACAGGGTATAAAACCGATAATCGGCTGCGAGGTCTATATGGCACCGAGGAGCCGTTTTGACAAGGTGTATGAATATGACTCAAAATATTCGCACCTTATTTTGCTGTGCGAAAATGAAACGGGATACAAAAACCTTTCATATATAGTGTCAAAAGGCTTTACAGAGGGCTTTTACTATAAACCGAGAATTGATTTTGAGCTTTTGTCCGAGCATCACGAGGGGCTTATCGCACTTTCGGCCTGTCTTGCAGGAGAAATTCCAAAAGCACTGGCGGCGGACGATTATGATGCGGCCAAGAAAATAGGCGAAAAATATGTAAATCTTTTCGGCAAGGATAACTTTTTTATAGAACTGCAAGACCATTCAATACCGGAACAAAAGCGGATAAATCCTCAGCTTATAAGACTTTCCGAGGAGCTTGGAGTAGGACTTGTTGCTACAAACGATATTCACTATGCAAAAAAAGAGGATGCAAAATATCAGGATGTTTTGATGTGCATACAGATGCAGAAAACTGTTGAAGATGATGACCGTATGCGTTTTGAAACCGACGAATTTTACATAAAATCACCAGAGCAGATGGCGGAGCTGTTTTCGTATGCTCCATCTGCAATACAGAATACGGCGGAAATTGCAAAGCGTTGTAATGCCAAATTTGATTTTAATACAAGACATCTTCCGCATTATGCCGTCCCAAGCGGCAAAACGGCGTGGGAATATTTAAACGAACTTTGCAAAAACGGCTTAGAAAAGCGGTATAATCCGGTGACAGACGAGCTTAAAAAACGCCTTGATTATGAGCTTTCAGTCATTAAAAATATGGGTTTTGTGGACTATTTTCTTATAGTCTGGGATTTTATAAACTATGCAAAAAACAATGGCGTAGGCGTAGGACCGGGGCGTGGAAGTGCCGCAGGTAGTATGGTTTCATATACGCTCGGTATAACAGATGTTGACCCGATAAAATACAGCTTGATTTTTGAGCGTTTTTTAAACCCCGAGCGAGTGTCCATGCCGGATATTGACGTGGATTTTGCACCCGAGGGCAGACAAAAGGTTATTGATTATGTTGTGGAAAAATACGGCAAAGACAATGTTGCCCAGATAATAACTTTCGGAACGATGAAAGCCCGTCTTGCAATCCGTGATGTCGGCAGGGCATTAAACATTTCCTATGCGGAAACGGACAGGGTGGCAAAACTTATTCCAAATGACTTAAATATCACGATTGACAAGGCACTTGAAGTGTCGCAGGAACTCAGGGAAAACTACGAAAATGACGCAAGAATCAAAGAGCTTATAGACACGGCAAAGGCACTTGAAGGCTTGGCACGTCACGCAGGAACACACGCCGCAGGAGTCGTTATATGCAGTGAGCCGATTGTTAATTATATGCCTCTGCAAATGAATGATGATGTCATAACAACGCAGTTCGTTAAAGATACCGTCGAGAGTATGGGGCTTTTGAAAATGGACTTTTTGGGGCTTCGAAACCTGACGGTAATAAACGACACTATAAAGCTTATCGAAAAGACACGAGGCGAAAAACTCGATTTTTCAAACCTTGATTATGGGAAAAAAGAGGTTTATGACCTTATTTCAACGGGGAAAACCGACGGTATTTTCCAGATAGAAAGTGCGGGAATGAAATCCTTTATGCAGGAATTAAAACCGACCTGCCTTGAAGATATTATTGCAGGAATCGCACTTTACCGACCGGGACCGATGGACTCAATACCAAAGTATGTATACAATAAGAATCATCCTGATAAAGTGACATATAAGCATAAGCTTTTGGAGAATATCTTAAATGTCACATACGGCTGTATAGTGTATCAGGAGCAGGTCTTGGAGATTGTACGCACACTTGCGGGATATTCCTTAGGCAGTGCAGATATGCTAAGGCGTGTTATTTCCAAGAAAAAAGCGGATAAAATGGAGATAGAACGCAAAAACTTTATTTACGGAAAACAGGACGAAAACGGAAATTGGGTTATTGACGGCTGCATAAGGCGTGGCATACCCGAAAAAACGGCAATAGAAATATTTGATGAAATTTACGAATTTGCCAACTATGCCTTTAATAAATCCCATGCGGCAGCATATGCGTTTATCACATATCAAACGGCGTATCTTAAAACATTTTATCATGCAGAGTATATGGCGTCGCTGATTTCGAGCATAGAGGACCAGAACAAAATCAACGAGTATTTTATAAATTGCAAAAAGTCAGGCACAGATAAGCTTCCGCCCGATATAAATATGAGTGAGGACAGTTTTACCGTTGAGGGCGATTCGATAAGATTCGGACTTTCCGCAATAAAAAATGTCGGTAAGGGATTTATAACACGGCTTGTTGAGGAACGGAACAAAAACGGTAAATTCAAAAGCTTTTCTGATTTTGTCAGCCGTATGACCGATAAGGAAATGAACAAAAGGGCGTTAGAAGGTCTCATAAAATGCGGAGCATTTGATTCTTTGGGCGTGTATCGGTCGCAGCTTTTAAATGTTTATGAAAGTGTTTTAGATAGCGAGGCTCAGTCTAAAAAATCGAATATTGACGGGCAGATGACGCTTTTCGGTGACGAAAATGTATCAAAAAGCACTGAAACGGCACTTCCTGATATAGCGGAGTATCCCAAAAACGAGCTTTTGGCACTTGAAAAAGAATCGGCAGGAATGTATTTTTCGGGACATCCTATGGAACAGTATGAGGAACTCACGAAAAAGCTGACCAATGTAAAAACATACACAATTATATCCTCGGTTGAAAAGGATGAATTTGGGAATGTTAAGGAAATAGAAGGCGGAGTCCGCGACAATCAGACGGTAAAGCTGTGCGGTATAATATCGACAAGAAAGAATAAGATAACAAAAAACAATACTCAAATGGCGTTTCTGACGCTGGAAGATTTGTACGGAACGATTGAGGTAATTGTATTTCCGAAAATTCTGCAACAATACTCCAAAATAATGGCAGAAGGAACAGCTGTTATGGTAGAGGGGCGTGTCAGCATACGCGAGGACGAAGAGCCGAAACTATTGTGCGAAAAGGTGACGCTTTTAGATAATGTAACCGCTCCAAAAGCCGAGGAATCGCCGAAGGCGGAAGTCTTAGCAGGAAAGAAAACGCTATTTATAAGAATGGGTACATATGATGAAACCGTTTTGAAAACGGCGGTGAATGTGCTTAAAGAACATAGCGGAAATACGCCCGTTTGCTTTTACATAAGTGATACCAAAAAGAAAATGTATGCACCGCAAAACTGCTGGATTGATGAAGAAAGCAGCGTTATTGACGATATTTCTGCCATTTTTGGCGAAAATAATGTGAAAATGAGCTAAAAAAATACAAAACTGTTGAATTTTATTTGAAAAAATGTTAAAATGCTGACTGAATTATGAGAGGAGCTGAGAATATGTCAGAAGAGAATAATGTTTTTAACGACTATATAGTTGTGAAAGCACTTGAAGACGGTGTTAATATTATGGGACTTACCAGAGGTCAAAGTACTAAATTTCATCATACGGAAAAGCTTGATAACGGCGAGGTGTATATTGCACAGTTTACGCAGACAACTTCCGCAATAAAGGTAAACGGACATGCGGAAATTCTTACGAAGCATGGAAGCATCAGGTCGGGAGCGAATAGTTAGTATGTGGACGGTTGTTTATATGTCAAAAGACGCAGAGGATATTTTGGCTCTCCGTCAGGCACTTAAAGATATAAAAGTGATTTCTTTCGTAAAAAAGAGTGATGAGTATTTTACGCTTTTAGTTCCGTCGAGGGAAGTTTCACTTGCACATAAGATTATAATAGATATGGAAATTTAGCATTTTTGCATAATTTCTGTTTGAAAGGACATAAGGATATGGAAAAGGAAATTAAAAAGATAGGTGTTTTAACAAGCGGCGGCGATGCCCCGGGAATGAATGCTGCAATCCGTGCGGTTGTAAGGTGCGGAATTTATAACGGCATTAAGGTTTATGGCGTTAAAAAGGGCTATAACGGTCTCATTAACGGCGATATAGAACATATGAGTGCAAGAAGCGTCGGCGAAATTCTGCAAAAGGGCGGAACTATTCTGCAAACTGCAAGGTGTCTTGAATTTAAAGAAGAAGCAGGAATGAAAAAGGCTATTGAAAATGCAAAAAAGGCAGAGCTTGACGGACTTGTAGTAATAGGCGGTGACGGCTCATTCCGCGGTGCGAGAGATTTGTGCAGGTTAGGACTTCCCACAATCGCGATGCCGGGAACAATCGATAACGATATAGATTGCAGTGAATACACAATAGGCTATAATACCTGCTTAAATACCGTTATTTCTGCTGTTGATAAACTCCGTGACACATCTTCCAGCCATGAAAGATGCTCGGTTGTTGAGGTCATGGGGCGTCATGCAGGATATATCGCAGTGGAGGCAGGAATTGCCTGTGGAGCAGAATTGGTTTTGATACCCGAATTTGAGTTTGATTTTGAGCGTGATGTAATAAATGTCATCAAAAAAGGTATAAAAAGAGGCAAAAAACACTGCATAGTAATAGTTGCTGAGGGTGTCGGCGGTGCAGAAAAGATGGCAAAGCGGATTGAAGAAGAAACGGGTATGGAGTCAAGAGCTACCATTTTGGGACATATCCAAAGAGGCGGCTCACCTACGGCATATGACCGTGTGGTAGCAAGTCTTATGGGTTCTAAGTGTGTTGAGCTTTTGCTTGAAGGCAAACAGAACCGTATCGTTTGTATGCAAAACGGCAAGGTTACAGATGTGGATATAGAAGAAGGCTTGGCAATGAAGAAGGAGCTTTCACCCGAGCTTATGGGACTTATAAGAAAACTGTCGGTATAAAATAGGAGGAAATTAGTATGTATTATGCCGGTATTGATTTGGGCGGTACAAATATCGCAGTAGGTATAGTTGACGAAAACGGTAAAATGTTAGAAAGTGCATCAGTTCCCACAAGAAGCGGACGCCATTTTTCCGAAATAGTCAAAGATATGGCTGATGTAGTAAAGCAACTTGCCGACAAGGTCGGTATCTCTGTAAATGATATAACCGCGGCGGGAATAGGTTGCCCCGGCTCTATTGACAGTGCAAATGGAGTATGTGAGTATTCCAATAATCTGCGTATGCGTCACGTTGATTTGGCAGGTGAGTTTAAGAAGCACATAGATATTCCCGTGTATGTTGAAAATGATGCAAATGCAGCAGCTTTGGGCGAATATGAGATGAACGCAAAAGGCAGTAAGAGCTTTGTATTTATTACGCTTGGAACGGGTGTCGGTGGCGGAGTTATCATAAACGGTGAAATTTTCAGAGGCTTTAACGGTGTCGGAGCGGAGCTTGGACACACCGTTATAAAAATGGACGGTGAGCCGTGTACCTGTGGCAGAAAAGGCTGCTGGGAGGCATATGCGTCTGTTACGGCACTTATTCGCCAGACAAAAGAGGCTATGGAAAAACATAAGGACAGTCTTATGCACGAAATTGCCGAGAAAGAGGGAAAAGTCAGCGGACATACGGCATTTTTGGCAGCAAAGCAAGGCGATAAATATGGAGTGGAAGTTGTATCAAAATATTTTGAATACATAGCAGAGGGTATAACAAACTTAGTAAACATATTTCAGCCTGAAAAGCTGGTGATAGGCGGAAGCATATCAAAAGAGGGAGACTATCTTTTAAAACCTGTAAACGAATTTGTGCAGAAAAATGATTACAATAGGTATATGCCAAAAGCCAAAATCGAAATTGCACAGCTTTTCGGTGACGCAGGTATAATCGGTGCTGCGATAGCGGCAAGAAATGCAACAAAATAAAACGGCATTTGCCGTTTTTTTTGTTTCAATAAATCGCAAAAAATGTTGAAAAAAAAGATAAAATGTTATATAATATCATTTGATGATTAAAAATGCCGGATTCGGAGGTTAAAATGAATTTACATAATGCTGAAATTGCCGTTTCTGCGGTAAAAAAGGAACAATATCCAAGGGAAATACTTCCAGAATTTGCTTTTGCGGGGAGATCTAATGTCGGAAAATCATCTCTTGTAAATAAACTGCTTTCCCGAAAATCCCTGGCAAGAGTGAGTGCGACACCGGGAAAGACGGTAACAATCAATTTTTATAATATTGATGACACAATTTTTTTGGTAGATTTGCCGGGGTACGGCTATGCTAAGCGTTCCCGTGAAGAAATCGAAAAATGGGGCAGTATGATAGAAGATTATCTGCATGGCAGACAACAGCTTAAAAAGGTAATTCTGCTTGTGGATTCACGCCACGCCCCGACATCTGACGATAAAATGATGTTAGAGTGGATACGGTCAATGCAAACGGGCGGAGCGGTGATTATTGCAACAAAGACGGACAAGCTGAATAAAAAAGAGTTTAAAGAGAATATGAAAATGCTTGAAAAGGAATTGGAGCTTTCACAAAATGACCTCCTGATCCCGTTTTCTACAAAAAATGACGACGGCAAGACGGCGGTATGGGAATTGATTGAGTCAATGCTTTAAAAAGGAGTTAACGTGAAGAATCACGTTAACTAATTAGATGCACCGCCGATATTTTGCCTTTGGCAAAACGGCGATGTGCATAATTTCCATTATACGCCTTATCAGCCCACAGATAAGGCAAGATATAATTTTAAATTACTTTTTGTGGGCAGAAAGTCTATGGAAATTATTATGAAAAAGAGTTTATATATTATCCTTGTTTGTATCGCGGTATTCTTTACATTTTACGGCGTACGCTATCTTGGAAGACCTATAAAGTCACAACCTGCGGTTAGTGAGGTTTATGAAAACAAGATAGTCACAACAGGATACATTGTAAAAACCGAACAGGTATATAATGCGACTGTAAGCGGGAAAGTGTATCACTATCTTCAAGAGGGAACAAAGGTAAAAAAGAACAGTATTCTTTCAACGGTATATACAGGAGATGTTTCAGAGCAAACATTAGCCGAACTTAATACCATAAACCAAAAGATTGCAGAGCTTCAAAATTCTTCAAATTCCTCTTATTCTTTCGGCTCAAACAGTCAGGAAAATATAGATATAATAAAAAATAACATCATAAAATCTGCGAATAAGAATGATTTGTTCGATATGGAAAGCTATAAAGCACAGATAAACAGTATAGTAACAGGCGATGTCAAGGACATAAGAACAGATAACATAGAAAATCTCGAAGCCAAAAAGCAGTCGCTTGAATCGAGTTTGCAGAGCGGCAAAAATGATGTTTATTCGCAGATGTCGGGCGTCTTTTCAAAAAATATTGATGGTTTAGAGGAAACTTTAAATCCAAAAGAGATACTGGGCTATCATCTTGCGGAATATGATGCAATAAAAATACCCGACGCAAAACCGCAGACAACGGTAAGCGAAGGCGAACCGATTTGTAAGGTTATAAACAATCAGACATGGTATGTTATGACGGCGATAAAATCGGACAGTGCCTCAAAAATACATACAGGTCAGAAAGTAAAAATCCGATTTACCGAGCTTCCCGGGATTGAGGCAAACGGCGTTGTGAGCTATATATCTGCCGAGGAATCGGGTGCGGAAAAAAATGTGGTTGTAATAAAATGCGAACTTTATAAAGAGGGAGTTTTGTCCCTTAGATTTACGGGAATTGAGCTTGTCCTGGAAAGCTATGAGGGGTATCGCATTCCCATGTCTGCAATCCGTAATAAAGATGGCGTAAAAGAGGTAATGGTGCGTACAGAATCGGGTACATTTTTGAGAAAGTGCAAAATCCTTTATACCGATATTGCCGACCAGACTGTAATAATATCAAAGGAATTTGATGATACAAAGGGAATATTAAAGGAAACAGACAGCATAATCATAGGAGAAAAATGATGACGGATATAGCAAAAAATCTTTCAGAAGTTAAAAAAAGAATAGAGATTTCTGCACAAAAAAGCGGAAGAAGTGCGGATTGCGTGACGCTTGTTGCCGTAACAAAAACGCACCCTGTCGAAATGATAAATGAGGCTATCGACCTTGGCGTTACCGATATAGGCGAAAATAAAGTTCAGGAAATTCTGGAAAAATACGATAAAGTCAAAAAGGGCGTAAGATGGCACCTTATAGGACATTTGCAGACCAATAAAGTGAAGTATATAATTGATAAGGTTTATATGATTCATTCGGTGGATTCAATAAAGCTTATGGACGAAATCGAGCGTCAGGCGGAAAAGCACGGCGTACCCGAAATTAAAATTTTGATAGAGGTAAATGTTTCGGGTGAGGAAACGAAATTCGGCACGGATTTTGAAGGACTCGATGAAATGTTAGAACACGCAAAAGAGCTAAAACGCGTCAAAGTATGCGGTTTAATGACTATTCTGCCGAAAATTGACATAGGCGTGTCAAACAGATTACATTTTCATAACATATATAATAAATTTATTGACATTTCAAAGTCAAAATATGATAATATAGATATGGAATTTCTTTCTATGGGAATGAGCGGAGATTTTGAGATGGCGATAGAGGAAGGCTCGAACATGGTTCGTGTCGGAACTGCCATCTTCGGAGAAAGAGATTATTCTTAAAACATAATATTAGGAGGATATTTTGATGAGCTTTGTTGATGCAGTAAAGGATTTTGTAGGCTTCGGCGATATTGATTATGAAGAAAACGATTATGTAGAGGAAGAAATGGAACAAGAGGAAAAGCCTTCTTTCTTTTCTAAAAAGAATAAGGTTTTGTCCATCGAAAAGGCTAATAATCAGCCGACAATTGTTGTTGTAAAACCAAAATGTTTCAGTAATGCAGTTGATGCTGCTGACCAGCTTAAACAAAGACATCCTGTAATTTTGGATGTTACGGGCTTAGACACAGACGAGGCAAAAAGAACGGTTGATTTTATTGCAGGTACGGTTTACGGAGTAAACGGTGATGTTCAGAAGGTTTCAAGCGGAATATTTATTGCAACCCCCGCATCCTTTGACATTTCCGGAGATTACTTAAAAGGAAAAGCCGGTGCCGGCCTTGATTGGAGTATGTTTAAATAATATTTACAATAAGGCGGAACTTTTCCGCCTTATTTTGCCGTTTTGGAGTAACTATGCGTGACGATATTTTTTTAAATAAAATGCGTGATGTGGAAAGACTGTGCGATAAATACCGTACCGCAAGATTTTCGGGCTTTTTAGACGGACGGGAGCAGGAGCTTTTGAAAAGTAACGGAATTTCCGGAATGCTCTTTGGCGGATACGAGGGAGCGGAGCGGCAAATTCTGGGTGTTTTCCCCGATTGGCAGGAAACGGATTTTTCCGCCTATCCGATTGATTTAATAAAGTTTACACCAAAATATGAAATAAATCTTTCGCACAGACAGTATCTCGGTACTATTTTATCATTGGGCATAGAACGGGATAAAGTCGGGGATATTTTAGCGGAGCAGGACTTTGCGTGTGTTTTTCTGTCCTCCGATATTTCGGAGTTTGTAGCAGAAAATATTAAAAAAGTCGGCAGTTGCGGAGTTTTTGCGGAATTTGCGGACATTAAAACAGCCGTGCTTCCGCAAAAAAAGTTTGAAATAATATCGGTAATCGTTGCGTCAATGCGGCTTGATGCCGTGATTTCAGGCATTTTAAACAAAAGCAGAAATGATGCTAAGGACATAATTATGTCGGGCAGAGTTTCGGTAAACCATTTTGAAACGGAAAAAACCGATTTTGTGGTAAAAGAGGGCGATTTGCTTTCTGTAAGAGGCTTTGGCAGAGCTGAAATCTGTGAAATCGGAAATAAAACAAGAAGTGATAAAATTCATATATCATACAAGAAATATATTTAGGAGAGTGAGACTATGTTAACACCGATTGATATTCAAAGACAGGATTTTGAGGTAAAGTTAAGAGGCTATAACGCTGATGAGGTTGATGATTTTTTAGACCTTGTGGGCAAGGATTATGAAAAGCTCTATAAGGATAATGCAGAGCTCAGAGATGAGGTAAAACGCCTTAACGCCTCGCTTGAACAGTACAAGAATATGGAGGAAACATTGAAAGAATCCATTCTCCTTGCACAGACGGCGGCAGAGGATATTAAAAAGAGTGCCGCAGAGAAAGCAAATGTTTTAGTAAATGAGGCACAGTCAAAGTCGGATGAGATGTACCGTCAGCTTGACCTCGATATTCAAAGTAAAAAGAATGAGCTTTCCGGTATGGTTGCCGAAGTTTCAGGATATAAAACAAGAATTAAAGGAATTTGCTCCGCAATACTTGAAATGTTGGAAAAAATGGAGTAAAATAGAAGGGACGGCCGTTGGTTGTCCCTGATTTAGTTGCAGAAAGGAAAATGGTTATGTGCGATAACTGTAAGGACTATACAAAGTCCGTAAATCTCCCCAAAACAGACTTTCCTATGCGTGCATCACTGCCGCAGCGTGAGCCTGAAACTTTAAAATATTGGGAGGATATTGATTTATATAATAAGCTGAAAGAGAAGAATAAGGACGGTAAGCCCTTTATTTTGCATGACGGACCGCCGTATGCAAACGGTGATATCCATATGGGACATGCCTTAAATAAAATTCTTAAAGATATAATTGTAAGATATAAGAACCTTCAAGGCTATTATTCGCCGTATGTTCCGGGTTGGGACACACACGGACTTCCCATAGAACAACAGGCGATTAAAAAGCTTGGCATAAACCGCCACGCCGCAGGACCTGTTAAGTTCCGTGAAGCATGTCGCGAGTTTGCAAAATCGCATGTTGAAAAGCAAAAGGTACAGTTTAAACGGCTTGGTGTTATAGGCGATTGGGATAATCCGTATCTTACTTTAAGCAATGATTTTGTCGCAAAGCAAATAGAAGTTTTCGGCAAAATGGCAACAAACGGGCTTATTTATAAGGGATTAAAGCCTGTTTATTGGTGTCCGCATTGCGAAACTGCTTTGGCGGAGGCAGAAATAGAATATGCCGAGGACAAAACAACCTCGGTTTATGTAAAATTTGCCGTAAAAGACGATAAAGGACTTTTTGCAGGGCTTGAAAAGGTCTATTTTGTGATTTGGACAACTACAATCTGGACACTCCCCGGAAACCTTGCAATATGCCTGAACCCTGATTTTGAGTATTCTTTGGTAAAATTCCCAAATGGCGAAATATATGTTCTTGCAACCGAGCTTATTGACACGGTTGTGTCGGCAACGGGACTTGATGCAAACTATGAGATTGTCAAAAAGTTTATGGGTAGCGAGTTAGAGCTTATCACCTGTCAGCATCCCTTTATTGACCGTGAATCGCTGGTAATTGTCGGCGACCATGTAACGCTTGATGCAGGTACAGGCTGTGTTCATACAGCCCCAGGATTTGGTGCAGAGGACTATATGGTATGCACAAAATATCCCCAGCTTGAAATCATTGTACCCGTTGACAGTAAGGGCTATCAGACGGCGGATGCAGGTGAATTTGCGGGACTTTATTATGAAGAGTCAAACGCAAAAATATTTGAAAGACTGAAAAATGACGGTATGCTTTTAGCATCGCAGGAAATCCTGCATCAGTATCCGCATTGTTGGCGTTGCGACAGCCCTATAATCTTCCGTGCGGCAGACCAGTGGTTTGCAAGTGTTGATGCACTTAAAAATGACGCGGTAAAAGCAATAGAAGGCGTAAATTGGCTTCCGCAGTGGGGCGAGGAAAGAATTAAATCAATGGTTTTGGACAGAAATGATTGGTGTATTTCAAGACAGAGAACATGGGGCGTACCCATTCCGATATTCTACTGCAAGGACTGCGGCAAGGAAATTGTAAATGATGAAACGATAAAAGCAGTTGCAAAACTTTTCCGTGAGCAAGGTCCTGATAAATGGTGGGAGCTTGACGCAAATGAGATTGTGCCGGAGGGCTTAAAATGCGAATGCGGTTGCGGAGAATTTACAAAGGAAAAGGACATAATGGATGTATGGTTTGATTCGGGCTCGTCGCATCAGGCAGTTTGCGAGGCAAGGGAAGACCTTACATGGCCGGCGGATATATATCTTGAAGGAAATGACCAATACCGTGGCTGGTTCCAGTCCTCGCTTTTAACAAGTATTGCCGTAACGGGAAAAGCACCTTATAAAACGGTTATTACGCACGGTATGATTCAGGACGGCGAAGGCAGAAAGATGTCCAAATCCAAGGGTAATGTAATTATGCCTGAGGAGATTGTAAACCAATACGGTGCAGATGTTTTAAGACTTTGGGTTGTTTCGGCAGATTATAAGACCGATATGCGAATGAGTCAGGACTCATTAAAACAGCTGTCCGAGGGATATAGAAAGATTAGAAATACCGCAAGATATATTCTCTCAAATATAAACGATTTTGACCCGAATGCCGATATGATTTCATATGACAAGATGCTCGAAATAGATAAATGGGCACTTATGAAACTCAATGATGTTGTTAAGCGTTCAATAGAATCCTATGAAAATTATGAGTTCCATACATTCTATTCGGGAATACTCAATTTCTGTATAGTAGATATGAGTAATATCTATCTTGATATATTAAAATCAAGACTCTATACCGAAAAACCTGATTCAATGGAAAGGCGTTCCGCACAGAGTGCCATGTATATTATACTTGACTCTTTGGTTAAGCTTTTAGCACCCGTTCTGGCATTTACGGCAGAGGAAATCTGGGCATTTATGCCGCATTTTTCGGGTGATGATAAGGAAAGTGTTATGCTGAACCGTATGCCAAAAGCAAAGGATGAGTATGACAATGCCGAACTTTCACAAAAATGGGATAAGCTTATTGCAGTGCGTGATGATGTTAACCGTGCATTAGAACCTGCAAGAAATGATAAAATAATCGGAAAATCGCTTGATGCGGAGGTCACCGTATATGCTAAATCCGATATGTATGATTTCTTAAAGGCAAACGAAGACGATTTGGCGGAAATATTCATTACCTCAAAAGCGTTTGTAGATAAAGACGAGAACGCAAAGGACGCATTTTCAGGCGACACCGTAAAGGTTTTTGTAAAAGCAAGTGAGCATGAAAAATGCGGAAGATGTTGGGTAAGGTCTGAAACTGTCGGCACAATCGAAGGATTCCCGGGCATTTGTGCAGATTGTGTAAAAAAACTTACAAAATAAAAGAAAATTTTTTAAAAGAAAAGGCTTAAAAGCCTTTTCTTTTTTTAAAATTTATGATAGAATAAAAACAATTGGAAAAAGAAGGGACCGTTTTAAAATAATGCGTTTTAAGAACAGAAAATGGATGTTTTTAATACTTTTAATAATTATACTTGACCAGGTTGTAAAATGGCTTGTTGCGGATAATCTTTCAAGCACCGACAGCATTGTTGTTATACCGCATATTTTGAGCTTTATATATGTTAAAAACACGGGTGCGGCATTTAGTATTTTTTCGGATAAAACGGTAGTTTTAGGCATTGTTTCTATACTTTTTTGCATAGCGGTTACGGTGTATTGGTATATCAAAAAGCCAAAAAGTGAGCTTTTAAAATTGTCGCTTTCACTCCTTTTAGCAGGTGCGGTAGGTAATGCGATTGACAGGATAGCAAGGGGATTTGTGGTAGATTTTATAGAGACCACATTCATAAAATTCCCCGTTTTCAATATAGCGGATATTTCAATCACTTTCGGTACGGTTTTTTTGATGATTTATCTCTTGTTTTTTGATAAGGACGGAAACAAAAATGGAGAAGATAGTAATTGAGACTGTAAATCCTGAAAATTCCCGAATAGATAAGTATATAAGCGAGGAACTTTTGGACATTTCACGGAGCTTTGCGTCAAAGCTTTTGGAGGAAAACTGTGTTGCGGTATCGGGGAAAACTGTAACTAAAAATTACCGTCCTAAGACGGGCGAGATTATCGAAATTTTGATGCCGGAGCCTAAAAATCTTGACTTAACTCCCGAAAATATACCGCTTGATATTGTGTATGAAGACGACTTTCTGGCGGTCATAAATAAACCGCAGGGAATGGTTGTTCACCCTGCAAACGGTAATGAAAGCGGAACGCTTGTAAATGCACTTTTATACCATTTTGGTGATAATCTGTCTGCAATAAACGGAGTAATACGCCCGGGGATCGTGCATAGAATAGACAAGGACACGGCAGGACTTTTAGTTGTTGCAAAAACGAATGATGCACATTTGGAATTGTCCCGTCAATTAAAAGAAAAAAAGGCAAACAGGCGTTATTTGGCAATTGTAAACGGCAATATTTATGAGGGCGGAACGGTTGCAAAGCCTATCGGCGGACACCCAAAGGACAGAAAAAAAATGGCGGTAGTATCGGGCGGAAGGGATGCGGTAACGCATTACAAGCCAATAGAGAACTTTCGTGATTCAGCACTTATTGAATGTGTGCTGGAAACGGGGAGAACGCATCAGATAAGGGTGCATATGGCGTCTATCGGGCATAGTATAGTAGGCGACAAAACATATTCTACAAGAAAAGAAAAGGTAAAAACGTCGGGGCAACTCCTTTTTGCCAAGACGATAGGGTTTAATCATCCGAAAACGGGTGAATATATGGAATTTTCAGCCGAAATTCCCAAATACTTTGAGGAAATTTTAGAATATTTAAGAAGAGGTGGTACAGTTGGCAAATGATAAGAAAAAGATTTGCGTGATATTCGGAGGGCAATCTCCTGAACACGAAATCTCATTAAAATCTGCTACATCAGTAATCGAAAATTTAGATAAGGAAAAGTATGAGGTAATAACCATTGGTATAACCAAGGACGGAAAATGGTATCTGTATACAGGACCTTACGATAAAATCATAGGCGGAAAATGGGAACAGGAAAGTTCTAATAAACCCGCCGTAATTTCTCCCGATAGCGGTGATAAGGCAATTTTGATTTTAGACGGCGATAAAATTACCAAAATCCATCCCGATGTTGTATTCCCCGTGCTTCATGGTGAATTTGGTGAAGACGGAACAATTCAGGGACTTTTGACTCTTGCCGGAATTAAATATGTCGGAATGGGCATTTTAGGTTCTGCCGGGGGAATGGATAAGGCGTTTTCAAAAATAGCTTTTAAAGACGCAGGAATACCTCAGGCGGATTGGGTTTTGGTACGAACGGAAAATCCGCTTGACAGTTACATAGAAGAAATTGAACAAAAATTAGGCTATCCATGCTTTGTAAAGCCGTGCCGAACAGGCTCGTCAGTCGGAGTAGGCAAGGCACATAATAGGGAAGAACTTATATCGTCTCTTACCGAGGCAGCAAAATTCGACAGAAAAATTCTGGTTGAAGAATTTGTTGACGGTCATGAGGTAGAATGTGCCGTTTTGGGTAATGAAAACCCCAGGGCAACGGTTGTAGGCGAGATTTTGCCAACTGTGGAATTCTACGATTTTGACGCAAAATATAACGATAATTCAACAAAGCTTCAAATTCCTGCCGACCTTCCAAACGAAGTAAGCGATAAAATCCGTGAATATGCCGTAAAAGCGTTTCGTGCGTTAGACGGTCAGGGACTTTCGAGAGTGGACTTTTTTGTAAAGTATAAGGACAATCAGGTTGTCTTAAATGAAATAAATACGATGCCGGGATTTACTAACATAAGTATGTATCCTAAGCTTTGGAATGCTACGGGAATATCCTATAAAGACCTTTTGGATGAGCTTATAAATCTTGGCGAAAAAAGGGTGAAATAATGGATAATAGAAGTATAGGCGTTTTTGATTCGGGGCTTGGCGGACTCACAGCCGTAAAGCAGATTATGGAAGAGCTTCCAAACGAAAGCATAGTATATTTCGGTGATACGGGCAGAGTGCCGTACGGTTCAAGGTCACGGGAAACAATTATAAAATATTCCAAAAGCGATATGAATTTTCTGCTTGAAAAGGATGTAAAGCTAATAGTTGTTGCCTGTGGAACTGTAAGCTCGGTAGCACTTCCTGTACTCAATAAAATAGTGCCTATTCCGATGATAGGGGTTGTTGAAGCGGCTGCGGCTGCGGCAATAGAAGCTACAAAAAATAATAAAATAGGCGTAATCGGAACAAAAGGCACGATAAAAAGCGGTGCTTATGAAAAATATATAGCATCAAAAAATCCCGAAATCAAGGCTTTTAGGAAGGCATGTCCTCTTTTTGTACCGCTTGTGGAAAATGGTCATTTTGATACAATGGTAGCGGAGCTTGTGGTAGAGGAGTATCTGACGGAAATCAAGGAAAGCGGTGTTGATACGCTTATCTTAGGCTGTACGCACTATCCGCTTTTAAAAAATACAATCGCAAGATTTATGGGAGATGCCGTAACCTTAATAGATGCAGGTGCAGAGGTTGCAAAGCTTTTGAAAAGGACCTTGGAGGAGAAAGATATTTTGGCAGAAACTCCAAATATAGACCAATATAAATACTATGTAAGTGATGATATAGAAGGTTTTGAAAGCCTGGGCGGAATGTTTTTGGAAAGAACGATTACAAACAAAGTGGAGAAAATTGACATTGAAAAGTATTAAGGGATATGCTACAATACATATTGTAAATTTGCAGACATCAAATGCAGAAAAAGACAGAACAGAGCTTAAAGCAGACTGCGAAATTTACAAAAATGACGGCGAGATTTGTATCACATATCAGGAGCCGCAGGAAAACGGCACCGAATGTGCAAGAGTTTTTTTAAAGGTCAAAAAAAACAGCGTTTGTATGCGTCGTATGGGGAATTTCAAAAGTGTTTTGACATATGATGAGGGCAAAATTACCGATGCGGTTTACCAAACGCCGTACGGCAAAATAGATATGCAGATAAAAACGACGCTAATTGATAATAAACTCTCAGATGTAGGCGGAAGTTTAAAAATCAATTATATACTATATGTGTCAGACGATGAAATTGAAAATGAGATACTTTTAGAAATAAAAAAGGAGCAAAAGATATGATAAAACGCTTTTTTTCAGCAATTATTGTAACGGTCTTTTTGTTATCGCAGCCCGTTTTTGCTGACGGAAATTCAGATTACCAACAGATAGAACAAATATTAAATTACGCGGCAAATTTATATATTGATGATTCTGTAACATCGGATGAACTTATGGTCGATGCGGTTAAAAATCTGCTTGACAGTAATCCTGAACTTGCAAAGGAGCTTATTAAATCAGGATTTGCGGCTCTTGACGAATATAGCGAGTTTTATACGGCAGAAGAATATCAGCAGTTTAATAAAAGCATGAATCATGTCTTTTACGGAATAGGCGTTATAATTCAGCCGATTGACGATTATATCACCGTAATGAAAGTTATTGACGGCGGAGCGGCGGCATCCGCCGGTGTTATGGTTGGTGACAGAATTATTGCGGTAGACGGCGTAAATGCCGTAGGCGAAAGCGTTGATAAAGTGCAAAATATGGTAGTCGGTGAGCTTGACACAGAGGTTAGCGTAACATTTTTGCGTGAAGATAGAGAAATCACCTATACGATGAAAAGATGTGCGGTAAATGGTGAAACAGTAGCATATGCTATTTTAAAGGGTAATATAGGCTATATTACAATCTCTAATTTTGCACAAGATACAGATGATGAAGTTTACGATGCGTTGGAAAAATTTGATGCAGAGGGGATAAAGAATATCATTCTTGATTTAAGAGATAATTCAGGCGGATACCTGGATTCTGCGGTGAATACTGCCTCTTTATTTGTGCCGGAGGGCGTAATTGTAAGCACGGTTTATCGCAGTGAATGGGAAAATGAAACCTTTTATTCAAAACTTACGAATCCGAAATATAAACTTGCAGTTTTAGTTAATGAAAATACCGCGTCTGCTGCGGAAGTCTTATCGAGTGCAATTCAGGATAGCGAAGTCGGCGTTCTCATAGGTAAAAAAACATACGGAAAAGGCGTAATTCAGCAGATGTACGAAATATGGGACGGCTGTGCATTCAAAATCACAACAGGAAAATATTTCACAAGAAACGGAAAGGATATAAACGGCAACGGCATAACACCTGACAAAGCCGTTGAAAATACCACTAAAAAAATAGATTTATCAAACTATACAAAATTTGACTATACCCAAAAGCCGTCTGTCGGCGTAAATTCGCAAAATACAAAAGCCGCAAAGGAAAGGCTGCGTATTTTAGGATATTATCAGGGTGAAGCGGACGACTATTTTGATTACGCACTTTCTGTTGCGGTATCCGAATTCCAGGAAGAAAGCGGACTTTTCCCGTATGGCGTTTTGGATATATCAACTCAGAAGGAATTAGAAAAAGAGTTTTCCGAACTTGACGAAATAGTAGATAACCAATTTTTTGCGGCGTATGAGTATTTTGGCGGCAAAAAATCGGATTTACAATAAAAAACAAAGGAGAAGTGGAAGGATGTATAAAAATTTTTTTGAGGAACTTCAAGAATATGATAGTGAGGTCTATTCAGCGTGTAATGACGAGCTATTGCGTCAGCAACACAATATCGAGCTAATAGCGTCTGAAAATATTGTTTCAAAAGCGGTATTATTGGCAGCAGGAACAGTTCTGACCAATAAATATGCGGAAGGCTATCCTGCACACAGATATTACGGCGGTTGTCAGTATGTTGATGTTGTTGAGGATATAGCAAGGGAAAGAGCAAAAAAGATTTTTGGGGCGGAACACGCAAATGTTCAGCCGCATAGCGGTGCAAGTGCGAATCTTGCCGTCTTCTTTGCACTATTAAAACCGGGCGATACCGTTATGGGAATGAATTTAGCACACGGAGGACATCTTTCGCACGGCTCACCTGTTAATATTTCCGGCAAGTATTTTAATATCGTGCCTTACGGTGTAGATGAGGAAACGGGCAGAATAGACTACGACAAAATGCGTGAAATCGCGTTAGAATGTAAGCCTAAGCTGATTCTGTCAGGTGCAAGTGCATATCCGAGAGTAATCGAATTTGATAAAATCAGGGCTATTTGTGACGAAGTCGGTGCATATATGATGGTAGATATAGCCCATATTGCAGGTCTTGTTGCAACGGGATTGCATCCAAATCCTGTGCCGATTGCCGATGTTGTTACTACTACAACGCACAAAACTTTAAGAGGTCCAAGAGGCGGTCTTATTCTCTGTAAAGAAAAGTATGCAAAGGACATTGATAAGGCGATTTTCCCGGGAACGCAGGGAGGACCTTTAATGCACATAATTGCAGCAAAAGCGGTAGCGTTTGGCGAGGCACTTTCTCCTGAATTTGCAGAATATCAAAAACAGATTGTAAAAAATGCCGCAGAACTTGCTAATGCACTTAAAGAAAAGGGCATAAAGCTTGTATCGGGTGGCACGGACAACCATCTTATGCTTTTAAACCTCATAGGTACGGGGATAACGGGCAAGGAACTCCAAAACCGTCTTGATGAGGTGCATATTACGGCAAATAAAAATACAATACCTAATGACCCGGAAAGCCCGTTTGTGACCAGCGGTCTTAGAGTGGGGACACCTGCTGTTACGACAAGAGGGTTTAAAGAGGCAGAAATGAGAATGATTGCAAATTGGATATATGACGTAATCTTCGATTTTGAGAACTCAAAAGAGCGTATAACGAAAGAAGTAATTGCACTTTGCGAAAAATACCCGATTTATTAAAAAAATAACGGCAAAGCCGTTATTTTTTTAATATTCAAATTCGCCTTCAAAAACCAAAGCAGTATTTCCGGTAAGGGTTATACTTTCTTCGGTGTAATTTACCGTAAGGTCGCCTCCTGCGAGTTTTACGGTAATGTCTGTGCCTGTGTCGCAAAGCCCGATTTTACATGCTGCGGCAACCGCCGCACATGCACCCGTTCCACATGCCAAAGTTTCGCCGTTTCCACGCTCCCAAACACGCATACGCAGAAGATTCTTATTTATAACCCGTACAAATTCCGTGTTTATCCTCTCGGGGAAAAGGCTTGAATACTCAAATTTCGGACCTATTTCCGCAAGATTTAAGCTGTCAATTTCATCACAGAATACAACACAATGCGGATTTCCCACCGAAAGAGCGGTTATATTGTAACTATTTTTGTCTATCGTTACGGGCATATTGATTACTTTTTTTTCCTCTGTTTTGACAGGCACATCTTTTGCATTAAAACTGCTGCGTCCCATATCAACCGAGACGGAGGAAACTTTGCCGTCCCTTATGTATAGCTTTAAATTATGTACTCCGCTTACGGTTTCAATTGACATATTCTCCTTTTTAACATATCCCTTGTCATATAGGTATTTTGACAGACAGCGTATGTTGTTTCCTGCCATTTTTCCCTCACTTCCGTCTTTGTTGAAGGAACGCATTTTTGCGTCGCAGCTATCGGAATTTTCAATTAAAACGATACCGTCACCGCCTATGCCGTAATGAGCGGCACAAAGGCTCACGCAAAGCGATTCGGGACAGGTTATTTTGCCGTCAAAATTTTCTACAAAAATATAATCGTTACCGCAGGAATGCATTTTGGAAAAATGAATTTTCTGCTTGAATTTACGCATGTTGTTAATATCGACAAGCTCGGTATTTAGTGTATTAAAACGGCTCTCGATTATACCGGCAAGTGCGTTTGCGGTGTCAAGAGAGGTAAGGCAAGGAATTTTTAAAAGCATAGCCTTTTGATGAAGTAGTGTGTAATCACCGACAGTTTCGTCCAAAACCGCACCCGTGTAGATGATATAGCTTATCTTTCCGCTATGCATAAGTTCTAAAAGCTCGCCGCTTTCGGTTGCGTTCGCAACCGTATGAACAGGAACGGAAAGCTTTTCTATTGCGGCAGCCGTTCCTTTTGTAGCGTAAATTTCTATGCCTAAATCAAAAAATCTTTTCGCAAGGGAAATTACTTCCTGATAATCATTTTCCTCAACGCTAATTAAAACGCCTGACGATTTTTTGTCATAGGGCGAGGGTACAGATAACCCTGCCGATGTAAGTCCTTTAAAAAGTGCTTCGGCGGTGCTTTTTCCGATTCCTAAAACCTCACCTGTTGACTTCATTTCAGGACCTAAAATAGAATTTGCGTCACTCAGTTTCTCAAAGGAGAAAACAGGCACTTTTACCGCATAATATGGCGGTGACGGATAGAGTCCGCTGCCGTACCCCAAATCCTTTAACGATTTTCCGAGCATAACTTCCGACGCCAAATCCACCATAGGCACATTTGTGACCTTGCTTATGTATGGCACGGTGCGTGATGCACGGGGATTTACCTCGATTACATAAAGCTCATTTTCGTAGATGAGATACTGAATATTTACGAGTCCGCGAGTGCCGAGAGCCAAGGCAAGTTTTTCCGATACAGAACAAATCTTTTCCAAAAACTTGTCATTCAAGTTATATGGAGGGTAGACGGCAATCGAGTCACCGCTATGAACTCCCGCACGCTCGATATGCTCCATAATTCCGGGGATTAAAACATCTTTCCCGTCGGATATGACATCAACTTCAAGCTCAGTTCCCGACATATATTTGTCAATTAAAACAGGGTTGTCAATACCTCCCGCAAGAATTTTGGACATATATGATATGACGCTTTCCTTTGTCCTTGCAATTGTCATATTCTGACCGCCTATAACATATGACGGACGCAAAAGCACAGGGTAGCCGAGCGATTCTGCGGCTTTAAGTGCTTCCTCTGTTGTTTTTACGCCAAGACCTTTCGGACGCCTTATGTTAAAGCTTTCCAAAAGTGCGTCAAATCTGCTTCTATCCTCGGCAATATCAATACTTTCAGCAGAAGTCCCCAATATTTTTATACCGTTTTCACTCAAAAATTGAGTGAGCTTTATTGCAGTTTGTCCTCCAAAAGCGACAACAACGCCAATCGGATTTTCAACTTTAATGACATTCATAACATCTTCGGGTGTCAAAGGCTCAAAGTAGAGCCTGTTCGCCGTGTCATAATCGGTGGAAACGGTTTCGGGATTGTTGTTAATGATAACAACATCATAGCCGAGCTTTCTAAGCGTCCATACGCAGTGAACGGAACTGTAATCGAACTCAATGCCCTGACCGATGCGTATAGGTCCTGAGCCTAAAACAATTATAACATCCTTTCCGCTCCGCTTAAAGCTCCGCGCCTCACATTCGCCCTTTGCAACCGAGTAAAAATACGGCGTTTCAGCGGCAAATTCTGCACCGCAGGTATCAACCATTTTATAGGAGAACTCGCTTTTATAGGGGACTTTTGTGCCTGTTATTTCGGAAATCCCCTTGTCTGTATATCCTAAATTCTTCGCTTTTAAATAACTGTCTTCGGTAAGTTCGTCAGAAATTAAGTTTTTCTCAAAATCGGCAAGATTTTTGAGCTTATATAAAAACCAACGGTCAATTTTTGTGATA
The DNA here is from genome assembly GCA_017551095.1 of Clostridia bacterium. Taxonomy (GTDB): domain Bacteria; phylum Bacillota; class Clostridia; order UBA1381; family UBA1381; genus UBA1738. The sequence continues at coordinate 31,330 of JAFZMQ010000032.1, read as the reverse complement.
GAGTGTATTTCATCAACCGAAATTCCGTCTTTTATTGCCTCAAAAACGGTAAAAATTCGCCTGTCATCCTGAATTTTGAGTCTTTCCAAAATAGGTTTGTCCGAAATAGGAGCAGCATTTAAAGTTTCCTGCGAAATTTCAGCACCTCTTACGGCTTTCATCAAAGCCGATTCGAAGTTTTGGGAGATAGCCATAACTTCGCCTGTCGCTTTCATCTGCGTACCTAAAATTCTGCTCGAATTTGCAAACTTGTCAAATGGCCATTTTGGGAATTTTACAACGACATAGTCGAGAGTAGGCTCAAAACAGGCACAGGTTTTGCCTGTTATGTCATTCTTGATTTCGTCAAGAGTGTAGCCTAAGGCAATTTTGGTAGTAATCTTTGCGATAGGGTAGCCCGTTGCCTTTGATGCAAGAGCTGATGAACGGGAAACGCGGGGATTTACCTCAATCACGGCATATTCAAAGCTATCGGGATTAAGTGCAAACTGACAGTTGCAACCGCCGACAATGCCGACGGCGGAAATTATATCAAGTGATGCACTTCTGAGCATCTGAAATTCTTTGTCCGAAAGCGTCAGGGTGGGGGCAACAACTATCGAATCGCCAGTGTGGATACCCACAGGGTCAAAATTTTCCATAGAACATACCGCAATCACATTACCGAGAGAATCACGCATGGTTTCAAATTCGATTTCTTTCCAGCCTGAAATGCAGCGTTCTATAAGCACCTGATGTATGGGCGATAAATCAAGCCCGTTTCCTGCAATTTCTTCTAATTCGGAAGGATTGTTCGCAATACCGCCTCCTGCACCGCCTAAGGTGTATGCAGGGCGGACAATTACGGGATAGCCGATTTTTTCTGCAACTAAAAGTGCAGAACTAACAGTTTCCGCAATATCCGAGGGCACAATCGGCTGACCGATTTCACGCATCAAGTCGGCAAATTTTTCTCTGTCCTCTGCCTTTTCAATTGCAGAAATGTCCGAGCCTAATAGCTTAACGCCGTACTTTTCCAAGGTTTTGTCACGGCATAGCTGCATAGCTATCGTAAGTCCGGTCTGACCGCCAAGACCTGCCAAAAGTCCGTCGGGGCGTTCCTTTTCAATAATTCGGCGTACGGTTTCCGCCGTTAGCGGCTCTAAATAAATTTCATCCGCTAAGTGCTTGTCTGTCATTATGGTGGCAGGGTTGGAGTTCACTAAAACTACATTTATGCCCTCTTCCTTTAAAACACGACAGGCCTGAGCTCCGGCATAGTCAAATTCTGCCGCTTGACCGATAACAATAGGACCGGAGCCGATTACGAGGACTTTTTTAATTGAATTATTCTTAGGCATTTTTTTGTCCTCCCATCATATTTATAAACTTATCAAACAGAAAATCGGTGTCCTTTGGACCTGCACAAGCTTCGGGGTGGAACTGCACGGTAAAACAGTTTTTGTCGGGGTATAAAAGTCCCTCGCAGCTGCCGTCATTTGCATTTACATAGCTCAAAACAGCCTTGTCCGAAATGCTTTCCGATACAACGGCGTAACCGTGATTCTGCGTTGTTATGTATGTTCTTCCGCTAATTAAATCCTTAACAGGCTGGTTTGCTCCGCGGTGACCGTATTTTAATTTAACGGTTTTTCCGCCCATAGCCAAAGCGGTCAGCTGATGACCTAAGCATATCCCGAAAACAGGAATTTTGCCTATAAGCTTTTTGATTTGCTCAATCTCGTATTTGTTATCTTCGGGGTTTCCCGGTCCGTTTGAAAGCATAATCCCGTCGGGCTTTGTGGCAAGTATTTCTTCCGCACTTGTTGAGTTGGGAAGTACTGTTACATCACAACCCCTTTTTGTGAGGCTTCTTATGATATTGCATTTCGCACCGTAGTCAATAAGGCAAACGGAAAACTTTTTTTCGCCGTTTGCTGCATATTTTATGGGTTTATCACAGCTAACAGCCGAAACGGCGTTTGTTATAGTAAAGTTCTCAAGCTCAGAAAAGTCTTTCGGAAGCTCATGGTAAATTGCGGCAGTTGTCACGCCCTCTTCACGCAAAATTCGTGTAAGCTCACGGGTATCAATGCCGTAAATGGCAGGAATACCGTTATCCTTTAAGAATTTTTGGAGCTCATATTCGCTACGGAAATTTGACGGATTTTCGCAGTATTCACGCACAATATAGCCCGACAGTGCAGGTTTACCCTCAAAATCTTCGGGAATTACACCGTAATTTCCGATTAAGGGGAAAGTTTGTATAACAATCTGCCCTTTATAACTCGGGTCGGTAAGAGTTTCAAGATAGCCTACCATTGAGGTCGTAAAAACAAGCTCACCGATTGCTTTATTGTCAGCACCGAAAGAAATTCCCTCAAATATTTTGCCGTTTTTTAATATCAAATACGCTTTTTTCATAATATCTCCCAAATAGCTTATAATGTGGCCGCAATTACGGCTTTAATAGTGTGCATACGGTTTTCAGCCTCGTCAAAAACTATTGAGTTTTCGCTTTCGAAAACCTCATTTGTAACTTCCATACAGTCTAAGCCGAACTTTTTGTAGATTTCCTGTCCCGTTGCGGTTTCTAAATCATGAAAGGACGGCAGACAGTGCATAAATTTGCAGTTTTCTCCTGCTACTTTCATTAAGTCCGAAGTTACGCGGTAGGGAAGCAGGTCGTTAATTCTCTCTTGCCATACGCTTTGAGGCTCACCCATAGATACCCAAACGTCAGTGTATATAACATCAGCATTTTTAACTGCATCTTCCGGATTTTCGATAAATTCTAAAATTGCACCGCTATTTTCTGCAATTTTTTTGCATTCTGCAATCAGGTTTTCATTTGGGAAGTACTTTTTTGGGGAACAGGCAACAAAGTGCATACCCATTTTTGCACAACCGACCATAAGTGAATTTCCCATATTGTACCTTGCATCGCCCATATAAACAAGCTTTATTCCTGAAAGTCTGCCAAAATGCTCTTTAATGGTCAGAAAATCGGCAAGAATTTGCGTGGGATGAAACTCGTTTGTAAGTCCGTTCCATACCGGAACACCTGATTTTTCCGCAAGTTCCTCCACAATTTCCTGCCCGAAACCTCTATATTCAATGCCGTCAAACATACGCCCTAAAACACGGGCAGTATCGGCTATTGATTCCTTTTTGCCAATCTGCGACGCATCGGGGGACAGGTAAACGGGGTGAATACCAAGGTCGGATGCCGCAACTTCAAAGGCACAGCGGGTTCTTGTGCTTGTTTTTTCAAAAATGAGAGCGATATTTTTGCCCTCGCAAAGCCTGTGTGAAATACCGGCTTTTTTCTTTTCCTTTAAAGAAGCGGATAGGTCCAATAAATACTCTATTTCCTCTTTTGAAAAATCCAAAAGCTTTAAAAAGCTTTTTCCTTTAAGATTCATTTTAATTCTCCTTTTCGCAGATTTTTGCGATTATGTTTGCGGCTTTTTCTAAAAGTCCAAAGTCAATGTTAAGAGGTGGCAGAAGCCGTACTTTGTCCTTTGCTGAAAGCAAAAGCACACCGCTTTCCATAGCTTCAAAAATCACTTCTTTTGCAGGACGCAGCGTTTCAAGACCTATCATAAGTCCCATTCCGCTCACCGATTTTATACCCTTGCATTTTGAGAAAAAGTCAAAAAGGAACTCACTCTTTTTCGTGACTTCCGTCAAAAAATCGTCTGTAATACGCTCCAAAACACTGATAGCCGCACTGCAACAAACGGGGTTTGCACCAAAAGTTGAACCGTGGTCGCCAAAAGCAAAAATATTTTCTGCCTTCTCACCTAAAAGCGTTGCACCAATAGGCAGACCTCCGCCCAAACCTTTTGCCGTCGAAACTATGTCGGGAATTATGCCGTAATTCATATATGCGTAAAGCTTTCCCGTTCTGCCGTTACCCGTCTGGACCTCGTCAATAATTAAAAGTACATCATTTTCCTCTGTTATTTTGCGTACTTCTTGTAAGTATTTTTTTGAAAGCGGAATAACACCGCCCTCGCCCTGTACGCACTCAACCATAACGGCAGCAGGTTTTTGTGTTTTTACGGCATTTTTAAGCTCTTCTATATCCTCTGCGGTGACGCTTATAAACCCGGGTGTCAATGGGTTAAAAAGCTCATGGAATTTGTCCTGTCCTGTTGCCGCAAGGGTTGTAAGCGTTCTGCCATGGAAACTGTTTTTTAAGGTGATTACCGTGTAATAATCATCACCCTTTTTCTCCATAGCATACTTTCTTGCCGCTTTTATTGCACATTCATTTGCCTCCGCACCCGAATTTGAAAAAAACACCTTTTTCATGCCCGTATTTTCGCAAAGGAGCTTTGCAAGTTTTACGGCAGGTTCGGTATAGTATAGGTTAGAAGTGTGTTGCAGTTTTAAAAGCTGACTTACTGCGGCGTCGCACCAGCTTTTGTCACTGTAACCGAATGCATTTACGCCGATTCCGCTGCCTAAATCTATGTATTCTTTTCCGTTTTTATCAATAAGGATAGAGCCGTGCCCCGACTCTGCCTCAATCGGAAAACGGCTATATGTATTTGCTATGTAGTTTTTGTCAAGTTCCTTTAAATTCATTTCCTGTCGCCTCTTATCCAAGTTCCTGCACCCTCATTTGTCAAAAGCTCCATAAGTATTGAGTGGGGAACACGCCCGTCCATTATAACAACATTTTTAACACCTTGCTCTATCGCTTCAATACAGCAATCAACCTTAGGAATCATGCCTCCTGAGATTACGCCTTCATTATATAATGCTCTTGCTTCTGTTACTGTAACTTCGGGGATTAGAGAGGAATCGTCGTCCTTGTCACGCAAAATTCCGGAAATATCGGTCATCATAATAAGTCTTTCGGCATTTAATGAACCTGCGATATAGGCAGCCGCCGTGTCGCCGTTAATGTTGTAGGTATTTCCCTTTTTGTCACAGCCAATTGTCGATATTACGGGGATATACCCCTTTTCTAATAGGTCCAAAACGGGCTTTATGTGAATTTTTGTGACTTTGCCGACAAAACCGAGGCGTTCATCCTTTACTTCCGCTTCAATAAGCCGTCCGTCCATGCCTGAAAGACCGATTGCTTTTCCACCCTTCATTTCAAGCAGATTTACAAGCGTTTTATTGACTTTTCCGGCAAGAACCATCTGGACAATGTCAACCGTTTCCTTGTCGGTAACACGCAAACCGTCTATGAATTCAGGCTTTTTGTCGAGCTTTGTCATAAGCTCACTTATTTCAGGACCACCGCCGTGGACTAAAACGACTTTTACGCCGATAAGCCATAAAAGGACAATATCTTCCATAACCTGTTGTTTTAGCTGCTCATTTACCATAGCATTACCGCCGTATTTTATTACGACAATTTTGCCGTTATACTTTTTGATGTAGGGAAGAGCCTGAGTAAGAACCTCCGCCCTTTCGGAATTTGAAAATAGCATAGTTTCCTCCTAAGTCCGGTAATCACCGTTAATTTTTACATAGTCATATGTCAAATCGCAGCCCCATGCGGTTGCGTTTTCATTTCCGTCATTTAAATCTACCAAAATTTCTATTTCGTCGCATAGCAAAATCTCTTTTGCTTTTTCTTCGGAAAACTCTATTCCGCTACCTGCTTTACATACAGGAATTTCACCCTTTTCGCTTTTAAATGCAACATCAATTTTGTTTATATTAACATTTGCACCGCTGTAACCAATCGCACAGAGTACACGCCCCCAATTTGCGTCGCTACCGAACATTGCGGCTTTTAGAAGGCTTGAGCAGACAACGCTTTTTGCAACTTTTTTCGCATCAACCTCGGTTTTTGCACCCGTCACAACACACTCCAAAAGCTTGGTTGCACCCTCGCCGTCACCTGCTATCATCCGGCACAGTGCGACTGTCACACTGTTTAAGGCTTTCATAAATATTTCAAAATCTTCGCCGTCTTCGGTAATTTGCGGATTTCCGGCAAGACCGTTTGCAAGAATTACCGCCATATCATTTGTCGAGGTATCGCCGTCGATGCTGAGCATATTGAAGGTATTGTTAACATCTCCCAACAGAGCCTTTTTGAGCATTTCGGAAGAAATAGAAACATCACTTGTTATAAAAACGAGCATTGTTGCCATATTTGGATGAATCATGCCGCTGCCCTTGGCAATTCCGCCTATGTGGCAGACTTTTCCGCCAATGGTAAATTCTACTGCAACCTGCTTTTCCTTTGTGTCGGTTGTCATAATCGCATTACAAGCGTCAAGACTTCCGTTTTCCGAAAGCGATTTAACCAAGTCGGGAATTGCGTTTTTAATAGGATTTATGTCAAGAGGCTGACCGATTACGCCTGTTGATGCAACAATAACATCATTTTCCGCAATATCGGAATTTTCCGATAAAATGCGGCACATCTTTTCGGCAATTTCTATGCCGTCGGCATTACAGGTGTTTGCGTTTCCGCTGTTGCATATAACCGCTCTTGCTATGCCGTTTTCAAGATGTTTTTTTGTAACTGCAATAGGTGCACCCTTTACAAGATTTTGCGTGTAAACTGCCGCCGAATTAGCAGGAACGGCACTCAAAATGAGTGCCAAATCTTTTTTTGATTTATTTTTCCGTATTCCGCAGTGCAGTCCTGCGGCAGAAAAACCTTTTGCGGCACAAACACCGCCGTCTGTAAATTTCATAATTATCTCCTTTTAATGTTAAGCCCCGTGCTCTCATCAATGCCCATAACAATATTCAAATTCTGGATTGCCGAGCCGGATGCGCCCTTGCCAAGATTATCAAATCTTGCGGTGAGAATTGAACGCTCGTCATTTCCTAAAACGGAAATTTCCATATCGTCACGCTCTGAAAGTGCCGCTGCCGACAAAAATCCGTTTTCGTCGGGGGTTTTGCTAAAATATATAAGTCCTGTTTTATAAAAATCAGAATAAACTGTTTCCAAATCGCTTTTTGTCACGCCCAAATTCCTCGGGAATACAGGGATAGTTAACTCCATGCCCGAATAAAAAGGTGCGACAATGGGTGAAAATACGGGCGGATTATCAAGACCTGCAAATTTTGCCATTTCAGGAAGATGCTTATGGTTTTGCGAAAGACCGTACTGACGGGGAGACTTAAAAAGTACATTTTCCGTCACATCATACTCTGCAATCATTTTTTTGCCGCCGCCCGAATAGCCTGTAATTGAAAAACAGGATAAAAGTGCGTCTTTTTTTATGATACCGCAGTCGGTAAGCGGTGCAACAAGTGCAATAAAGCCACTTGCATGACATCCGGGGTTTGCGATTCTTTTAGATGCCGCAATCTTTTCACGCTGACCGCAAAGCTCAGGAAATCCGTATGTAAACGCTTCATTTGTTCTGTGAGCCGTTGAAGTGTCAATAATTACGGTGTCCTTGTTTTCAACAAGTGTAACTGCCTCTCTTGCGGCATCATCAGGAAGACACAAAAAGACAAAATCCGAGCTATTTATAGCGTCTTTCCTTGCCGATAAATCCTTACGCAAATCATCACTTAAAATTACAAGCTCAATGTCCTTGCGTTCTTTTAATCTGTCGGCAATTCTAAGACCTGTTGTACCTGCACTTCCGTCTAAAAAAACTTTTTTCATATTCTTTTCCTTACCCAATCTATTTGCTTTTCAACCGATTCAAAGCCTGTTCCGCCCTCGCTTATACGCCTTTTTACGCAATTTTTGAGGTCTAATGCGAAATACACGCTTTCCTCGAAAAAGTCGCCGTATTCCTTGTATTTTTCAAGGGGAAGAGTTTCCAAAACAAACCCGTTTTTGATGCAAAATGCCACAATTTCCCCTGAAATTTTGTATGCACTGCGGAAAGGAAGACCTTTGCCTACAATGTAGTCCGCCAAATCGGTTGCATTTATAAATCCTGTTTTTGCGGCGTTTGCCATATTCTCCGTATTTGCTTTCATTTCGGAAATCATACCGCAAAATACATCAAGCGAGGCCTTTACAGTGTCCAAAGCGTCGAAAACGCTTTCTTTATCTTCCTGCATATCCTTGTTATATGCAAGAGGAAGTCCTTTTAAAGTTGTCAAAAGTGCAATCAAATCACCGTAAACTCTTCCCGTTTTTCCACGGACAAGCTCCGCCATATCGGGATTTTTCTTTTGAGGCATAATTGATGAACCTGTCGTAAAAGCGTCGGATAGCTCGACAAACTTGAATTCCCAGCTTGACCAAAGCACGATTTCTTCTGAAAATCGTGATAAGTGCATCATAATCTGTGCCAGGGAGCTTAAAAACTCAACGGCAAAATCCCTGTCGGAAACACCGTCTATCGAGTTTTGGCAAATACTGTCAAGACCGAGCTTTTCAGCCTCAAATTGCCTGTCGGTAGGGTAGGTAGTACCTGCTAAGGCACAGCTGCCGATAGGGGAAACGCATATACGCTTTTTACAGTCTGTAAGCCTATCTATATCACGGAGAAACATCATAGCGTACGCTAAAAGATGATGTGAAAATGTAATGGGCTGAGCTCTTTGCAGATGCGTATATCCCGGCATTACCGCCGTTTTATACTCCTCTGCCTTATCGGCTATTTCAGAAATCAAATCCTTTAATTTATTGACAATAATTTCAGTTTCGTCATTCAGATAAAGACGGAAATCCAAAGCAACCTGGTCATTTCTGCTCCTTGCCGTGTGAAGTTTTTTGCCAATATCGCCAATCCGCTCGGTTAAAACTTCCTCGATAAACATATGTATATCTTCGGCATCTTTTGAGATTTCAAGCTTTCCGCTTTCAATGTCTGCTAAAATATCGCCGAGCGTATCAATAATCTTTTCCGCCTCAGTCTTTTCAATAATGCCACAGGCACCGAGCATTGATGCGTGTGCCATACTGCCTTTTATATCCTGACGGAACATCCGTGAGTCAAAGGAAATCGACGAATTGAAATCATCTGCAATTTTGCTGGTTACGCCGTCTGTGCGACCTGCCCACATTTTTGCCACAAAAATCCCTCCAAAAGAATTTATTTGTTTTTCTTGTCAACCATAGCCTGAACGGTGATGGGAAGTCCGTAAAGATTGATAAATCCCGCAGAATCCTTTTGGTCATAATCACTTTCGCCAAAGGTTGCGATATTCTCACTGTAAAGCGAGTAATCGCTCCAAACACCTGCTTTTATGATGTTTCCTTTATAAAGCTTTAACTTAACTTTTCCCGTAACCTTTTCCTGAGTTTTGTCAACAAATGCGGAAAGTGCCTCACGAAGAGGAGTAAACCACTGACCGTTATATACAAGCTCTGCAAATGTTATGGAAAGCTTTTGCTTTTCGTGCATGGTGAGCTTGTCAAGGCAAATGCTCTCCAAAGTCTCATGAGCCTTGTAAAGAACAGTGCCGCCCGGAGTTTCATAAACGCCCCTGCATTTCATGCCTACAAGACGGTTTTCGACAATATCAATTATTCCTATACCGTTTTTGCCGCCAAGCTCGTTAAGAGCCAATATGATATTTTTTGCACTCATTTTTTTGCCGTCAAGAGCGGTAGGAATTCCCTTTTCAAAATCTATTGTAACATATGTTGGGCTATCCGGAGCGTCGATGGGGGATACGCCCATTTCCAAAAAGCCTTTCTTTTCATACATCGGCTCATTTCCGGTATCTTCAAGGTCAAGTCCCTCGTGTGACAGATGCCACAAATTCTTATCTTTTGAGTAGTTCGTTTCGCGGTTGATTTTTAGCGGAATATTATGGGCTTCCGCATAATCAATTTCTTCATCACGGGACTTAATATCCCACTCACGCCAAGGTGCAATAATCGGCATATCGGGTGCAAAATGCTTTATCGCAAGTTCAAAACGCACCTGGTCGTTGCCCTTTCCCGTGCAGCCGTGGCAGATTGCATCTGCCTTTTCCTTTATGGCAATATCAACAAGACCTTTTGCGATACAAGGACGGGCGTGTGAAGTTCCCAAAAGATAGTCCTCATATATAGCCCCTGCTTTCATTGTCGGAATTATGTAGTCATTTACATATTCCTCGGTCAAATCAAGCACATAAAGCTTTGACGCACCTGTTTTTATCGCCTTTTCTTCCAGACCGTCAAGCTCGTCTGCCTGACCGACATTTCCCGAAACGGCAATAACCTCGCAATTATTGTAGTTTTCTTTTAGCCACGGTATAATTATAGAGGTGTCAAGACCTCCCGAATAAGCCAAAACTACCTTTTTAATATTCTCTTTTTTCATAAATATGCATCCCTTTCGTATAAAAATGAATAATTATGCATAAATTATACCATAAAAATATGGTAAAGTCAATAGTTTAGTGAAAAAATATGCAAAAAATTTTATTTTTATGCAAATTGTATGTGAAACCTGAAAATTGAGCCTATCATTTGGTAAAAAATAAGAAAAAAGGCATTGATACAAGAGATATTGACAAAAAAACTAATATAGTATATAATACACTTGTATTGGTGTGTCGCAAAAATTTTGGTAAGTCGAACCGATAATAGAAAAAGAAGCGCCGGAGCCTACTGCGACATAGGCTGACGAGGACAGGGAGCATCGAATTTTCGGCGGATGCCCTGCGGCAGATATGTCGTAAGCATAAGCACAAATATCGGAGTAATCTGAAAACAAAAGCTTATGCGATATTATACTGAAATATTAAGGAGTATAATTTATGTGTGGAATAGTAGGTTACATAGGAACAAGAGACTGTGTCGAATTACTGCTTTCGGGGTTGGAAAGCCTTGAATATCGAGGCTATGATTCGGCAGGTATTGCCGTTTTAGACGATAACGGGATATCAATAAGAAAGGAAAAGGGGAGACTTTCCGGACTTCGTGAGATTCTTGAAAGTAGGCCACTACATGGAAATATCGGTATAGGTCATACCAGATGGGCAACTCACGGAGTACCGTCTGCTAAAAATTCACATCCCCATACTAATCAGGATGGAACTATCGCGGTAGTACATAACGGAATCATTGAAAATCATGAGGCACTTAAAAAATTCCTGATAGAAAAGGGCTATAATTTTGTATCGGAAACCGATACGGAGGTTATACCTAACTTAATAGATTACTATTATGAAGGCGACCTTTTGACCGCTGTCAGAAAAGCCGCAAAAAAGCTGGACGGAAGCTATGCGATAGGCGTTATTGCAGCAGCAGAGCCTGACAGAATAATTGCGGTACGAAAGGATAGTCCGCTGATTGTAGGACTCACCGACGACGGTAACTTTATCGCGTCTGATATACCCGCGATTTTGTCGGAAACTCGTGATGTTTATCTCTTAAACGACGGCGAATTTGTTACTCTCAAAAAGGATAGCGTTGCTATATGCGATATTGATGAAAATCCGATAAGCAAAGAGATTTACAGAGTGCAGTTTTCTGCTCAGGCGTCGCAAAAAGAGGGTTATGACCACTTTATGTTAAAGGAAATCCATGAGCAGCCTCAGGCTATAAGGAATACTTTACGAGGCAGAATCGACAAGGATTTGAATATTGTTTTGGATAATATAGAGTTTTCTGATGACATAAAGAAAATTTTTATTGTTGCTTGTGGAACGGCGTACCATGCGGGACTTGTAGGCAAAAAAGCGATTGAAACTCTGGCAAAGATACCTTGCGAAGTATGCTTGGCATCGGAGTTCCGTTACGGAGAGCCGCTTATAAATAAGGATACAGCCGTTTTAGTAGTAAGTCAATCGGGCGAAACCGCCGATACACTTGCGGTGCTTAGAATGGCAAAAAAACTTGGGAATAAAGTTTATGCAATAACAAATGTTGTGGGCTCATCTGTTGCAAGAGAAGCGGACTATGTGTTCTATACATATGCAGGACCGGAAATTGCCGTTGCGTCAACAAAAGCATATACCACTCAGCTTGTTGCGTTTTATCTTTTTGCAATATACTTTGCCGAAAAGAGAAAGACAGTTCCGAATCATGTGTTGAGCGATTTAAAAAATCAGCTCTTAAAAATGGACGAGGTAGCAGAAAAGATATTGGAAAAAGCACCTGAAATCAGAGAGATAGCTAAAAGTCTTGCAGATGAACATGACATATATTTCTTAGGCCGTGGGCTTGACTATATTGTGGCTATGGAGGCGTCGCTGAAATTAAAGGAAATATCTTATATTCACTCTGACGCATATGCAAGTGGCGAATTAAAGCACGGACCTATTGCTCTTATTGATGACGGAACGGTTGTTATTTCAATATGCACAAATCCGGATATCAGCAATAAATTAAGCAGTAACGTAAAGGAAGTTTTGGCAAGAGGTGCTAAAACCATAGGCTTCACATCATGTATGTCGGACACTGCGGCATACGGAGATATTGTTGAACTTCCGCAGATTGATCCGCTTTTGGCGCCTTTACCTGCAATAATACCGCTTCAAATGTTGGCGTATTATGTTTGCACGGAAAAAGGTTTTGATGTAGATAAACCGAGAAACCTTGCAAAATCGGTTACAGTTGAATAGTTTAGGGGGAAGTTAGAATGGGAAGACTTTTTGGCACAGACGGTGCAAGAGGTGTCGCAAATCAGGAATTAACCTGCGAATTGGCGTTTAAAATAGGTCGTGCGGCAGCGTTTGTTTTAACGGAAGAATCACATAGAAAACCGAAAATTCTGATAGGAAAAGATACGCGTATATCCTGCGATATGTTGGAATCTGCTTTGGCAGCAGGACTTTGCTCGGTTGGAGCAGAGGTCGTAACGCTTGGCGTTATTCCGACTCCTGCGGTTGCGTTTTTGACACGCAAATATGAGGCGGAGGCAGGAATTATGATTTCTGCATCGCATAACTCGGCGGAGTATAACGGAATTAAGATTTTCAATTCAAACGGTTATAAATTAAATGACGAAATAGAAAACAGAATTGAAGCAATAATCCTTGATAATGCCGAGGAAATTGACCTTCCGACAGGAGATGCGGTGGGAACTGTTAAAAGATGCGAAACAGCAATTGCAGATTACTGTGAATTTGCTAAAAGCGTCATAGACTGTGACCTAAACGGTATGCGTATCGCGGTTGACTGTGCTAACGGTGCAAGTTCAAAAACTGCACCAAAGGTACTTGCTTCTCTCGGAGCGGAGCCGTTTGTTATACATAATCACCCGAATGGCACAAATATTAACTTAAATTGTGGCTCAACGCACATTAAGGACTTATCAAATTATGTTAAAAATGTGGGTGTTGATGTAGGTTTAGCATTTGACGGTGATGCCGACAGACTTATGGTCACGGATGAAAACGGAGAGGTTTTAGACGGCGATAAGGTTATGCTCATCTGTGCAAAATTTTTAAAAGAGCAGGGGCTTTTGATAAAAGACACACTTGTAATTACCGTTATGTCAAATCTGGGGCTTGTATTAAAAGCGGAAGAGCTTGGAATAAAGACAGTAAGAACGGCAGTAGGGGACAGATATGTTCTTGAAGAGATGCTAAAAAGCGGATATAATCTGGGCGGCGAGGCTTCGGGACATATTATATTCTTAAATTACAATACGACAGGTGACGGTCTTGTATCGGCACTTAACCTCTTAAAAATCCTGAAATTATCAGGCAAAAAGCTTTCCGAACTTGCAAAAATCTATGACACAATGCCTCAGTGCATAATAAACGCAAGAGTTTCTAATAAAAAGAAATATAATTATGAAAAGGATAGCGTAATTTTAGAGGAAATTGAAAATCTTGAAAAAGAATTTGACGGAAACGGCAGAGTTTTAGTCCGTGCATCAGGTACAGAGCCATGTGTGCGTGTTATGATTGAAGGCAAGAATATGGACATCATAAAGCAGAAGGCAAAATATCTTGCTGCAATCATTGAGGCAAGGCTTGGATAAAATATAAACGGGGGAATTTTTACAAAATTTCCCCGTTTTTTTTCTTATAGCTATTGCTTATTTTTCACATTGTGATATAATGATATTTGTAGATTTTTGGTTTTTTGTAACTATATAATACATAAAAAAAAGAGGGAATGAAAATGGAAAAGTATGTACCGGTAGTGGTAATCAAGGAACTTGCGGAGGTTGATAAAATACTTCCTGCATTAAAGAAAAACGGCATTAACTGTGCTGAAATAACCTTCCGTACGGCGTGTGCAAAGGACGCTATTAAAATTGCGGCGGAAAAGTATACCGATATGCTGATCGGCGCAGGTACTGTTATAAATGAGGAGCAGTGCCGTGACGCAATAGAAGTAGGAGCAAAATTCATTGTATCTCCGGGACTTTCGGAAAGTGTTGCAAAGGTATGTAAAGAAAAGGATATTCCGTATTATCCCGGCTGCGTAACACCGACAGAGATTATGAAGGCTTTGGAGCTTGGAATTACAACAGTTAAGTTTTTCCCGGCTAATGTTTATGGCGGATTAAAAGCGTTAAAAGCACTTTCTGCACCTTTCCCGCAGGTTAAGTTTATACCGACGGGCGGAGTTGACAGAAGCAATATAGACGAATTTTTAGCATTTGATAAAATAGCGGCAATAGGCGGCAGCTTCTTTGTAAAAGAAGCTTTGGAAAAGGAGGAACAAAATGGCTAAGGTTGTAACTATGGGAGAAATAATGTTAAGACTTTCTACCCCGAATAACGAAAAAATTATACAAGCTGATGAGTTTGATATTAACTATGGCGGCGGCGAGGCAAATGTTGCAGTTTCCCTTGCAAATTACGGACATGATGCAGAATTTGTGACAAAAGTACCGAATAACCCGATAGGTGCAGCAGCAATCGCCGCACTTCGTAAATACGGCGTTGAAACAAAAAATATTGCAAAGGGCGGAGAAAGACTCGGAATTTATTTCCTGGAAACAGGCTCGGCAATGCGTCCGTCAAGCGTAATATACGATAGAGCACATTCCGCTATTTCCGAGGCGGAAATATCCGATTTTGATTTTGATAAGATTTTTGAGGATTGCGATTGGTTCCATTTTACAGGCATAACACCGGCTGTTTCAGATAAAGCGGCAGAGCTTACAGAAGCAGCATTAAAAGCCGCAAAAAAGCACGGTGTAAAGGTGAGCTGTGACTTAAATTTCAGAAAGAAACTCTGGTCAAGCGAAAAGGCACAAAAGGTTATGACCAACCTCATGCAGTATGTTGATGTATGTATAGGAAATGAAGAAGACGCGGAAAAGGTATTAGGTTTTAAACCGGGAAATACTGATGTAACAAGCGGCGAATTGGAACTTGCAGGATACAAGAGTATTTTTGAGCAAATGGTAGCAAAATTCGATTTTGAATATGTGATAAGCTCGCTTCGCGTCAGCCATTCGGCATCCGATAATGGCTGGTCGGCATGTATCTATTCAAGAGACACTAAGGAATTCTATCATTCAAGAGAATACAGAATCACACCGATTGTTGACAGAGTCGGCGGCGGCGATAGCTTTGCAGGTGGTGTAATCTGCGGATTCTTAGACGGTAAGGATTTTAAATCAGCACTTGAATACGGCGTTGCCGCATCTGCATTAAAGCACACAATCCCGGGCGACTTCAACTTGGTAACAAGAGCAGATGTAGATAACTTGGCAGGTGGCGATGGCTCAGGCAGAGTTCAGAGATAACAAAAAATGCACTTCATACGAAGTGCATTTTTTAATCTTACTCTTCTGATGTGACATCAACGGTGACATCTTCCTCTGCGTCCTCATCCTCGACATCTTCTGTCAGCTTTGCTCCGCATTTTGAGCAGTATTCGCTTGATTTGTCATTTTGCTGACCGCACTCCGGGCATGGAGCGGTACTTTTAAGAGCAGCGATCTGTGCCTTTAAATCTTCCGCTTCTTCTTTAAAACGGTCAATCTCAATCAAATCTTCACCGATAGCACCGTCGAATTCCTCACCATTTTTGTACTGCTGGTAAATGACCTCGCCTATTTTTGCATAGAGCTTATTAACTTTGGATTCTGCCTCGCTTTTTGCAAAATTAAGCTTTGTAATATCCACTGCATTTGTAGTTTTATCAAGAGCAATTTTTGCAATCTTTCCGGCTTCATCCTTAGCCTGAAACAACTTGCCTTTTAAATCGTCCCAAAAAGTACTCATAAAATCACTACTCCTTTACATATTTTAGAATATTATACCATATAATATTCAGATATGCAATATTTGTACGCACTTGTAATAAAAAATTAATAACTATTGACAATAAAATGGAGTCCTATTATAATTTTTAAGTATAAAAGGACGGTTTTGGGTATGGAAATTTTGGTTATATGGAACATAATAGTCTTCCTGCTGTACGGAATTGATAAATACAATGCAATACATAAAAAATGGCGTATAAGCGAAAAAACTCTGCTTTTAGCGGCATTTTTTATGGGCGGAGTCGGTGCATTTTTAGGGATGCAGTTTTTCAGACACAAAACCAAACATGTAAAATTCACGGTAGGAGTGCCTGTGATGATGCTTTTAAACCTTGGAGTTATCTATCTTTTAGGAAAGGTATTAACGTGAAAATCACGTTAATCATATTAGATGCACCGCCGATATTTCGCCTTTGGCAAAACGGCGATGTGCATGATTTCCATTATACGCCTTATCCTGCCCACAGATAAGGCGGAGTATAATTTTTAAACTACTTTTTGTGGGCAGAAAGGCTATGGAAATTGGCGTGAAAGACAGAATAATTTTGCATAGTGACTGCAACAATTTTTTTGCGTCGGTTGAGTGTGCCCAAAATCCTCTTTTGTGGGATGTTCCACTCGCGGTTGCGGGGGACCCGGAAAAGAGGAGGGGGATAATCCTTGCAAAAAATGAAATTGCAAAAAGGTACGGCGTAAAGACAGCAGAGCCTATATGGGAGTCGCTGAAAAAATGTCCTGATTTGGTGCTTGTACCGCCGAGATATACGCTTTATGAGGAATATTCCGAGAAAATAAATAAAATATACTATGACTTCACCGACCTTGTTGAAAAATTCAGCATTGATGAAAGTTGGCTTGATGTAACGGGAAGCACTAAGCTTTTCGGAAACGGTGAAAAAATCGCAAATACCATAAGAGAACGGGTTAAAAAAGAGCTTGGAATCACTGTGTCTGTGGGCGTTTCCTTTAATAAAATCTTTGCGAAAATGGGCAGTGATTATAAAAAACCTGATGCCACCACCGTGATTTCGAGGGAAAACTATAAAAAAATAATTTATCCTTTGCCTGTTTCCGATATGATTTTTATCGGGAAAAGTGCGACAAAAAGGCTTTATAATGCGAATATCCGAACAATCGGAGATTTGGCGAATGCAGATGACGCATTTATAGAAAAACTGCTTGGAAAAACGGGGCTTCTCCTTTTGGAATACGCACGGGGCGAGGATAAATCGCCTGTTATGAGCATTGACTATGAGAGGGAAGCAAAGTCGATAGGAAAAGGCTTGACCTTTTCACGAAATCTTTTGGGGATTGAAGATATTAGGAAGGGACTTTTGGTTTTGTGCGAGTATGTTGCGGCGAAAATGCGTGAAAAAGGCGTAAAATGTACCGTCGTAACGGTGCATATCAAAGATACGGAGCTTAAAACGATTTCAAGGCAAAAGCATTTGGATAAGCCAACCTATCTGGCAAAAGAAATTTCAGAGGTAGCAGAAACGCTTATAACATCAAATTGGAGTATGAAAAAGCCGATAAGAATGTTAACGGTCACGGGTAGCGGCTTTGTAAGCAGCAGCATAGGCGGACAAATGAGCTTGTTTGAGGACGCCGAGGAAAAGAAAGAGGAAAGCTTGGAACTTGCAATTGATAAAATCCGTAAAACTTACGGAAAAGGAAGCATTAAAAAGGCAAATATCATAAATAATGACTTGGGAATAGAATAAAAAAAGCGTCAAACAGACGCTTTTTTTATTCTTTTGACCGCAATCACTGCAAGGGCAAGTTTTAATAAGTCCGGTATAATAAACGGAACAACGCAAATTAGAACGGCGGAGATAAAGCTCATATTTCCCTTGTAGATAAAAAACCAAACCGTGCCGAAAATATAGCAGAGAAAAAGACCTAAAACGAGCGAAATTATTGATATTTTAAGTGATTTTCCCAAAAACCTTTCAAAAATCGTATAGATAAATCCCGTTAATAAAAACCCTAAAAGATAACCGCCCGTAGGACCGAAAAGCTGACCTAAACCGCCTGAAAAACCTGAAAAAACGGGCAGCCCCAAACCGCCTAAAAGCAGGTATAAAAGGATTGAAAAAGTGCCTTTTTTTCCGCCCAAAAATAAAAGTGCAAAAAATATGCCGAAAGTCTGCATTGTAAATGGAACGGCAGACGGTACGGTAAGCCATGCACAAACTGCAATTATAACGCTCATAATAGGTATGTATGTGATTGATTTTGCCTTCATTTTTCACTCTCCCATTTTTGATATAACAACAGCTAAAACGCCATCTCCTACCGAAACGGTTATGTCATTAACCCATTCGTTACTAATTCCAAGCGTCGAGGCATTTGTTAAAACTGCATTGTCAAGCGTATATTTTCCGCCCAAAATGCTGACATTTTCGCATTTGTCGGTTAAAGATATAAGCGAAAGAGAAAAACCGTCCTTTTTCGGAATTGATATTTTCGAATTTGAAAAAACATAACTCTCATTTTCTCTATCCGCTATTTTCACAAAAACTCCGGATTTTGCGGCATATGCCGCTGTTTGCAGATTGCCTAAAAGGTGGTCGAGACGCCCTCCTAATGCACAAAATAGTTGGATTTCGGAAAAACCGCTATCCACCGCATATTTTACTGCCGCCATAGTGTCGGTCTCGTCCTTTTCGCAGGGAAGTGTGACTGTCGTTATTTCCTTTGGCAGTTCGCCGGAAAAGGAGTCGAAATCCCCGACAATGAGGTCAGGCGTTATTCCGCTCATTTTTGCATATTCGTATCCCTTGTCGCAGACTATTACAAAGTCTGCGTTTTCTATATTTTCAAGCGGTGCAAATTCTCCGCCGGAAATTATCGCACAAATTTTTTTCATAGCTACCTCGTTAATATATGTACTTTCCAAGCCTATCAATTTTCGGTGAAATCCACTTAAACAGCGGTTTTGTGATAAACGCATATAGTTTGTAAACAAAATATGACGCAAGGTATAAGGCAATAGCAGAGCCCAGCTGATGCATAATCAAGATAAAGATGTTTCCGTTAACAAATTTTTCTACCATTATCCGTGACATAAAAAATCCGTGAAACAGAAAACAGGTAAAGGTTGCTTTTGCTAATTCGTTTATTGCCTTGCTCTCAAAACTAAAACTATTAAAAAGCAAAATCACAAAAACGGGCATTATCACTACTGCCGGGTGGTTATAATTCCATGCGGTAGGATCGCCGCCTAAAAATGCATTTTCAAAAAGAGCTTGTAAGAATATAATAAAAACACAGATGATAATTCCTGATAAACTCTGCTTTCGGCTGATTTCCAATTCACTTATGCGTATATATGCACCTATTGTATACACTAAAACAAAATTTACAATGGTGTATCCTGCTTGGCTTCCCCCGATTCCGACAGTGCTTAATCCCGTAGGAGAACCAAAAAAATCAATAAAAGAATTATAAATTGAAAATACGATAAAAAGTGTAATTACAAGTTTTTTTAATTGTTCCTTGCTTATGCTTTGAATTAGGATGTTTATATAAGGCGAAATAATATAAAGTACAGCGTATAAAATTACAAAATAGTTTGCGGGAAGAATTGAAGAAATCATATCCGAAAAAGAAAATGTTGCACCTAATTTTATGTTGATTCCGTAAAATAAAGCTCTGAAAACTATTACCTGAAATATCAACTCTGACACTTTTGACAGTTTTCTTTTTTGTGTGCAAGACAAAAAATATGCGGAAATCATTATAAAAAGATTTACGGCACATATAGAAAAAGACTTGCTGAAAATTAAATAATATTTATTTAAAGAATTATCGGCAACATAGTTTAGAGCTCCGCCACCGCCTGTGACATAGTGAATTATAATTACGCCTATCATGGCGATTATTCTTAAAAGCTCTATTGAAGAATTACGTTTTGCCTCTACCTTTGTCATATTCTCACCTCTTATTTTTTATCCAATTATCTAAAAATTCCATCTGCTCTTTTTTATGGAACCAATGCTCACCACCGTCTAAACGGTAAGAGTTGCGTTATGAGTTTGTATAAACGCATTAACGGTATCAATTGAGGTCAAATTATCGTTGCCCCCGTATAAAATATCGGTAGACGCACCCCAAACTATCGGATTTTCCCGAACATAGATGAGGTATTCCCATGACAAGTCCTCGCCGAAACTTGTTTTTATTACGCCTTTTTCCTTTAATTCCGTTTCGGTAATCCCTGATGCAGACATCATATCCAAAATCAGCTTTTCCATATCTAATATTGGCGAAATAAAATATGCTTTTTCTATGTATTTTTCGATTTTTGCGTTCATAGCAAAGAAAGCGCCGATGCTATTTGCGATTAAAATGATTTTGTTATATTTTGATTTAAGCGTAATTACCACATCATTGATTTCCTTGCTTGTTTCCCAAGGCAAATACGACTTATAATCAAGCCCTGAAACATCAAAATCGGGAAATAGCGGTTTGTAATGCTCAGCCTCGTTTGCGTTTCCGCCTTTGCCGTGAATATATAAAACAAAATCCATTATTTAATTACCTCTGATCTTGTCCTGATAGCGTGTCCCTCTTGGATTGCTGAAAATGTTGCAACAGCGCAGATGACCGCTCCGCTATATTTCAAATCAATTATAGTCAACGTAAGAGGGAGTAGGAACAGAAGTGTACCTGTTACCTTATTCATTACAGTATGAACTGCAACAAATTCTCTTAGCAGCACATATCCGGAAATGAGATTAACCGCTTTAATTATTGCAATTACTATCACCCAGACTATAAGCCATGTTGGCAAATGCATAACAGGAATAATTTTTATCATGCATACGGATATCAAAACAAAGTCGGCAAATGTATCCAGCTTCGCCCCGAGTTTACCAACCTTTTTGGTTTTTCTCGCAACTGCTCCGTCTATCATATCGCTGACTCCGGCAAGAATATAAAATATATAAAATGCCGGAGAAAATGCAGGAAAGAAGAAAAGAGCAATACTGCAAATAATTCGTGCGATAGTAATAGTATTTGCCATATTACACCCTTGAAAACAGTGCGGCACACTCGATATGTGCGGTGTGCGGGAACATATCGACTGCCGTTGCTTTTTTGATTTCGTACCCGAAGCCATGTAAAAATTTTGCATCTCTTGCAAGAGTTGCAGGGTTGCAGGAAACATAAACAATGCGTTTTGGCATAGCCTCGGCTATTGCGGAAAGCGTCGCTTCGTCGCTTCCTTTTCTTGGCGGGTCCAAAATCACAATATCGGGCGAAATGCCGTCATTTATGAGTTTTGGAACAAGAGTTTCCGCCTCTCCGCAGTAAAAATCCGCATTAAAAATCCCGTTTCTTTTTGCATTTTCTTTGGCGTTTTCTATTGCCTTTTCAACAATTTCAATACCGATAACCTTTTTCGCTGTCTTTGCGGCTGAAAGCGTAATTGTGCCGATTCCGCAGTATATGTCCAAAACTGTGTCGGTGTTCTGTATATCAGCAAAATCGAGTGCTAAGGAATATAGCTTTTCTGTCTGTTTGGAATTCACCTGAAAAAAACTTTCGGGTGAGATTTCGTATTTAAGCCCTAAAAGAGTGGCAGACAAGTAATTCTTGCCCCAAAGTACGATGCTTTTATCACCAAGCACTAAATTTGTCCGCTTTTTATTTACATTTAAAACTATTCCCGAAATCTTGTCCGAAACCAAACGCAAAGCCTTTATAAGCTCGTCGGAATGCGGAAGAGAATCGGAATTTGCCGATATAACGACCAAAAATTCCGTGTCTGTATTCCTTATAAAAACACGGCGTATAACACCGCTATGAGCTTCCTCATCATATGCCAAAATGCCAAAATCCTTCATATATTTTGCTACGGCATTTAAAATGTCTTTGCTGAGTTCATCACCTAAAAGGCAGTCGGAAAGCGGTATAATATCATGACTACGCTCACGGTAAAAGCCCCAAACACCGTCTTTTCCGAAAGGAAAAACCATTTTGTTCCGGTATCTGAAAGGCGTATCACTACCGATAATATCAACATTTGCGTTAATTCCGCCAAGACGCGAAAGAGCGTCTTTAACAAATCCTTTTTTAATTTCCAGCTGATAATCATAATCCGCCATCATAAGCTGACAACCTCCGCATTTTTCAAAATGCGGACAGGGAGAGCCGATTCGGTAGGGAGAAGGAGAGATTATTTTTAAAAGCTTTCCGTATCCGTAGCTTGATTTTACCTTTACCACAAGCACCTCGGCAACATCTTCCGGAAGAGTTTGGGGAATGAAAATGGTATATCCTGAAAATTTTGCGATACCGCTTCCGTCTGATGAAACCGCCGAAACTGTAACTGTTATTATATCATTTTTCTTAACAGGTATAATAAGAATCATTCCTTAAATCAGTTTTTCTACATTATATATTAAACACCGTAAAACTTCAACAGTTGTTCACAAAAAGTTCATAAAATATACCAAATTTTTTCATTGACAAAAGGGAAAAATATGCTATAATGTAATCAAAGGTCAAAGAAAGTCAAAGTCAAAGAAGGTGTTAAAATGGGTTTGAGCGATAGGATTGAAGCGTTCATTTCGGAACTGCTCCGTGACGATAACGATTTTGCGGAGTTTGGCAGAAATGAACTTGCAAATATATTCGGCTGTGTGCCGTCGCAGATAAACTATGTAATATCAACCAGATTTAATGAAAAAAACGGATATTTGGTTGAGTCACGGCGTGGCGGCGGCGGATATATAAGGATTACAAGAGCGGGATTTAGTGGATTAGATGAAGAAATCGGAAAAGAGTGTGATTTTAAAAGGGCAGAAAAACTTATAAATCAGCTTTTAGATATACACAAAATCTCACCGCATTTAGCCCGTGTGATTTTGGCGGCGGTAAATGAAGAAAGCTTAGAGAATGTACCAAAAGCAGATGAGTTAAGAGCGAGGATTTTAAAAAATACGATTAGCGTTTTGTAGAAAGGATGCGATATTATGTACGATTTATTTTCAGATTTTTTTGACAGTTTTGATGTTTTTCCTGTTTACCGTGAGGAAACGAGATGCCCTAACTGCGGCAGAACATATTCCGACTTCCAGAAAACAGGAAAGTTCGGGTGCAGTGAGTGTTATAAGGCTTTTGAAGAGCCAATTGCAAGGACTTTAAGGCAGGTTCAGGCATCAAGCGAACATATGGGCAAAATTCCGTCAACGGCGTCTGAGGGAATACAGAAAAAGCGTAAGCTAAAAGAATTAAAGGATAAACTGACAACTGCCGTAAAAGAGGAAAACTATGAACTTGCGGCAAAACTGCATAAGGAAATAAAGGAAATGGAGGGATAATTATGATTTGGTATAAAGAGGCAAAGGACAGCGATATTATCGTAAGTACGAGAATACGCTTGGCACGAAATCTGGCAAAATACCCGTTCCCGCAAACCATTTCAAAAGCACAAAAAGATGAGGTTTTGGAAAAGGTAAAAACTGCGGTATTAAACTCCAATTCAACGCTATCAA
The DNA here is from genome assembly GCA_017551095.1 of Clostridia bacterium. Lineage (GTDB taxonomy): Bacteria > Bacillota > Clostridia > UBA1381 > UBA1381 > UBA1738. The sequence goes on along the minus strand of JAFZMQ010000032.1, from coordinate 7,761 downwards.
AGGAGTTTTCGCTCATAAAAATGCAGGACTTGACGCCGATAAAAAGGCAATCTCTTGCCGAAAAGCACTTAATAAGCAGGGAAATGGCAGAGGATGATGAAGGGTTTGTATTTTTGAGCAAAGACGAAAATATGAGCATAATGCTTATGGAGGAGGACCATATCCGTCTGCAAGTGATTTTAGGCGGAAGTCAGCTCAAAAAGGCATGGGAACTTGCGAATAAAATTGACGATGTTCTCGAAGAAAATCTCACATACGCATTTTCCGAAAAATTCGGCTATTTAACCGCCTGTCCTACTAATACGGGCACCGGAATACGCGCGTCGGTTATGATGCATCTTCCCGCACTCACTTTAACGGGAAACATAAATAAAATAATCTCCCAGGCATCAGCTTTGGGACTGACGGTAAGAGGACTTTACGGCGAAGGCTCAAAGGCATACGGAAACCTCTACCAGATTTCAAACCAGATAACATTGGGCATTTCGGAAGAAGAAATAATCGAAAAACTCATAAATATTTCAACGCAGATAGAAAAACATGAAAGAGAATCAGAAAAAGCAATTAAAAATAATGATTCTGTTTGCGATAAACTGTGGCGTTCCTACGGAACCTTGAAATTTGCACGAAGCATTTCCTCGAAAGAGGCAAAAGCACTTTTGTCAGATGTAATTTTAGGGGAAAATATGGGTATAATAGATATTAAAGGTAAAAAATCCAAAACGGAGCTTATGGTAGAAAGTGAACCTGCACTTATTATGGCGGATGACAGCTTGACGCCTGAGGAACGGGACAAAAAAAGAGCGGAGTTTTTAAGAGAAAATATATAAATAACTGAAAGGCAGGGTGAGAGTTATGTTTTCAAATTTTACAGAAAAAGCACGAATCGCAATACAAAATGCACATGATATTGCATGTGAGTTAGGTCATGCATATATCGGGAGCGAACATCTTTTGCTCGGAATACTGACAGAGGGCAGCGGAGTCGGTGCAAAAATACTCGAAAATGCGGGTGCTAAAAAAGAAGTTTTAATAAAGCGTATTGAAGAGGTTATGGGCAGAAATATGCCTCTTAGCAAAAATACCGAATTAGCACTAACGCCGAGAAGTAAGCGTATCCTTGAAATTGCTGCGATGGAAGCCAGAAATATGGGACATAACTATATAGGAACAGAACATATTTTAATAGGCATTATAAAGGACGGCGACGGAGTCGGAGCAAATGTTTTAGCATCTGCGGGTGTTGATTTTAACAATATCTATAATGATATTATTTCCTCTACCGAGCAGGGTTACGGAGAGGCAAAAACTGCATCTCAAAAAGGCAAAACAGGTGGAAAAACGCCGACTCTTGACCAATTCGGAAGAGATTTAACAAAACAGGCACAGGAGAATAAATTTGACCCCGTAATAGGCAGAGATGAGGAAATTTCCCGTGTCATACAGATACTTTCCCGAAGAACAAAGAATAATCCTTGTCTTATTGGTGAGCCGGGTGTCGGCAAAACGGCGGTTGTAGAGGGTTTGGCACAAAAAATTGCAGACGGAGATGTGCCTGAGCTGCTTAAAAATAAACGGCTTGTGACAATGGACCTTTCCTCAATGGTAGCGGGTGCAAAATACCGTGGCGAGTTTGAGGACAGACTAAAAAAAGCTGTTGAAGAAGTGCGTTTGGCAGGAAATGTAATACTCTTTATAGACGAACTTCATACCATAGTCGGAGCAGGTTCGGCAGAGGGTGCAATAGATGCGTCAAATATATTAAAACCGTCACTTGCCAGAGGCGAGGTGCAGCTTATCGGTGCGACAACGATAAATGAATACCGCAAATATATCGAAAAAGATGCAGCTTTGGAACGGCGTTTTCAGCCTGTTATGGTAGGAGAGCCTACAACCGAGCAGACGATTGAAATTTTAAAAGGGTTAAGAGATAAATATGAGGCACATCACGGCGTAAAAATAGAGGATAGTGCAATAAAGGCGGCGGCAGAGCTTTCGGAGCGGTATATAACCGACAGATTCTTGCCCGATAAGGCAATTGACCTGATTGACGAGGCGGCAAGTAAGAAAAAGCTTTCCGCACTGACTGCACCGGATAATGTAAAAACCCTTGAAAAACAGGCGGAAGAAATAAAAAAGGAAAAGGAAGAGGCAATAATCTCCCAGAACTTTGAAAAGGCGGCAGAGCTTCGTGACCGTGAAAAAGAAGTAGAGGAGCAGTTAAAGCAGGGAAAAAGCGAGTGGAAGGATAACCATAATTCCGCAGAGCTCAAAATCGGTGAGGAGGACATAGCGGAGATAATCGCAAAATGGACAGGAATACCCGTTGCCAAAATCGCCGAGGAGGAAAGCGAGAAATTAAAGCATTTAGAGGATGTTTTGCATAAGCGTGTAATCGGACAGGAAAAGGCGGTAAGTGCCGTAAGCCGTGCAATACGGCGTGGCAGAGCAGGACTTAAAGACCCGAAACGCCCGACCGGCTCATTCCTTTTCTTAGGACCTACGGGTGTCGGAAAAACCGAGCTTTCAAAGGCACTTGCCGAGGCTATGTTCGGTTCGGAAGACGCAATGATAAGGGTTGATATGTCCGAGTATATGGAAAAACACTCGGTTTCCAAGTTCGTCGGCTCACCTCCCGGATATGTTGGATATGACGAGGGCGGACAGCTTACCGAAAAGATAAGAAAACAACCATATTCGGTAATCCTTTTTGACGAAATCGAAAAGGCACACCCTGATGTATTCAATATAATGCTCCAAATCTTAGACGACGGAATTCTGACCGACGCACAGGGAAGACGGGTGGATTTCAGAAATACTGTAATCATAATGACCTCAAACCTCGGTGCAAAGGATATTCTAAACACAACCTCAAAAATGGGCTTTGGCACAGAGGATACATCATCTCAAAAAGACGAGCATGAGAGAATTGAGGAAAAGGTTATGCAAAAGGTAAAGGAAGCCTTTAAACCTGAATTTTTAAACCGTATTGATGAAATAGTTGTTTTCGACCGATTGACAGAGGACGATATAAAGAAAATCGCGGAAATTATGCTTTCAGGTCTTAAAGAAAGACTTGCATCAAACGGGATTACGGCAGAATTTACCGAAAACGCAGTTGCGGAAATTGCAAAAGAGGGCTTTGATGCCGTTTACGGTGCAAGGCCTCTAAGACGGGCAATTCAGAGCAAAATCGAGGATATGCTCTCCGAAAAAATTATCGACGGAAGCGTTGGCAAAAACATAACCGTTGACGCGGAAGACGGAGCATTTGTGGCAAAATAAGGTCTGACAAAATAAAAATACCGCTGACAATCATGTCAGCGGTATTTTGGTGCAAGAATTTATAATAAATCGGCGATTTCCAAAACCATTTTTTCGGTCTTCTCCCAGCCAAGACATGGGTCGGTTATCGACTGACCGTAAACAGTGCCGTTAGGCTTTTGGTTTCCGTCAACTAAATATGACTCAATCATAAGCCCTTTTAACATTTTTCCAATATTTTCAGACAGTCTTGCACTGTGTAGAATTTCCTTTGCAATACGCGGCTGCTCCTCAAAGCGTTTGCCTGAATTTGCGTGGTTAGTGTCTATTATAACCGAAGGATTTTTAAGTCCGCTTTCTTGATACATTTCCCATAAAAGCTGTAAATCCTCATAGTGATAGTTGGAAACGGAGCGGCCATGTTTATTTGAATAGCCTCGTAAAATGGCATGTGCAAGGGGGTTACCCTTACTTTGAACCTCCCAGCCGGAATATACAAAAGTGTGCGGATGCTGTGCGGCGGTAATGGAATTCATCATAACCGAAAGGTCGCCCCCTGTCGGATTTTTCATTCCAACAGGTATGTCAAGTCCACTCGCGGTCAATCGGTGCTGTTGATTTTCGGTTGACCTTGCACCGACTGCAACATAGGAAAGGCAGTCTGAAAGATAGCGGTGATTTTCAGGGTAAAGCATCTCATCTGCACAGGAAAATCCCGTTTGCTCCAATGCATCTATGTGGAGTTTTCTAATTGAAATCAGCCCTTTTAACATATCGGGAGATTCGTTGGGATTTGGCTGATGCAGCATACCCTTGTAGCCGTCACCCGTTGTGCGTGGCTTGTTTGTGTAAATTCTCGGGACCATCACAATTTTGTCCTTAACCTTGTCCTGTAAAAGTTTAAGCCTACCGATATATTCCAAAACGGCATCCTCACGGTCTGCGGAGCACGGACCGATTACGAGCAGGAGTTTCTTTGTCTCGCCTGTAAAAATTTTCAGGATTTCCGCGTCATTCTGCTGCTTTTTCTCGGTCATAGCCGGGGATAAAGGGTACATCTCTTTAATTACAGCCGCGGTCGGCATTTCTCGTTTAAATTCCATATTCATAGCATTATTCTCCTTTTACCTTGTCGAAAAGTTCCCGTTCTTTTGTAGATAATCGCATAATTTCTCTTATTTTTTCACACTCACCGTTTTTTATATGATTGTAGAGCTTATCAAAAGAGTTTTTAAACAAATCCATCTGTGAGAGCAGCTTGTCCTTGTTCAGTAAAAACAGTTCGCTCCACATCTCATCATTGATTTTAGCAATACGCGTTAAGTCACGGAAGGAATCGCCGCTGTACTCCGCCATTCCCTCCATATCACGACAGGTCATGAGGGACACTGCAATCGTGTGCGTGAGCTGCGATAAAAATCCTATCATCTCGTCGTGCTTTTCCGGCGACAAAACCGAGATGCTTGAAAAGCCCAGAATTTCCCCAAGCTCTTTACAAACAGATATGGCGTCTTCTGTATTTTTTTCGGTAGGCGTTACTATATAATTAGCACCGACAAATATTCCTGCGTCCGCGTTTTCAATTCCGCTTGACTCGCGTCCTGCCATGGGGTGAGCACCCACAAATTCGAGGTCTTGACGCAAAATTTTTTGCAAGTCATAAATAAAGCAGCTCTTTATTCCCGTAACATCAGATATAAGCGTGTTTGGCTTTATAAATTGCTGATTCTTTTCTATCCAATCCAAAATAGTATGCGGATAAACGGCAAATATTATGAGGTCAAATAAGCCTATAAAATCAGCTGACGGGATAGTATCCCCCTGCTTAATTATATTATTTTTTAAGGCATAGTCAACGGCTTTTCTGTCAGTATCCAAACCGCCCACAAAATACCCCTTGCTACTTAGCGATTTGGCATAACTTCCGCCGATAAGACCTAAGCCTATTATAAGAATTTTTGTATTTTTATCAAGTTTCATAGCTAACCTCCGCACCTAAGGCTTTCAGCATATCAAAGAAGTCAGGAAAGCTCTTGGAAACCGCTTCTGCATCTGAGATGCAACCTCCTGTAACAGTCAAAAGGATTGATGTCGCCATAACAATCCTATGGTCATTATGCGAGAATATCGGAACAGACGGTTTTTTTAGTTCACCTTTAAAAACCTTAACGCTATTATCAAAAATCTCGGTTTTTATGCCGAATTTTAAAAGTTCCTCCTGCATGGCTTGGGCTCTGTCGCTTTCCTTGATTTTAAGCCTTGCCGTACCTGTAAATTCAGCACCGTTTTTCGCTCCCGCAAGTGCGAAAAGCACAGGTGCTAAGTCAGGTGAATCGGAAATGTCAATTTCAGGAGTTTCCCTTTCAAGCTCATTTATAAAGTCGGTTATAACTCTGTCACCTTGCAGACTTTCGGGATTAAGACCGGAAATCACAATATCCGAGCCTAAGGCATTTAATGCGAAAAATGCCGCGGAATTTGACCAATCTCCCTCAATCGCCAAATCTGTTGCAATATACTTTTGGTTTCCTTTTATAAAATAGCAATTTTCACCGCACTTTTCGATTTTTACACCGAATTTTTGCATAACAGAAATAGTAATATCAACATAAGGTCTACTTTCAAAAGGCGGAATTACGGTTATTTTGCTGTCGCCGTCAAGAATCGGAAGGCTGAGCAAAAGTCCTGTTATATACTGACTGCTCACATTTCCGGGGACGGTGTATTCGCCGGATGTAAGATTTCCGATTGCCTCAATAGAATTATCATTTTTTGTGATTCTAATATTTTTAAAAATATCTTCGTAAATCCCAATTCCTCGCTCTAAAAGTCGCGAAGCTCCCGTAAAAACGGATTTTTCGCATAGATTAAGGGCAATAGGGAAGAAAAACCTTAGAGTGCTTCCGCTTTCGCGGCAGGGAAAGAGTGCGGAACTGATTTTTTTTGCACCGCTTCCCAAAATCTCGGTAAATTCCGATTTTTCTTTTACCGAAACATCAAGAGCTGAAACACAGTCCAGGGTTGCGGAAATATCCTCGCTTTTTGAAAGATTGTAAATATGGCTTTCTCCGTTTGATAAAGCAGCACAAATAATGCTCCTGTGTGCAAAGCTTTTTGAAGGAGGAGCGGAAAAATTGCCTTTTAAATGTGACGGCTCAAAATTAACCCTCATTTTTTGTCCTTTCTGTGCTTTAAAATCAAATCAATCGCAATATTATATCCATCAAGCCCTTTTCCTACAACGCTTGAAATAACACAATCTCTTATAAAGCTTACTTGTCTGAAATCTTCACGCTTTTTGATGTCGCTTATGTGTACCTCTACGGTAGGAATACCTGTGCCTTTAACCGCGTCGGCGATAGCAATACTTGTATGCGTGTATGCGGCAGGATTAAATATAATCCCGTCAAACTTTTCAAAATATGCCCTCTGCACCGCATCTACCAAATCACCTTCATGATTGGACTGAAAAAACTCGACTTCAACGCCTTTTTTATCGGCATAGCCTTTTACAAGATTTTTCAGGTCTTCGTAGGTTTCTCTGCCGTAAATTTCAGGCTCACGAATACCGAGCATATTTATGTTAGGTCCGTTTAAAACGAGTATTTTCAATTAAATCAGCTCCTTTTTGATTTCCTCTAAAATTAGCCTGGGCGATTTATCCGCAAGTATTTCAATATCACAAGAGTTTTTGTAAATAGAAAATCTGTCATCAAATAGCTTCTTTAAAGCGTCACGCCCCGTTGATAGCGGTCTGTCCTGAGTTGGCGTAAGAAGCTCAAAAGGTCTGTTTAAAAAGATAATTCTGCCGTTTTGCTTTAAAGAGCGGACATTTTGCGGATTAAGGACTGCTCCTCCGCCTGTTGCAATTACTACACCGCTTTTTTGGGAAAGGTTTGATATTACTTCCTTTTCAATTTCTCGGAATTTCGCCTCACCGTATTTTTTAAAAAATTCGGGTATGGACATTTTAATTTCTTTTGTAATTTCAATATCGCTGTCAAAAAACTCTTTATTTAAAGTATCGCCAAGCAATTTTCCTATTGTTGTTTTACCTGCCGACGGCATACCGATTAAAACGATATTCTCTTTTTCGTTTTTGACCGCATTATATGCCGAATCAATCAGACTTTCATCGGGCTTTCTGCCTAAAAACAGGGAAGAGGCAAAAACCGCCTGAGCCGATAGCATATAGAGTCCGCCCTCCGCTAAAATCCCTTTTTCCTGTGCATCAAGCACTAAATTTGTCCTTAAAGGATTATAAACGGCGTCAATAATACCGCCCAGAGCATCAAAACCGCTGATTTGAATAGGCAAACCATCTGTATCCGGAAACATTCCTGATGGTGTAGTATTTATTATAATCTGTGCATCAAGATGTTTACTTTTTGCTTCATCAAAAGTGACCGAGCCGTCCTTTTTTGTGCGTGAAACAAAGACTGTTTCCTTTGCACCAAGATGCTCACAAACGGCAAAAGCGGTTTTTGATGTACCGCC
>JAFZMQ010000031.1 GCA_017551095.1 Clostridia bacterium | reverse complement strand
TCGTTTCCGAATTTCTGTCATAAAAAACTCTGTTTTTTAGTGAATTTTCATTCACTGACAAGAACTCTGCACTGTTTATTTTTCAATGTTCAACTCCGTCCCTTCTCAAAGGGACAGCTTACTCATATTACCACATCACTTCTCTGTTGTCAAGTACTTTTTTTAATTTTTTTTGTATTTTTTTATTATTTTTTGATATATGTTAAAAATGCCGATTTGCATCGGCATTTTTAACATATATTTATACAATTTTACCCTCTATTCGTCAATTTCTGCAAACCATAGTTTGCACCGGGCATCGCTCGGCATTGTAAGTCCGCCTCTTGGTGACAGGCTTATTCCCAAAACCTGCGGTCCATCGGGTGAGCAGCTCCTCTTAAATTGCTGAGAGAAAAAGCGTTTTACAAATATTTTTAACCACTTATTTATTTCTTCTCTTGAAAATTCACCTTTAAAAGCAAATTCTGCAACATATTGTATCTTTTTCGGGCTAAATCCCAAAACAAGCATATTATATAGGAAGAAATCATGCAAAATATACGGCCCTACCGCATTTTCGGTTTTCTGCACAATCTGTCCCCTATCCGCAGGTAAAAGCTCCGGGCTTACGGGAGTATCCAAAATGTCCGAAAGTGCAGATTTTAACTCCTTATCGCCTATTCTATCTGACTCATATTCAACCAAAAACCGCATAAGTGTTTTAGGAATGCCGCAATTCACTCCGTACATTGACATATGGTCGCCGTTATATGTCGCCCAGCCGAGTGCCAACTCCGACATGTCACCTGTACCGACAGCAATTCCGCCGATTTGGTTTGCAATATCCATTAAAACCTGCGTTCTTTCACGTGCCTGTGCATTTTCATATGCTGCATCATATTTTTCTTCCGGCTGATTTATGTCTTTAAAATGACACTTAACAGTATCTTTTATGCTGATTTCTTTAAAGGACACGCCAAGCCTTTTTGAAACCGTTTCAGCATTATCGTGCGTTCTTTTTGTCGTGCCGAAACAGGGCATTGTTATTGCAAGTATATTTTTTCGGTCGAGCCCAAGTCTGTCAAATGCACGGACTGTCACAAGCAGCGCCATTGTCGAATCAAGCCCCCCCGACACGCCGATAACTGCATTTTTTGTGCCTGTGTGCTCTAAGCGTTTACAAAGTGCCGTCGTCTGTATGCCTATTGCTTCCTCGAAATATGCCGCATCCGTTTTTACAAACGGTAATTTGTCAAAATTACGCGAAATCGGCGTTTCTACCATTTCAAAGTTCATTTTTACTTCAAAGCATTTTTTTTGTTGGCAAATTCCGCTTTTCCGCTTTAAAAACGCAATTGCGTCAACATCAATTTCCGTAGTCACCGCATCATTTACAAATTTTTTGCCGATACAAAGCGGTTTTCCCGCTTCAAAAATCATATTCTTTCCGCTTAAAACGACATCTGTTGTAGATTCGCCGTAACCCGCATCTGCACAAATTATTGCCGCAGAAAATTTTTGGGATTGAAGTCTGTTAAAATCGTACGAAAAATCACCGTCTGACACATCCGCCCTGCTTGACAAAAGCTTTACTATAACTGTTGCGTTTCCTTTATCAAAACTGCGGTTTCCGATTTCAACTGCAAGTCGGAAGTTTTCAAAATCAGTATCACAAACAATTATATCTGCTCCAAACGGCACATTTTGTCCGCCGAAATCAACCATCTTTGGCTCATTTTGCCCGTTCAAAAAACAGCTTTTTTCTGCATATTCCGATTTCTTCGGGATAATTGCCAAAATTTTGCCTTTATGAATTACAACTGCACAGTTGTATATCCCGCCGTCTATCAAAAGCGGTAGTCCTAAGACGCTCATAATGTCCATTTTTGCCGTTTCTTCCGCAATATCGGAAACGGTTTTTCTTGCCGCATTCAAAAGTGTGTCCTGCAAAAACAAGTCGCCGCAAGTCGCTCCCGTTACGCAAAGTTCGGGAAAAACAGCAAGTTTTACTTTGTTTTTGTCCGCGTTTTGAATGGCATCTATGATGCTTTTTTTGTTAAAGTCGCAGTCCGCTACCTTTATTTCGGGCGTAACCGCAGAAACTCTCAAAAATCCGTATTTCATCACGAATTCTCCTTTATTTTATCCCAATATTCCTTGGCAGCTCTTTCTGCCTTATTATCTCCGTAGTCATAGTATTTTCTGTCCTTGATTTTGTCGGGCAAATACTGTTGTTTTATGTAGTGGTTCGGGTAGCTGTGCGGATATTTATACTCAATTCCGTGACCTAATTTTTCCGCTCCGCCGTAATGCGAGTCCTGCAAATGCGGCGGAACACTGCCCGTATCGCGTGACGCAATATCGCCCATTGCTTTATCTATCGCCATTATCGCCGAATTTGACTTTGGTGCTGTTGCAAGAAGAATAACCGCTTCCGCAAGTGGAATTCTTGCCTCCGGCATACCAAGACGCATAGCAGAATCAACACAAGCATTTGCAATCGCGGCTGCCTGCGGATATGCAAGTCCTATATCCTCAGAGGCTATCACTAAAATCCGACGACAAGCAGAAGGCATATCCCCTGCCGACAGGATTTTTGCAAGGTAGTATATCGCTGCGTCAGGGTCGGAGCCTCTTATTGACTTTTGGAATGCACTTAAAACATCATAATGACTATCGCCGTCTTTATCGTAACGAAGAACTTTCTTCTGTGTTGCTTTTGCCGCAATTTCTTCTGTTATCTGTATTTTCCCGTTTTTGTCGGGGATAGCCGTCAAAAAGCAAAGCTGCAAAACATTTAACGCCTTCCTGACATCACCGCCGGATGTAAAAGCGATATGCGTATATGCCAAATCGTCAACCGAAACCTTATACTCTTTATAGTCCTCTTTCGAGAGGATTGTTGCCGCCCTTTTTAATGCTTTTTCAACATCCTGCTCGTCAAGCGGCAAAAACTCAAAAACGGTGCTCCTGGACAAAACCGCGTCATAAACATAAAAATACGGGTTTTCGGTAGTACTCGCAATAAGCGTTATTTTACCGTTTTCCATAAATTCCAGAAGTGATTGTTGTTGTTTCTTATTGAAATGCTGGATTTCGTCAAGATATAAAAGCACTCCTTCCGCCGTCAAAAAAGTATCCAAAGACGCAACTATGTCCTTTATGTCCGAAACCGACGCAGTTGTCGCATTCAGGCGGTAAAACGCCTTGCCTGTACGCTTTGCGATTATGTTCGCAACCGTTGTCTTGCCCGTTCCGCTCGGTCCGTAAAAAATCATATTCGGAACTTCGCCCTGCAAGATAATTCTTCTCAAAATGCCGTCCGCTCCTAACAGTTGTTTTTGTCCTACCACCTCGTCAAGAGTTTCGGGTCTTATCCTGTCTGCTAACGGCTGTGCCATTTACATGCACCCCCTGCATTTATGCACCTGCATTAAATCTTTTCGCATTTTTATTGTGCCGTTTTCCGTCTTTCCCATATTCTCGTACATTTCGAACTCAAAAAACGGAAGTAGCAAGTCCGGCGTTTCCAAAACTGCCGTTTTTATGCCAAGAGTTTTTGCTTTATCCTCTATTGCCTTTATCACCAAATCGCCCACATACTGACGCCTGTAATCTTCCCTCACGCCGACAAAATCTATCCTGCAAACCGTTTCCGATATAGGCGAAAATCTGCCGACAGCTATCTGCTCGGTTTTATCATAGCCTACAATATGGTAGGATTCGTTTTCCATATCATCAGAAGCCTCACCACCGAAAATGACCGCCCTTAAATCACGGGAAAGCATATACCCGTTTTCGCCGTAAACAAAACTAAATTCAAGCATTTTTAATCTCTTTTCTTAAATTTTCTATATCTTCTTCCGAAACCGTTGTAAGCATACTTCTTCTGCAATCTGCCGTTTTATCCAAAAACTCTGTTGCCTTTTGCCTGTTGCCCTTTTTGAGTTCCAAAATGGCTGAATGATAAAATCCCTCAACAAATTGCGGGTATTTTTCACGGAGTCCCTCTGCAATTTTGTCCGCGTTTTCAAAATCGCCCGTTCTTATATATGCGACAAGCATATTGTCGCATATATCCCTATCGTCGCTGTTATAATCGTAAGCTTCTTTGCAAAAATCGAGTTCGGCGTCACCGGAAAGTTGTTTTAAATATCCGAGCATACCGTAAACTACGGTTGTTTTTGCCGTTTCAAAAAGCTCTTCCATTGTTTCTTTCGCCTCATCCGTTCTGCCCTGTTTATGATACGCCATAGCACGATAGGTTTTCGCATTTATTTTGTCTTTTTGCGGTATTTTTCTATCAAGAATAATAGAGTTTAAAACAGTTTCCGCCTGTTTAAATTCTCCGACACGCATAAGCACAAGAGCATACTCGGTTTTGTACTGATTATTCCCGCCGAAAATCTGCGACGCTGTTTTATACAAGGACAACGCTTTATCTTTGTTCCCGTCCATCAAGGCTCTTACCGCAACAATTTTCAAAATTGCAGGTGTTAATTTGAATATGGCAAATATCATGAGTGCGATTAGCACTATATAGAAAATATGCATATTTTACCCCTTTTTAATTAAAATTCCGCACTTCCCACAGTTCTCGGGAAGGGCAATACGTCACGGATATTCTGTATTCCCGTAAGATACATAACCGCTCTTTCAAAGCCTAAACCGAAACCTGCGTGTTTATTTGTTCCGTATTTTCTCAAATCAAGATAGAATTTATAGTCATCCGGATTCAAGCCGCACTCTTTCATTCTTTCAAGCAGAATATCGTAGTTTTCCTCTCTCTGACTTCCGCCGATGATTTCGCCAATTCCCGGTACAAGCAAATCACAGGCAGCAACCGTCTTTCCGTCACCATTGAGTTTCATATAAAATGCCTTTATCTCCTTTGGGTAATCGGTGACAAAAACAGGTTTTTTATAAATCTGCTCGGTCAAAAACCGCTCATGCTCTGTCTGCAAGTCACTGCCCCATTCAACCTTGTAGTCGAATTTATCATTATTCTTTTTAAGTATTTCCACCGCCTCGGTATAGGTAACTCTTGCAAAATCATTCGACACAACATTATTGAGCCTTTCAAGCAGGTCTTTATCAATGAATTTATTGAAAAATTCCATCTCCTCAGGTGCGTTTTGGAGGCAGTAGTTTATGATGTATTTTACCATATCCTCCGCCAAATCCATATCATCTGCAAGGTCTGCAAATGCAATTTCCGGCTCAATCATCCAGAATTCTGCCGCATGGCGTGTTGTGTTCGAATTCTCTGCACGGAAGGTCGGTCCGAAAGTATAAACATTTCTGAATGCCATACAGTATGTTTCCACATTAAGCTGTCCTGAAACGGTCAGACTTGCCTGTTTGCCGAAAAAGTCCTTTGTGTAGTCAGTTTTTCCGTCCTTGCCCTTTGGCACATTGTCCATATCCATAGTCGTCACCTGGAACATTTCCCCTGCACCCTCACAGTCGCTTGTTGTGATAATCGGTGTATGCACATAAACAAATCCTCTTTCCTGGAAGAACTGATGAATTGCATATGCCAAAAGTGACCTTATGCGGAACACTGCCGAAAAGGTGTTTGTTCTTGCTCTTAGATGGCACTGGGTACGCAAAAATTCCATTGTGTGACGCTTGTTCTGTATAGGATAATCGGGCGTTGATGTTCCGTCAATCACAACATTTTCCGCCTTTATTTCAAAGGGCTGTTTTGCATCCGGCGTCATAACGAGCTTTCCCGTAACGGTAATTGCCGCCGCAATATTTAGTTTCCCTACCTTTTCAAAATTATCAAGATTGTCCTCAATAACCACCTGAACGCACTTAAAAAAGCTTCCGTCATTTAGCTCAATAAATCCAAAGTTTTTTGACACGCGGATATTCCTTATCCAGCCCGAAACCGTGACCTCTTTTTCAGCAAAATCTCCCGTGTTCCTGAAAAGTTCTTTTACTACTGTCTTCATATTTATAATCTTCCTTTCCGTGCCAAAGGCACAAAACCCGAGTCTGAAAGAAAATTGTTCATATTGCCGCTTTGCAGTTAGCGGTGCTGTACGATTGTACCGCCCCTAACAAAAAGCGGTGAGATGGGCAATTTTATTCAGACTTTCATTCCTTTCGAAATTATTTGTCTACTATCTCTATGCTGTCAAGCGTTGCCTTAAAATTACGCCTTATAGCACCTAAATATTCCTTGTAGAGTTCCTTTTGTTCTTCCTGCTCATTTTTCGTAAGCCCTTCGGTTTTTTTCTTTTTTGCAAGGTAGTTTATCCTTAAAATTTTGTCCTTTTCCATATTTTTTCTCCTCTTAAAAAACTATTATATAACAAAAATAAAAAAATTTCAATACAAGCTACCAAATCTTATTAAAAAACATACTATATAACAAAACGGTTTTAAAACCGATTATGAAAGGAGGCAAAACTATGGGTGACTGTGGTTCCGTATGCAACAAATGCGGCGGTTGCGGAAACTTTGACTTTGATATGATTTTGTGGGTACTTATTATCATCGTTATCGTAACCTGTATGTGCAACTAATTTACTTTATTTAAAACGGTAATATCACCTGTTTCCTTGTCGGAAACCGTACATTTTATACAATAGCCGCCTTTTTGGGCGGCTTTTGTATTTGACAACGCTTTTGCTATTTGATATAATGCAAAAAAAGGAGCTAATGCTATGAAAAAGACGGAAAATGAAGAACTTGCTATACGCGTATCCTTCACTACAATGGCAGGAAATTTTTTTCTTACCCTCTTAAAACTTTTTGCAGGGCTTTTTTCGCGTTCTTCTGCGATGATTTCCGACGCAGTTCATTCTGCCTCCGATGTATTAAGCACAATAATCGTTTTAATAGGAGTGAAAATTGCAAATAAAACCTCTGATGACGGGCATCAGTACGGACATGAGCGTTTTGAATGTGTCGCGGCAATACTTCTTTCGGTAATGCTCGCGATTACCGGCTTTTTGATAGGTTTTTCTGGTATAAAAACCGTGCTTTCGGGACGCGAAAATATTGCAATTCCGCATTCATTTGCCCTTTTTGTTGCTATTTTTTCTATTCTTTCCAAAGAGGCTATGTTCCACTATACAAAAAATGCAGCAAACAAAATAAACTCAGGAGCTCTTATGGCGGACGCCTGGCATCACCGTTCCGACGCACTTTCCTCAATCGGCAGTTTTATCGGTATTTTAGGTGCAAAAATGGGTTTTCCCTTTCTTGACCCTTTGGCAAGTGTTGTAATTTGCCTTTTCATCATAAAAGTTGCGGTTGAAATTTTTATTGACGCCGTAGAAAAAATGACCGACCGTTCCGCAGACAGCGAAACTATTTTGAAAATCCGTGAGCTTGTGCAAAGTGAGGATGGCGTTATTGCGATTGACGATTTAAAAACGCGAAAATTTGGCGACAAAATTTATATTGACCTCGAAATTTCCGCCGACGGAAATATGTCGCTTACCGCAGCACATGACATCGCGGAGCGTGTTCACGACGACATAGAGGCGTCACTTCCCAATGTGAAGCATTGTATGGTGCATATAAATCCGCATTTACAGACTGAAAATTAAACATTTTTTTCTGTTCACTCCTATATCATATATAGGGGTGATTTTTTATGAGTGGCGAGGACCTTGCCGTTTTGGTAACTGCCGTTGCAGTTTCTTCCGCTCAATACCTTTCTGTCAAGGATTTGGAGCTTTTGGGAACGGTTTTTACCCAACTTGCCGACACATATTTTACTATTCTTCTCCGCCGTTCCTTAAAATCAGAAAACACCGAAAAAGCCGAGTGAATCTCGGTTTTTTTTGAGCTTTGTTTTTCACATATTTACATAAAAATCATATTATGTAAACAAAGGCATATGCCCTTTTACTGTGCCGCCCGTCAGTCCGCCGGGGGCGGTACCGTGATTGATTCCGGCGGACAGAAAGGCTATTGATGTTTTATGGAAAATTCTACTTATTGCGGTTGTGTCGGGTACGGCTATGTCCCCGTTCAGCAGCTCAATTCCGTTTACAGTCCTGCCGAAGCACTTTATAGCGGCTCAGTTTTTCCCGAGCTTGTGCTTACGATAGAGGAATACGGAAAAATTTGTAAAAGCGGAGGTCAGGCATAATGGAAAAAAATGATTTAAAACTTGAAATTCAACGATATTGCTTTGCCGCTCACGATATGCAGTTGTTTTTAGACACTCATCCAAAGGATGAAAAGGCGTTTGCTCTTTTTGTATCGCTCACAAAAAAGGCAAAGGAACTTAAAAAGGAATATGTCAAAAAATACGGTCCTCTTACCGTTTCGGACAATGCGGACTTGGAGACATATCAATGGATAAATGACCCTTGGCCATGGGAAAAAGGAGGTAACGCATAATGTTTTCATACGATAAATTTTTACAATTCCCGATAAAACTAAAAAATAAAAACCCAAAACTTGCCACAATAATCGCAACACAATACGGCGGTCCTAACGGCGAACTCGGTGCATCACTTCGTTATCTCTCGCAGCGGTATACCATGCCGGACGAAGTCAGCAAGGCAGTTTTGACCGACATAGGTACGGAGGAGCTGGGACATTTGGAAATGGTTGGAACGCTTGTTTATCAGCTTTCGGGCGGAACAAGCGGCAAGGATTGGCTAAACGGCAATTCCGCAGAATACTATGCAGATAACGGTGCTTCGGTATTTCCGCAAAGTGCACAAGGTTCACCCTTTACGGCGGCGTCTATCGCTGTTACGGGCGACCCGATAACCAATCTTTTTGAGGATTTAGCGGCGGAACAGAAGGCCCGTGCCGTTTACGACAATATTTTGCGTCTTTCCGACGACCCTGATGTAAATGAAGTTATCAAATTCCTGCGTCAGCGTGAAATAACGCACTTCCAGCGTTTCGGCGAAGCGTTAGATAGGTTGCAAAATTTGAAGGACAAGAAGATTTATCCTGCAAGTATGGCGAAACAGTAAAATTACAAAAGGGGCTGTCTCACTAATGTGCGACAGCCCCTCAGCTTTTTAATACTTTACTTCTGAAGTAACAATCTTGCTCTTCCTTCAACAAGCTTTTCGAGTTCATATAACCGTTTTTTATTCCAATTATACCGCGAATGCTTTTCAAATTTAAAACCAATGATTTTCTTGATT
>JAFZMQ010000030.1 GCA_017551095.1 Clostridia bacterium | reverse complement strand
TTGTAAGCGTCAGAACATCGCTGTCATAGCCTATTTTCAGACGCAATGCAATGATGCCGGGATTGTTTTCAAGTGAAACTGCAACATCTACCGTTTCCCCTGCCTTAGCAGTTACATTTGCTGCCGTAACCGTAAAATCATCTGCCGCAAATGCGGTTGTGATTACAGTCGATACGAGCATTGCAGCTACTAAAATTGCTGATAAAATACGTTTTTTTGTTCTCATGTTTTTTCTCCTTTTCTTGTTAATTTGATATATGTGAACATGCATTATATCCTATATAGTTAAGCAAATTCCAATACGTATATCTACTCTGTAACTATTACCGTTCTGTTTTCCTCATTCCATTCTACGTTACAACCAAAGCTTTCGGCTATCACTCTGATTGGAACCATAGTTCTGCTGTTTATTATCTGTGCAGGTACATCAACAATTTTTTCTGCACCGTTTACATACAGTCTGTCCGAACCGATGGTAAGAGAAATCTCAACATCTCCCCTATTTGCCGTTACTGTCTTTGCAGCATCATCCCACTTGACATTTGCACCAAGCGTTTCAAATATTGCTCTTAGCGGTACAAGTGTTCTATCACCTACAATTACAGGCTTTTGGTCTACAAAAACCAAAAACTTTCCGTTTACAGTAACCAGAACATCACCGGAGTGATCCACAAATTCAGTTTCCTGTTCATCTGTATCCTCTGTCGGCGTTTTCTCATCATCCGGTTTTGCCACATAGCCGCCTCCGGACTTGCTTCCGCCTGTATGCTGACCTGAATCGGCTATCCCCTCAACAGATATACTGCCGTTTTCTATGGCAAAATCAACCGGATCCATGTCAAAATTAAAAATTCCGTCTTGTTTCTTATCATAGCTGACCTTTATGGGATAATCACCCGTTACAGCATTTTCTGATATTTCAAACATCAGTGTCGCAATCGTTCCGTTTGCCGTTATATCCGATTTTGCCGTACCGTTTGACCAAAACAAAATATACGGATTTACTCCCAGATTGTTAGAATGTAGCGATTCACCAAGGATTCCCGCATCCTTAACTTCTTTCAGAGTCATCGCACTTCTGTCATAAGTCACCGACAAAAGCATTGAAATAATTCCCGGATTGTTTTCAAGCGAAACCGTAACTTCTACCGTTTCCCCCGCCTTAGCTTCTGCCCCAGACACTTCTATTTTTGCCTCATCATCTGCAAAAGCAGTGACATTAACCATTAAAAGCATCATCACCAAAAGCAAACATAGTTTCTTCAACTGCTATCACCTACTTCCGCTAAAACACCAATTTTCTTTATTTTAGCACACACTTAAAAAAAAATCAAGCATCTTTTACAAATTTGTGTCGTTTTTTTTCAATCTTATTACACAAAATTTTAAGTGTTTATTTGTGACTTTTGTTCACTTGAAAACCTACAAAATCTATGTTAATATAGGCTTTATTAAAAAGAGGTGGTTAAATGAAAATTTCAACAAAGGGGCGTTATGCAATACGTCTGCTTTTAGAACTTGCCCAAAATGACAGAAACTGCCTTTCTTTAAAGGAAATTGCAGAAAGTCAGAATGTATCAAAAAAGTATTTGGAGCAGATTGTTCCTCTTTTGACAAATTCAGGATTTTTAAAAGCAAACAGAGGTTACCGCGGCGGTTATATCCTCGGCAAGAATCCGAAAGATTGTAAAATAGGTGAAATACTCCGCGTTACCGAAGGAAATTTAGCACCTATTTCCTGTCTTGAAAACAGCCCTGTCGGATGCGAAAGAAGCGATGTCTGTCTGACTCTCCCGTTATGGCAAGGGCTTTACCGTGTGATTTGCGATTATCTTGACAGCATAACCCTGCAAGATTTATTAGACGGAAAACTAAAAAATACCCGAAATTGAATTTCGGGTATTTTTTTTAATCTATCGCGTTAAATGCGTCCCCAAGTGCCTCGATTAAGTCATCTATATTCTCAATTCCTATCGAAAGCCTTATGGTGTTTTGCTTTATTCCCTGCTCTAAAAGCGCCTCCTCCGAAAGCTGCGAATGTGTAGTTGACGCAGGATGAATCACAAGTGATTTTACATCTGCAACATTTGCAAGTAGTGAGAAAATACGCAGATTGTCTATAAATTTTTGTGCCGTTTTTGCATCTCCGTCTATTTCAAATGTAAATATCGAACCACCGCCGTTTGGGAAATATTTTTTATAGTATTTATGGCTCGGTTCTGTTTCAATAGACGGATGATGAACCGCCTTGACCTTTGGATGGTTTTTTAAATATTCCACAATTTTCAAAGCGTTTTCGGTATGTCTCTCCACCCTTAGTGACAAGGTTTCCAAGCCTTGCAGGAATATGAACGAGTGGAATGGTGAAAGCGTCGAGCCTGTATCCCTTAAAAGTATCGCACGAATGTATGTGACAAACGCAGCAGCTCCCACCGCTTTCCAGAAGCTTATGCCGTGATATGACGGATTAGGTTCGGAAATCCACGGATATTTTTGAGTTTTTCCCCAATCAAACTTTCCGCTGTCAATTATCACTCCGCCTATTGCTGTACCGTGACCGCCTATAAATTTTGTTGCACTGTGCACGACTATATCCGCACCGTATTCTATCGGACGCACAAGATACGGCGTTGCAAATGTATTGTCAACAACAAGAGGTATATCGTGCTTATGTGCTATTTTTGCTATTTCTTCAATGTCTGCGATATTTGAGTTCGGATTTCCCAATGTTTCAACAAAAATCGCCTTTGTGTTCGGCTTTATAGCCTTTTCAAATGCACTGTCTTCATCCGGGTCAACAAATGTAGTTTCTATCCCTGATGTAAGCGGCAGAGTGTTTGCGAAAAGATTATATGTGCCTCCGTATATCGTTTTTGACGCAACTATATGCTCACCCGCTTTTGCAAGTGCCTGAATTGCATAGTTGATAGCAGCCGCTCCTGCCGAAACTCCCAGCGCGGCAACTCCGCCCTCCAATGCCGCAATTCGTTCTTCAAAAACGCTTTGCGTGGGATTTGTCAAGCGGCTGTATATATTTCCTGCATCTTTGAGCCCGAATCTGTCAGCCGCGTGCTTTGAATCATGAAAGACATATGCCGCCGTTGCATAAATCGGTACAGCTCTTGCATCTGTCGCAATATCGGGTTGTTCCTGACCCTTATGTATCTGTAAAGTTTCAAATCTGTATTTCTTTTCTGTCATCTTTATCCCCCTTTTCATATAAAACCTATCTATTTGGTATGTTTTTGATTATAACACGCGTTTTCTGTCTTGTCAACAGATTTTTGCAAAAAAAATACGCCTTTTTGAGATTATAAATCCGTAAAGGCGTATTTTTTAATTTTCGAAAAAGATTTTTGCCGTATTTTCCGGCACTTTAATTAGGAAAATACCATCATCCGAGGCGTAGTTTTCGACATCGGAATTTAAAGAGGAAATGCCATATCTGGCTAAATCAAGCCTTATTTCCGTATTCCCGCCAAAGTTTACGAGAATAATTGCCTTATTTTTCTTATCAGATCTTATGAATCCGTAGCAATTTTCATATTTATAAACGCTTTCAAAATCACCGTTTTTAAAGACATTATTTTTGTTTCTCAAATCAATGCTATGTCTGTAATGTTCCATTATCTCGCCGTTTTCGTTTCCCCACGGATAGCAAGACCTGCAAAACGGATCGGCATAACCCTCGACTCCTGCTTCATCACCGTAAAATATAACAGGTACACCGGGGAGAGCAAATTGCATTGTTATAAGGCATTTTAAGCGTTTTAAAGCAAGAGAATATTCTTCTTGTGAAAGTCTTGTGGCTGCACATTCATCTTTGTTTTCGCAGTTTTTTCCGCCAAGTGCCGTCAAAATTCTGACTGTATCGTGACTTGACAGAAAATTAAATGTTGCGTAAAAGGCCGGTTTCGGATAGTTTTCTTTAAGGCTCATAATGCGTCTGTCAAAATTTGACGCATCAATTCTTGACATTGCAAAATCTATCATTGCATTTTTTAGCGGATAGTTCATAACCGAATCAAGCTCGTCGCCGTAAAAATACTCTCTGAGCTTATCATAGGCAACCTTGTTTGACGCATCCTCCCAGACCTCGCCGATAATTATGCTATCGGGATTTTCCTCCTTTACTGCCTTGCGTAAAAGCTTTACAAAAAAGTCGGGAAGCTCGTCGGCAACATCTATTCTCCATCCGTAAGCACCGTTTTTGAGCCATTTTTTTACAACGGAATTTTTGTCTTTTAAAATGAAGTTTTGGTACGCTTCCGACGCTTCATTCACTTGCGGAAGTGTGTCAATCCCCCACCAGCTTTCATAAATTTCGGGGTAATCGATAAAATTAAACCACTCATAATACGGTGATTTTTTTGATTGATATGCCCCCACACTGTCATAATTCCCGTATTTGTTAAAATACAGACTGTCGCTGCCCGTATGATTGAAAACGCCGTCTAAAATTATGCGTATTCCCATATCTTCGGCTTTGCGGCAAAGGCGTTTAAAGTCCTCCTCCGTGCCAAGCGTTTCGTCAATTTTATGATAGTCGCCCGTATCATAGCGGTGATTTGAAAAAGCCTTAAAAATCGGGTTTAGGTATATACTGCTTACGCCGAGATTTTTAAGATACGGAAGTTTTTTCTCTATCCCCAAAAGATTTCCGCCAAAAAAGTCATTTGCAAGGTATTCACCGCCGAACTGCTCCGCTTTATAGTATGGCGTTTCTCCCCAGTTCCGTTTTATTATATCCTTCCTGTTACCCAAAAAATCGCCGTTTTCATTTCCATTTTCAAACCTGTCGGGAAAAATCTGATAGCAAACACTTTCACGCCACCATTCCGGCGTTTTGTAGCTTTCGTCATAAACAGTTATTTGGTATTTTTTGTAAGGGATTGTGTCATATGTATTCCCTATCCCTCCAAGACCGTCCTCATTGTTGCCGTAAAAAATCCTGTCTGTATCGGTAGCAACCTCAAACCAATAGTGCAGAAGTCCTGTTTTTTTAGGGAGAACAAACTTTGTTTCATAAAAGCATACGCCCGAAGCATCAAAAACATAATGCATATTAAATACTTCCGTTTTTCCGCCGAATTCACGGAAAAGCTTTACATATTTAGGTATTCCCGCGTCTGCAAGAGATATACGCAAAGTTATTTCACTACCTGCTGTTGCGGCACCGAAAGGCTTTCGGTAAATCAACGATTGTGAATTATGCTCCGCTCTCATTATAATATTAACTCCTTCAAGCAAAATATGGGACGCAAAAATGCGTCCCTTAGTGCGTTAATTATTTTATAGGCTTTAAGTGCCAAATCTTATTGTTATAATCAGCTATTGTTCTGTCTGATGAGAAATATCCCGAAGATGCCGTATTCATTATAGCCATATGCCACCATTTTGCCTTGTTATTATAGTCCTCCGAGATTCTGTCCTGTATATCGCAATATGCCTCAAAATCACGCAAAACCATATAAGTGTCGGGATAGCCGTAGTCACCGAAAAGAAGTGTTTGATAAAGGTCACGGAAGATTTGTGTATTTTCCGGCTCAATTTCGCCCGAAATAAGCTGTTCTAACGCCCTTCTTAAAACCTTATTTTCGGAGTAAATCGTCTTAACCTCATCAGAATTGTTGAATTTAAGACGTGCCGCTACCTCATCAGCTTTTAAGCCGAAGATATAGATATTGTCCTTGCCGACCTGTTCAAGCATTTCTACATTTGCACCGTCCAAAGTTCCGCAGGTTACCGCACCGTTCAGCATAAACTTCATATTTCCTGTACCGGACGCCTCTTTACCGGCAGTCGAAATCTGCTCCGAAACATCTGCCGCCGTAACAAGCATTTCTGCTATGGAAACGCCGTAGTTTTCAATAAATACAACCTTGATTTTGCCGTTTATACGGTCATCGTTGTTTATCATATCCGCAACAGAATTGATAAGCTTTATTACAAGCTTTGCTCTCTTGTATCCGGGAGCAGCCTTTGCACCGAAAATATAGGTTTTCGGTGTAAACTCCTTATCGGGATTCTCAACGAGCATATTGTACTGTGCAAGAATATGCAGAATATTCATAAGCTGACGCTTATATTCATGAAGTCTTTTTGCCTGAACATCAAAGATAGAATCGGGATTTATGTCAATTCCGTTATGTTCTTTGATATATTTTGCAAGACGCACCTTATTATTGTGCTTAATCTTTGCAAATTCCACCTGAAATTCAGGGTTATCGGCATATTTTTTGAGGTTTTCGAGCTTTTTATAGTCCTTAATCCAATCTTTTCCGATTTTTGATGAAATAAGCTCAGTTAGTTCCGGATTGCAGTTTGCAATCCAGCGTCTGAATGTTATGCCGTTTGTGATTGCATGGAATCGCTTTGTGTCAAGTCTGTAATAATCCGCGAAAATATCGCTCGTAAGTATTTTTGTATGCAAGGTTGAAACGCCGTTCACCGCAAAACAGGTGGCAAGACACAAATTTGCCATAAATACCTGATTGTCGGAAATAATTGCCATCCATTTTTGTTTTCCCCAATCGTTCGGATAGACTACCTGCAAATTCTCCATAAGTCTGCGGTTAATCTCCTGAACAATCATGGAAATTCTCGGCAAAATGCGTTCAAACATATCAAGAGGCCACTTTTCAAGAGCCTCGCTCATTACCGTGTGGTTCGTATAAGCAAAGGTTCGGCGTGTTATATCCCATGCCTCGTCCCAGCCAAGTCCCTTGTCATCAATCAAAAGACGCATAAGCTCGGGAATTGCAAGGGTCGGGTGTGTGTCGTTTATATGAATTACCGCTTTTTCGGGTAGATTCTTCCAATCATAGCCGTATCTGTCCTCATATTCGCGGAGTATCCATTGAAGTGTTGCGGAAACAAGGAAATACTGCTGCTTTAATCTTAACTCCTTGCCCTCGGTATGATTATCCTCGGGATACAAAACCTTTGAAATAAGTTCGGCAAGTTGGCGTTCCTCGGTAGAACGGATATAATCACCGCTGTTAAACGCCTGCATATCCATAACATCAGGGGCTTTTGCCGACCAAAGACGGAGCTTATTTACAATTTTTGAATCATATCCTACAAGCGGCACATCATACGGCACTGCCGTTATGGTATGTGCATTTTCGTAACGGAAGGAAAAATGTCCGTCATTCCAATCGGTATGAACCTTTCCGCCGAATTTTACCGTTACTGCTTCCTCCGGTCTTGCAATTTCCCACGCATTTCCGTTTTCCAGCCAGGTATCCGGAAGCTCGGTTTGGAATCCGTCAACTATCTTCTGGCGGAAAAGACCGTATTCATATCTTATGGTACAACCGTATGCCGGTAAATCCATCGTTGTCAAAGAGTCCATAAAGCAGGCTGCAAGTCTTCCTAAACCGCCATTTCCAAGACCTGCGTCATTTTCAAGCTCGGCTATATCGGAAATATCGTATCCGAGAGCTTTTATCGCATTTGTGTACTCCTTTGTCTGCATTAAATTCAAGACATTCGTAGTAAAAAGACGCCCCATCAAAAACTCAAATGACAGGTAATAAAGCTTTTTCGAGCCTTCCTTTTTAACCTCTTTATGTGAAATTGCCCATCTTGCCATTATTTCATCTCTTGCCGTTAACGCACTCGCCGTATAAACCATTTTTGGCGTTGCGTCCTCCATCGTTTTGCCGAAATGACGGGCAATTTTACCCTCTATCTCCTTTTTGATTTCTGTTTCCTTTGCTGTCAGCTTAATCTTTTCCATTATTTTGTTGTTCCTTTCCTGCCCTTTTTCGTGGCCGTTTTCTTGTTGTTTACGGCTTTTGGTGCCGTTTTTTCAATATCTTTTTTTAATTCTTGAAGTTTTGCATCTCTTTCTTTTTCACTAAGATTTTCAATGACCTTTTTGTCTTTTGATGCAGTTTCGTTTGCCCACGCCTTTTCCGACGCCTCTTTGTCCGCCGAAATTGACTTTTCAAAAGATGATGTCTTCTTTTTTACCGGCTTTTTCTTTTTCGGTTTTGGCACTTCCTTTTTGATTCCCGTAATATTTCTATACAGTTCCAGATATTTTTCAGCCGAAACAGACCATGAAAAGTCTTTTTTCATGGCATTTTTAACAAGCTTTGTCCATTCGTCAGGCTTGTCATAATAGGTACGCATAGCGTAGTTTATAACATGATACATATCCTCTGCATCGTAAGAGCTGAAAGAAAATCCTGTGCCCTCGCCCGTGAACTCATTATACGGAGTTACGGTATCTTTAAGACCGCCCGTTTCACGCACGATAGGCAGCGTTCCGTAACGCATCGAAATTATTTGCGAAAGTCCGCACGGCTCAAAGCGTGACGGCATCAAAAATGCGTCACACGCTGCATATATTTTATGTGAAAGCTCATTTGAAAAATAAATGTTTGCCGATACTCTGTCGGGATATTTCCCTGCAAAATAACGGAACATATTTTCATAATTTTCATCGCCAGTGCCAAGCACAACTACCTGATATCCGCCCTCACAAAGACGCTCCATAACGCAGGAAATTAGGTCAAAGCCCTTTTGGTCGGTAAGTCTTGATACAATCCCTATCATAAACTTATCGGGATTTACTTCAAGATTCAGTTCCTTTTGAAGTGCGGTTTTATTTATTTTCTTATCCCCAATAGTTTCAGCGGAATAGTTTTTGGCAATAAAGCTGTCCTTTTCAGGATTCCAATCGTCCGAAATACCGTTAACAATACCGACAACATCATTTTCCCTTGCCCTTAACAGCCCGTCAAGTCCCTCGCCGTACTCTTGGGACATTATCTCCTTTGCATAGGTTTCGGAAACTGTGGAGATCTTATTCGCATATACAAGTCCGCCTTTTAACAGGTTGGCGTCCTTATAATATTCGAGTTTATCGCTGGTGAAATAATAGTCACCGACTGCCATAGCGTCCTTGATTTTTTCCAAATCCCAACGCCCTTGGAATTTCAGGTTATGAATTGTCATAACGGTTTTTATTCCGCGGTAAAACGGATTATCATAAAAGGTGTCCAAAAAAACAGGAATGGGTGCTGTCTGCCAATCGTTGCAGTTTATTACATCGGGTCTGAAATCAAGAGTCGGCAAAACCGACAAAGCCGCCTTTGAGAAGAATATGAATTTTTCGCAGTCTAAATGTATAAAATCATACGGCTTATCTCCGCCGAAATAGTATTCATTATCAATAAAATAATATGTCGTTCCCTCATATTCCATTGAAAATATTCCGCAATACTGGCTTCTCCAACCGACATTTACATATATGTTTGTGATATAATGCATCATCTGTCTGTATTTTCCGTCAATACACTTGTAAAGAGGCAGTATTACCCGCACATCTTCCCCTTTCTTTTTAAGAGTTATGGGAAGCGAACCTGCCACATCTCCAAGACCGCCCGTTTTAATAAAAGGTGCTGCCTCGGACGCAACATACAAAATTTTCATTATAAATCACCCCTTAACGAAATATGATACAATATTTTTGCGTTTTTGTCAAATAAATCTGCACATTTATCATTGCACTTTTTGCATAAAATAATCTTGTCTGTAATTGACAAAATCGTGAAAAAGTGTTAAAGTAAGCGGTGGTTAATCGTTGAAAGGAAGTTTTTTATGGTTCTCTCAGATGCAAAAGCAGGATTTGACTACACGATAGACAGAATTGAGCTTGATTTTAAGGTGACACGCCGTCTGCAAGTTTTAGGTCTTACTCACGGCACAAAGATAAGCGTTTTAAACAGAAAATCTTTTGGACCTGTTATTATCAGAGTCCGGGGCACACGGTTTGCTATCGGAAAAAGATTTTGTGACGGTATTTTTTTGGAGGATTAAGATGGCAGAATTAAATATAGCATTTATCGGAAACCCGAATTGCGGAAAAACAACACTTTTTAACGCATACACAGGTGCAAACTTAAAAGTCGCAAATTGGCCCGGTGTTACTGTTGAAAAGATTGAAGGAAGAATGAAATACCACGGGCATACCTTTAACCTTGTCGACCTGCCGGGACTTTATTCCCTGACTTCATACACTATGGAGGAAACTCTTGCAAGGGACTACATATTAAGCGACAGCGTTGATGTTATTATTGATGTTGCAGACGCTTCAAGCTTAGAGCGGAATCTTTACCTCACTTTGCAGCTGATAGAGCTTGGAAAGCCTGTTGTTCTCGCACTCAATATGATGGATATTGTAGAAGAACGCGGCATGGAAATCGATATGCACCGTCTGCCCGAAATGCTCGGTATACCCGTAATCCCCGTAAGTGCAAGAAAGCGGACGGGACTTGATATTTTGATGCATGCGGCGGAGCATCATGCAGGAAGACCGCACGACATTACCGAGCATCATCATCACGAAATGCCCCGTTTTGAGTTTTCTGATGATGAAAAAACCGATGTCAATGTAAAACTAAGCTCAAAGCATCATCGGTATGTTACCGTTTATTCCGATGCAATCGAGGAAAAAATCGACCTGATTGTAGCTATGCTTAAACAAAAATATCCCGACCTCAAAAATTTAAGATGGTACGCAATCAAAATCTTAGAAAATGACGAAAATATATTAAAACAATACCCCCTCGACCTTTCGGGCATTTTAAAAACAGACTTTGAACCGCAGATAATAAATGAAAAATATGATTTTATACAGGAAATAATTGACGAAACGCTTGTAAACAAAGACGAAAAAAGTGCTTTTACCGATAAAATTGACAAGGCTTTGACCCACAGAATCTGGGGCGTTCCCATATTTTTGGCAATTATGGCGGTTGTCTTTTTCCTGACCTTTACCATAGGTGATTTTTTGAAGGGCTTTTTTGAAAATTGGCTCGAAGCCTTTTCTATGGCTGTCCGCAATATGCTGACCTCAATAAACACAAACGGAATGCTTGTTTCCTTAATTGTTGACGGCATTATTACAGGCGTCGGCAGTGTCCTGACCTTTTTGCCGAACATCTTTATACTCTTTTTGGCATTGGCATTTTTGGAGGATAGCGGTTATATGTCGCGTGTTGCATACGTTATGGACGGAATTATGGGAAAACTCGGTCTTTCCGGCCGTGCTTTTATCCCCATGCTCTTAGGCTTTGGCTGTACCGTTCCTGCAATTATGGCGTCTCGTTCTCTGGAAAACAGACACGATAAGTTAAGAACAATACTGATTACGCCCTTTATGTCATGCAGTGCAAGGCTTCCAATATATGTTATGTTCTCTAAAATATTCTTTGGAAAATTCGCGGTATTCTACGCATATTCTATGTATTTAGTCGGATTTTTAATTGCACTTTTGATTGCCTTTATAGTATCAAAGGTTGACAAAAAGAACAATACTGCCGACCTTTTAATTGAGCTTCCCGAATACAAAACGCCAAATGCCCGTACTATTATGATTTATGTCTGGGAAAAGGTGCGTGATTATCTGGGAAAGGCAGGTACTACAATATTCCTCGCCTCAATCGTTATATGGTTTATTTTAAACTTCGGATTTTCAGGGCAGGTCACCGATATGTCGCAGAGCTTTGCGGCAAGTTTGGGAATATGGCTTGTTCCTGTAATGAAGCCGACAGGGCTTGGATATTGGCAGATAGTTGTTTCTCTTATATCGGGTGTTGCGGCAAAGGAGGTAGTCGTATCGAGCATGGCGGTACTTTACGGAATATCCAACATATCTTCGCCTTACGGCATGGCGGCTCTTGGCGGTGTACTTGAAAACAGCGGTTTTACGGCGGTTAATGCATATGCCATGATGCTGTTCTGTCTCTTGTATATCCCTTGCGTTGCAACTATTGCTACAATACGCAGAGAAACAAACATACGCCATACCCTGATTGCAATATTTATGCAGTTGGGACTTGCGTGGATAGTTTCCGCTCTCTTTTATCAGATAGGAAGTGCCGTATTATGACGGCTCCCGTGCATCTTGCACCCATGGCAGGTGTTACCGACAGCCCTTTTCGGCAAATCTGCAAAAGCTTCGGTGCTGATTTTGTAATAACCGAGATGGTAAGTGCCAAAGGTCTTTATTATAAAAGCAAAAAGACGGCATCTCTTATGTCAATCGCAAAAGAGGAAATGCCAACGGCAATCCAGCTTTTCGGGTCAGAGCCTGCCATTATGGCAGAGGTTGCACCTCTACTCCAAAATGCAGGTGCAGCTGCAATAGATATAAATATGGGCTGTCCCATGCCGAAAATAGTCGGAAACGGTGACGGCTCAGCACTTATGAAAAATCCGGCTCTTGCGGGTGAAATCGTAAAATCGGTAAAAAATGCAGTAGATATCCCTGTAACCGTCAAAATCCGCAAAGGTTGGGATAGTGATACCTGTGCTGAATTTGCAAAGGTTTTGGAGGCGAACGGAGCCGACGGCATCACCGTTCATGCAAGGACAAAAGAGCAGTTATATTCAGGCAAAGCCGACTTAAATGCCATAAAAGAAGTGAAAAATGCAGTTAAAATATCCATAATCGGAAACGGTGACATATTTTCAGCAGAGGACACTAAAAATATGCTGGATTTCACAGGCTGTGACGGTGTTATGGTAGGACGCGGTGCTCTGGGAAATCCGTTTATTTTCAGACAAATAAAGGAGCTTTTGGAAAAGGGCTCGGTTAGCTATTTCCCGTCAGATGCCGAAAGACTTAAAACAGCGCTTTTGCATACGAAAATGCTGTGCAAGAGCCACGGCGAACATATCGGAGTTTTGGAGTCGCGAAAGCATATTGCATGGTATGTAAAGGGCATGCGTAACGCAAATATCCTGAAAAATCGTGTTTTTACGGCAAAAAGCCTTGACGAAATTGTAGAAATATTAGAAAGTGCGACGTTATTTTAAAAATAATGTCGCACAATTTTTTTATTTTGTTATTGCATATTTCTTCCGATAATGGTATAATCTTCCCATTGTTTAGGAGGGTTTTATGAAAAAATTATCTTTTCTGTTAATTTTCATGCTTTTATTTCAAACTTTTGCCTTTGCAGAAGATGAATTGAGCGAAAGCATCTCTTCCGAAGATGAAATCAAAGAAGATACTGCTAAGAAAGCTTCAATAAATCTTGTAAATCTCTATGTTTTCGACAACGGCATAGAGCTTTCGTCCTTTCCCGTTTTTGAAAACGAAACGCTCATGCTTCCCATAAAAGAGTTTTTATCCCATTTAGGTGCAAACGATTTTTCGGTTGACAGCGAAAACCAAATTACCATAACATACGGCAAGAACATTTCGGCATTATATTTAGACAGCACAAAGGCTGTTTTAAACGGTGAAAATGTCGAGCTTCCCGCCGCTCCGTTTTTGGTGGGCGAAACGGTTTATGCCCCTGCCGAATTGGTAGTAAAAAGTTTGGGGTTTACCTTTAAAAGTGATGCCTCCGACACCGCCATGTCGGTTTATGCAGATTTGCCGGAAAATGAACTTGTGTCTGAAAAATGCGTAAACAGTATGGACTTGCCATCCGATACACAGTATTTAGTCTGGGTGAACAAATCAAAATATACCGTTTACGTTTTCCTCGGTAAAAACGGCAACTGGCGTCAGATATATTCCTGCAAATGCTCGATAGGAGCGGCCGATTCGCCTACTGTAACAGGCACTTTTAAGTATTTTTCCCGTGAAAGCAGGTGGACCTATGACGATTTTTATGTAGGACCAATAATGCGTTTTTACGAAGGTTATGCCATACATTCAACGCTTTTGAAATTTGACGGAACCGACTACAACAATGCCGTCGGCGTTAAAAATTCGCACGGATGCGTAAGGGTACGCCCTGAAAATCTCGGTTGGCTCGTATCTTATGTTCCGCTAAAAACCACAGTTTATGTCAGCGAAAATTAAGTGTTTTATGCCTCCTAATTGATAGGAGGCTTTTTTGTTTTCCTTTTTTTGTCCCTTTTCCCACATATTTTGCATTGATTTTTCGGTTTTTCAGGCGTTATAATTTTCTTGGGCGATATTTTTGCACTTTCACCGTCCGCTGAAAGTGATGTTACGCCCAATTTGCGGACAGAAAGGATATGGACATATGAAAAAATCATTGTCTTTTATAGCGGCTATTTGCGTTTTCGTGGCTTCCGTTTCGGCTTCCGCCGCTTGTAACATCAAAATTTCGGGTAATACTGCAAAACCTCTTTGCAATATTGCCTCCTATAACTCAAACGGAAGCACCATGGTTCCATTTCGGAGCATATGCGAGGCTTTGGGAGCAAAGGTAAACTGGAATAGCGACACCAACACTGCATCTGCCGAATGTTGCGGCAAAACCGTTTCTGTGTCAACAGGCGGAAATCAGATTGCAACAGATAGCGGAACAGTCACACTTCCCACTCCATCATGCAATAAGGACGGTTTAACCTATGTTCCGCTCCGTGCCATCTGTGAGGCTTTGGGCTGTGATGTGAATTGGGACGCAAATAGCGGCAACATAAGCATTGAGCCGCCCGAAAATACCGATTGCGAGGATTGCGAAACCGACACAAACTGTGCCGACGGTTCCTGCAATAATACCGTTCAAAACGGAAACTACACTTCCTTGCAGGATATTATAAATAATTTTTTTGGAAAAACAAATAATAATTCGGGCAATAATCAGACTACCCCTCAAACTCCTGTAACTCCCGCCCAGCCTGAAACACAAAATATCGGCGGCTATCAGGCGGAGGTTTTAAGACTTGTAAATGAGCAAAGGGCAAATTACGGACTTTCTGCACTCACTTATAACACAAAGCTTGAATCTGTCGCATACGCTCACAGCAAGGATATGGCGGTTAACAATTATTTCAGCCATACAAACCTTTCGGGGCAATCACCCTTTGACAGAATGAAGGCGGCAGGAATTTCATACCGGAGTGCCGCAGAAAATATCGCAGCAGGGCAAAAAACTCCGCAAGAGGTTGTAAATGCATGGATGAATTCCTCAGGACACAGAGCGAATATTCTAAATTCCTCGGTATCGCAAATGGGAGTAGGCATCTATTCCGGCGGAAGCTACGGCGTTTATTGGACGCAACTGTTTATAGGCTAAAAAATGACGGCTTAAAAAGCCGTCATTTTTATTAAATACTGAGCTATATATACCACAACGCAGGATATTACGGCAACTTTCATCAGGCTTTTGCCCTTATAAGCGAATATCACCGCCGCCAAAAATCCCGCTGCTGCCGAGATTTTGCTGTCGGTTGCGTAAAAAATTGCAGGAACGGTCATAATACTTAAAACCGAGCATGGTAAATAATATAAAAATGATGTAATAAACTTGTTTTCAATCTTTTTGTTAACCAAAACGAGCGGCAACATTCGTATAAGATATGTAACCACCGCCATAACGGCGAGATATATAAAAAAGTTATTCACTGCAATCACCGCCAATCGGTGCAAAGTATGCAAAAATCATACTTGCAGTTAATGCACAAATCGTAATAACAAAGCCCTGCGGAATTGACTTTAAAACGGGCACATAGTAAAAAATGCAGGATAATATCACCGAAACAAGTACGCAAAACGCCATATTTTTGTCCTCTTTTGTTTGCGGAACAACTATCGCCACAAACATGGCATAAATCGCAACACCGAGTGCCGATATAGCGTCATGCGGCAATATGCTTCCCATAGTCGCACCTATTAAAGTTCCAATGCTCCAACCGAGATACGGAGTAATAATAAGCCCATACAGGTAGCTTTTCCCGACATCCTCCTTATTTGATACCGCAACCGCAAATATTTCATCAGTATTTGCAAAGGAAATTATAAGCCTGTCAAAAATATTTACATTTTTATCCAATTTTTGCGAAAGTGCCACCGACATGAACATATACCGCAGATTTATTATAATCTGCCCCAATATAAGCTCAATAAGGCTTCCGCCTGCCGTTATTACCGGCACTGCCGCAAACTGTCCCGCAGAGGTCAGATTTGTCATGGAAATGAGCATCGCCTCCGATATTTTAAGCCCACTCTCCACCGCAAATATGCCAAATGCAAAGGATACGCCCAGGTATCCCATACATATCGGCAGACCGCCCTTTATGCCGCGTATAAATTCTGAAAATCTCTTCATTGTCCTTATTTATTCCTGTTTCTTACCTTCTGCTTTAACGGCTCTGCCGCCCTGAACACCGGTGCTTCATACGCACCTATGTTTATACGCTTACCTGTTTGCGGATTTATCGCGTCATGTGCCGCTCTTTTATGTATTTCAAATGTGCCAAGACCAACAATATACACCTTTTCGCCTGATACGAGCTTTTCTATAAGCGTGTCGATTGCAAAGTTTATAACCTGCTCGGTCATTATTGCAGGTATATTAGTCTTTTTAGATGTGATTTCTATAAGCTCTGCTTTATTCATAATACTACTCCCTATTTTAATCAAAACATTTTCTGATTGCCTTAATAATAACTTCCTGTTCTTCCGCCGTCATTTTATTGTCGCTTGGAAGACAAAGACCTCTGTCGAAAATATCCATACCTACATCTGTAATTTCGCTCTTTATGTATGCGTCGGTCTGTCCTCTGCCGTTACCTAAGACTGTCACAAACGGATTGTTTCTGTAAATCGGCTGCATATGCATCGGTTTCCAGATGGGACGCCCTTCTGCATTTAATTTTTGGAGCGTTTCCAAAATCTCGGTAGGGCAGGTTTTCCCCTTTTCCTTTACATAACAAGCCATGTTGTCAGAACGCGATTGTTTGCACATTACCGATTTATCAATCAGCATACATGAAAGCCAGAAATTCGGCTCACAAACCTTTTCGTCATAAGGATTCATCTGTATCGGAAGATCTTTAAGACCTTCCTTGTACCGCATATAAATGGCCTTTTTCTGTGCAATATGCTCCTCTAAGTGCGGAAGCTGTCCTCTAACAACACCTGCTATAACGTTACTCATACGGTAGTTGTATCCGAGCTCCTCATGCTGATACCACGGTGCGTCCTCACGGCTTTGTGTTGACCATTTACGAGCTTTATTGGCAGCTTTTAAGTCGTCTGTTAAAAGCATACCGCCGGATGAGCCCGTTATTATCTTATTTCCGTTAAAGCTTATTGCATTGTATGTTCCGAAAATTCCCGTCTGTTTGCCTTTATATGTAGCACCTAAGGATTCCGCCGCATCTTCAATCAAAATTGCGTTATGTTCCTTGCAAATTGCAACTATTTCATCCATTTTAGCAGGTGTTCCGTAAAGGTTTGCAACTACTACAACTTTTGTGTCAGGGTAAAGCTCAAACGCTTTTTTGAGTGCAACGGGGTCCATGTTCCATGTATCACGCTCACTGTCAATAAAAACAGGGATTCCGCCCTCATACACAATAGGGTTTACCGTTGCGTCAAAGGTCACATCACTCGTGAATACATAGTCGCCACGCTTTACTCCTGCAAGTTTCATACAAAGATGCAGTGATGCCGTACCGCAGGAAAGTGCAACAGCGTATTTTGAGCCCGTTTTTTCTGCTACCTGTCTTTCGATTTCGTTGATATTCTTGCCGACGGTTGACATCCAATTTGTATTAAACGCCTCGGTCATGTAGGTCAGCTCCTCACCGTGCATAGTCGGTGAAGAAAGATAGATTTTTCTGTCAAATGGTTTAATTTCCATAGTGCTCCCTCTTTTGTTCAGATTTTTTATTTGATTCTAAATCTTTAAAGAATTTTTCTACATTAAAATGCTTTTCATAACGCCTTTTGCCTGTCAGTCCGCCGAAAAACATACATTTATCCACAGGATTTATATTCTCTTCGATCTCCTGTTTCGTTGGTGTTATGTATATTGAATTTTCAAACATTTTTGCATTTTCATTTTTGCCTACAAAAAGCAGTTTTGGATAATCCAGTCGATTAAACCTTTTTATATGCTCTGCCTCGCACCCGTTCTGGTCTGAAAACAATATCACAATTCTGTTCTTATTAACCCTTTTGCACCTATCATACCACTTTTTCTGTGCCTCGCTAAATGTATTATAGTGCAGAAAATGAATATCAATTCCCCCTGCAAAATCAATTGTGCCAATGGGATATTCTTTCCCTGCATATCCCATACCTTTGAATTTTACAGGAAGTTTTATGCACTCATCCAAATTCTCACAAAAGGTAAGAAAATGCTCAGGCAACAGGAAAAGATTTATTGTTGGTGATAAAAATTTCCAGCCAAAATCATGTGAAATTCCACCGCCTATGCAGTTTACAGAAATAATCGTGTACTCTTTCCCCTTAAACTCTTTCCTGCGTTTTTAAGCATTATGGGTTGCATAATTTTTTTATTTATCCCCTGTTTTAAAGCTAAAATGTTCATTTAATTTTTTTCTCCGCAAGTTTCTCACGGACATAATATTCCGTTAGTATCTTTTGAATTGTCTCTATATTCAATAGCCTTGTGTTATTATCGTCAGATTTGGTTTTCTTCTGTACAACAGCAAAATATTTATCATAATTTAACTTTATAAATAAGTTTTTCATTATACATCGTGTTCCTAATAAGTCGCACTATTTATTGAACTTTTTTCACAACCGTCTTGCTCCTGATTGCTTTATATATAATATTAAAAACCTCAATTTTTGAAAAATGTTCATATCCTTAATACCATGTTTAAATTGCTCAATATACATACTTGCATACGGTATCTTAATTTCTTTTCTATATTTATTAATTACCTTTTTTTGTTCTTTTCTTAATCTTTTATAATAATCCTTGTATTTTGGTAATATTTCTTTAATTTGCCGAATAATCAAAGAGTATCTATGAATATAATTAATTATTGTGTACTCATATGCCCTTTTAAATCCTTGATTCTTAAAAAAGCTTATTTGCTCCCTTTTTGCCTCAAAAATTGCCAGATGATTTGGTGTCCACTCTTTGCGTGTTGTACTTGTAGGATTTTTAAAATAATAATAAAGTGGCTCGTTTATTACAGATGTTTTATTTTCAAACATGATTTTATATGTTATAAACTCATCTTCTCGAACTTTGCCCACAGGAAAGCGAATCTCTTTCCAAATATTCCGATTATACAGCTTACACCATGGCACAATTATCCATGTAATATTCTCACACCATATTTTTTCAGGGTCTAATAATTCTGCCTTACCAGACATTATATCAGCACTATATTCCGAACTTTCAATTCCACCAACAAAACCGCACATACTTACATTTGCATCGTATTCAGTTGCCGCCTTTAATAATAATTCAACATACCTTTCGTGTACCCAATCATCGCTATCAATAAATGATAGCCATTGTGCATCGCTGTTTTCATAAAACCAATCAAGCCCCATATTACGTGCACTGGATTGACCACCATTTTCTTTATGAAGACAAACTATTCTACTATCTGTTTCTGCATATTTATCGCAAATTTCCCCACAATTATCCGGGGAACCGTCATCAACAAGAATAATCTGTATATTCTTATATGTCTGATTTATAAGACTGTCAACACATCTCTTTATATATGGCTCAACATTATAAACAGGAACTATGATTGCAACTTTCTCCATAAATTCTCACCTTCTTATAACATTCACGATATATTAACTCATTTGTTTGATTTTAAAACTCTTACCGCTTGTCTGTACTGCTTCTTCCAAATTAAATTGCTTTTTAAAACATACTTGCTTTTGTAAAGTCCAATCATTTTTAGTAATATTTGTTTAAATATTATAGAATTACTTATTTCCCATGGCTTATTCAATGTATAATGAATTATGTATATTTCTTCGAATTTAAATTCTCTATTTTTAATATAATCATCTATATCCGTATGATAACAATTATATGTCGGTTCCAAATGCAGTTCTTTTTTCTTGGTCCAATCGGAATATACAAATTCAAAAACATCTTGATCCCCTATAGCCTTACCCTCACATACATGTTTTGTTGGTGCAATAGCGTTTATCATCGTTTCGTATAATTCTTGTGACGGTTCTAACACCATCATGCCGGAATTGATCCTTGGGTTATCCCCTTCTCTTAATTTTTCTGTATAAACGCAGGACATATGCGGATGTTCAAACAGATTGTCTAAATTCTTCATAACTATCATATCTGCATCCAACATTACAATTTTATCATACTCGCAAAGTTGTAGCACTTTTAATTTAAAAAATGTGGTATTCCATTTTTCAAAAAAGCCTGTATTATCTTTTACTATTTCACTGTCTATTTGTATATCCTCACTAAACTCGACTATTTTCATCAACTTTTGTAGCCTTTTTTTCACAGCCTCACTCACATTACTCGATATCATGGCAATAAAAGGTTGTCTGCACCCCGCTTTTTTTACAGAATGCCAAAGCGCCAAGACACCACATTCGTACTGATCATTTGTCATAACCGTAACATACGCATACTTGCTCATTCTTAATTTCTCCTTTCAGCTACTTGCGGACATAATAGACCGCTAATACTCTATTTTATCATTTAAACTAAACTTTTTCAAAAAAAGTATCCGGTCGATCTTTGTTAAAAATCTCATTTGCCCACATTAATGTTACCAGATTCTCTGTGCTACTCAGGTTTACTATGCTATGAGTATATCCTGGGAGCATATGTACTGCTTTTATATGTTCCCCATCAACTTCAATCTCAATAATTTCATCAGTTCCTATTTTTCTTTCTCTTATAAGTCCATGCCCTGATACAACAATAAATAACTCCCACTTACTGTTATGCCAGTGCTCACCCTTCGTTATATTGGGTTTAGATATATTAACAGAAAACTGCCCACAATCCACAGTTTTTAAAAGTTCCGTAAAACTGCCTCTTTCGTCCGTATTCATATGCAAATCAAATGCAATCTTATTTTTTGGAAGATAAGATAAATACATAGAGTAAAGTTTTTTCTCAAAACTTCCTTCTGGAATATTAGGCATAACAAGCGTTTCCGGTTGATTATGAAACCTATTTAAACACTCCGCAATATAACCGAGTCTTACTTTATGAGTAGTGGGTGCAGCACAATATTTGCCATCTTCCGTAAATACCGTTTTAACCCCTTGAAATTCGCAATGATGTTCTTTCCCTTCGATTGCATCAAGCAGCTCTTCTATCAAATCATCTATAAAAAGCAATTCAATTTCAACTGAAGGATCATTTATCCTTATTGGCAAATCATTTGCAACATTATTGCAGAAAGTGCCGACTGCACTATTATAATTAGGCCTAACCCACTTTCCCGCAAGATTTGGAAATCTATAAACAAGAACCTTTGCACCTGTCTTTTGAGCATATTCAAAAAAAAGTTCCTCACCCGCTTTTTTTGACAGACCATAATCCGACACTCCAAAGCGTCCTTGAAGTGTTGCTTGAATTGAAGAAGCAAACATCACCGGGCAAGTATTTTGGTACTTTTTCAATGTATTAAGAAGTGATTCTACAAAATCAAAATTGCCTTCTTTAAATTCCACTGAATTTTTGGGACGATTTACACCTGCAATATTAAAAACGAAATCCGCGTCCTTGCAAAACATTTCAAGGGCTTCTTGTGTGGAATCAATGTCATACTCATATATTTTATCAATATGTATAGAAGGACGCGTACGATTTTTTCCATCTCGAATATTCTTTAGATTTTCAACAAGATTTCGTCCTAAGAAACCTTTTGCTCCGGTTATCAATATGTTCATATTTTTTCACAATCCTTAGTCATCTTTTCTCCAAACCATTTTGTTAATGATGCCCACATAGCTTTGAATAATTTTAACAACTTTATCACTTACATTTTCATCTGTATAATCCGGTACAGGTAAGCCGACATCACCATTTTTTATCATGCTGACGGCATTATCAATCGACTGTAACAGTCCCATTGTGGTTATTCCAGAAAGAACAAACACTCCCTTATCAAGGGCTTCGGGACGTTCCGTACTTGTACGAATGCAAACAGCAGGAAAAGGATTTCCGATAGAAGCAAAAAACGAGCTTTCCTCTGGCAAAGTCCCACTATCAGAAACAACAGCATATGCATTCATCTGAAGGCAATTATAATCGTGAAACCCAAGTGGCTCATGTTTAATTACGCGTCTGTCTAATTCAATTCCGGTTTCTGCAAGTCGCTTTGCAGAACGCGGATGGCAGGAATAAAGGATGGGCATATCATATTGTTCTGCCATTTTATTTATTGCATTGAATAATGACAAGAAATTCTTTTCGGTATCAATATTCTCTTCACGATGAGCAGACAAAAGAATATAATTACCTTTTTTTAAATCAAGTTTTGTTAGAATGTTTGATGCCTGAATTTTTTCAAGATTTTTATGCAAAACCTCTGCCATTGGCGAACCGGTAACATATGTACGCTCTTTCGGTAGACCACATTCTGCAAGATATCGCCTCGCATGTTCGGAATAGGCAAGGTTTACATCTGAAATTATATCAACAATTCGTCTGTTTGTTTCCTCTGGCAAACATTCGTCTTTACACCGATTCCCCGCCTCCATGTGAAAAATCGGAATATGTAATCTTTTCGCTCCGATAACCGACAGACAACTATTAGTATCCCCAAGCACAAGAACTGCATCCGGCATCATCTCAGCCATTACTTGATATGATTTTGCAATAATATTACCCATTGTTTCGCCCAAATCACTACCCACAGCATCTAAATACATATCAGGAAGATCTATCGCTAAGTCTTTAAAAAACACGCCATTTAATACATAATCATAATTCTGACCCGTGTGTACCAGTATTGTATCAAAATATCTGCGGCATTTTCTAATTACCTCAGCAAGTCGAATAATTTCCGGTCTTGTCCCAACAATTATCATTAATTTAATTTTGCCGTTTTTTTTCCATTTACTCATTATTCTCTCCTGTTCTATAAATATTGAGTGCCTCTTTTACATAATCTGTTGTTAAAACTTTTTGTATAACACCGTCAACATCAAGTAGCTTTGTGTTATGTGATGTATAGCTCTCATCGGATTCTGTCACCACTTTACCTTTAACAAAATACTTATCGTAATTCAAGTCCCTATTATCCGCAGCTACACGAAAATAATTACCCATATCCTCCGAACGCAAACGCTCTTCCCTAGTCATCAGGGTTTCATAAAGCTTTTCTCCATGACGAGTACCGATAATGTTTGTTCCCGTATCCCCAAACAATTTTTGTATGGCTTTCGCTAGTGTTCCTATTGTACTCGCATCCGATTTTTGGATAAATAAGTCTCCCGGATTTGCATTTTCGAAAGCAAATTTGACAAGAGCAACCGCTTCGTCAAGATTCATGAGGAATCTAGTCATAGCGGGATTTGTAATGGTTATTGGATTACCTGATTTTATCTGATCGATAAAAAGCGGTATTACTGAACCTCGACTACACATAACATTTCCATAACGAGTACAGCATATGACGGTGTTTCCGTGCTCTGCGGCAATCCTTGAATTTGCATATATCACATGTTCCATCATTGCTTTTGATATACCCATTGCATTTATCGGATATGCGGCTTTATCTGTTGACAAGCATACAACTCTTTTAACTTTGCAATCAATAGCCGCATGAAGCAGATTGTCCGTACCTTCTACATTTGTTTTCACGGCTTGCATAGGAAAAAATTCACAAGATGGAACTTGCTTTAATGCCGCTGCATGAAAAACATAGTCTACACCCGGCATAGCATCAGCTATAGACCTTGCATCGCGTACATCCCCTATATAAAACTTTATTTTTTGGGCACAATCAGGATGATTTGTTTGAATTTCATGACGCATATCGTCTTGCTTTTTCTCATCTCTTGAAAAAATACGAATTTCTCCTATGTCTGACTTTAAAAAATGCTTTAAAACAGTATTTCCAAAGCTTCCCGTGCCGCCTGTAATCATAAGTGTCGCTCCATTAAATGTTGACATACCATTTCCTCCGTAAAATAAATTTCTTATTACATGACCATATTTATTTCAAAGCTATATCTCTATTTCTTTCATTGCAGAAATGCAACTGTTCACAACTTAAATCATATTTTTATATATAAGTTGTTGGCTTTAACAAAATTTTACACCTTAAATACTCCGTTTTTACATAGCAATAACTGGTATTTTACTTCTCTTCACTTCCCCAGTATTAAACCATTCTACATAATCAAATTGGTCATACCATTTATACACCGATTTATCGTCGATGTAGTCATTCAGTCTCCCGACACATTTCGCATTTTCAAAGCCTTTTATATAAAATGCTGATTTTATCTCGGGCATAGGTATATGCGTAAAAATAACTTTATTTTTATACGAAAGTGCGTCAAAGGCCTTCATATCCTCCTCGGTGCATCCCCCTCGGTCTGTCATCATAACAAACAGATTGTCCTTATCAATCCTTTTTTTACGTTCTTCCCACTTTTTTTCTGCCTCTTCATTTGTAAGATAATGTACAAAATATACATAAACATCTCCAACCTTACCTACGGGGTGGTCATATTCTTTATTCTCTACAAAAGTAATAGGAAGACTGTTGTAATAGTCTAGATTGGAAATATACTTTATAAAATCCTTCGGATAAAGCCACAAATTCACAAACTGTGTATTGAACCTTAGTCCCAAATCGTGTGCAATCGTACAACCGTTGCAGTTTATAGAAATAATTGACGGTGTTTTATTTGTGAGCCTTTTTTGGTTTATAAGGTCTATTTTTTTGTCACGCTTTTTTTCGTGCAACTGCTTTTTTATGCCTTCAATCTTTGACGAAACAGAGATAAAAAGATATTTGCCGACACTTATGTCATTTTCCGCACAGTATTCCTTTATCCTTTTTGCATTCCACATAATTTTGTCCCTTTTGTATACTTATATATTATTATGTTTTATCAATCAATGCTCATATCATATCCCATGTGAGAACAGCATCTTCATCCAAATCCCGTAAAAGCTTTTTGCCTATTATTATATCTTCATATTTGGGAGAAATTCCCGTGCCGGGACGTTTTGGCATAAGGTCATCTTTGGAAATAACCTCCCCTGCCTTCATATTTCTAACAACTACTAACGATCTTCTTGCTTCTCTCCTTGGGATTATTTCACAAGCTAATACTGTCTTTTCAGCAGAACCCATAATCTTATTTATTAAATTAAAATTCGAAATTGCCTTTTTGAAATCTTCCGGATCGCCTGCGTGATAATGATCATTTCCTTTTAATGATTTATCAAGAGTAAAATGCTTCTCAATCACTTCCGCACCAAGAAGATATGCTGTTGACAATGTTGTCATTGTGTCATCAGGAGCAACATGATCACTGAACCCCACTCGCACATCCGGAAAAATCTTCTTTAATGTTGTTATTATCCTTAAATTTGCATCCTCAGGATTAGTGGGATATGACAGTACGCAATGAAATAGTGTAATGTCACTGCATCCTGAGTCTTTTAATGTTCTTACTGCTTCATCTACCTCCGAAATATATGATGCCCCAACAGACAAGTACACAGGCTTTCCCTTAGAGCCTATATGACGGATAAAAGGAATGTTTGTAATATCTGATGATGATATTTTATAAAAATCTACCATGCCTTCCAAATAATCGGCAGAGGCATAATCAAAAGGTGTGGATGTAAAATCCATTCCCTTTTTATGTGTGTAATCGCATAGCTCCCTATAATCTTCTTCGTTAAAGCCGTCATGCTTTAAAAAAAGCTCATATTGCGTTTTTGTTGGTTCCTTGGTCGTGTCCCAATATGCCGGCGAGTTCTTTGATACAATTGTCCCTGCCTTATAAGACTGGAATTTCGCACAATCTATCCCGGCTTCCGCCGCTTCGTCAATATACATTTTTGCTGCTTCAAGCGGCGAAATATTCAGTTGCCTTGCTGTATCATAAAAATTTACGCCCATTTCTGCAATCAAATAGGGTTTTTTCATATTAAACACTCCTTATTCTCTATACTTTATTATTTTAGCAGGAACTCCGGCAACAACAGCAAACTTCGGCACATCATGTGTTACTACTGCATTCGCC
This sequence comes from Clostridia bacterium, assembly GCA_017551095.1. GTDB lineage: Bacteria > Bacillota > Clostridia > UBA1381 > UBA1381 > UBA1738. The sequence goes on along the minus strand of JAFZMQ010000030.1, from coordinate 106,691 downwards.
CCTATTACTGCACCATTACCGATCTTTACTCCGGCCAAAATCTTTGCTCCGCTGCCAATCCAAACATCCTGACCTATCTCAACTTGTTTTATTGTGCTATGCTGATATTTTATTAGATTATCTCTTTTTATGGAATGATTATTGTCTGTTATTTGAACATTAGGTCCGATTAATGTAAAATCACCTATTTTTAACTCAGATTTTATGGATATTATAGTGTTTCTGCCAATAGTTACATAATCTCCTATTGTAAGCTTTGGGTTAGGTTTCGTCAACAGTATAATACTGTTCTCGTCAAAAACATTGTTACTGCCAATTTCTAATATCGCATTATCTGTTTTTTTTATTTTGCAACCTTTTCTTATTACATTTCTTTTACCGCATTTATCAAAATACAACTTATCATAAATTATACCTCGCAATATTCCTATATCAAACTTCCTGTTTGATGTACCTGCCCTATCAGTCAATTTTTGATTATAATTGCAAAGTCCTGTATAAATTTCTTCTAACATGCTTATTCCCCCACCAATGCGTTTATCAGGGACATCACTCTTTTTCTGCCGCCTCTTAAATCATGACTTAGTAGCAAATCCTGATAGTGTTGTCTACCACTTTTTGACATTTCCAAATACATTTTCAAATTACTCTCGATTACCTCGTCAGGCGGATTAAGACCTATATATGTAAAACCATTTTCATTGCTGACAAATCCATGTTTTTCTTCGCGGTTATTTTGAGCCATTGCAATAGCCGGAATTCCTAAAATCGCAAGTTCATAGCCCGTACGCCCTCTTGATGTTATTCCCATATCGCAACCAGACATAAGCTCAGGCATATTCTCAACATTGTAAAGCACTTCGATGTTTTCATATTTATTATATTCTAACAGGGTTTCTACATTTGTTTTCGCACATCCTACTGCTACAATAAACTTATATTTTTTATATTCTGTTTTAGTGATCATACTAAGTAATCTGTCGGTATAATTTTGTGGATCGGCACCACCAAAAGAGATAAAAACCTTTTTTACTTCTTCCTTTATTTTAATAGGCTCGTAAAACATAAATGTTTTTCCTGAAATATAGTACTTTTCTCCTGCCCTGACTTGCGGCAAATCTTCTTTTGAGAGAAGTGCATTAAATACTAGGTCCGCTTTTAAAACCCCTTCTCCATCATCTTCAAAGTTGATTATCTTTGCATTTGGAACAACTGATTTCAGACCTATCATATAATCAATTGATGTTGTAAGAATATCATTAATGAATATGGTATACTTATTTTTTTTGCAATGCTCAAATAAATCTGCAATCCCATTAACCGGAATCAGATTATGCGTTGTTTTTCCAAAAACTTTTGGATCGGTCTGATTGATATCAAAATAAATGTCGGGCTTAACATAAAACTCGTCTGCAATTTCTAATGCACGATAAATATGTCCTATACCCCTCTTATTGTTTCCATTTACATAAATGGCAACTTTCTGCTTATTCAATCCTGCCGTCACATTTCTAAGGTCTTCAAAACTATCAACATCTATCGCTTCGTTTTCCGAAATTTCGTAGACATCAATATTTGGTCCAATTCTTGTTTCTGATGTGATTACCGATGCTTTTGAAATAAGAAATGCTCCTGTTTCAAAGTAGCATGGCGGAAGATACTGTCTATTTAATCGTTCAGCATAATTTGGCACCTTTTTGCCATTTTCATCACGCCATGATAGGTGTGGTCTATTTATAACTGATATAACAGTATCAAGATCCTTATCGATTGCATATTTTATTGCATTATCCAAAGTGGATACATTTAGTGTAGGCGATGTTGGTTGCATCGTAATTACATAATCCCATTGTCCTTCACTCATTGCATCAAAAACAACGGCATCAAGAGTAACGGAATCGCCACAAAGTTTCGCATCTCTCCATCTTACTTTTGCCCCCATTTGCTCTGCAATTATTTTCACCTCTGGCGAATCGGTAGTTACAATCACATCTGTTATAAAATCTGAAGACATAGCATTTTTAATTGAGTAGTAAACTAATGGATAACCATTTATAATCCTTATGTTTTTGTTTGGTATTCCCTTAGATCCTGCTCTCGCCGGAATTATCGCCAATATTTTCATATGCTTACCTCACATCAACTGTATCCGAAAAATATTTTCGGAAATTCTTAATATATTTCTTTTTTAAACCCCTTACATTTCTGTTCTCTTTATAGCTGTATTTCAAACGCTCGGACAAAAGTCCTTTTGTTATTTTATATAACTTTATTCTGCTCCCTATGCTCAACAGAATGTTATATAGCAATGTGGCATAAAATTTGTTGCCCGATGTCTCTACCTCATACTCTTCTTTATTTTCGTACACATGCTCACAACACTTCGTAAAATCAGAAAAAACCTTTTCCGGTGTGGCATTGCAATAATAATATCTGATCTTTTCATCCGAGACCGGAAAGTTCTGTTTTGTGTCGCTCATTTTATCAAAAAAATCTTCTTTTGTTTTTATTTTTTCTGCGGTTAAAAGCATCTCTGAATCATATGATACAGGAACATCCTTAGGCCTTAAAATCAGGCAACTTTTCTCTGCAAAAAATATATCCGCTATCGAAGTGCTAATCCATGTCAAAAGTGAGTCTGCCAAAAATATCCACTGCCTTATAGAATACTCGGAAATAACATAAAAATTTTTTATTTCCTCCTGCATCTTGACAAGAGTGTTATCAATGGTTTCATTAGGATGAGGCCTATAAATTATAGTCTCATCGTTATGCTCTTTACAATAATCTTTAAACCATCTTAATATTTCTTTTCTTGATTCTCTGCTGATATTCAAAAAATCATTGCGATAAATAAATTCGGATTCATCCGTATTATCCTTGTCGAAGTTTTTTTTACTCTCTATCGTCACAAATGTAAAGCTTGAAATAAAAATATGCCATTTTGAATTTTGTGAAATGCCATATTTTTCTGACATTTGCCGCTTGTCCAAATAGAATTTCTTGAATGATTTATCATTTAAAGTCAACGATATATTTCCGACCTGTGAAATATGTGTTTTTGCAATTCCCGCACCATTTTCCAGTCTGTCTGTCGAAGATTTGCCCCATGTTATATGCATTGCATTTTTTGCATCGCCTTTCGGATAGTAAAACCCTGAATCTTCTGCAGCTTTAGTTATTACCTGTTCGTATTGAAGATTTATAACCGGTCTTTTTTGGGATACAAGAAAAGAATTTGCCTCTTTACACGCTTCTGTGCTATAAAGATATGGATAAATCACCACCTTGGGATTGCATATAGCACGTTTTAATGAGAAAATATATAAAACTTCACATGTATATCCTTTGCTTTCAAGTAAGCTTTTTATAAGACATGCCGTTTCCAACTCACGATTTTTATGTTCGTAAACTATCGCAAAATCCAACATTTCTTACCCTCACATTCCTTAATATCATGTATATAATCTGTAAACTCACACCGTATCTATACCAAATGGATTTCTGTAATAAGAACCTGAACGCTTAACTATTCTTGCTCACTTTTTTTGATATTTACACCTTAATATAACTGGTTTGTATATTTTTATATTTTTTCAATAGAGTGTCAAATACAAAGTTAGTTAAACTTCGTTAATAAATTAACTCCCTTTTTTATTGCCCTGCTAATTCCAAACTGCTTTATATATAATATAATTAAAATCAATTTTGAAAATAAATTCATTCCTTGTATGCCTTCTGCAAAATTTTCTATATATATACTTGCATATGGTAACGTTACTTCACTTTCATATTTTTTTATAGCCTGTTTCTGCTTTCTTTTTAACTGTTTATATAAATCTCTATACTTGGGCAATACTCTATCTATTTCCCTAATAGCAACGGAATATCTGTGTATATAGTCCAAGATAGTAGTTTTGTAGGCAAGATTAAAGCCATTTTCTTTGAAAAATGCAATTTGCTCCTTTCTGGCATCCAGTACTGACAACCGTTCTGGACTCCATACACCTGTTATACTGTTGGTATTTACAAAATAAAAGTATAACCCTGTATTTAAAAACAAAATTTTGTTTGTAAAAATTAATTTATATATAACAAACTCATCTTCATGCAGTTTTCCTAACGGAAAACGGGTTTTGGACCAAATAGACTTTTTAAATAGTTTCCCACATGCTACTATTGCATTTCCAAGGTTTTCGCACCAGAGCAATTCAGGATTGAAACAGTCAGGATTTATATCCGGTGCATCAATGTTATAGCTTTCACCGCTTGTCCTCAAATATCCGCATATGCTTATATCGACATTATACTCTGTTGCCTTTTCAAACAGCAATGCTAAATATCTGCTGTGTATCCAATCATCACTATCAACAAATGATATCCATTCAGAATCACTATTTTTAAAAACCCAATCTATCCCTGCATTTCGTGCATCGGAAAGTCCGCCGTTTTGCTTATGTATTACTTTTATACGCTTGTCTTTTTTTGCGTATTCATCGCAAAGTTTAGGACAATTATCAGGCGAACCGTCGTCTACCAAAATGCACTCAAAGTCGGTAAATGTTTGGTTTAATATGCTGTCAACACAGCGATTTAAGTATTTTTCAACATTGTATACAGGTACTATTACGCTTATTTTCGGCAACCGTTTCACCTCGTTTTTATATTAAATACCATAAGTCCTAAATTTGCCTTTTGAATACTTTTTGTTTTATTTTACTTATTAATTCTTTACCATACTGTTTATGTTTTATTGCAAATAATACTCTTTGCCACGATCTTTCTATAAAGCTATCATAATATCTTAATGTAGTTTTAAAATACTCAATGATTTTATCCTCGGTCATACCCATTTCTTCATACTTTTTTAGATACATACTATGAAGTTTTTTTAATGCTGATTTTATTTCTTTTTTTTTCAGTGCCGTCAAACTTCCGCCATGAAAGCGATATACATACAAGCATTTACTAAATGGCACAATCTTATAATCAAGATTTATTCTAAGCCAATACTCATAATCCTCTACTAAAAATAAATCCTCCCGGTATTCTCCAACAGCCTTCGCAACGGCACTTCTATACAAAAAACATGCACCTATAATATTATTATAAATTAAATTGCCTTGTGGTAAATATCTGTATTTGACATCTCCCTTGTCATCTATTGCATCGTATCCGGCAAACACCATTGCGACATCTTGATTTTTTTCCAAAAAATCAACCATTTCAAAAATTGCGTCCTCATGGTACCTGTTATCGTCTGACGTCCATGTATAATACTCGCCTTTTGCAATTTTAAAGCCATTGTTTAGTGATTTTGGAAGCTTTGAATTTACCTCATTTTTTATGTAGATAATCCTTCTGTCCTGTGCTTTATACTTTAAAGCAATATCTTCGGTAGAATCCGTTGAACAGTCATTTACGATAATTAGCTCCAAGTTTTTATATGTTTGGTTTAATACGCTTTCTATTGATTCCGCAAGATATTTTTCACCGTTATAAACGGGTAATACTATTGATACAAGTTTTTCCATAATTATTTCCCTTGTTTTAATAATTTTTCTCTATATTCCAAGGCATCAAGAAAATACTTATCAGCCCAGCTTATTTCCGCATCGGAAAAATAATATGGTTGCTTACGACCACGATAAAAATATTTCATAAACGATTGTGCCGGATAGCTACCAAACCATCCACCTGTTTCATTTTGCAATGAACATGCATTTTTAAACAGGGTATCACCTTTTTTTAATTCGCCCAGCTTGTACCATACAAGAGCAAGTTGGAACATACCCGTAGAGCATACCCACGGAACATCATTAAGCCCCGGAATACCGCCTTTTCTGTTACGGAATTTTTCAAGCTTTTGCATAGCTTCCCTGCACATTTCAATTTCACCCATATCATATAATCCTTCCATCACATAGGCGTAGAAATGTGATAGAAGACTGAAATTCATAATCTTTTCGTATTCATTCTTTTTGTAATACTCCAAAATTTTCTTTGAAGCGTCTACATAGTCTTGCCGATTAAATATTATCCCTGCATCACGAATAGGCGTAAGACAATATATATGTATTAGTTCTGAACAAAAACTTTCATCACTTCCCCAAGCATCTTTGCTCGGTGTTGTTAGTCTTCCGTCGCTATGCATATTTGACAGTATCCAATCAACGCCATTTATGATGTGTTCATCAACCTCGGGCAAGATTTCTCTTATGCTTATTAGACCTTTTAAAATCTGTGCAGAATCAAAAACATATGGTTCTTTATTATATGCGTCATACCATGAACCGTCCGGCTTTTGGATACTGCATAAATACTTAGCATATGAAATTGCAAGGTCTTTTTCTCCCCATGCAAGTAAAGACGGTATATAATACCCCGTAACTTCCGGATATATTACCTTTTCTTTTGATGTCACGGTAATTCCATTACCGTTTATTGTGTTGTTGTGAATCCATGTTAGCACTTTTTTAAAGTTATTTGCCTTTAATAAATTTCCATTCATTACTTGTTCTCCTTCCACATTTGATACGCTTCTAATAAGTGTATTTCCTTTCATATGCTTTTGTATTTTAAAATACTTTTTAACATTTTTTTCATTAAACTTCACATACTTATCTTTAGGGGTCTCTACTGCATATTCCCTGTCACCCAAAAAACAGGATATAGTTTTAATAGCAAAATTGATGTTTGATATTTTTTCTGAAAAAAGCATCTGCAACTCTTGCTTATGACTGCCAGGGAAGCTATCCTTATGAAATATTGTATGGTAGAGCAAAGAGTATTCATAATCTTCTGGGTCAGGTATATAAAAACTGCCCAAATCAATTTTTCTTAATAACATTTCCTTTTCCCAGCACATATCGTAGTATCCATCCCCAATACATCTTATATCACAAAATACTTTTTTGTTTTTTACCATTGTGTAATAATTATATCCGTCATCACAGTTATTAATGGGATGTAAGTTCATATCCGCGACAAATGTATTCTTGTCCTCACATAAAATATCTATATCTCCACCTGAATCTATTTCATTGCATATATCTTTAAAATTTCGTAGAATAATACTATTGTTCTTTTTTGTGCTGCAAAGAAATGTTTCAATTGACTCCCAATCGCTCATGATATCCTCCGATTCAATTACTATTTCATTTCATGATTAAACAAAAATCTAATAATTAATATTCTCTTCATATCGTTCTATTATGGAACTGAATTGGTCTTTTTTAATTAGCTCTATTAGATAATCTGTAAAACCAAACAACTCTTTTCTCATCAATTCCGAAAAATTATTACTCGTAATACAGTTAATTTGATTCTTTAAAAACAATACTTCTTCTTCCTTAAAGCTTCTACTCTCTAATAGTGAGTTTAATAATATGTACATGCATTTTATGCAATCATCCGCATAATACTTACCTTTTATGCAAACAGCATTGACTCTTGCGTACTTTTGTACATATTTATCCATGGGAAGTAATGCATCTTCATACTTGCTCTTGCAAATCAAAGTTTCTGAAACTATCACGCTTATCTTTTCACTCTCGAAAAAATAATATAAGGGTCTATTGATAGAATATATCATGGCATAGTCTTTGTAAGGATTTCGTTCTATGTCTTCTCCAAACGCATTTTTTATATCATCTAACCCATTTTGAACGACTACATTCACATCTGCAATCAGCTTACCTGATTTATCATATTTAGGGACATTTATGATAAAATATTTAATCCCCAATTTGTTTATTTTTTCTATAAATTCAGAAAAAGATATACCCATTGTAATAGTTTCAAACTTTTTGTCCTGTTTTTTTACAATTCTCCTTGCAATACTTTTTGCCAAATTTATGGGGTTGAATAAAGTTTTAAATATCCAATGAAATATGTTTGCTCGTTGTGCTTTTTTTTGTTCTTTTATTGATTTTTCATTGTCTAACACCAATTTTATAACTGGAATCTCATAATCCTTGCCATGAATTTTCATTAGACATACTGCTCTATGGTCGCCATCATATATCAATCCAAATTGGTTAGTCATAATGTATTTATTTTCAAACGGATATCCATTTTTTGAAATATGTTCATACATCTGCATCAACCGTTGCCTATTCGATACATTGAACATATTTACTTGCTTATATGAATCTATACCCCGGAAATCACCTTTAAAAGCCCTATATAACCTGGATTTATTGATTTTTGTATTGATTGGCAAAAAAGGTTTATCCAAAAAGAAACTTGCTGTATATAATTCAGACAGTTTGATCGGCTCTATTCTAATACTTTGTATTCTGTCATACCCATTTAGCCATGGCCAGTCAAATGAGCTATAATCCAATAAATTCCAATCCAGTCCTTTTAATGCAAATAACTGATCTGCCGCATCCAGCACAGCTTTCACAAAACGTCTATATTCTTCGACCGTCATACTGACTCTCAAATCATCTATATGAACATGAATTGCTTCTCCAAGATTATCCTCTACTTGGAATCTTTTGCCTTTTATGTAACCAGAAAAAAGCGTCCTTACTGCTGGATTTGACATTTCGTATCTCCTTTCATCGATTCAAATACTCTATTAGATGTGGCCATCGCTGAAACCAATTTCATGAAATCCTTATCTGTCAACGAATACTGAATATTTTCATTTTGGATGTGAATGTCATATTTAGAATATCCCTTGCTATATCCATCATTCAATTCTATCGCAACCTCTTTGCCATTTACTGTAAATACACTTAAATTTCTTATTTTTTCTCCCACATTATCACCTCATTTATGTATCTATCGATTCGCTATTGTAATATTTTTATCTCATTCAAATAGACATTTCCCCAATAATTCTGTTTCCAGACGGCTCGTGTTTTTTTGATTGTTTTTATCTTTACAAAAATGGTATGCATTGCTCCATCTAAATCAAACACATTCCCTGACATATCACTTTCATATAGAAATAGTTTTATATAATATTCCCCATCACATAAGTTTGAAAGATCTAACTCAAAAATACTTCTGTTGACATCTCCTTCTTTTCCAATCAGCGTTTCCTTTGATTGTGCCATCCCTATATTCCCGCTTGTTCTCTGCTTTACAGCCATTCTAACTCCAACATTGTCAATATTAACAATCGATTTCCAAACAACTTCTATCTTTATTTTTTCTCCCGAATCATATATTGCACTGTTTTTATCTAAAAAATTTACCGACTGAATAAATGCTTTTTTTCCAAAATTCAAATCGTCCCTTAATACATTGTTACAATCATAGTTTGTTGGAAATGTACTACTTTCAAAATTCATATACACTTCGATTGCTTTTTCAACATCACCCTCGAAAATAACTTTTCCTTTATCCAAAACAACACATCTATCACAAAGTTGCCTAATCGTGTTCATGTTGTGACTTACATAAAGTATAGTTCTTCCCTCATCGTTGGCAATACTTTTCATTTTATCAATACATTTTTTCTGGAAAGCCATATCCCCGACTGCCAAGACTTCGTCCATAATCATAATTTCGCTGTCAAGGTGTGCCGCAACTGAAAAGGCAAGTTTTACATACATTCCGCTTGAATATCTTTTAACGGGTGTATCAATAAATTGACGGCATTCTGAAAAATCAATGATTTCTTCAATTTTTTTGTCAATTTCCGCTTTTGTCATACCCAAAATCGCACCGTTTAGGTAAATATTTTCCCTGCCTGTAAGCTCAGGATGAAAGCCCGTTCCGACCTCCAGCATACTCGTAATTCTGCCGTTTAGATAAATCTTTCCCTCTGTCGGTGCGGTTACTTGCGAAATGAGTTTAAGCGTTGTTGATTTTCCGGCACCGTTCCCGCCGATTATACCGAGGGCTTCGCCCTTTCGTACCTCAAAAGAAATGCCGTTTAAGGCATAGAAAACCTCATTTTTGCCGTATGTTTTTGCACCGATTTTGCTATTCGGATCCTCTTTATGACGCACTTTCGCCCACCAGCTCTGCAAATCTGCGGTTAAAGTTCCTCCGCCGATTGTGCCTAAGCGGTATCTTTTATAAACATCTTCAACTTTTAGCATCAATTCTTCTGCCATCGTCTTTCCTCCATCAAACCGTATCCATAAATGTTTTTTCGACTTTATTGAATATCACAATGCCGACAAACAGCACTACTGCCGTAACAATTGCACTTAGTCCCCAATAGCCCCATTCCATCTTTCCGCAGCCTAACATTGCGTACTTGAAATTGTTTACAACAGGTGCCATAGGGTTTAGCATTATTAGTGCTTTTAACTTATCTGACAGCGTCGAAACAGGATATACAACAGGGGTTATATACATCCAAAGTTGTACGCCAAATCCGACAAGGATTGTCAAATCACGGTATTTTGTCGTAAGCGATGAAATTATTATTCCAAATCCAAGTCCCATTGCCGCCATATGTAATACGAATACCGGCAAAAGTAAAATATACATATTGGGCTGCACATTTTCACCGATTGCCATGAAGTAAATCATAAAGCCTACAAGCAGGGCAAGTTGTATTAAGAAGCTCAAAACAGAAAATATGACGGTAGAAATCGGCATTACCAGCCTTGGAAAATATACCTTACCGAACACACCTGCATTTGCAACAAATGTATTTGAGGTATTTGTTAGACATGTCGCAAAATAACTCCACGCCGTATTACCTGCCATGTAGAACAGAAATTGCGGTACTCCGTCTGTTGAGATTTTTGCTATTCCGCCGAATACCACCGTAAAAAGCACCGACGTTATAAGCGGATTTATTACAAACCAAGCAGGTCCTAATATAGTCTGCTTATACTGGCTCTTAAAGCTACGCTTTACAAACATCCATATTAAGTCCTTATACTCTAAAAGTTCACCGAGCTTTAAATCCAAAAGTTTGTTTTTTGGTTCAATTACCTTTTTCCATGTTTGTTCCATTTGTCTGTTCTCCTTAAACTGACTACTTCTATAATTATGGTGATTATATAACATTTCTCATGATAAATCAATAATTTTTTATTCTTTAATATCTATCCTAAGTTCCTTTTTTCCACTCTCCATAAAAGCTCTGAAAAAAGATTACTCTGCTGTGATAAAATCAGTATTTTCATCGGAATAACAAGTTTTTTAAGCTCCCGTTGTTTCAACGCATTCAATGTGGCATAGAAATTTCTGTTTTTAATGAGCTCTCCCACTTCTTTTCTGAAACTTTTTTTATCCCCAATTCTATATTCGTACTCAATTTCATTCATATATGCCTTGTACGCATACTTCATAATATCATCGAGGAATATTCCTCTGCTTTCAAGCATCTTTTTGAATTTAAAACAAGCATTATACACCTTATCGCTAACGTAAAATCTCTTGACAGTTGCCCAACGCCTTTTAAGAGGTGCTACCTGCTCGGACATCATTCTGTAATGATAAAAGGGCGTTTTTAAAATGGAAAATGAATTTACAAATTCTGCATACTGCGAGTTGAATATAAAATCCTCAAAATCCACGCATTCTGTATCAAACAAAAGCCCATTTTTTCTCACTATGTCGGTGCGATATAGTTTATTGCAGGTAGATGCGAAAAAGGTATCCATGCACAAATGCCGCCAATCCTCGCTCACAGGATTTACAACATCCTTATCGGCATTTGAGTTTAAATTACTTTCTTCTATGTTGATTTTGCCGTCGGGATATACGACATCATAGTACATCCCCCATGTTATCAGTTCATACTCACTGAATTTTTGTTTTTTCTCTATCTCTTCCAGCAAATTATTTTCAACATAATCATCAGGGTCTATAAAAGTAAAGTAATCACCTGTTATATTTTTCATTCCTAAGTTTCTCGTTGAAGAAAGACCTCTGTTTTTATCCTGTTTGACAACCTTGAATCTGCTATCTCCCGCCGCAATTTCACAACACATTTTATAGCTATTATCTGTCGAGCAATCATCAACAAGCGCCACTTCGAAATCCTCATAGGTCTGTGCCTTTATGCTTTCGACACATTTTGGGAGAAGCTTTTCCATATTGTAAACAGGCACGATAATGCTATATTTTGGCATTTATATCTCTCACTTTCGGACTTCAATAACTTTCACGGTAAATCCCTTATATTTGCCGTTGTTTTCGGGTTGTTTTCTCTCTTTCTCGCCCTCTTTAAACTTGTATACCGAACCGTCAAACTGCAATTTACATTCGGGACAGCCTGTTTTTTTAAGACGCTCATAAAACTCCGAAACTCTTGTGCCACGGATATGTATACTTAGCTCACATTCGGGATTTGGACATTTTAATTCGTAGAGCTTATCCCCGTCTAAATATCCGTCCTCAGGAAATCTTTCTGCATCTAAGACTTCGCCTGTCGGCTGATACGGATAATCAGGGCTTTTATATGCAGGTGCTTTTTTATCACTCATTATAATTCCTCCATTATACTAAATCCATTAGCTGATTATATGCAATATCTGGCGAATAATTATATTCCAAACAATTATCCTTGATTCTTTCATATATTTCAGGTGCTTCAATGAGCTTTATAATTTCTGAAACTACGCTATCTATATCATTTTTTGCAATAATTCCGTTTTTTCCGTTATCAATAATTTCGTGTACCGCAGGATATTCGGTAGATAGGACAGGCGTTCCTAAAATCAGCGACTCTACAAGCACCATTCCGTACGATTCCCAAGACGATATAAGGACAAACAAATCGGCATTTTTTATATACGGGTACGGGTTTTCCTTAGCACCGGCTAAAATTACATTTTCCTCTACGCCGTATTTTTTTATATTCTCTTTTACAAGCTCCCTGTCGGGTCCGTCACCAATTAAATACCAACTTATTTTTTTATTGCTCTTTTCTTTTATGCTCTTTACAATTTCAGGGATTTTATCGACTCTTTTTTGCCCCTTTTCAAGACGGGCAACAGTGACTATTTTAAATCCGTCATCATCTGTGTACGGATTTTGTCCTTTTCCTTTTTCGATTATACTCTTTGCATCAAACAGATTATAAACCGTTGAAACCTTATTCTTATATTGCGGATAACGCTCGGCAAAAGCCTTGCTCCAAGCATCCGAAACACACGCAATATGGTCTATATATTTAAGCGGCGGCAGCCATGCCTCCCACCCTAATTCAATTTCACTGTGTATAAATGCAATAGTGCTTTTTGCAGTAGTTTTATATTTTATCAGGTAATAACATATTGAAGACTGCCTATAAGCTATTGCGGCATCACATTCTATTTTTGGCATATTTGCAAACACAAACTTTTCCCAAAGTCCAAATTTTACCAAAGTTTTTTTGAATAGTCCAGCAATCAGCCAAAATGGCTTTTTTATTCCCTTTGCTTTTTTGAATTCGCCTATTCCTATATTCCAATACCTCGACAAACCTTTTATTTCTATAAATTCTACTTTTGAGTTGAACTTTACAGGAAAGTCCTTATTCATGGGAAGATTTACAATTGACACTTCATGTCCTTTTAAAATCAGCTCGTCTGATAAATTTTTAAGAGATGAGGTTATTCCGCCCATATCAAAATCGGTAACTACAAACAGAAACTTCATTTAAGTACCTCTTTTTTTGTCATTTTCCTCAAAATATTATCCAGCCTTGGTGATAATATCGGAACAACGGATATAAGCTTTGCCTTAGCTCCTTTAATATATTTAAAATTCTCGGTTATGACCTTCTTTAAGCGTTTCCGCTTTTTATAATACTCTTTTTTGTCAATATTCCATAAAATATTCAATCTGCCTCTTGCAAAATCTACACAGGCATTTTTTAAAACCCTATATTCAAAAGGATATTCTTCACAGCTTATTTCTTTTAACAATTCGCCATATAACATGAACATACGCTCTTGATCATTTTTTATAATTTTATGACTTGCACTGTTACTTAAAATTTTGTAATTATACAGTTTGTCTGGAATAACAGCCGATGCGGTTATATTTTTACAAACTGACACATTAAATCTCAAATCTTCTATACCATCAAACTTCGGTTCAAAAGAAAGACTATCGATTTTTTCTTTTTTGTAAATTTTATTCCAAACATAACCATTCCAAGCATTTGCTTCAAACAGTCCATGCATTACTTTTTTACTGTCAATTGCACATTCTTCAAAATTCGTTTCAAACGGCTTTGTTTCACCGTCTTTTACTGTGTTATATGAAAAAATCAACATATCGGGATTGTTATATTGCTCTATTTTGGCATTTATAATATCAATTGCACCAAAGGCTATCGTATCATCGCTATCAACAAACCAAATATAATCGCCATTTGCTTGTTTCATACCAAAATTTCGTGACTTTGGCAAACTTCCTTCTTCCAAATTAAACACTTTAATATCAAGTTCATTATTATCTTTGGCAAAGCTTTGGCAAATGTCATATGTATTGTCATTAGAGCCATTAACTACTATTATTACCTCAAAATCTTTGCAGTTTGACCTAATTATACTTTTTAGGCAATCTCTTATGTATTCCTCAGCATTGTATGCCGGTATAATAATACTATATCGCATATTAAATATCTCCTCGCTTACTTAATAAACAAACTGACAATTCTTTTGGTCGATGCCGGAAAATAATAGAACATCATAAGTACAACCTTGTTTCTGAAGCTGTTTTTAGAAAAAAAGATTTTTCCTTTATATTCTCGCAATTTTTCTCTTGCAAAAACATAGTCTTCATTTTCGCTTTTTATGTATTCCTTAGGCATACCTATAAAAAATACAAATATCCTATGAAACAAATGTGATACTGCATCATTTTTAAGTTCATCATATACATTGGTTTTGCAAACTTCATAGGCATTAATTACCGCATCAAATATAGATTTACTAAATCCTGAATGGGATATGCTTCCGTTCCTTATCCTGTAAAAATATCCTTCATAATCAGTGCTAACAACTCTTAAGTTTTTGTCCTTAGTCATGGAAGCAAGTAGCAAAAAATCTTCATTCAAAACCTTTTCATCAAATCTTAAATTGTCAAAAAGCGTTGCACGATAAAGCTTGTCCCAAGCAGCAGTCAACTCATCTTTACACAGTTTTGAAAAAAAGGTTTGTACTCTCATTTCCTGTTCCGATGAATTTTCATTATATTTCACATTATCATAATCCCCATCAGAGGAAACACATTTCATTAAAACAATATCGGCATTGTGCCTCTTTGATACATCAATCATAAAAATATAAGGTTGTTGTAATAGTGCGTCATCAGAGTCAATAAAAGAAATAAATTCTCCATCCTCAAGTGAAATGCCGGTATTCCTCGCTCCTGACAATCCTCCGTTTTTTTTGTGTATCACGCAAAATCTATCGTCCTTTAATGCCATTTCTTCGCATATTTTGGCAGAGCCATCAGTAGAGCCGTCATCAACAAGGAGCACTTCCATTGGTGCATAATCCTGCCCTGCTATGCTTTTAAGACAATCTTCTATGTAATTTTCCACATTATAGACGGGCACTATAACCGTCAGTTTATCATTCATAAATTACCCCTATTTTTTTATTGCCGATTCCTTTATTTTCTGATAAAAGTCTGTGCGTTTTTTCTCTATTATACCAATATCGTATTCCTTGGATTTTTCAATATTTTCCGCACTTGCCTTTTTGTAAGCATCTGCATCTTTTATAATCCACGCTGTTTTTTCCGCCAAGCTTTTGCTGTCCATAATCGGAACGAGATAATCCGCTTTCAAAAGTTCGCGGTGTGCGGGAATATCAGTCGCAATTACAGGAAGGGCTCTGCTCATAGCCTCGACGACTACTCTTGGCAGTCCCTCGTTATATGACGGGAAAAAGAATATATCCGCACGGTCAAGCTCCTCAATTACTTTGTCCGCCGTAATTTTCCCTGTACGCCTTATATACGGCTCTAAGCCGTTATTTTTGATATATTCCGCATTTTTATCCGCAAGGTCGCCCTGCCCTACCAGCGTAAGCTCTACATCTATTCTCTGCTTTAAAAGTAAATTAAGTGCCTCTATTGCCTCTTTATGTCCCTTTGCAAATCCGCCTACCGAAACGGCAATATGGATGAGCCGTACGGGACGGTTTTCCGGCAATTCTCTCGGCTTTATACTTCCGTCAATTTTGATGTTTGTGTCGGTATAAAATGTCGTAAAATTGCCCTTTTTTCTGAGATTCGGAGGGTAATGCCTTTGCAAGCCGTACTGTGTTACATAAGATGTACCCTGTGCAAAAAAACTTGCTCTCCGCAGTTGAATATAGTACCATATTTTATATACAAGACGGTATTTTGAAGGGCAACTTGCCTTAGTGTATAGTTTTAACGGGTCTGAGGTGACCTCAATTGCGAACGGAAATCTTTTTCTTATCGCAACATCCATTATTAAAAAGCACAATGTTTCGGGAACACGCAAAAGCATAGCATCACATACATCGGTTATTCCCCTTAATGCCTTCTGTATTTTCCGTCTTTTAAATATATATTCCCATTCTCCGTGCGGATAAGGAAGTTCAAAAAACGATATCCCCTCTCCGCTCACCAAAAGCATTGATTTTGCCTCATCATCATCAATGCTATCGCAAAAACCTGCGACGATAACTTCATCAAACACCTTTAAATATCTTTTATAAAAATCATACCCATACGCAACGGGAGTGTATATCTTGCCGTCCGGTGTTTTAAAAAGCCTCGCACAGCTTGAAACAAGCAATTTCATATAATTATCCCCTCTTATCACTGCCAAAAGAACCAGTACCTGTATGCTCCGGATACAAAGTTATATGCAAAAAGCAGTGTTATAATGGCAATTCGATAGCTTTGATTATACTTTTCGTCGCCTATGCTTTTACAAATATTTGCAAGAAGAAGCATATTAAACATATTGAAATAGTATGAAACTCTGAACATTTCGGCAACAATAACCGTCATTGATTGCATTAATATGCCCATAACCGAAAAGTTCAAAAGTATTGTTATAAGCTCATCTTTCTCATCGTCTTTTGTCCTGTAATAATAGCAAAAAGCAAATATCGCAAGTTGTATAAAAAACGAACTCCAGGAAAGACCGCTTATGTGACTTGTATAACCTGCAAACCGCGTGTTAACTGCAAGTTTTCCGATAATGCCAAGTGCCACAGAGGGCACTACCTGACACAAAATGGCAACAATAATTGTAATAATATATCCCTTCGGGTTCTTGAGCATAGATATCGGATATGCCAAAAAGAATATCATCGCAGATTGGTGAAAAAGCGTCGCAAGTGTTATGAGCAATATAAAACCCTTCCAATTTCGCTCCATTATGTACCGGAAAGAAAACATTATACATGCCATTGCCATAGATTGCCTAAGACCCTGCAAAATAAAGCTGAATATAAACACATAGTAAATATAAAGCCAACTTATTGCCGGGTCTGCTGAATATTTATCAATTATGATATATACCGACAAAAGATATAGGAAGGACACAAATGCAAGCCAACCCTGTGCACTACGGATTACATATGACGCCAACTTCATAAAGAATTCCCAAAAATACATATCTCTGAAAGTTCCACCGGATATGCTTGTTATCAATTGACTCCAATAATACGAAAGAGGCAACTCCTCCGCAAGAACATCTTTAAACATTCTGTAATACTGCCCCGTATCCATGCCTGTTCCGGGGCCGCGTAATGCCGCTATCAGAAAAATTAAAATTCCGATGGAAATATTCATTTTTTTTCTGAACCGTTCCCGCTCTTGTATTCCGAGATTGCTCTTTTCCGTATATGCGATTTCAAAAAGAAAGCCTACAATATATACTGTTATTGGTACGGCATATGTAAGAAATCCCATCTTCTCTATCTCCTACTGAATAATCTGTAAAAAGTCGTTATAAATCCTACTTTGAATATCTGCTTTTGAGTGATTTTTTTCTATATCGCTCATTGATTTTTCCGCATATGACAAGATTTTGTCAGGTTGTTTTACCAAATCATTTATCACTGTTTCCAAATCATCTATATCTGTTACTACTATCGCACTGTCATCCTTTTTTAATTCTACACACGCAGAATGTTTTTCCCAGCCGATAGCCATAACCGCACATCCACTTGCCAGACAGTCAACCACCTTTGTTGAATACGAATGTCTTGTCACGGCACGGTTTTTTCTGTCAAAAGACTCAACGTGAAGCACTATATCGCTTTTTTTGTACTCATCCTTTATTTTGTCGGGCGAGATTGCTCCTCTTATGAAACTATTTTGCCCGTCACTGAGCTTTTGCATCTGCTTTTTGGTTACATTGTCCCGTGTATAAATATCAAGTACTGCCTTAACTCCGTCTTTGTTTATCTTTTTAAGTGCTTCTGCTACTGCACCGAGCGTTTTCCACCTTCCGCAGTACAGTCTGCCGACATAAAGAAATCTTATCGGACTGCTTAATTCCTTATGTACGGTTTCAAAATCTGCCGTTGCACACTTAAATAAAAGTCCTGTTTTTATGCCATAGTTTTTGGCGTATATTTTTCCCTGCTCTTCCGAGCTTGTGTAATATATTGAGTACATAGGTGCTGTTTTTTTAAGTGCCCGTCTTATCATGGCTTTTCTGATGAGCGAAAACGGCGAAATCATCGGTACGCCCTCTTCAAGCTCATTATCTCCCGTAAATGCCGCTATCGGCAGTCCCGAAAGCTGACATAATTCCCGCTCCAATCGCAGCATCTTCACCGTTGCTCTACGCACCGAAAAAATTATGTCCGGTTTAAAGTCCTCTATGAATTCTATAAGAGCCTTTTTGTCATATCTTCCTAAAAGCCATAACAAATCCCGTACTAATCTGAAAATATCCATATGCGTTTTGGATATTTCTCCGATAATACCGCTTTTACTGCCCATTTCCGCATTGTCCGTTTTGCTATAATCCTTATCCTCCAAGATGATACCTGCACGTTTTTTCGAAAACAGGCTTTTAAACATCATTTTGTCTGTAATCTGGAAATATTTTGTGCAGCAGCTGTTCTGCGGCGTCCCCTCGCTGCAACATACAGATGCAAATTCCGCGCCTAAAAATCCGCTGAACCAGTTTGTCATATTGTTGTTACCGTAAACGGAGTCGTTCCACACCTCGTCCATTAAAAGCAAAACTTTAAGTTTTTTACTCATAACCAAATATCTCCTCAGCGTAAATGAAGCATAAGCATAATTTTTGTTGCAAAATAAGGATTTATATAAAACACAAGCATAAGGATTTTGTAAAGAGTCGGTCCTTCCTTCAATCTTCCGTTTTTATAGTTTTTACGGAATAATTTTATTACTTTTTCCCTATCCTGTGCATTTGTGTCATTCTTTATGTACCCGATATAATTCAGCATCAAAACAACACAAAACCTGAAATATGAGCCTTTAACAAGCTGTGTTTCGTCACGCTCTTTAAAATAGTCTATACGCTCCTCATATATCGGTATGAAATCAAGCGGTACATCCTTATTGCTATTTCTTGTTATGCTATTCTGTGATTGGAAGTATTCATATACAAAGACATCTGCCATACAAATAGTTTTTGCATGATATGCAAAATGGTAATAAGTCGCATCATCTTCATGAATCCGCCACCCAAGAAAACGCACATTTTCTGCAACTGATTTACTATACAGTTTTGCGTATGCTGCCGGTTTAAAATCAAACGAATTGATTGCTTTATTAAAGTCTGCAACCTCATACGGTATTTCATTCTTTAATGCCGCCGTATCCTCATTTTTTGACTCTGTTATGTGAATTCTTGCCTGAACAATATCTGCTTTTGTCAGGGTCTGAAAATTTAACATAACTTCTAAATAATACTTATTGACATAATCATCACTATCAATAAATGTAACAAAACTGCCGGTTGCTATATCCATACCTGAGTTACGGGCACTGCTTAGTCCGCCGTTAGGCTTATGCACGACGACTATTCTGTCATCTTTTAAGGCGTATTCCTCGCACTTTTCCGCAGAAATGTCGGGAGTGCCGTCATCAACAAGAATAAGCTCAAAATTTCCATAACTCTGCGATAAAATACTATCTATGCATCCATCAATATGCTCCGAAACATTGTATACGGGGACTATTACCGAAATAAGCGCATTTTCCGCGTTTTCTTTAAGCAGCAAATCGGTTTTTATTTGATTTTTCGGCATATGTCCGCCCCCTTTTATTCTTCCGCTTGGTCACAAAATCTTGTTATTTTGAAATAATAGTTTTTGCCCTCTTCTATTTGTTTTACGTCGGTTTTTTCATCGCTCCTGCAATTTATATCATACTGTATATCAAGGATTCTTCCCTCTTGTTCGGCGTTTTCAATATCATCTTTAAGATTTCCCAGGTAACTGTCCAGCGTTTTAATAACTCTTGCGGGAACTCCTGCCGCTACCGAGTTTTCAGGTATGCTCTTTGTTACGAGCGAACCTGCTCCTACTATGCTGTTTTTGCCTATTGTGACGCCCGGCAGTACCGTCGAGCCTGCCCCTATAAACACATTATCGCCTATCACAATCCTGCCGACTCTCCTGTAACCGAGCCACTGCTCCGCCGCATCGTCATGTGCCAGAAGCTGAACTCTGTTACCAAGCGTAACATTATCGCCGATTTCTATGAGCCAACAGTTTGATATATCAAGCCTTGTCCCGCTTTGCCGTGAAAAACGCTTTCCGACCTTTAACCCGTTCTTTACATACATACTTGTCGGCAAATCGCCGTACTGCAAAAAACGCTCAACATCAGTTTTGAATTGTATAAACCTTTTCTTAAACTTGTTCATTTGCATTACCTCACGGATTTCCCATAACGGCTCTGTAAGTTTCTGTCATTATTTCGTCTGTTCTCTGCTCACTGAAATCCTTTACACGCTCAATATTGTTCTTTGCCATTTCTTCACGCAAAGATTTTGATTCATACAGCTTTTCTATTGCATTTTTAAATCCGTTTAAATCGTCAGGCTCTGACATAAACCCCGTAACGCCGTCGGTTGCATAATCGTTTATGCCGTTTTTGTTGGAGGTTACAAGCGGTAACCCTGCTGCCATAGCTTCAAGTGCCGCAAGTCCCAAGCCCTCTCTCTTTGACGGAAAGGCAAATATATCAGCCATTTTATAGTATTCATTTACATTTTTCACATTTCCCGTAAGCAAGAACCTGTCCGACATTCCGACGCTTTTAGCAACTTCGGCAAGATAATCCCTTATCTCTCCCTCGCCGTTAATTACATAATAAATGTCGCTTTTGTTAGTCACGGCTATCGCACGAAGCACTATCTCATGATTTTTGTTTTTATTGAGTTCCCCCACCGAAAGCACAACAAACGCGTCTTTTGGGACATTTAATGCTTCACGCATTTTGGTTTTATCAATAACCGTGTTGCCGTAATATTCGGTATCAATTCCGACGCCCGGAATATACACGGTTTTTTTTGCATACATATGCTTTTTCGCAAACTCATAATCGTCTCTATTTATCGTAATTAAGGCATCTGTCCATTTTGAGCACATTTTATCAAAGGGATAAAATATCCAATTATATATAGGGCCGCCTACAAAATAGTAAAACCCGTGTTCTGTATGTATTATCTTAATGTCCTTTTTCCGACAACAGATTCTGCCCAAAATCCCGCTTACGCAGGATTGATTGTGCATCATCTCAAAATCTTCCGTTTTGAGTAGTTTTTTTAACTGTTTATAGGATTTAACAAGCAATATCGGGTGGTACGGCTTTCTCGGAAAATCAATCTGATGCAGCGTGACGTCTAAATCCAACAGCGTTTTCCGTATGTTTTCCGCCTCTTCATCCGTCCACGCACTTCTGTCATCAAAATTACAAGCTGCATGTATTTTATAACCCATTTTTTGAAGAATACGGATATTTCGCGTATTAAATTTTGTTATCATCGACGGAACTGTCGCCAAAAACAAAATATTTCCTTTACTCAAACTTTATTGTCCTCACTTTCTGCAATAATACCGTAAAGATAATCCAATTCTTCTTTTCCGTATCTTTGGTCAATCGTTATAGGAATCATATATTCTGACAAATAATGCTCAAAGGAATCCGCATCCGTTTCTTTAAGCAAATAATTCCACCAATGTCCCTGAAAATGCTTGGCATCAAGCAGCTTATAAAGCAGCGATGTGTCCTCAATTAACAGAGGATATACCATAGGAACTACGGTGTCATCATAGTATTTTGAAACATCAAGCCTATTTAACTTGTCAAACAGTTTCTTGGCATACGCAAAATTTTGTACGCGTTTTTTCTTTATAACTTCATAGTCTGTTCCGTCCAGAATTGTCCTGGTTAGCTTGGACATTTTAAGGCAATCCTCGTTTTCAATTCTGTTCTCATTTTTCTGTCTGGTTTCGTACGCCTTTCCCTCGCAGCCATATTCAATTCTTTGCAGCATAAAAAGTGATGTATCGGAGGAATGGCACTCATCATATTCTTCCGCTTTCTTATCCGCGTTTTTGCCCAAAACATACGCCCCATCAGGAACACCGACAAACTTCCGGCAGGAATAAACATTCATACAAGTATCAAGAGGAGGTGCAAAAAATGCCTGTGAATTGTCGATTATGGCATTTTTATAGCTTTTTGCCAAGCTTTCCATCCTGCTTTTTGACATTATGCCAAAATAATTCACAAAAAGAACAGCCTCGTTTTTTTGCGGCGTCAAATCTATCGGGTTAAACTCCCGGTCGATACTGTAATACTTAATTTTTACGCCCTTTTTATTCAAAAAATCGCGAACAGAATCGCACTGATAATGCGGAATCCAAACCGTGTCGCACCCTAAAACCGTAAGCCCGTGCCAGATTCCCGCACGGCCTGTGTTTAGCCTTGCAATATCCTTGTCCCCTTTATAGTATTCCAATCCCTTTGGGAACTGCAATTCAATAAAACTACCTATTTCCATCATTTAATTCTCTGACTTTTCTTTCTACATATTCCCAGTCGAACCCGCAGTTGAATATATAATCAATAGCCGACATACACGGCAAAAAGCCTACTTTATTCCAAAGCTGACTGTATTCGATAGGCTTGTAATCAAGATATGTGAGCTTTAATCCACGCTCTGTAAAATGTTCCTCGGTCTGATATGCCCTTGCACCGTTCCCCGAAAGGTATTCATCCGCACCGACCTTTAAGCATATATCTATGACCCTTGTTTCACGCTCTGAATGTATATCCATATCGGAGCTTTTTAAGATTTTTGTATCAAATCCGAACCCTTTGCATATAAACTTGTTTATATGCATATTAAGCTCGGCGATTGTTCCGGTATGATTTTCAATAATCTCGGAAAGACGAGGGAAAATATCGTTAAAATACGGAGCTTTTAAATAATTCATCTGAATTGTTTTAAGATGCTTTTTCTTCCAGCCCAGCTCATCCCTTGTCCGCACATTACATATGAGGTCGCCCAAATGCTGCTCGACGGGCACTTTAAGCTTTAATTCGCCCTGTGGCGTCTTGATTTTATTTACATTATGGTCCGCCTCGTTTGAATACTGTGCATCATCAAGATAGACAAAAACATCGGAATGTGCAATCTTATAGTAAAGCCCAAGCCAAGGTATATAATCAGGTTGATGAATAGACGCTATCATTTTCTCTTTCTCTCCTACGCTCCTCCGCAAAATCACCGCGGACATATTCGCCGTAATCGTCTTTGTACCTTGTAAACAGTCCCTTAAACACTGCAAAAAGTATCGCCAAATCAAGTTTTAAAGACACATTTTCAGCATACCACGCCTCATATTCAAGCTGCTCTTCCCAAGTTGGCTGAACATTATGGAAAAGCACCTCAGGCGGAATCAATCCGCCCCTTACCAAAAACCGTTTTTGTTCCCGCTCGGTATAATAATCGTCGTAGTACGGCGGCAGCGGGCGTGGACCTATAACCGACATATTACCTTTTATTATGGATATGAGCTCGGGAATCTCGTCAAGCGACGTTCCCCGTAACGCTCGTCCGAGCCTTGTCAGTCTTTTTTCGTCAGGCAGATATACGCCGTTTTCATCCTTTTCTTCCGTCATTGTTCGGAATTTTCTTATTTTAAAAGGCTTTCCGTTCTTGCCCGACCGTATCTGTTCAAAAAAAACAGGGCTACCTATTCTTACCCTGACCAGCACTGCCAAAGCAAGAAATGCGGGGCTTATTACAATCAAAAGCATCAGGGCGGATACAAAATCGGCCGTCCTTTTTATCACCTTATACATAATTTTCCCTCTGTCAGCTATTTTTTCTACATGATATGACACAAATAACCTATTTAATTATATATCACTTTATATGTAATGTCAACTGTTTAGACACAAAAAAATGCCTGTTTCAAGACAAAATGCACCCCAAAATCGTTTTTTTGAGGTGCATTTTCTTTATGCTTTATTGAATATCATTTTTCAGTTATAAAAAAAACTATTTGACATTTTCCATAAGAAACTTCTTTTTTTCCAAAAAAGGCATACCCATCGTGGGATATATTTTGCTTTTTGCCCTTTTACCATATTCCTCCACCGAGCATATAACCTTTGCAGGAACACCTGCTGCAACACTGCCGCTTGGAATATTTTTTGTCACTATCGCTCCTGCTCCTATTACACAGTTATCTCCTATCGTGACATCCGGCAATACCATTGCATTTGTACCGATATACACATTATTTCCTATTTTGATGCGGCCCATCTTATCCATTTCTTTTCCATCAAAAAAGCCCATATTATTTAAAGTCATTACTCCGCCATCATGAGTAAACAATTGCACTCCCGCAGAGAAATAGCTCATTTCTCCGACCTCTATCAAGTAGGGTTCTGAACCAAAGGCAGTCGTACTGCAATTCAGTCTTGTCCCTTTACCAATTTTCGCTCCTTGTTTGCGTAAATATTCCGCCTTTGTCGGCATACTTCTATTTGCATAATAAAACTTAAATCTTCTTATTATTTTTTTTAACATCTTCATAACCAAACTCCACAATGCAAAAAATATTACTTCTTTTCTGGAAGCGAAATCCAGCTGCCTAACTTGTAATCCCATTCTTCCGGAGTAAATGCCGCCATTCCCGCGTCCGAGAAAAAGGTAAATTCCGAAAAATACAGTCTTCCGTTAATCACATACCAATCCACTCTTACAAAAGGTATGTCTTTACTTAAAACACTTGATAATTCGAGCATCTTTTGCAAACATTCCGGTCTTTTTGTGGGATTATTGCTATTATTGAAATTTTGTCTTAATTCCAAAAGATTCCATTCCGTATCAAAATAGTCTATTACTTCGTTTTCTTTTTTATCATTCTGGATAACCTGAATAATTTTCGGCTCACCGCCAAAATTGAATACCTTATACACAACAAGCGTTTCTGTATCCTTGTCTTCCATATATTTTTCTGCTATTATGCGGCGAGGAACATTTTTATAAGGCCACTCACGCATATGGTAAAAATAATCTTTTTTTAATACCTTTACAAATGTCTTTCTTACCGATTCTTTGTCAAATTTACCTTTATCTTTACATATACATAGCCCACCGCTATTATGTGTTGCCTTTAAAACAAATTGATTCGGCAATTTGTCAAAATCAATGTCGTCATAGTTATCCCACACGCCTATAAGAGGAATAACATACTCCTCTCCTATTTTGTCGGATATATACTTCTTTACGGCATACTTATCTGCCATAACCGTGTATTCAGGTTTCTTGTCATAAAGCTTTATCCACTGCATTTTTTCGTTAAATGTCTGCGGATTTTCAAGGTCTAATTTCTTGCCCAATTTAAGTTTATATAAAAATTCCAGATACTGCTTGTCCGGTATTACCCTTCCGATTCCGGTATCCATCAGGGCAAAAATTGCAGTCTTGGGATTTTTTACGGCTTTTTTAATTCTTTTTATGAGGCTTTTCATATATTTCTCCCTTAGCATTGCTTTTTTCTATTTGTTGACACTCGTAAAATATTATGGTTAAAATGAGCATCTGATAAAACTCATATATGAAAATAGTTCCCAATCCCAACATCAGCTCTGCCGTAAACATAATAAGCAGCATACTAATTTTGTAATCTCTGTGTTTTAAAAATTCCGCTATCGTTTTTAAATATCCCAGACCGAGAGGTATAAAGAATATCAATATTCCAAATATGCCCAAGCATGAGGCAATCTCCGCATAGGTAGAGTGGGAATAATGTCCGTGGAAAGTCATGTTACGATAGAATCCTGACGATGTATAGAACCTGAATTGGTCAAATCCCACTCCGGTAGGGTAATGCCTTTTAAATAGTCTCCACGCTTCTTGATATAGAAGTTTTCGTGAATTTAATCCATCTCCCTGGGTAATAGAATTTACAATCTTTGTATAAACGCCTGTACCTTCAAAATTATTTATAAAGTATACTATGCTTAACCCTACTCCAAGTAAAATAAATATTTGATAAATTGAATTATGAAAAATACTGCCTCCCGAATGCTCCTCCTTTGCCAATGCTTTCATAAACGCAAATATCCACCACACCACAGTGATTACCAAAGTCAAAAAACATTCTCTACTTGACGTCAGTATAACAACACCCGCAAAAGCTGCAAGTAAAACTGTGCTTAAAACCATTCTCTTCCTGAACTTATCAAAATCGTAAATCAGTGCAAATATTGATGTGAGCATAACCATCCCTAAGAAATTCGGATTGTTGGCCTCGCCCAAAACTATCGCATCAACTCCGCTTGTTTTACGAGCAATTCCTCTCAAATACGCATATGCCGAGCATAGTATGCCACAAATAATTAGTATATTCAAAATCCAATTTATGCTTTTTTCCTCTTTTGAAATATAATATACAGCAAAACATATTAAAGAATGTGCAAAAAACGTTGCAACTGATGAAATGCAATAGCTTTTGTTAACCGCAACGATATTACCCGAAGCAAATGCATAAATTGCCAATGCAAAAAATGCGATTATTATGCTTGGGCAGCCGCGTATATTAAGATTTCCGTGTGTTATCATATGTAAAAGTATAGTTGCCGTAAGTGCTATCGGAGGAGCATACAAGAGTATTTGTCTTATTCCGTAAGCGTATCTGAACCAGCCTGTATAAAGCACAAAAATCAAAACAAGCAACTTGCCAAAACTAAGCAAATTCAGCTTAAAGTTCATTTTTACTCCCCTCCTTTTTAAAACACTTTTTTAAAAATCTACTCATAGCATCGTTCCACAAACAGCCGTACAGAATCCTCGATAGAGTATCCTTGTTCCCGCATTTTTTTGCCGTTTTCCATACGAGGCTTGTCCTTTGCTTCTAAAACACACCTTGCCCATTCTTTTGAGCTTTCACCAAGTGATATGTATTTTACTCCGCCTGTAACATCAGCCTGTTTTGTTATAGTATTCGATATGATGCATAAAAGTCCCGATGCCTGTGCCTCAATAACGGTATTCGGCATTCCCTCATATAGCGACGGTAGCAGGAAAACATCAAAAGCTGACAGCAATGATGGTATATCATCTCTTCTACCGGCAAAAATCACGCTTTCACCCACGCCGAGCTCGTCACAATATCTTTTTATGTCCGTTTCAAGCGGTCCTGTTCCGACAAGAATGAGCTTTGAATCAGGATTGCACTTTTTTAATTCGGCAAATATACTAATCAAAAACTTATGGTTCTTTTGCGGAACAAATCTGCCTATATGCCCTACTAAAAATCCACTTCCAATACCAAATTCCTGACGGATTTTTATTCTTTCTTCCTCGGAATAACGATACTTTTCCAAATCCAATGCATTTTTTAAAAGGATTACATTACCCTTTTCATAAAGCTTGTCCCCAAAAGTATATCTTCCGGCAAGGTCGGACGGTGCCAATTTTACATCTGTGAGCCTGTTCATCAGCGGTCTTAGTGCAAAATCTATTATTTTTTGCTTTATTCTGACATTTTTAGGTGCATTGCAAGACCTTAAACATATTTTTTTAGCACCGCCGAATTTTACTGCAAGTAAATCAAATACAACTATCGGTGATGTTCCCAGCTTTAACACCGACTTATACCTATTTTCTTTAACTATTCTGCGAAGTTCTGAAAATGATTTAAAAAAGTGTTTCGTCCTGAGCGGAATAACAAAAATTTTCCCGCCCATTTTCCTGACTTCATCATCATAAAAACCGTCTTTACAGACCACAAAATCAATCTGATACTGCTCTTTGTCTAATTTGCGGTAAAGCTTCATCATAAAAGTTTCCGCTCCGCCGGTATCAAGAGAATCTAAAATACATAACAATCTTTTCATTATACTATCCGTCAATTCTTTTACAAATTATATCCATCGCCCGTTCTATTGTATACTTTTCGGCTTCTTTAAGGCATTTTTCACGCATACCGTATACGGTTTCGGGATTTAATATGGCTTTTTCCATTAACATAGGCAATTTTTCTTTGTCTTTATAATCATATAAATATCCTGTTTGTCCGTCGGTTATTACCGCTCCGTTATGTCTCCAATCTGTTGCAATAACGGGAAGTCCTGCAAACATAGCATCTATTAAAGTCCCCGGGAACCCCTCTCCGTCAAAGGTTGTCGGGAACAGGAGCATATAATAGTCTTTCAGCAAATCCGATGTTTTGTCGTATTCTGCAACACCGCAGTAGGTAATATATTTTGGGACCTCCGACATAATCTTTTCAAAATCTTTTATATAATTTTCGTCGGGTGCTCCGTATATGTCAAGAGTAGCAATAACCCCATTTTCATTCATCTTTTTTACTGCTTCTATTGCGTCTTCTATGCCCTTTTCCTTTGAAATTCTGCTGAATGTGCAAAACTTATACGGCGGATTGGAAACAGGCTTCATTTCCTCTGCTGTAACAAGCTTTAACGGCTTTGCATTTGGGAGAACCTCTCCATTATAAATCCCATCTGCTTCAAGTTCCTTTACCATATCCGGCAGTTGCACCCAATTTACATTAAAACTCTTCATCGCTTCTCGGCACTTGGGATACGCTCTCAATATCGGCTTTATTGTACCGCCGACTACACTGTTAAGCACCTTTTTCCCGAAAAGCTTAGCCGTTTTTTCCAAAATAGGATACATTACACGCATTCCGTTTGATGATAGAATAACCATTATGTCTTTCACACGGAATAAATGCCAAACAAGCTTAGCCAAGCACTTAATCCTGCTTTCAGATGTGTTTACGGCTAATACATTCTTTTTTCCATACCTTTTTATAAGTTCGTTATATGTAATATTTGTGCGAATTATCTGCCCGCTGGTTGTAGGCGTCCCGTTGCCGAAAGCACCGATTAGCATAATTTTTTTCATTCTATCAAGAATCTCCCTATATAGTCCAGCTTTTTATGACCTTTAATCTGTGAGTAATTTGAGGCAAACTGCTTTTTGCTATGTTTTTAAAATATGCCATCGGAAAAATTGCCGATATGCATGTGTCCAAACGGCTCTTATGACTTGCCTTAAACAATATCAGACCGTCTTTTTCTATATATTTCCGTATTTCCGAATTCAGCTTACTCTTATTAAAAAAGCTCTTTACTTCCAAATTTGAACGGACTTCTGTCGTCTTTACAGCTTCTTCCATTTTTTCGCCAAAGGTCAAGAGCACATCAAACCTCGAATTATTTATGATTTCTACTATTTCTTTATGCACTGCCTCAGAAAAATCTCCCGCTTCTTCAACATCTCCGATAACGGCTATCCTTTTACCTGTAACAGGGATACCGTCACACGCCTCTACTGCCGAACGGATAGATTTTGCCACCGCATTATAGCAATCGGCATAAACCGTCATGCCCTTCGCACGATACACGTTCTGGCGGATACCCGTCGCCTTGTATAACGACAATCCCTTCACTATATTATCATACGAAACTCCCGCACATACTCCTGCCGCAAAAGCGTAAAGTGCGGAATATACATTATGTTCAGCAAAAACATTTGGCAAAAATACCGGAAAATCCCGATTTTGTTTTTTATCCGTAACGGAAAAATGCATCCCGTCATTTTTAATCACAATGTCTTTTGCGTAATAATCCGCCTGTTCGTCTTTTACCGATACAAAAATCACATTATCCTTTTCGGAAAAGAGCGTTGCCGTGTTATCTTCATCTTTGCTTACAATATTTACGGCATTTTCCAACATACCCTCTTTAATAGAACGGATCTCGTCCAAAATTCCGTTTTCGTCGCCATATTCTTCAATATGCGATTTGTCTATTGCCGTAACAATATTTATGGAAGGCATTACGATTTTGGAAATTTCTTTTACACATCCGGGGGTATCTTCACTTACCTCCTGAACCCATTTTTCAGCCCTTTCGGGGATATGCTGTGCAAAATATCCAACACCGTCAATCTGGTTATCGTTACCTGCATCGCAAAATGTTTCAAATTGAGTCTTATAAACCGACTCAACCATCTTTTTCGTTGTCGTTTTTCCGATACTTCCGACTATTGTTGTCGCTTCAATAGGATTTCTTTTGCGGTAGTAACTGCATATATCCGAATATACAGCGGCGGGATTTTCTGCCACTATGCACGGAATATCCTCAATATTATGCGATGTTACACAAACCGTTGCTCCATGTGATGCCGCCCAACGCATAACTCCGTCACCGTCTTCGTAAAGCTGAACACAAATACAGTCTTTTATAAACCTTGAACTCGCCCTATACGCACCCGAAACTTTTTTGTTAAGTACTTTTTTGACCGAGTCATTAAGCTGAGAAATATCAATATCCGCAATATTACAGATTTCTTTCACCGTGAGGAATTTTTTATAATGTTTTCTCTTAACGCCTTTGTATTTTAAATTTCCAAGAGGAATTAGCGTCTTCATAAGCAACTTTTCTGTCAAAGAAAAACTTTGCTTACTTCCAAAATCCATAACTTTCCCACCCCGATTTTTCCTAAGTTTTATTATCTTTTTAAGACAGATGTCATCTCTTTGCTTATATCCAGCTGGTCGCCAAGCCATTTATCCGCTTCATAAGAATCAAACGGAATCAGCCCCCCACCAGGTGTAAATGTCATTTCTGAAAAGATTATTTTCCCGCCTACATCAAATAGGTCAACCCTTACCATAGGAAAGTCCCCTGCCAGAAAAACCGCCATTTCCTGCATTTGCGGAAGTAATTCCGTGAGTTTTTCTTCTCTTACAGGGTAATTTTTATTCTTAAATGATGCAAGACTTCCGTCTGCATTATAGTATGTAAGGTGTTCTCCTACGCCGTCGCCTAAACCTCCTGCAACAGAGAAAAAGACAACCTTTCCGTTAAATACATATATGTTGTAATTGATGATTTCGCCCTTTAAAAGTTCTTCACAAATAATTCTTTTCGGGATTTTGTCATAATGCGGCTCTGCGTTGTACTCCCCAAAATCTTCATGCATCCATTTATCAAACTGCTTTATCGTTTTTTTGCCGTCAAGCTCATCTTTATTTTGGCATATCAGGTTATATGCACAGCCGTGATTGCATTTTAATGCAAATTTTTGCGGAAGCGCGTCCCAATCTATCTTTTTCGCATCGTCCCATACTCCGATTAGATTATTTAAAATTTCCGCTTTCCCCATATTTTCTATATATGAGCGAACGGCATATTTATCGGCACACTGAATTGCCTTTTCGTTCTCAGGCCAATAAAAAAGTTTGAGCCATTGAAGCTTTTCGTTAAAAGTAACCGGATTATCAAGGTTCAAGGTATATCCAAGCTCGTGTCGGAAGTAAAGCCTTGACACAAATACAGGATTTGTCAATCTATAAGCAAAAATTTGCCCTTTTCTTCTTAATTTATAAAAAACGCTTTTATTACTCATTTGATCCTCCGTGATTTGCTTGATTTAATTATGTTTTTTTACATACCTTTTCTTTTTATAAAATCCGAAAACCATATTTCGCAAAGTATTAAATGCGGCAAACAATGCGTTTTGCCCCTCTGCATCTTTATACAGCTTATAATGCCAAATTATCATTTTTCGTATGCTGTGACTGCTCACGCTTCCGCTTCTTCCGCGTCTGTAAAATGCAAGATTTTCTTTAAGCAGATAGCAATCCGCCTTTTTGCATACTTTAAGCCACATAGCATAGTCATTATTCTTTTTTATGTCCGCTATCTGAATAAGTCCGACAAGCCCGGCATCATACATAACCGTGAGACACCCTGTCCAGCAATAGTTGAAAAATCCCGCTTTCGTAATCTTTTCAGGACCTGTCACCGTTATGCCCAAAGAATTGCCGTCTTCATCCATTTCCTCGTACTCGGTATATGAGAAGTGGTATCCGTTTTTCTCCATAAAATCAATCTGCTTTTCAAGTTTGTCAGGCGTCCATAAATCATCAGAATCGAGAAATGCCATCCACTTTCCTTTTGCCTGTTTTAGTGCATAGTTTCGGCTTACCGCCGCTCCGCAATTTTTGTCATTTTTAAAATACCTGATTCTTGCATCGGAAAGATACGGCTTTACAGTAGCATCTGTATCGTCGTCCGAACAGTCGTCAACAATAATCAGTTCCCAGTTTTTATAAGTCTGATTTATAACTGATTTTATGGATTTTTCTATAAATTTGCCCGTGTTATACGAGGGCATTATTATTGAAACTAATTCACTCATTGTCTTTTTATCCAATCAATCTGCACGGAACGCCAACAGCCTTCGCTCCTGCCGGTATATCTCTGTTGACAAGCGTACATGCACCTATTATGGCTTTTTCTCCGATACAAACACCGTTTCTTGTGTTATCTGCGTTCTTACTTATAATACTTGCTCTCATGCCGATATATGCTTTGTTGCCTATGACAACCGGGTGATTGCCTTTGCCTTGACTTTTTCCGTGAAGAGCAAAATAAACGCCGTAAGAAATAACCACATCGTCGCCTATTTGAAGACTTTTGTAGCACAAATCGTCAAAATAGCAATGCATTCCGATAAAGCAGCGTTTTCCGATTTTAAATCCGCACAATCGATACAGGAAAATTCTCGTTTTATTAAACACACAATTCGGTGCTACTACATTGGCAACCCATTTCCGTATAGGCTTTCCCATTAGTTTAAAAATTGAATAATCGTAATAGTAAGGGGCAGGTCTTTTATTTATCTTTTCATATGCAATTTTTAATAAAATCATTTCATGCTCCTCAAAATATTCTCGGCTTGTATCTGCAAGTTATCATATTCTTCCTTGCTTACCTTGCCTTCTTTCAAAAGAACATCTCCGTAATCAAGTGCAAGATCAACCTGTTCTCTGTTTTCCTCTTTATGCGAAGAAACAAAAACCTGTTTTACAGTTTTAAAAATAATTTTCAAATCTCCCCAAAATGTGATTTTCTTTATATATTCTAAGTCCCAGTTTATTTTTTCTTCCCAGCTGACCGCATTTCGTCCGTTTACCTGTGCAAGTCCCGATAAGCCGGGTCTTGCCGTATGCCTCATTCTCTGTCTGTCCGTCATAAAAACCATATCCCTGACGAGCTGCGGTCTCGGGCCGACAACGCTCATATCACCCTTTAAGATATTCCACGCCTCAGGAATTTCATCAAGAGATGTTGAACGCAAAAATCCGCCGAGTCTGCCCAAACGGTCCTTGTCTGAAAGCAGTTTGCCGTCCGCCCCGACACAATTGGTCATAGTCCTGAATTTATACAGATAAAAGATCTTTTCTTCCCCTGTTTTTTTGTCAATCATTCCGGGCCGTGGCTGTTTAAATATTACCGGGCTTCCAAGCCTTAATTTGACAAGAATCGCTATTATCAAATATAACCAGCAAAAAACAACCATCGCAAGTACTGCACAAACAATGTCAAAAAATCTTTTTATATATTTTTCATAAAATTCCATATTTCGTTGCTGCAATATTTTCCCCTCACTATCTCTCAATAACTTAAAGCAATACCATTTCATTATATCAATTACATATGCC
The DNA here is from genome assembly GCA_017551095.1 of Clostridia bacterium. Taxonomy (GTDB): domain Bacteria; phylum Bacillota; class Clostridia; order UBA1381; family UBA1381; genus UBA1738. The sequence goes on along the minus strand of JAFZMQ010000030.1, from coordinate 72,777 downwards.
ATTGTCAATGCTTTTTTACGGCGAATTGCGTTATTTAAAAAATTGGAAAAATATTTTTGTAATAATTTACGACTAATATCAAAAAATAAGCCTGTAATCGCTTTTATTGCGATTGCTTTATATAAATAGAGAATGTTGGAGGAAGAAACAATGAGCAGATCAAAGATCAACGTGCCTGAGGCAAAGCAGGCAATGGACAACTTCAAGATGGAAGCTGCCCGTGAAGTCGGAGTTGATTTGAAGCAAGGTTACAACGGTGACTTAACTTCAAGACAAGCCGGCTCTGTTGGCGGCCAAATGGTCAATAACATCTGTCCCGTGCGAACAAGATTTTTTACCCGTAATAACCGCTCTCTTGATGGGCATATTGCAAGGATTGGGTATGAGTATAGAATAGTAATATAAACGCAAAAAATCAGTGCTTTTAGCACTGATTTTCTTAACTTAAATGCAGAAAGTAGCATAAAGCGGTACAGTTTTCTTCCCATCTTCAAATCCGAAATTCTTTGCAGAGAGCTTTATCGCATACTTTGGCTTATAAGCCTTGATATACATATTAAGGCTTTTTGCTTTTGTATTATCGGCACTTTTAACCTCTATCGGTATAATATCGCCGTCTTTTTGTATAACGAAGTCCACCTCCGCACCCCGTTCCGTCATCCAGTAATATGTCTTATAACCGCCTAATATAAGCTGTGAATTTACATAATTTTCTGTCATTCCGCCTTTAAAATCATTCAGTTCATCAGACATATATAGAACATCCTGCGGTATCAAGTCCTTTTTTGCACATAAAAGACCGACATCGGACACATAAATTTTGAAAGCATCAATATCACGATAGTTTTCCAAAGGCTTTTTGACTTGTTCAATCTTATAAACCTGCGACACTATACCCGATAATGTCAGCCATTCAACCGCATTTTCAAATTCTGCCGCTCTTGCACCTTTTTTTATAAGCTTATACTGGAACCTTGTATTTTTCTTTGAAAGCTGTACCGTAACATTGTCGTAAGTAAGCCGTGTTTTCTTTATTTCGTTTTTATTGTTATACTTACTCATATCATCAAGATAGCCTTCTAAAATCATATCCTGTGTATGTCTTATGAGAATGTAATCCTTTGTCTCGGCAAATTTCATCACACATTCGGGCATTCCTCCGACAACAAGGTATTGCCTGTATAAATTCATAGCCTCTTCGTGAAGAATTTCAGGCATTGGGGAGTTTGTGTCAAAACATTCTTTAATACGCTTAATCAAATCGTCTTTGCCAAGTGCTAACAAAAATTCCTCCATATCCATAGGATACATTGTCTTTATATCAACCTTGCCGACGGGAAATGAAAACTCCTCCCTGTTCACTGCAATTCCCAAAAGACTTCCTGCTACTGCTATATGGTATTCGGGTGCCTCTTCGCAAAAGTATTTTAGCGATGTCAGAGCCCTTTCGCATTTTTGCACCTCATCAAATATGATAAGCGTTTTTTCCTTTATGATTGTCTGCCCTGCAAAATGCGACAGTATAGGTATTAAATAATCAGGACTTACATTTTCCTCAAATATGGAGGCAAGTTTCGGAGTTGTTTCAAAATTGAAATACGCAACATTCTCATAGCAGGTTCTTCCGAATTCCAAAAGCGAATATGTTTTTCCGACCTGCCTTGCCCCTTGCAAAATCAGCGGTTTCCTGTGCGGATTCTCTTTCCATTTTTTTAAGAAATCCATTATTTTTCTTTGCACCAAAATCACCTGCCCTTTATAATCTAATGGTATTTTACCACACTTTCCTGTAAAAATCAATGGTTTTTATGAAAACATTCCCGCATTTTTGCACTAATATTTTTGAAAAACTACATTTTTGATTATAATTTGGGTAACAATAGTTTATTTTACTACGAATACATTTGGATATTTTATATTATCCCAGCAAATGCTTTCAGTTATGAAGGACTGCCGTATAGATATGATGAAAAGCTCGCAATGTACTGTGATGTGGATGTGTAAAGGAGATGATGTTATGAAACTGATGACAAGAGAATTAGCTGAAAAGTTCAAGGGATACCCATTGTATAGCCAAGACGGAAAAGGCAAGGATGCTACGATTGTAGTTAAATACTTCAATCCCTTTGGCAGAGGAACATGGCTCATAACAGAGGGTGAAAAGCAAGATGACGGTGACTGGCTATTCTTTGGATACTGTCATATCTTCTGTTGGGAATGGGGATATATAACTCTCTCAGAGCTTGAATCTGTTGGCTATATTGAGAGGGATTTATACCTGAAATACGGCACTAAGATAACAGATATCATCGGGCGAAACAATGGCTGAATAAAGGAGGTAGGTTTTATGGGGTTTATATTTTGGCTACTTGTCTTATATATATGGTACAAATTAGAGGAATAACGGCGTTTTGGTAAAAAAAGTACCAGATAGCTTACGGTTTTGGCAAGTAGTGTTATTAAGCATGAAGTATATTACCGGTGATACGTTTCAATAAAAACCGTGAGCTATCTCACGATTTTTGACCAAATATGTGATATGGTAACAAACCGGAAATAGAATGAAAGTGGGCAGGAAAAGTCCTGCCCCGAATCATTCAAGTAGCCAATCTATAACATTTATCTGTTTTATACCCTCATAATTTTTTCCATTACCGATATCGTCAAGCGTCAAAATTGTTTTAGGATAATTGTCCTTTATTTCTTTTAGCGGTGCTAATTCCCGCTCCAATGTTTTTTCATCAATTACGCTTGCAGAGACCTGATAATACTCAATCTCGCCCATATTACCAGCTACAAAATCTACTTCTTTTTCAGCCAATTTACCTATATTAACTTTATTTTTCCGTCTTAAAAGTTCAAGATATACTACATTTTCAAGAATATGTCCTAAATCACTTGCGGATCCACTTATTATATGATTTCTGATACCACTGTCGACAAAGTAATACTTTCCTAATGTTTTTAAGAATTGTTTACCTTTAATATCGTATCTTGTAGCATTATAAAGAATATAACTGTCTGTTAATGCCCGCAAATATGCTTCTACTGTATTTGGCGAGATTTTTCTTCCGCTTGATATTAAGGTATCGCTTATTTTCTTGGCTGAAATAGGACTGCCAATACTTGACGCAACGGTTTTTAAGATATTTTCCAGTACCGATACATCTGTTATCTTTTCCCTCATTGCAACATCTTTTAGTAATATTGTATTATAGATTCCCTCTATATATTGATTTATAATCTTCTCGTCATTATCAAGATATGCAACATACGGAAAAGAGCCAAATTTTAAATAGCTGTCAAAAAGTTCTCTTTTGCTCTTCCCGCTTTCTTTTTTTGCATCATAATATTCCTTAAAAGAGAACGGCAACATATCAATTTGGATATATCTACCGGAAAGAAGTGTCGCAAGCTCTCCCGATAAAAGATATGCATTAGAACCCGTAATATAAACATCGCAGTTCTTCTTTATAAACAGGCTGTCAACCGCTTTTTCAAATCCACTACACCTTTGAACCTCATCAATGAAAATATAATTGTTCTTATCGGGAGTGAGTTTTTCGGATATATAATCATATAACGCGTGATAATCAATCAAATGAAAGTTTTCAAGGTCTTCAAGATTAACTGAAATAATCTGTCCTTCTTCAACTCCCGACTGTTTCAAATAGTCTATATATAACTCAAACAAGGTAGATTTACCACATCTTCTGACACCAGTAATAACCTTTATAACCTTTTTATCTTTTAGTGCTATTAAATTATCTAAGTATTCTTTCCTTTGAACCATTTCCCGCACCTCTTTTCTTTGAATTTATATTACTGTAAAAGAACAAATTTGTCAATAGTTTTTGCCGAAATGAGAAAAAAGTTTCAAAAATCGACAATTTATTTCCGAGTATAGCACAAAAACACAACCACTTTCCGCAAAATAAAAGTGGTTGTGTTGAGTTTAAGTGAGGAATTTCCTTGTTTTTAAGGCTTTTGTTGATTTCATTTTTTTATCGGGAGAGGGAAACTCCCTTGATTTGAATGTTATTCATCGACAGGATTATCAAATATATCATCCCCACACATTTCCCGCATTTCAGCATTGATATCATGAATTTCAACATTTGGCTCAAAAAAACCCTTATCCTTATATGCGTTTCCTATAAGTTCAATCAACTGATTCTTAAAATACGAATTATTCTTAATCCTATCCATAATTCTATCAAAAGTAGAATGTGCCGCCATACGAAATAAGCTATCCGCACGAACTATAGCACAGTCATTGTAGAATTAATTATTCATGGTTTAAAAGAGGACGAGATAGTAAAAAATGTAAAACTAATTCTGCTAATTACCAAAAAAAGCATATCATGGAAAAATTGGCAAGAAAACGTATTGCTGTTCATACATAATAACGATATTAAAGCAGCATAATCAAAAAAAGCGGTGATAAGCTCATGGTTTTTAAAAATGACAGAATTGGGTATAAAGTGTATTCATCTGAGTAGTCTTGCATTATAAGCATGAGCTATCCCGCCGTTTTTAATCAAATACGGCAAATTGGCATTCATCGCAAATCTCTCTTACAGGAGTAATTATACCCCTTTTTAATAAAATGCATATGTGACTGCACTATTGCAAAAACTATTAAAAAGGAGGGTGATTCCGCTGAACTCAGTTGCAAAAGAAATATGGTTAAGCTATTTCAACGATGTGTTACTTAATAAGGGGTTAATTACGAAAGAAGAGAAAAACAAAATGAGCACTTTGATACTTAGAAGGTGTCATGGCTCGATTGATAGAAAATAGAATCCTGTACCGCTCCGTTTTGTGTTTATGAATATATGGATTCGGTACGGGATATTTAAAACCAGAAGATAACGGCAAAATCCCTCAAGGAGTTCAGTTCCTTGGGGGATTCTACCATTATCTACCTTTTGAAACTTTATGCAAACGCTTGTGATTTCGTTTTTTATATGATATAATTATGATAATGATACAATGTATTTTGAGGTGATTTTATGAATATACATCAGATCAGAGAACAGTTAAAAATAAAGTCCATATATGATATACCTATGAGAGTGACCTTTTATGCTCGTGTATCCTCTGAAAAGGACGAGCAGTTAAATTCTCTCGATAATCAGATTACTTACTATACTGACTTTATAAAGAAAAACCCAAAATGGACATATATTCCCGGATATATAGATGAAGGTTTGTCGGGAATATCCACTTTTAAACGCGAGAATTTTAATAAAATGATACGCGACGCCGAAAATGATTTGTTTGACCTTATTATCACAAAAGAGATTTCGCGTTTTGCCAGAAACACGCTTGACAGCATTAAGTACACAAGAGAATTATTAAGTAGCGGCGTAGGTGTATTTTTTCAAAATGATAATATAAACACATTAGATGAGGACTCGGAGCTTCGTCTTGCTATTATGTCATCAATAGCACAGGACGAGCTCAGGAAGCTGTCCTCAAGAGTAAAATTCGGGCATCAGCAGGCCATAAAAAACCATGTTGTACTTGGTAACAGCCGAATTTTCGGGTATGATAAAAAGGACAAAAAGCTGGTCATAAATGAAGATGAAGCGAAAATGGTGCGTGAGCTTTTTGAGCTTTATGCAACCGACAGATACAGTATGAAACAAATTGAAGACTTATTTTGGGAGAAAGGCTACCGAAACCGAAACGGCAACAAAATCGCACATTCTACAATGGCAAACACTATTTCCAATCCTAAATACAAAGGCTACTATGTAGGCAACAAGGTAAAGGTTGTCGATATGTTTACAAAAAAACAGCATTTCCTTCCGCCTGAGGAATGGGTTATGTTTAAAGACGAAACAGGCGAAATTGTTCCTGCTATTGTAACCGAGGAGCTTTGGGACGAGGCAAATACCGTTCTTTCAAGGCGGAGCAAAGATGTAAAAAACAGGCAAAACATCTGCAATCATGCAAATTTGCTTACGGGAAAGCTATTTTGTACTCACTGCGGACGTGCATATTACCGCCGCGACAGTATTGACAGGCAGGGAAACAAAAACAGCAAATGGGTATGCAGTGGAAAAATCAATAACGGTACCGACTCCTGCCCGTCTTTTGCAATTTACGAAGAGGAAATCAAGCCCATTCTTTTTGATGTTTTCAATGAAACCTCCCCCATAGCCGAGGATTTGGTTGAATCATATATTGAAATGTATAAGAGCATTGACATAAATGAAGAGCTCACTAAAGATATAGAAAAACTGAAAGCTAAAATTGAGCATGAACAGAAGAAAAAACGCAAAATTCTCGATTATAATCTGAATGGAGATTTGTCAGATGAGGATTATATTCAGATGAACAGTGAGTGCAAGTCAACTATTGATAAACTTGAAAAAGAACTGTTTGAACTGCAGGAACAGCAAAATTCCAAGGAGGATTTCAAAAAACACATAGATGAGATCCGCAATGTATTAAGGATTGCAGAGAGAGATGCCGCGGACGGAATTATATCAAAGGAGTTTGTAAACAAGTATATCGACAAAATTTTTGTTACTCCGGATGACGACCGACTTATGCTTGAAATCAAGATTTTTACAGGAAAAACCTGCGAAAAATACCTTGAAAATCTTAGAAGTCGTACAGGTCAAATGAGTAAGAAGATGATTGAGGATTACGAAAACAAAATCAAATAACAATGATTAAAGTAATCACTCCGTTTTCATTTTTGAATGATGATTCTGAAATCAAAAACGGCAAGATAATTCCTATTTTTAATGTATCATATACTGATAATATTAGTTTGGGCAATATCGGCATACCTTTTTTCGTTGTATTTACAGACGATAATCTGTAAATAATCATCATTTGTGAAAACAAAAAAGGCAGAGGCTTTCGGAAAATTCCTTAGGCCTTTGCTTTTTTTTATAAACTATTTGATTTTTGCGGGTTTTATGTTATAATCGGTCTATAATAAATGTTTAAACGAGGTCAAAATGTTTAAAAGATTTTTGAATTATTACAAACCGTATCGGAAAATTTTTGTTTTAGATATGCTGTCATCATTTTTTGTGTCGGTGATCGGCGTAATTTATCCGATAGTAACACGGCGTATGCTGAACATCTTCATACCCGAAAAAATGTACCGCATGATTATATTTTCGGGACTTTTACTTGTTTTTTTATACATAATCCGTATGCTTTTGCGGTTTTACATACAGTATCGGGGACATATGATGGGCGTTGGTATGCAGGCGGATATGCGTCGGGATATGTTCTGCCATTTGGAACGGCTTTCTTTTACTTTTTTTGATAACCACGAAACAGGAAAGCTTATGTCCCGCATTACTAATGACCTTATGGATATAAGCGAACTTGCACATCACGGCCCTGAAAATGCCATAATTTCAAGCATAACTGTAATTACTTCATTCATATATCTTTCCACTATAAATTTTTCGCTTACTTTAATCATTTTTTTGTGCGTTCCGTTTTTGGTATGGGTGGCAATGGTTATGCGTACCCGTATGCACAAGGCGTTTTTTGAGAGCAGGAAATCGATTGCACAAATAAATGCCTCCATAGAGGGCAGTATCTCGGGGATACGGGTAACAAAGGCATTTAACAATGCCGAAAAGGAAACGGAAAAGTTTGAAGAGGGCAACTTGGAATTTGTAAAAGCAAGACAATCCGCCTACAAGGCAATGGGAATTTTTCATTCCTCAACCTCGTTTATAACCGATATTTTTAATGTAATCGTTTTAATTGCCGGTGGATTTTTCCTCTATGCCGGAAAAATCAATTTTGGGGATTATTCGGCATTTATTGTGTCCATAAACCTGTTCTTGACACCGGTAACCACTCTTATTAACTTTATGGAGCAGTTTCAGGACGGCGTAAGCGGCTTTGAGCGTTTTTGCGAAATAATGGATACCGAGCCCGAATATGACAACCCATATGCTCATGACCTTACCGGCTGCCAAGGGCATATTGAATTTAAAAATGTTTCCTTTGGCTATACCGACGACAGCGAGGTTATAAAAAACCTGTCTCTTGACATACCTGTCGGAAAAAAACTCGCCTTAGTCGGACCGTCGGGCGGCGGAAAAACTACAATTTGTCATCTTATTCCCCATTTTTATGATGTTAAAAAGGGTGAGATTTTTATTGATTCCAACGAGATACATTCCTTGACGCTGAACTCTTTACGCAGTGCAATCGGCATTGTCCAGCAGGATGTTTATCTCTTTAATTCAAGCATAAAGGAAAATATCGCTTATGGCAAGTCTGATGCCACAGACGAAGAAATAATCAGGGCGGCAAAACGCGCCAATATTCACGAATATGTTATGTCCTTAAAGGACGGATATGACACGCAGATAGGCGAAAGAGGCGTAAAGCTGTCGGGCGGTCAAAAACAGCGTATATCAATCGCCCGTGTTTTTCTCAAAAATCCGCCCATACTTATTTTGGACGAAGCGACAAGTGCCCTTGACAATACCACCGAGATCCTTATTCAGTCCGCACTTGACGAACTTTGCAAAGGGCGTACTACAATAGTTGTCGCACACCGTCTTTCTACCATAAAAAACGCTGATGAAATTGCGGTTATAGGAGATGGAGAAATCTTGGAAAAAGGCACACATGATGAGCTTATAAAGCTGGGCGGTGTTTATCAAAAGCTGTATGATTCGCAGTTTAAAGCAAAAGAACTTGAAGCATTTTCAAAATTTTGATTTGCTTTTTTCAGTTTTATTTGGTATAATGAGGTAATTCTTTTATTTTAGTAGGAGGAAGTATTATGAATATAATCATTGTTGGTTGCGGAAAGGTAGGTCACAAACTTGCGGAAAAGCTATCGCAGGAAAAAGAGCATAATATAACCGTAATTGACTTAAAATACAATGTCGTTCAGGACCTTATAAACGAATACGATATAATGGGCGTATGCGGAAGCTGCTCTGATATTGATACCCTGAATGACGCCGGGATTGAAAATGCCGACCTTTTAATTGCCGCAACAGGAGCCGACGAGCTTAATCTATTGACCTGCTTTATGGCAAAAAAGACAGGCGGCTGCCAAACGATTGCAAGGGTACGGAATCCCGAATACGCAAAATGGCTGAATGTTTTTAAGGAAGATTTAGGTCTTGCCATGATTATTAACCCGGAGGACACGGCGGCACGGGAAATTGCAAGAATTTTGCGGTTCCCGTCTGTTATTAAAATAGATACCTTTGCCAAGGGCAGAGTTGAAATTTTAAAGTTTAAGGTTGCTCCCGAGTCACCCGTTGCAGATATAAAAATTGCCGATATGAGCAATAAGTTCGGCGGTGAAGTTTTGGTATGCGGTGTTGAGCGTGGCGAAAACGCGTATATTCCAAACGGTGATTTTATCATAAAAAGCGGCGATTTTGTGAGCATTGTATGTTCTCCCGAAGAAAGTGTGGAGTTCTTTAAGAAAATCAGCGTTAAAACCAACCGCGTAAAAGACACAATAATTGTAGGCGGCGGTGCAACCGCATATTATCTCGCAAAAAGGCTTATTGCAACAGGCATCAGAGTAAAAATTATCGAACAGAATCCTATGCGTTGCGACAAGCTTTGTGAAATGCTCCCAAGTGCTTCCATAATAAACGCTGACGGCACTGAAAACCGTGTGCTTTTGGAGGAGGGACTTTCAAAAGCGGAATCCTTTGTCGCACTTACCAACATTGATGAGGAAAATGTGCTTCTTTCGCTATTTGCAAAAACAAAAATGACCGGCAAAATCGTGACAAAGGTGAACAGGATTGCCTATGACGAGGTCTTAGACGGACTTGACCTCGATACAGTAATCTATCCAAAGAATATTACAGCCGATTATATCCTCCGTTTTGTACGTGCTAAGCATAATTCAATGGGAAGTAACATTGAGACAATGCATCTCATTTTAGACGGAAAAGCGGAAGCTTTGGAATTTCGTGTTCAGGAAAACTCACCTATCGCAAATGTGCCTCTTGAACAGTTGAAATTAAAGGATAATACCCGTATTGCGTGTATAAACAGAGGCGGCAAAATCATAACTCCTCACGGCAAGGATACAATAGAGCCAAAAGATACTGTTATTGTAGTAACTACACACAGAGGCTCAAAAGACATTTCAGATATTTTGATATAAGGGAATAAAGATATGAACTATAAAGTCATTTTAAACACACTCGGCTGGGTGCTTATTGTCGAGGCGGCAGCACTCGTTCTTCCGCTCATATGTGCTTTGGCATTTTCCGAGCCGTATGTACTTACATTTGTGATATGCATATTAATTTGCGGAATTTTAGGTATGCTTTTGACGCTTCCTAAAACGAAGGATAAGACGATGTTCTCAAAAGAGGGCTTTACAATAGTTGCTCTTTCGTGGATAGTTATGAGTATTTTCGGTGCTTTACCGTTTGTAATTTCCGGTGCGATTCCGAATTTTATCGACGCCGTATTTGAAACGGTTTCCGGCTTTACGACAACGGGTGCGTCGATACTTCAAGATGTCGAGGCTTTGCCTAAATGTATGCTGTTTTGGCGTAGCTTTACCCACTTTATAGGCGGTATGGGCGTTTTGGTATTTTTAGTTGCTATTTTGCCCCTGTCAGGCGGGAATAACCTTTACCTGATAAAAGCGGAAAGTCCCGGGCCGTCTGTCAGCAAACTCGTGCCAAAGGTGCGTACAACCGCAAAAATCCTATATATTATGTATACCATTCTGACCTTGATTGAAGCAGTTTTGCTGTATGCGGGCGGACTTGACATATTCTCCTCACTTACCCTTTCTTTCGGTACGGCAGGTACGGGAGGCTTCGGCGTGTTAAATTCAGGGATTTCAGGCTATTCGCCCTATATCCAGAATGTAATAACCGTATTCATGATTTTATTCGGTGTTGATTTTTCCATTTACTACCTGATTCTGCTTGGAAAAATCCGCTCGGTATTTCGCTCCGAGGAAGTTCGGGCATATCTTGGCATAGTATTTTTCGCCATAGTTTTGGTTACGGTAAATATCCGTCCGCTATATAATACGATCTCTGAAACTGTGCGGTATTCCGCATTTCAGGTAGCGGCACTTATAACCACTACGGGTTATTCAACCGCCGATTTTGATGTTTGGCCCGAGTTTTCAAAAACGCTTTTGGTTACGCTTATGTTCGTCGGTGCATGTGCAGGAAGTACGGGCGGAGGAATTAAAGTTTCACGAATAATGATATTCGTAAAGAGCATTTTTAAAGAAATAAAAATTGCCTCACACCCGAAAAGTACCCACAAAGTGACTATGAACGGACGCCCCGTGGAACATACCGTAATCCGTGCGGTAAATGTGTATATGGCGGCATATATAGTTATTTATGTAATTTCCATACTCATAATAAGCCTTGACGGCATGGATTATACAACCAACTTTACGGCAGTTGTCGCAACGCTTAACAATATCGGTCCGGGACTTGCAAAAGTCGGACCGACACAAAATTTCAGCCTGTTTTCAGCATTTTCAAAGATAATTCTTACCTTCGATATGTTGGCCGGCAGACTTGAAATTTTCCCAATGTTAGTGCTTTTTTCACCGAGTGCATGGCGGAAATAGAATTATAAATTGTTAGTATCCTTGTGTAAATTTTCACAGGGATATTTTTTTGCAAAAAGTATAACCCACAAAAAAATTGAAAATAATAAAGATATACATATTTTCCGATATATCCCGTTACATAATTTCAAAAAAGGGGGATATGTATATGAACAAAGTCGAAATTTGCGGTGTTAATACCACAAAACTCCCGACTCTTACGCGAAAAGAAAAGGAGGAGCTTTTTGAAAAAATCCAAAAGGGCGACAAGGAGGCCCGTGAAACCTTTATCCGCGGAAATCTGCGTCTTGTTTTGAGTGTAATCCAGCGGTTTTCCGGACGCGGCGAAAATGCGGACGATTTATTCCAGGTCGGCTGCGTTGGGTTAATCAAAGCGATTGACAATTTTGACACTACCCTGAATGTTCAGTTTTCCACATACGCCGTGCCGATGATTATAGGCGAGATACGCCGCTATTTAAGAGATAACAATTCCATTCGTGTCAGCCGTTCCTTAAAGGATATTGCCTACAAGGCACTTTACGCAAAGGAAAGCCTCATAAACGCCAATTCCAAAGAGCCTACCGTTTTGGAAATCGCAAATATGTTAAATCTTCCAAAGGAAGAGGTCGTTTTTGCACTTGACGCCATATGTGAGCCTATAAGCCTTTTCGAGCCTGTTTATCATGACGGAGGCGAGGCAATTTTTGTTATGGACCAGGTCAAAGATACCAAAAACACCGACGAAAACTGGCTTCGCCACATAGCAATTTCCGAGGCGATGAAGCATTTATGTGAGCGTGAAAAGCATATTTTGGATTTGCGGTTTTTTCAGGGGAAAACACAAATGGAGGTTGCTGACGAGGTCGGAATATCTCAGGCACAGGTTTCCCGTCTTGAAAAAAGTGCGTTAAAGCATATGCGAAAATATATATGAAGGCAAAAGCCTTCTTTTTTTGTTCTACTTTTTGCTTTTCGGCATAGTATATTGTGAAAGAGGTGGACAAAATGTTTACACTTGCAAAAGAAAGTACAAAAAGCACATATTCCCTACTTTCAGCTCTTCCCGAAAGGATACGGGAGCAGCTGAAATATGTCGATACGGACAGGCTTTTGGAGCTTCGTCTGCGTCTTGGCGGAAGACTGTGTGCCGTCAGCCAAAACGGATGCTTTTTTGTCACCTCACCCGAAAATAAAGACGGTATTATCGTGAATGAGCGGGACATAAAACGGGCATTGGAGCTTATAACCAACTTTTCAATGTACGCTTATGAAAATGAGATAAAAAACGGGTTTGTCACTCTCCCCGGCGGTCACCGTGTCGGCATATGCGGCGAGGCGTGTTTATCGGACGGAAAAATAACGCATTTAAAGAGCATACAGGCTCTTAACTACCGTTTTGCACGGGAATTTGTCGGTTGTTCCGACGGGCTTATGGACAGGATTGCGGGAGGCGGATTTATTAAAAATACCGTTATTGTTTCCCCTCCAATGTACGGAAAAACCACACTGCTTCGGGATATTGCAAGAAATCTTTCCCTTATGGGAAAGCGTGTTTCAATCGTTGATGAGCGTGGTGAAATTGCCTCTTTACACGGCGGTTTTTCGCCTTTTGATTTGGGGTATGGCTGTGATGTATTAAGCGGCACAAAAAAGGCGGACGGTATGCTCTTTATGTTACGGTCTATGTCCCCTGATGTCATAATAACCGACGAAATCGGGGACAGCGGCGATTTTTCCGCAATAGCTGAAATAAAACGGCGTGGCGTCAGCATAATCACAAGTATTCACGGCAAAAACATAACTCTTCCCGAATTTGACGAAACAATAAATCTTAAAGGAATAGGCATTTATGCTTAAATTTTTCGGAGCGGTTTTAATAGTTTCCGCCTTTGGAATATGGGGCGTTTCAAAATCAGAAAGGCTCAAAAAGCGGTGTGACAGTCTGCTGACAATAATATCCTCATTAAATCTTTTGGAAAACGAAATTTCCTACTGCGAAAAGGATATTTCATCAGCACTATTATCTGTCGGGGTTATGGAAAATCTTCCTTTTTTCAGGAGCATTGCCGAAAATCTCAAAAACTCGTCCGCCTTTCAGGCATTTTCAAATGCACTTAAAAATGACGATATGTGCCTTTCAAAGTCGGACAGGGAAATTCTTTTGGAGTTTTCGCAAAATTTGGGCTCTATCAATAAGGATTTTCAAATAAGCAGTATTTTGCATACAAAAGAGCTTTTGGCGTCTTCACGCGTTTCCGCTTATTCCGATTATGAAAAATACGGGAAATTATACAGGAATATGGGCTTTTTGTTAGGTTGTTTAATCGCACTTCTTATGGTATAGAAAGGAAAACTATGAATGTTGACTTGATTTTTAAGGTTGCGGGTGTAGGAATTGTCGTCGCAGTATTAAATCAGCTCCTTATCCGCTCGGGACGTGAGGAACAGGCACTTTTAACAACAATCGCAGGACTTATCGTCGTGCTTTATGTCTTAACCTCCGAAATAGGCGGTCTTTTTGAGTCTATAAAGCAGATTTTTGACTTATAGCTATGGACATTTTTAAGATAATTTCAATCGGCATAATCGGTACATTTTTTTCAATGACTGTTCGTGCATACAAGGCGGAGCTTGGCGTTTTAACCGCACTTTCTACGGCATTTTTGCTGCTTTTTTATACCGTTCCCGCAATGCAGGATATTGTGTCGGGCATAAAAAATCTTTCGGAAAATGCACTTTTGGGCAGCGTTTATGTAAAGGCGGTTATAAAAATTATCGGTATTGCGTACATAACACAATTTGCCTCAGAACTTGCAAAGGACGCAAATGAGAGTCTGCTTTCAAAAAAACTCGAACTCGCCGGAAAAATAAGCATAATTGCACTTATGATGCCGATTATAAGCGGACTGTTATCCGCAATTTTGGACACACTTGCCGATTTTTAGGAGCTGCAATGAGAAAAATCATTTTTTGCATTTTCATTTTTCTGATAACCCTGTCCCCCGTCTATGCGGAAGATTATGAAATAACGGGAAACGAAACCTTTAATACTACTGTAAAAAGCATTACAAGCGGGGATTTCAGCTTGAATCCCATTGACATTATAAACGGTCTTTTTTCAAGTTTTTTTAAAGAGCTTAATAATACAAAAAGTCTTTTGAAAACCGTTTTAGTTTTATCGGTTGCGGCAGGTATCGTGCGTATACTTTCAAGCTCGTTTGAGGCTTCGGGAACTGCTGAAACGGCAGGACTTGCCTGTTTTCTGCTTATCTCCCTGCCCCTTGTCAAAATCTTTTCGGAAACTTTCGGCTATGCTGCACAGGCGATACATAATATCTGCGATTTCATAACTAAATTTGAGCCGATTTTTATATCAATGCTTATAACGAGCGGAGCGGTTACTCAGGCGGCGGCGTTTCAGCCTGTGCTTATGGCAAGTGTTTATGTTTTGGGGCTTTTGATAGATAAATGTATTCTTCCCGTCTGCTGCTTCTCCGCCATTTTGGCTTTTGCAGGGAATATAAGCGACAGAATAGAAATAGAAACGCTCACAAAATTTCTTTCTTCCGTTTCAAAATGGCTTTTGACAGGGCTTTTAACCCTTTTTTCCGCCATTTTGTCGCTTTACGGATTCAGCACAAAAGCCTTTAACGCGGTTGCAACAAAAGGTCTTAAATTCGCCGTCGGAAGTCTTGTGCCGATAGTTGGAGGCATCCTTTCCGATACTGTTGAAACGGTTTTGTCAGGTGCGAATTTACTGAAAAACGCAGTCGGAACAGCGGGTATGATTACGCTTTTTGGGATTGCTTTTTCACCCGCCCTTAAAATACTAATTATGATGCTTTTATTAAAAGCAACTGCCGCAATTATCGAGCCCTTTTCCGAAAAGCGTGTTGTAAAAATGCTCCTATCGGTATCGGAAGCCGTAAAAATGCTGTTTGTGGCGGTAATAACGGCAACCCTTTTATTTGTTATTTCAATTTCTATAATCCTTTTATCGTCGGGGGTGAGCTTTTGAAAGGATATGTAATAAGCCTTTGCATAGCTGCGGTTATTGCCGCTTTGTCCGACATTCTTTCGCCAAAAGAGCATCAAAAATATATCCGTGTGCTTTTGGGATTTTTGATAATGCTTGTCATTCTTTCGCCCCTGCCTAAAATAAAGAGCTTAAAGCTCGAACCCTTAAAAAGCGAATCCGCCCAAAACACCGCCCTTTTTTTAGACGGTATTTCGCAAAAGCTCAAAGAAAATGTTGAGGCGGACATCAGCGAAAGACTAAGGGCAGAATTTGGCATAAAAGCAGACGCCGATGTCCTTTTAGATATAGACAAGGAGCATAAAATACGGGGCGTTACAAGGATAGCATTATCAAAAAAAGTCCCTGAAAATGCAGTAAAAAGACTTAGTGAGGTTTACGGCTGTGACAGAATTGAATTCAAAATTAAATGACTTTTTATCAAAATATGTGAATAATAAAAGCCTGTATATAATAATTATAATTGGAATTGTTTTTATGCTTCTGCCAAGCTTTGGCGGAGAAAAAAACGATAATTCAAAACCGCAAAAGTATGATGAATATTCAGACGAGGCACGGCTTTCTGAAATACTTTCCAAGGTTTCGGGAGCGGGTAAGGTAAGCGTTATGATTACATATTACGGTACTACGGGGTATGATTTGGAGTTTGAGGAAAAGAGAGGCGAGGTTTCCTCTGAAAACTCGGTTGTTATGGACGGAAATTCACCTTTTATCAAATCCGAGTTTTACCCAAAGGTAAAGGGTGTAATCATTGTTTCAAGCGGACCTGTAAGCAGTACGGTAAAAAAATCGCTTTCCGATGCGGCGGCGGCTGTGCTTGAAGTTTCGTCACACAAAATATGCGTTTTAGAAGGAAAGGAAAGGAATTAAATTATGATGGTTCTCAAAAAAAAGGAAGTTATTGCAACGGCACTGGTCGTACTTATCGGGGTTGCGGGATACCTGAATTGGTCATATCAGGACACAATAAAGGTATCTGACGGAGAAAGCTATTTAGAGGAGGCAAAAAAGCTCGGTGAAGCAGAGCTTGTTTCAAACCCTCAAAGTGAAGTTACCGATGTTTCCGCAAATCCCATTTTGGAGGAATATTTTTCCGAAGCGAAGCTTTCCAAGGATAATTCACGCTCACGGGCTTTGGAAATTTTAAACCAAACCGCAACAAACGAAAGCTTTGACGGCGATGTCAGGCGTCAGGCACAGGATAAAATAGTTTCTATCGCCGAAAATACCGAAAAGGAAACAATAATCGAAAATTTAGCAAAGGCGAAAGGATATAAAAATATTTCCGTGTATATTGACGGCGAAAGTGTGGAAATAATAGTAAAGAAGGACAATTTTTCAAGCGATGATGCAAAAACCTTAAAAGAAATTGTGACATCGGAGCTTGATACCTCTGCTAAGAATATTAAAATAATTGAGGCAAAATAGTTGCAATCTTCTTCGCCGTTTGATATAATTGTCTAAGGATAAGCATACCTGTTTTCAGAAAGGATTGAAAATAATTATGGAAGATAACAAAAAGATAATTGATGAAGTTACCTTGAAGGAAGACGGCGGAAATGTAAATATTTCCGATGATGTTGTTGCTGCCATAGCCGGTATTGCCGCAAGTGAAATTGACGGCGTTTACTGTATGTCAGGAAGCGTTGCCGCAGGGATTGCCGAAAAATTAGGAGCAAAAAAGAGTCTGCAAAAGGGCGTTAAGGTTGACATTAAGCCCGAAGGCTCAATAATAGATTTGTATTTAACCGTTGAGTTCGGCGTTCGTATTCCGGAGCTTTCCTGGAATATTCAGGAAAATGTAAAAAACAGCGTCGAAACAATGACGGGAATAAGCATTTCAAAAGTTAACATACACATTGACGGCGTACACTTTAAAGATGAGGAAAAGCCATCTAAAAAGACTTCCAAAAAGCAGGAAAAACCCGAAACGGAAGCCGCTCCGGACCTTTTGGACGGTCTTGACCTTTCGGAAGAAGAATAGTATTGCATTAAAAATGTGTATGGAAATCCATACACATTTTTAGACTGTTATATTACCGAAAAACTGAGGAGATAAAAATATGGAAAACTATAATGAAATTACTTATACGAAAGAAGACGCCGATAGATTTATGCTTCGCTTGGAATGGGTTTTAACCTATATTTCCACAATCTCATTTTTCGCACTTATATTTACGGCATCTTTTATAAGTATGCCTGATATTTCAAGAGTTTTGCTTATTATTGCGGGATTTGTCATTTTTGCCGTTGGCATTTTTTATGCCGTCAGAATTGAGCAGATAGCAGGATACTACGAGTGCCAGAACTGCCATAACAGATACATTCCGAAATATAGCAGCGTGTTCTTTGCTATGCATATAGGAAGAACCCGGTATATGAAATGTCCTAAATGCGACGAAAAAAGCTGGAACAAAAAGGTATTAACCAAATAACTTAAAAGCACCGAATCAAACTCGGTGCTTTTTTTATTATGTAGGAAATTACAATATTTTGTTGTAATGACGAAATAACAAAACAGCTACCTTGTACCCACGCCCGCAGGCGGAGCTTCTATCAGAAGCTTTTTTACAGTCCTATACTTTTTTTGAATTCCACTAATTTTTTTGCGTCGGAAAGGTCTATTCCGTCATAGCTTTTAACTACTTCGGTAATCCTCTTGCGGTTAAACAGCAAGATTTTTAACCCTTTTGTAAACCAATAATACGGCAATAAAATAGGATATTTTTGTAATTTGGGATAGATTATGCACATTTGATGATAGGGTAAAAAAGTATAATGTTTAAGTTTTTTAAATATACTTATTTGCACACTGCCGTATTTGTCAACATTCGTAGCCATTTCCATTGCCATATTCTGCTTGGAGTTTCCGAAAAGTCCGCTTTCAAATATGTATTTCGCTAATGCTTTTGTTTTCGCATCAGCATCTTTTCCGTTAAACCAATAGTCAACAAGCTTTAATATTTCCTTTTCAAAAATATCAAGTTCGCAGTCTTTAAGCCTTTGGTCAAGAATTTCTCTATCCATGGTATCGGAAAACTTATTTAAGTACACCCATATATCCAATACCATCCTTATTCCGCAACCTATATATTTTAAGTGATATGCCATATGTGCCAACATATGCAGATAAAAATCTTCGCTTGACATAACCTGCTCGTATGAACCCTCTTGTTTTGGCAAGGTTCTGTCTATAATTTCCTGACATTTTTCACTCCAAGGGCATTTTTCATTAAAGAGATTTCTGTGAATTTCAATATGGACAAACTTTCCGATGTTATATGTGTCATCCTTCATCTGATGGCTGAATCTCCCTATTTCACCGCCAAACTCCGTAATAATGTCTCGCACACGCTCGGTGTTTTCGTCATCCACATATATGTCCAAATCGGTGGAGGACCGCATATATGTTTCAGGATATACAGTCCGCATGTAAGCACCCTTTATGCAGATAAATCTTATTTTCTCTTCTTCAAATCTTTTTTTGAGTTTTTCAAGATAATACTGCTGATTACTTTCAACTGTAAGCCAAAAATTAAATTCTTTGCTCAATTTATCGTTTTTTATGCCCTTTTTTTCTAATACCGGACATAAAATATTCGCAATTTTATGAATTTCCGCAATATCCGAAAGAATGTCAATATCTATTTCCTTTGGAATTTCGGTGTCGTTTTTATTTAAAATTGCATCTTTTATAATGCCAATGAGGCATTTTTCATAAAGTTCATAATTTATCATTGTTTTTTCTCTCATATGTGCCGTACTTTTATAGTCCTATACTTTTTTTGAATTCCACAACATTTTTTGCATCATCAATTTCTATCCCGTCATAGCTCGTAATTATTTCTTTAAATCTGCTACGTCTGAAAAGCAAAACCTTCATATTTTTTATAAACCAATAATACGGTAATAAAACCGGATATTTTTGTAGTTTGGGATAGTATATAATCATATTCTTATATGGCGTAAAAATGTTTTGAATAAGCTTTTTAAAAGTACCTTGACCGATACTGCCGCCATTTCCGACAAATTCCGCTAACTCTGTTGCAAAATACTGTTTCCTGCTCCCAAAAAGTCCGCCTTCAAATATATACTTTGCCAATGCTATCGTTTTTTCGTCTGCATCTTTCCCGTAAAACCAATAATCGACAAGCTTTAATATCTCACTTTCAAAAATGTCTAATCCACAGTCTTTCAGCCTTTGGTTAAGCACATTTCTATCCAGCGTATCGCCAAATTTTCTTAAATAAACCCATATATCCAAAACCATCCTTATGCCGCAGCCCGAATATTTAAGGTGCTTTGCTATATGAGCTATCATATGAAGATAAAAATCTTCCGCTGACATAACTTGCTCATATGAGCCCTCTTGTTTTGGCAAAGTTCTGTCTATGATTTCCTGGCATTTCGCACTCCAAGGGTATTTTTTGTCAACAATATTCCTGTGAATTTCTATATTGACAAACTTTCCGATTTTATATGTATCGTCCTGCATCTGATGACCGAATCTCTCCGCTTTACCGCCGAGTTCCGTCATAATTTCACGCACACGCTCGGTGTTTTCGTCGTCCACATATATGTCTAAATCGGTGGAGGACCGCATATATGTTTCAGGATATAACGTCCGCATATACGCACCCTTTATGCAGATAAACCTTATTTTTTCTTCTTCAAATCTCTTTCTTATTTTTTCAAGATAATACTGTTGGTTGCTTTCAACTGTGAGCCAGAAATTAAATTCTTTACTCAGCTTTTCATTTTCCATGCCTCTTTTTTGTAATGCAGGGTATAAAAGATTCGCAACTTTATGACACTTCGCAATTTCCGCAAGGATGTCAATATCTATTTCTTCTGGAATTTGGCTGTCATTGTTATTTAAAATTGCATCTTTTATAATGCCAATAAGGCATTTCTCATAAAACACATAATTTATCATAACTTTCACTCATATACCAATTATTTTCCATATTATACTCACATTTTAATCTATATTCTTTTTATTGTCAATGTTTTTGTGCAAAAATACCGTTATATCATATTTCCCCCAAAATCTTCATATATTGTACCAATAGCTGATTTTAGGGGGATAATAATGAAGGATTATATCGAGGAGCGTGTTTTGGAACTCGCAAACTACATTCTGGAAAACAAAACTACCGTAAGAAAAGCAGCAAAAAAATATAATGTATCAAAATCAACCGTACATAAAGATATAACTGAAAGGCTTTCCGACTTGAATCCGCATCTGGCGGTCAGGGTACACGCCGTTTTAGACAAAAACAAGGCAGAGCGTCACATACGCGGAGGTATGGCAACACGCGAAAAGTATCTTCGTCTTTCAAAAATTAAATAACTATTTAAAAAACTGTCTGCATTCAGACAGTTTTTTTATAAAATCGCCTTTTTTCGATAAAATCAGCGGTTTTTTTGTTGTTTTTAGTCGAACGATTTTTGGCAAAAAATGTAATTTCGTATTGACACAGATGTTTTGGTGTGTTAAATTGTAATTAAAGGCGATAGGAGATGTAAAAAATGACGAATGTTCACGAAAACACGGAAAAAAACAGACAAAAGCTAAACGAACTTGCCGAGCAGGTTTTTCCCTTGCTTTTTTCTCCCGAACTTGTAAAAGCGGCAAGAGAGTTTGAGCAAAGTTTTAAATAAATATGTCCACAAAAATCCCCCATGCACTTGCGTTCCGCTTCGGTCACAGTACATGGGGATTTATTTATTCTTTAATATCTCTTTTATAAAGTCTTGTAAGATGCTCTACATGATACGCCAAATTATCATTAAGGGCATCGCCTCTTATGCGGTAGCTCCAATTTTCCGGTCCTACCGTTCCCGGCGTATTCATACGCCTTCCGTAGCCTAAATAATCCTGAATAGGTATTATTACCGTATCGGCACGACTTGCCAAAATTGTGCGTATCATAGCCGCAGGTACCCATTCATCCTCCGCTACATTCAAATAGTCACGAATAAACGGCTTATTATTCTCCGCCCGGTACCAATTTATAAGCGTATCGTTATCATGCGTTCCCGTGTATGCCACACAGTTTTTAGGATAATTATACGGCAGATACGGATTATCGCGGTACGGGTCAAAGGCAAATTGCAAAACTTTCATACCCGGAAAACCGCAGTCTTCAAGCAGCTCATACACTTCGGGTGTTAAATATCCCAAATCCTCTGCAATTATTTTTGCGTCAGGCACATGCTTTTTTATTACATCAAAAAACTCTTTGCCCGGACCTTTTTGCCATTTTCCCTCCCGTGCAGTTTCAGCATCATAGGGAATCGAATAATACGCCTCAAAGCCTCTGAAATGGTCAAGACGCACAACATCATAAAGCTTTCTCGTTTCTTTTATACGGTTTATCCACCACAGATACCCTGTTTTTTTGATGGTCTTCCAATCGTACAGCGGATTTCCCCATTTTTGCCCGTCTTTTGAGAATAAATCGGGCGGACAACCTGCAATCGCTTTTGGAACATAATCCTCATCAAGCAGAAACAGATTTGAATTTGCCCAGACATCTGCCGAATCAAGTGCAACATAAATAGGCACATCGCCGATTATTTCTATGCCGTTTTCATTTGCATAGTTTTTGAGTTTTGCCCATTGAGTATAAAACAAAAACTGTTCCAATCTGTAATACTCAATACTTTCCCAAAGCTCATTTGTGTATTTTTCTATCGCCTTTTTTGTGTGTTTTCTTATATCTTCGTCCCAATCATACCAAGGCTTTCCGTCATAATAATCTTTGAGTGCCATAAAAAGCGAATAGTCGTTGAGCCAACCGCTGTTCTGCGTTTCAAACATCATATATTCATAGCTTTTTTGGAAACTGCCTAATGTCTTCTTCAAAAGCTCTTTTTTATAGCCCTTAACGGCGTCAAAATCCACCTGCTCGGGATTGCTTCCGAAATAAATGCCGTCGGTATCCCAGTCCTTCAAAAATCCGTCCTTTTTAAGCTCGTCAATATCAATGAGAAGCGGATTCCCCGCGAAAACGCTGGGGCTTTGATAGGGCGAATTATTGAAATCGGTCGGATTAAGAGGCAGTATTTGCCAATACTTTTGACCTGTTTTTTTTAAAAAATCCACAAATTTAAAAGCCTCTCCTCCTATTGTGCCTATTCCGTAATTTGAAGGAAGGCATGAAATGTGCATTAGAATACCTGCTTTACGCATATTTAAAAATTCCTCTTTTCTTTTTTTTATTTAAAGTTGAAATTTAGTTTAATTTGTTATAAAATAACTGCATACACTAATAGTACCTGAAAGGAGTTTGCATAATATGAATATATGTGTATACGGTGCGTCAAGTAACGATATAGATAAAAGTTTTATAATAGCCGCTGAAAATCTCGGCAAAAAAATGGCTAAAAGGTCTCATGCTTTGGTTTACGGTGCAGGAGCATGCGGCGTTATGGGCGGAGTGGCCCGTGGCGTTACCGCCGGTGGCGGAAAGGTTATCGGCATTGTCCCACGCTTTTTGAATGTTGACGGCATCCTCTACGACAAATGTGACGAAATGATAAAAACCGGCACTATGCGTGAACGGAAAAAGCTCATGGAGGAAAAGTCCGACGCTTTCATTATGGCACCGGGAGGCATAGGCACATTTGACGAATTCTTTGAAATGCTGACCTTAAAACAACTGTCACGGCATACAAAGGCAATGGCAGTATTCAATGTAAACGGCTATTTTGATGACCTGATACGCCTTATGGAAAATGCTATTGATAAAAATTTCGTAAAGGCTGAATGCCGTGAACTTTACAGCGTTTTTTCCGATATTGACAGTATGCTCGACTATATCGAAGGATATGTCGGAAAGGACTTAAATATCCTTAAATTCAAAAATATATAACAGTTACTTTATAAGACTTTCATTGCGGTAAAGCGGTACACTTATATCAGGCGTACCCGCATTATCGCTTTTTTTGCCGTCTATCAAAAACTGAACACAATTCACATCGCCACGCTCGGTAAGGGAATTTACTATTGAGTATATCATAAGTTCCTGATTCTCTTTTGACGCAAGGCTCTTTTTAAAGTTCACATAGCATGTACCGTCTGTTGTCTCTACCGAAACAATATCGGTATTTTTCGGCAAAAGCCTGATATGTCCGTTTACCTTCGGACCTCGTATCAATTCATTTAGAATATACTGTTCTATCGGCTGCGTATCCAAAACATTGATTTTTCTGTATTCGGGAACTAATTTTTCCTTATCTTCATCTATAAAATAAAGAAGAACCGTTGTTGCACAATCGTCATCAGATTCAAGGTTGATTTCATCGCCTGTTACATATCCAAGTCCCAAAACATCGCGTCCGTTTACGGTAACCATAACGGCATTTACGCCCGTAAGCTGCGAAAGGGTTTTGATAACCGCATATGTGGAAATCAACTCCGCATCGGCATACTCTGCCGAAAAATCAATAGTCAGATTACCGTTGTCATTTTCTATATTCCTAATCTCTGTATTCTTGTCCGCAACAGCGGCATATTTTTTGCTGTTCGGGGCTTTTATAAGGCTTTCGGCAACCGCTCTGTAAAGCTTCTCGTCGGTATTTTCGGAAAATGCCTTACTGCACTCTGAAACGGTGCTTTTATCTGAACTCAACAAATACAAAGTCACATCCGTTTTACCTCTCCCTTTATTCTTGTTTGCGATTGTGAATACTGCAACTCCGGCAAGAACAAAGACTGTTATTAAAATCACTATTTTTTTTGTCCTTAACATATCATACCTCACTAACAGTATGTTATACGGCAGTTTCTCTTATATAAGGAATCGTTATTGTGAAAATACTTCCGCCGTTTTCAGAATCCTTTACCGATATTTCTCCGCCGTGCAACTGCACCGCTTCCTTTGCGATTGCAAGTCCCAGACCTGTTCCGCCTGTTTCTCTCGCCCTTGAATCATCAAGGCGGTAAAATCTATCGAAAATGCGTTCCTTTTCGGAGTCGGGGATTCCCTGTCCGTTATCTTCTACCGTTACAACAACCATCTGATTCTTTATGCCCAGCCCCATACGCACAAATCCGCCCTCCGGCGTATATTTGATGGCGTTATCGGTCACATTGTATATTGCTTCCCAGATTTTGTCATAATCAAGCATTACAGGCTCTAATGTGATGTCGCCAAAATCGTCATAGAGCATAATGTTTTTGCTCTGTGCATTGGGCGTAAGATTGCGTATTATTGCTTTCAGCATAACGGTAAAGTCCACAGGCGTCGCATTTTTCACCTTTTGGTTTGCGTCCATTTTTGTAAGTGTCAAAAGTCTTTCAACCAAGCGTGTAAGTCGGTCTACTTCATTACTCAAATCACCCAGGAATTCCTTAACCATATCGGTATCAGGATTGTCTGTCGTCACAATACTGTCACATAACAGTTTAATAGTCGCAAGTGGTGTTTTAAGCTCGTGCGAAACATCAGATACAAACTTTTTACGGTTTTGTTCAAAATCTTCAAGCTCTTGCGACATATAGTTAAGTGCCGTCGCCATTTCAATAAGCTCACTTGCACCCTTTTCCTTTGCCCTTACGCTGAAATTTCCTTTGGAAATTTCTTTTGAAACGGCAATAAAGTTATCAATCGGTGCTGTTGTCATAAGGGACAGCACTAAACTCAGCATTGCTACCAAAATGCTCGTAATTATCGCAAAAATGATAAGATTTCTGCGTATATCGTTAACCGCCGTATCGGCACCTGATATTGATTCCGCAAGATAAACAGCACCCAAAACACGCGTTCCCGTCATAAGCGGTACGGCAACCGAGAGCATTTTTACCTCATTTATGCCTTCGCCTATTACATAGGTTTCCTCGCCCTTTGCCATACACTTATTTATTGCTTCACGGATAACAATTTTCCCCACTATATCGGAATCGTTGTTGGAATCAAACAGTGCCCGTAAATCTTTGCCTGTCACAATACAGCGTATATTACTGCCGTAAAGGGTTTTTCCGATACTTTCGCGTGTTTCGTCGGTTATATTATCGGTATCGGTTATAAGTCCCGAAATAATGTTAGCCTTTGCAAAAAGCTTTACCTTTTCGGTACTGTAAAAGCTATCGGCAAGAATACCTAAAATATACACGCTTAAAAGAGTAATGGCAATTAAAATAACTCCCACATATGTTGCCATCATTGAAAAGCGTATCGAGCGGAAAAACTCCTTAATCTTTTTTGTAGTAATAGCCAACACCCCATTTTGTCATAATGTATGATGGTTCTGCGGGATTTTCCTCTATTTTCTCACGCAAACGGCGGATATGTACATCAACCGTGCGTTCATCACCCGGGTATTCCACACCCCAGGCTATGTCCAAAAGTCCCTCTCTTGTATAAACCTTTCCCGGATTTTTCAGGAATAAATCCAAAAGGTCAAATTCTTTTCCCGTAAGCTCGATTACCTTGTCCTTTACCGTTACGCGTCTTAAATTGTAGTCAAGCTTTATATCACCTGAAACCAATACATCACGGCTTCTTGCCGATGTGGGATTGACACGCCTTAAAATCGCTTTAATCCTTGATGTTACTTCACGCACATTAAAGGGTTTTGTGATATAATCGTCAGCTCCGTATTCAAGTCCTAAAATTTTATCTATATCCTCGCTCCGTGCCGTAAGCATAATAATCGGAATGTCTGAAAAGGTCCTTATAGTCCGGCACACCGTAAGCCCGTCCGTTTTAGGCAGCATAACATCAAGCAGAATAAGGTCGATACTGCTGTCCCCTGCCATTTTTATTGCCTCGTCGCCGTCATATGCACAGACAACCTGATAACCCTCTTGTTCCAAATTATATTTAAGTCCTTTAACAATAAGCTTTTCGTCATCTACAACTAAAATTTTCATAATTATAATCACCCTTTCCGTGCCAAATGCACAAAACCCAAGTCTGAAAGAAAATTGTTCATATTGCCGCTTTGCAGAAAGTGGTGCTGTACAAGTGGTACCGCCCCTTTCAAAAAGCGGTGAGATGGGCAATTTTATTCAGACTTTTATTCTACTGTTATGTACGGCTCCAATTTCAAAAAAGTATCGTAGCCTATTCCGCTCACCTTCATAATGTCCTGTATTGTTTCAAATCCGCCGTTTTCGGTCCGGTATTCGATAATACGCTCCGCCATCTTTTCGCCTATGCCGTCTAAGGTAATTAAAAGCCGTTTTGATGCAGTATTTATGTTTATTTTATCGCCTGTTTCATCTTCTGCAATTTCGGTTTTTACTTCCGTTGGAGCGTATGCCTTAGAGCTTTTTACCACGGCAAACTTTGATGTGTTTATATCCCTTATTACAAGTCCCAAAATTAAAGCGAAAACAAATATAAATATGTAATATCTTTTTAATATTTTCATTTGCATACACCCTAAACCATTTTATAATTAGTATATCATAAAAAAATATTTTTTCTACACTTTTTTGACAAAATTTATCAAATTTATTGCATTTTTTTTAAGATTTATATATAATTATATCGAATTATGTCAACAGATTTTGAAAGCTAATTATATTTATGCGGATTTTTATACCGAAATAATCGGTAATGTTGAGAAAGGGTATTATTTTATGAAAAAACTGTCATCCCTATTCCTTGCTATTACAATCTTGCTTTGCGTTTCGCCGGTTTTTGCCGAAAAAACCTCCGAGTCTGCTGCTGATGATGCGAAAAAAACAGAAACGGTAGAAACAACCGAAACCACTAAATCAAAAGCTACTTTCCCAAAGCCCCGTGCCGATGCGGCTATTGTTATTGATGCAAATTCAGGAGATAGCATATATGCTATGGAGTCGGATAAAAAGCTCTATCCTGCCGGAACATCAAATATAATGACCGCTTTAATTGCACTTGAAAAGGCGTCCTTGGGCGATTCCTTTACCGTAACGGCGGAGGCACTGCAAAATGTCAGATATGACCAGCCTCAGCTCGGTGTAAAGGTCGGCGAACACTACACCTTAGAGCAGCTTCTTTATGCTATTTTATTAAACTCCGATAATGACGCGGCAAACACGATTGCCATAGGCGTTTCGGGAACGATAGACGCTTTTGTTGATGAAATGAATAAAAAGGCGGAGGAATTAGGACTTACAAACACACATTTTGCAAACCCGACAGGTTGGCAAGACTCAAATCATTATATGTCTGCCGCAGACTTAGCAACTCTTGCAAGACATGCTATGCAGAACTCTGAGTTCAGAAATATTGTTAAAACTCAAAAATATGATATGCAGACGCCGCACGGTCCGCAAACCATTTTGAGCACAAATCACCTGGTCAGCAGATATAAATACCCGTATCATATCTATTCGGGTGCTATCGGCGTGAAGTCGGGAAACAGCACCGACGCAGGTTATTGCCTTGTCGCTGCTGCGGAAAAGAACGGTCTTTATATAATCAGCGTTGTTATGGGCTGCGAGAATACCGATGCAAAAGACGGTGCATATTCTTTTGTAGACACAACAAAAATGCTTAACTACATTTTTGAAAACTATAAATCGGTATTACTTGCCAAAAAGGGCGATATAGTTTACGACTCAAAGGTAAGCGAGGCAAAGGACTCCACCCGTGTTGCAATTACCGTTGAGGACGATGTTTATATTACATTAAAAAACACGGCAGATGCCGATTTAATAACCAGCGAGGTTAATATCATTCAGGAGCTTAAAGCTCCCATTCATACAGGCGATTATTTCGGAACTATAACATATTCCTATAACGGAAACACCGTAAAAACCGCAAATGTTGTTGCTGCAAATGAGGTAAAGCGGGACTTTTTCCTGCATATAACGGCGTCCTTGTTCCACTTCATTTTTAACCCGATTGTACTTTTGATTGTACTTATTATTGCGGCAATCTGGGTAAGACTGAATGTGGTGAGAAGCAGAAAACGCAAAGTAAGAAGAAAGCGTCTTGTATCCCAAGGCGGAACGAATATGGTGCAGAATTCAAGAAGCCGTACCCCGTCGGCACATTCCCGTTCCTTTGACAGATACAGAAAGAAATAATTAAAACCGCCAAAACTTAAAAATAAGTCTGGCGGATTTTTTTTATTCTTTCTCGGTCTTTTTTACCGATTGCCAAAGTTTCAGGCTTTCCTCGGGAGTTTTTGGGCGTTCAATGTCTCCAAAAACATGCGGGTGACGGCGTATCAGCTTTTCCGAAAGCGTCTGCACAACATCAGCGAAATCAAAAGCCTTCCGCTCCTTTGCAATTTCACAGTTTAACAGCACCTGCAAAAGTACATCTCCAAGCTCTTCACGCAAATTCTCGTCATCCTTTTTGTCGATTGCTGAAATCACTTCGTCTGTCTCATCCAAAAGGCATTTTTTCATGGTTTCGTGCGTCTGCTCCCTGTCCCAAGGACAACCCTCGGGGCTACGCAAAACTGCGACTATTTCAAGCAGTTCCGCTATATCATGCGGTTTCTTTTCTTCATATACTTTTCCGTTTATTTCACGCATTTTTTTGCTCCTATGTTGATTATTATAGTTTTATAGCTTCTTAGTAATCGTCAGAATATTTTGATTGTCCTTATATTCATAATGTATGTCATCCATACTCTTTTTGACGATAAAAATCCCCATGCCGCCAATCTTGCGGTCCTCAACCGACTGTGTTGTATCGGGATCAGCTTTTGCAAGAGGATTATAAGGCTTTCCGCTATCAATAAAAGTGATTTTCACCGATAACGGCTCCGTTATCACTTCTGCCTTAACCGTTGCATATCCGGTTTCGGAATCATACGCATAATGTGCGATATTCGCAAAAAGCTCATCTACCGCCACATCAATCGCCATTTGTTCCTTCATCCCGCATCCGTATTCTTCGAGAATTTCATCCACGAACCCGATTGCTTTATCTACATTCTCGGGTATGGCTTTTAAAGTTAGTTCTTTCATAGTACCCAACCAAATTCCTGCCGTAGCGATCAAAGGGACGGATATTTCTGCTTTCCACCGGCTATATCCTGTGCAGTCTGATCGTCGACCTCGCCCTCATACATACTTTTCACATAGCTGATAAAATCTTCCGCATCGGCATCATAACCAATCTCCAAAAGAAAAGATTGTAATGTGGATTTGTCCTTTATGCTGTTGAACCTGTCAGAAAGTTCCTCCGATCCGACAATTTTCTTATAGGTTTGCTCCTTTGTCATTTTAATTTCTCCTTTCTTACGGTTTGCCCAAATATTTTACGCATAGCATTGTAATATCGTCCGACTGCTCCGCTCCCCGAACAAACGCGTCGACCTCATCTTTGACAAGTTTGCATACGGCTCCTGCTACGCCGTTTTTGTCTGCGGGAACAGGATATTTTTCCCCAAAGGATAGCAGCTTTTTCAGCCTGTCTTCACCGTACAGCTTTTCCTCCGCATCCATCGCTTCTGTCACACCGTCCGTGTAAAGATAGAGAATGTCCCCTTTTTGAAGCTGCACAGTCTGTTCCTTATAAACCATACCGTCCATACCGGCAAGTACGAGACCGGGTTTAAGCGTAACATATTCGGCTTTTCCGTCACGGATTAAAACCGGCGGATTATGCCCTGCGTTAGCAACATGTAAAACTCCCGTTTTAAGATCTAAATATCCCATCCATGCGGTAATAAACAATCCTGCATCATTTCCTTCGCATAGCTTTTCATTTGCGATAGTGAATACATCTGCCGGAGGCAATCCGCTCTCTGCAAGACTCTTAATAATAGTTTTGCCTGTCATCATAAACATAGCACCGGGGATACTCTTGCCGGATACATCCGCAATCAAAAACCCGAGTGTATCTTCGTTAATCATATAGAAGTCGTAGAAATCACCGCCAACTTCCTTAGCCGCGTACATACTGGCAAACAGTTCAAACTCATTCCGATCGGGGAAAGGCGGAAATACATTCGGCAAAACAGAAGTCTGTATTGCCTTTGCGATTTCAAGATCCGCATCTATACGGGCTGCCGCCTCTGCAATGTATTCCTTTAATTTATCAACAGTTGCGTTAATATCATTGGAAAGAGTATCAAACTCATAGGTATCACGCACATCAATCTTCTCATCAAGATTTCCCTCTGTAATCTGGGCAAGTGCATCGTTGACCTTTACCATATTATTGACAATTAGTTTTCTTAATAAGATGATAAGTGCCACAAACAGAATTGCAAATACAATGACTTCAAGCATAACTGACGCACTCATCATAGTATTGACACTGGTGATTGCTTCCCTTACGGAATAGACGCCAATAACATATATTCCCTTGACCTGATTGATATTTATGTAGCTCGGAACGCCAAAAACATCACACCGTTTAGTCTCATATGAATACTCTTTATCAGGGTCTATGACTATTCCCGCATCTGAAATGTTCTTTCCGGTGTATTCGTTATGATAGCTGTTCAGAATATTCATATCCGCACCGCATATGAGCAGGTAGCCGTTCTCGCCTAT
Organism: Clostridia bacterium; assembly: GCA_017551095.1. Lineage (GTDB taxonomy): Bacteria > Bacillota > Clostridia > UBA1381 > UBA1381 > UBA1738. The sequence continues at coordinate 41,700 of JAFZMQ010000030.1, read as the reverse complement.
TCTTCTGTTAGTGGCGGCATATTTTCCCTGTCTGCTTATCTCATCATAGTAAACTTTATTTGTAAGTCCGATTTCTAAAAATCCGCTCCCGTCGTGGAATCGTTTACCTGCATATTTCATCAGTATAGATTCATCATAAGATATGCTCTTCATATCCTGAACATATTCGTCCGTACTGCCGTCAAGAAGCACCAGAAATTCTGACGCTTGTTCGCCTGTATGCATATCAAATCCGATATATTCCGGAACAGACGATACAATAATAATCCCATCGGTATTAACGACATTGACTTCAATACCGTAGTCCGTATAATAATCATGAAGCTCTTTTGAAAGTGCATCAGGGTTATCTATTTTGGCTGAATATATGTACTCGCTTTCTATGAACTGGTCAATATAGGACAGGAGAGCGTCGTCTGCCATTTCGCCAATATCGGTGCTGACATCCTCAACATTCTGCTTGATAAGTGCCGTTGTCTGCCTCTCAGCCCGTCGGGAAAGTGTAAAATATGTAAGTGCTGCCGATACAGCACATGCCGCCATGACAATCACGGTAAGCCATATTGTTATGATAAGCGATATTTTCCTTTTATTTGATTTCATAAAAATACCCTTTCAATTCCGTCCCTTATAGTTTCTCAATATCCATAACATCCGCCATACCTGTGAAGGTGAAAACATCCATAACAGGTTCCGTGACATTGATGATTTTCATGCTACCTTGCTTTTTCATTACCTTTGCAGCAGACAAAAGCACACGGAGTCCGGCGGAAGCCATATATTCGAGTTTTTCAAAATCAAATATGAGCTCCGTCACATCTTTTATATTGTTTTTTACTGCATTTTCAAGCTCTGGTGCCGAGGTTGTGCCAAGCTTTCCTTCCGCTGTTACGGTCAATTTTGTGCCGTCAAGATTTGTTGTTACAATCATTTTATCTGCCTCCTTGAATATCTACCCTTTGTCTTTCAACAAGCTCCGCAAAGAACCCGTTTTTATTTATAAGTTCATCATAGGTTCCGTCTTCTACGATATGTCCGTTATCCAGCACGATAATACGGTCACATTGGCGTATCGTTGAAAGCCGGTGTGCAATTACTATACGGGTGCATTTTAGTTTTTCCAGCGACTCCGACACTATTTTTTGCGTAATATTATCAAGTGCACTGGTTGCCTCATCAAACATCAGTATTCTGGGCTTCGGTGCAATCGCCCGTGCAATCAAAAGCCGCTGCCGCTGACCGCCGGATATACCGCCCTGACCCTCGGATACAAGCGTGAACATTCCCATTGGCATACTCCTGATATCGTCCGCAAATCCCGCCATTTCGGCTGCTTCCCAAGCCTCGTCAAGAGTCAGTCTGGGATTGTTTATTACGATATTTGAGTAAATATCCCCTGTAAAAAGTTTTCCCGACTGCATAACAGATCCGATTTTTCTGCGAAGCGACTTTAAATCCATGCGTTCAATATCCTTGCCGTCATAGAAGACACCGCCACGCTGCGGTTTTTCAAAGCCAAGCAAAATTCGCATGAGCGTCGATTTGCCGCATCCGGTCTTACCCACGATTGCAACATATTGTCCCGCACTTATCTTTAAGGATACACCGTCAAGAACATTCGGCATATTCTCATTATAGGCAAAAGTTACATTATTAAGCTCAATGCCGCCCATCAGTCGTTCCACTACCTGTTTTTCCTCATCTACTTCCGGTTCGGTCATAAGGATTGGCGACGCCATCTCTAAAATCGGACCTATTTGTGCGGCAGTAAGCGTAATACCGGCAAGAGTCGTAAATGCCCCGCTCACCATGCCGTATGCGACATTAAAAGCATAATATTCCGAAACTGATACTCCGCTTTTTGCGGCAGCATAATATATTACTATTGTTCCGACAAGCGTTACCGCTAATGTAATTGCCGTATTCACCTTTATAAAGGTCGGCGAATCATATAAAAGCTTCGCACTCTCGCTATACGCTTTGCTCCATCTTGCAAAGGCTCTTTTTTCCGCACCGGACAGCTTGATTTTCTGGATACCGGAAATAAGTGCATAACTCATGCCGCTTTCTTTGGAGGCAAGTTCCATCTGAACCCTCGATACTTTAACCTGGATGATAGCGGATATTACCGATATTATCAACGTAACGGTAATTACAAAAAGAGCCGGAGTTACAAGGGCAGGTGCGTAATTAAATATCTGCGTAATGTATGCAAGGGAAAATAAAGAAGTAAGTCCTATGGTAAATATAACCTCCAAAAGACTTTCCACAAGAGGATTTATATACCTTTCCCTGTTTGCAAGTTCTCCCGATCCGTAATTCTTAAAAAAATCTGCCGGAAGCGACAAAATACGCATCATCGCCGCCGCGTCTACCATTACGCCCACGCGTGTCGTAAGCCTTGATACAATCATTTCCTTAACGGTTGTCAGCATTAACGAGCTTATAGACACACAGATTATAAAAATCGCTATGGCGGTAAGCGAACGCATACTGCCGGACGCGATGACATCCGAAAACAGCAGCTTATTAAGCCTCGGCGTCAAAAATCCGATCAGTGTAACCGCAAGAGTTGCCGCCACAATCATTACAGCATCCGCTGATGTGATATTCTCTGCAATAAATCGTAAAAGCCCTGCTATTCCGATCTTTTTGGACGGAAACGGCTTGTAAAAAGCAATAGCTTCATGATCCAGCACATCTTCGTTTCTACGGCTGACCTTTGTCCGAGTTCCTGATTTGGGGTCAATCATTATGTATCCCGCCATTCCGGCAGGTATCAACGCAACAATATCGCCGCTCTCCTTTAAAGTACCTATCATTGGACCTGCCGCATCTTTATACCAACCCTTTTCCAGAGTAACATTACGACGCATAATCCCATGAGGACGCATCAGGTATTCCAGCGTCTCATTCATATCTGTAATGCTATCCGGAACTTCTCGGGAGCGTATATGATATGCTTTTAGTATCTCCCCGATCGCATCGGTTGCGGCCTGTCTCTGATCATTCATGGCAGCAGAAAGACGGCTTCCCATAATAATTCCCGCAGCTCTTACAAAGGAATCCTCGAAAGCCTCGTTATCCGCTCTCATTCTGTCTTTTATTTGTTCATCAAACCAACCCATACTCTACTCACTCGTTACCAATTCTGTATATGCACCGCCAAGTGCCATTAACTCCTCATGTGTGCCACGCTCTACCACCTTACCGTGATCAAATACTATGATTTCATCGCAGTCGCGGATGGTGGACAACCTATGTGCAATTACGATACAGGTGATGTCACGTGCTTTTACAGCATTTACCACATCAAACTCTGTCTTGGCGTCCAGTGCACTCGTCGCCTCATCCATAATAATAATCGTGGGATCCTGGGCAAGAACCCGTGCAATCTCAATACGCTGCCGCTGTCCTCCGGAGAAATCCCTGCCGCCCTCTGAGAGTCTGTATCTGTATCCACCCTCACGCATCATGATATCATCATGGATTTGTGCGTCGCGTGCAGCCATCATAACTTCATAGTCCTCTATGGTGTTATCCCACATCTTTATATTGTTTTCTATCGTATCTTCAAAAAGAGTGATGTCCTGGTCAACAACGGCAACCGAACCTGTAAATACGCTCCGGTTGATTTCATTAATATGCTTTCCGTCAAATAAAATCTCGCCTTCCCATGGCTGATACAATCCTGATATCAGCTTTGCAAGGGTGGATTTTCCGCAACCGGATGAGCCTACAAAAGCAACTCTGCTGCCCGGTTTTAACTTCATACTGAAATTTTCTATAAGAGGAGGCGCAAGTCTTGAATAACCAAAGGTAATGTTTTTCAGCTCCACATTACCCGAAAGCTTATCATAATCCGCATCCTCGTCAATCTCTTCATCATTAAAATCCACATCAGTCGGGTACTTCATCACGTCCTCGACACGCTCCATTTCGGTACGAAGCTCCTGCACCTGCTGCCCGGCATCAATCATCTTCTGTGCCGGTTGCATGAAGGATGCAAGAAAGCCCTGAAATGCCATAACCATACCGACCGTAAACTTGCCTGTTATGCACAGGTACACTCCTAAAATCAAAACAATATCATTGGTTAGTGCCGTAAGAATAGGAGAGATAATTCCCAGATAACTGTCGATTTTCTTAAATCGGACATTCTGCGTATTCACACTTGCCTGATAGCCCGACCACTTTTCAAAAAATCCGTTTTCCGCACCTGATGCTTTTATCGTCTCAATCATCTCAATACCGGATACGGTAGTACCGGCAAGTTTTCCCGCATCACGCATCATAACGCGGGTGATGTTGATACGCTTATTCGATATGATGCGGGACACCCATATCTGTCCTATTACGGAAATGACACCCACAAGTGTAAGCATAATTGAATATCTTATCATAACAAACAGATAAAAAATCAGCATCAATGTTTCCAGCACAAGAGGGGACAGGGTATTAACCAAAGTACCTGCGATATTCGCATTCGACAACTGTCTCAGCTGGATATCTCCCGCCATTCGCTGAGAAAAAAACCTCATCGGAAGACGCAATATCTTCCACATATAATTCATATTTCCGACAATTGCCATCTTACCGTCAATTTTAAAAGAGTAAATTGCCTTTATCCATGCAGCAACCACCTGCACGATTGCCAGGGCCGACAATCCTACGATAAATGGCATCAGCCATTCTGTATCATTGCCTGTAAGAATACGGTCTATAAACACTCGGGAAAAGCCCGAAAGAATGATAGCACAGAGCGAACCGATAAGAGTAGTAACAGCCACGAATGTAACCGCTACCGATGCACCTTTTAATCTGCTTTTTGCAAACTGTAACACACTTTTTGGTTTTCCGGACGGTTCAAAACTCTCCGTTGGCTCAAACATAAGGCAGATTCCCGTATAGCCTTCGTCAAACTGCTCATAACTCATTACAACAGTCCCACGGGCAGGATCGTTCACATAGACTTTATCTCCCTTAAATCCGTCCACCACAATAAAATGGTTAAATTCCCAATGAACAATCATTGGGAATCTGCCCACTTCTTTAAGTCTTTCCGGATTATAGCGGTATGCCTTTGCACCTAAGCCATAGCTTCTTGCCGCTACCAGTATGTTTTTTGCATTCGAGCCGTCACGGGATACACCGCAATCCTCGCGGATCTGTTCAAGAGGTATCCATTTGCCGTAATAAGCAAGAATCATTGTAAGAGATGCCGCACCGCATTCAAGTGCCTCCATCTGCATTACAACCGGTACCTTTACTACGCCCTTTGTGACGGGCTGTTTTACTTTATTATCTGCCATATGTTAGTACCTTAATTTATGATAAATGAAATAGGTGCGACCGTATCTGCCGTTCCGTCATCATTATGTATCGTAAGTTCGCCAAAAATCCCCCACACGATAGTCCCGATAAGCAGGATACCTATCGCCGCAAGTGTAATCCACACACTCGGCGTCGTTACCCTGATGTAGTCATCAAGTTTTTCCGGTGAAGAAACCTTGTCGATACTCTTTTGTCTGAAAATACTGTTATTCATATCAGAGATTTCCTTTCCGCCCGTAGACTGCCTGATACGCTTATACTACCCCTTGCGGCTTATGAATAGCTGCCTGAGGCGTCATCACCGGGGCAAAGGATCCTCCTGCCGCTGCTTTTGCGGCATCATCTTGTATTTCGCCTTCTTCTTGCGATTTTGCAAAATCAGCAAAATCTTTTGCAGAAGCTTTACAGTCATGCTTTTGTAAAAATTTCAAGAGGGCTTCTTCCGATAGCTTTTTTAATTCCTCCTGCAAGTCCTTTGAACTTGCTATTTCCTTGTAAAACTCTTCTATTGTTTTCATGGTTACATATTCCTCCTTGTAAATAATCAGGATTTTTTTTCAAAATATTTTAAAATGCTTATTTGCGGATGATACTGACTAAACAACGGTATTCCACCTGCAACCGCTTGGGCATCTCCGTCTCTTATTTCGCCTTCTTTTTGTGCTTCGACATATGCGAGGAAATCCTTAACACTTGCATTGCAATCATGCTTTTTCAAAAAGGTTTTCAGCATTTCTTCATATGTGTTTTTGAGTTCCTTCTGCAACTCTTTTGAACCGGCCATTTCTTTGTAGAATTCTTCCATTGTTTTCATGGCTCTTAATTACCTCCTTACTCATATAGACATCCCGATATGTCAAATCGGTTTATATGTACCACCTGTTTCTTCCAGACCGGAAAAAATTGGAAAAATGCCGCCTGTGGCAGCCTGTGCATCGTCATCTGTAAGTTCGCCATCGGAAGTGTTTTTCACTTTTTCCTGCAATCCCTCTGAATATTCTAATTCCTTGTTTGTTTTTTTTGTAGGTTTCATTTTAAGTATCCCTCCTCATATAGTGTCGTTTCATATCGGCGTCTTCGTGTCTATGCGGGAGTGCCAAGAATCCACCATATAACCACCGGAAGCATTTCCCGCCTCTTCATCCGCTATTTCGCCTTCACACTGTGCACTTACTAATGCTTTAAATTCTTTTGCGTCTGCCATGCAGTCATGTTTTTTAAGGAAGACTCCAAGCATTTCGCAAGATGTGTTTTTCAGCTCTTCCTGCAATTCTTTTGAACCTACTATTTCTTTATAAAACTCATATGCAGTTTTCATATCTATTCTCCTTTTACGGCATTGGCATAGGTGTAGGAGGTTTTATTGATTGGGAATAAATCCCTCCGGCTATCGCCTCGACATCATCATCCTCAATTTCACCCTCAGCCTTAGACTTTATAAATGCGGTAAAATCCTTGGCGGTCGCACCGCAACCATGTTTTTTTAAGAATGCGTCCAGCATTTCGCAAGATGCGTTTTTAAGTTCCTCCTGCAACTCCTTAGAAGCGTTTATTTCGTTGATAAATTCCTCTAATGTCTTCATATTTGCTCCTTTCCGTACGCAGATTTTTATATTACAATACGGCTTTTTTTATACTCATGTACTTGCCTTTTGCACAGAGTCATTTTATGATTATATGCTAACACAAAATATTGAAAATGTCAATATTTGTGCAGTTTGAGTTTCCACATTTTCCACATAAGCAAATGATATGCACCCCAAAAGTCAGAGACTTTTGGGGTGCATATCAATATTTGCGGTCTTTTTTATTCAACATAAAAGTCCATACACAATCTTGTCTGCGTAAAATGTCTGACTTTACCGTTTGCCACTTCGACATGAAAGGGATTTACCGCGTAGCCTTTAAGTGCTTCTTCGCTTTCAAAAACCGAATAAAGCATAACATCAGAATTTGAGCTTTCAAGCTTTTCAGTCTGTACCTTTATTTCAAGAAGTCCCGGAATTTTTCCCTTTAAGCCTTCAAGTCCGGTTTTAATCCCCTGCTTAATTTCGTCGTTGTTGTACTCTTCCTTTAATTTCCATAAAATTATATGTTTTACCATAATCAACCTCTGTTTTCCCTTGGCGGCACAATCCACCAGCATGACACTATGGCTACTGCAATATACGCTGCAATCGGGCAAAAACCCCCAAAAACCGCGGCGGAAAAATAAGTAACCAAACTGATAATGCTTCTGCCGCTAAGTTTAAAATTGTCCTTTTCTCCACTCTCACATATGATAAGGTAATATGTTAAATGAAATGTAATACTTGCGAGGGACATATCCGCAAAATACAACGAAAGCGGAGTCCATGATGTCGGGTATGAACCCACCCATGCAGTAGCAAACGGGATAAATGACATTGTAAACAGCCACGCCATATTGCACCACAAAATCTTTACATTTATACTTTCTGATTTTTGAAAAATCAGATGATGATTTACCCAATAAATTGCTATAAATACAAAACTGAGCAGGTACGCAAGAAGCGTCGGCGTAAGTGCCAACAAATCTTTTAGACCGCTGCCTGACGGTTGGTTCAGTTCCAATATCATTATCGTTATAATGATTGCAAGTACGCCGTCGCTAAATGCTTCAAGCCTGTTTTTTTCCATAATACACCAATGCACCTCTATTTATTAAATCAAAATTTGATTATTTCAGGGCCGTGCGTAAATGCACTTATCACCGCAGTTGCATTCTTAAAATAGAATACCTGTGTGTTGCCGTCGTCTGCCGAATACATTTCCTTCAACTGCGGATATGCGTCAAGCATCGACTGCCTTGCTTCTACACAGTCATCTTCGATAAGTTCGCCCGATACCCGTATCCATTCGCCGTTTTTAAAGGCACATATCTCTGCTTTGGGATTAGCCATAAGCTGTTTTGATACCGGCTTTATTCTCCCTGTCTGAATGTATAGCTTTCCCTCAAAAATGTGTGCCGTTCCAAAAGGACGCACACGCGGTTGGTCACCATCCACCGTTGCGAGATAATAAACCTCTGCATCCTTCAAAAATTTAACAACCTTTTCCATATTGCCCCGCCTTTCAAATACTTTTAGTACGGTCTTTCCCGACCGCCCTTCATATATTCAAGCACTTTTTGTGCCTCGTCTGCATCTCTTATTACATCGGGCTGATAGTTGTTCGCACTACCCGTATAAACATAAAACGGAATAATTGCGGATTTATGCGAAAAGCTCTTATCATCACCGTTTACCGTAACGGTAAGGCGGTAAATCGCCGTGCGGTTTTCAGGAAAACGGTTGCCGCCAAAGCAGAAATTGCCCAAAGAATACACAATTTTACCGCCGTTATAGCTCTCCGCCCGTTGCAGAACATGCGGATGTCCGCCCACTACAATATCCGCTCCGTTATCAATTAAAGCGTGACACGCGTCGATTTTCCACTGCTCCGGCGTATGCTCCGCCTCTTTTCCGCCATGGAAAAACACAATCTGAAAATCCGACTCCTGCTCCGCCTCTTTTATTCTCTTTATTATCCCGTCTGCCCAGCTCCTGTTCCACATACAACAGCAAATTATTGCCGTTTTAAAGCCGTTCTTTTCAAAATAAACCGTTTTGCTGTCCGTTCCGTACTCAATACCTGCATCGGTAAGTGCGGAAATGGTATCGGAAAGACCTTCCTGACCGTAATCTCTCGTATGATTGTTGGCAACCGACACACATTCAACGCCCGAAACCGTCAGGATTTCGGTGTTTTTTGTTTTCGATTTAAACCAATACGCAGGAAGCGGTTTCGTCGCAGGGGACAACGCCCTGTCGGAAAAGACATTTTCAAGATTTACCACGGTAAAATCATCATTTGTAAAGTACGGCATCGCATTTTTTAAAAAATAATCGGGATTTTCGCGGTCTGCGTACTCGTTAAAGCCTCCGCTTCTTCTCGCGTCAAGATTTTCGGCAATCAAAACATCTCCTGCAAAATGCATAATAATATCAAAAGTGCCGTCAGGCTCGTCATCTTCGCCATCCGTCAAAACCGGTTCAACCGTCGGCACACTTTTTAAAGTCGAAATAAGCGGGGGAATGGTCAGTATTAAAACTATTACAATAAGTAGGAATATAATAATTTTTTTCATAATACCTCCATTCCGTCTTTTTCCGACAAAGTTTCAGACCGTTTTTTTATACATCTGTTTCCATGTTTCCGCCAAGGAATTTGGGCAGGTCTTTGCCGTCCTTTTTCCATTTTGCATATTCCGCGGTAGCCGCAAACATAACATCACCAGAAGAATTCAGTGCCGTTTCGACAGAATCCTGCACCACGCCTATGATAAATCCTACTGCTACAACCTGCATAGCAACATTTGCGTCCACACCAAACAGCGAACATGCCATAGGTATCAATAATAGCGAACCTCCCGCAACGCCTGATGAGCCACATGCTGCCAAAGTTGCAATAATTGCAAGAATAAGGGCTGTCGGTAATGATACACTAATCCCCATTGTATTTGCGGCAGCTATTGACATAACGGCTATTGTAATCGCCGCACCGTCCATATTTATGGTTGCTCCAAGCGGAATTGAAACTGCGTACATATCCCTGTCAAGCCCCAGCTTTTCGCAAAGCTCCATATTTACAGGAATGTTAGCCGCCGAGCTTCTCGTAAAGAATGCTGTGACTCCCGATTCTTTAAGGCATCTGAATACTAAGGGATACGGATTTCTGCGTAGCACAATTCCTGCAATAAGCGGGTCTACTATGAGTGCAACCGCTAACATACAGCCTACCAATAATAGCAAAAGACTTCCGTAATCTTTGAATATGGAAAGACCGTTGGTTGCTACATTACTGTAAACCAGTCCCATGATTCCAAACGGAGCTAAGTTTATAATCCAGCGTACTAACATAGAAATAATGTCGGCAAAATCGGACATCATTTTTTTCGTGGTTTCATTTGCCAAATTTTTCGCAGCAAGTCCGAAGGTTACCGCCCAGAAAAGAATACCTATGTAATTACCCTCGGAGATGGCACGGAGCGGATTTGATACCATATTTAAAAGTAAGTTTTTCAGCACTTCGCCGACCCCTGTCGGAACAGCCTCTGCCGTTGCGGTTTCCGCAAGAATCAGGGTTTGCGGAAAAATAAAACTCGCTACAACGGCAAACAAGGATGCTAAAAGCGTACTTATCATGTAAAGTGCGATAACCAAGCCGAAACGGCTGTCCAGCTTGTTATTCCCCTGTGCAAGTGCCGAAACAACGAGTACAAATACCAAAATCGGTGCAATCGCCTTTAACGCATTTACGAAAAGGTTGCCCAAAAGCGGTACTACTTGCAGATTTTTGAATAAAAGTCCCAAAATGATGCCTATGATAAGTCCGCAGATAATACGGATTATCAGGCTTATGCTGTTGTATTTTTTGATTAGTTTCATATTTGTATATACCTTCCCCTTATGTAAAATTTGTTAAAACTATTCTATCACAGTTTTTGCCATATTTCAATCTTTTTCTTTGTATGTTACCAATTTTTGCCACTTTATAAATGATTACGCGTAGCAACTTTAAAATTACACACTCAAATATTACTAGAAGACCGCTTTTGATACTTATTGTATGTAGACTAATTGTATTCAGCGTTCTAAAATATTTATTGTTAGGGGGTATCTTTGTGGATATTGTAACAGTTTTTGGTAGTAACCTCAAAAAATATCGAACTGCAATCGGATTATCGCAAGAAGCATTCGCAGAAAAATGCGGTATGCACCGAACATATATCAGTGCCATTGAATGCTATCGCAGAAGTATTTCCCTTGAAAACATTCAAAGAATAGCCGACGCTCTTGAAGTTGAAACTTATAAACTTTTTATTGAAAAATAATAATTTCAGGCAAAAAAATAATGGCAGAAAATCTTGCCATTATCTTATCAGTACGGCAACCCGCACTCTTCACGTTCTGTTAGCATCAATGCAATATTATATGCCATTAAAATAGGAACAGCATTACCAATTTGACGATAGCACTCGGAATTGCTTCCATAAAATATAAAATCATCCGGGAAAGTTTGAATTCTTGCCACCTCTCTAATCGAAAGCCGTCTGTGTTGTTCTGGATGAGGAGGAATTAACGGTCCGCCTGTTCCACTGCCACGCCCCATTATTGTTGGTCCTCTGCGGTCCCAGCTTGTTGCTCGGTTTCCAATGTGATTTGCAATTTTAACTTTACACTTGCTCCCATAATGATTATAAAACGGAACATTGTCATCATAATACCAAGGAATATCACCAATGGCATCTCTTAATGTTGTTGTAGCGTAGAGCATTCCCGTTGGCTTATAGTATTCTTTGACAGGGATGGATGCCACCCAATCGGAATACATTTTATTTACTTTATCTTTTGGCAACTCAACTTCTTTAATTGTTGAGTCATCACTATGAGTAGGCTGGATAAATAGTTTTTTGTTAGGTTTGTCTTTTGATAAAGGGGTTTTTAGAATATGATTTTCTAAACTACCTAATTCAATATCATTTCTAATCCCTAAAATAATAACTCTCTCCCTGTTTTGAGGAACACCAAAATCATAGGCGTTTAAAACATTATAAACTACGCGGTAACCTACTCCGTCACCGGCGAAAATTTTGGATTCTTTTGTGCCGGCATTTTCAAGGTCTTTAATAATCATCAGAAGAACTTGACCGTTGTCAATGTTTTCTAGACCTTTAACATTTTCCAAAAGAAAAAACGGAGGCTGTTTGACCGACAACCCTTTAAGTAATTGCATATACAGGTAATTTCTATCGTCTGTCATACTACGGTTCAAATTGGCTATTGTAAAGCCTTGGCAAGGGAAGCCGCCAATGATTAGGTCGCAGTCGGGGATTATTTTGTCTATTTCCTCTTTGGGCTTATCTAATAGCTCAACAATATCTCCACAATTAGCTAAATGATTTGAATATTTTCCAATATTACTGTTATATGTTTTCACTGCCGCTTTATCAAAATCATTTGCCCAAATAATATCATGACCGGCAAAGCAAAAACCCAAATCCATTCCGCCCGCACCGGCGAAATAAGATACAACTTTCATATTGTAGTACCCCCATTAGTTTTTATGGCAAATATAAGTTATGTTTAAAAACAAGTCATATGGTAGTAAATGCTGCGAAAAACTGCTGATGAGACACACAACTTATAATATGTTTTTAACTTTACAGATTATATTATAACTCTTATTTACTTCTTGTGTCAATAACTCGAATAATTTTATGAGGCATTTAATTTTATTAGAATACTTTTAGGAGGATGTTTCTATGAGAACCACAAATGAAGAAATTAAAAACTATATTAACCGCGTAATTGCGTCAAATGAATCGAATTGGCGTTATCGCAAGGGAGAGAACTTTGGAATCAGACTCCAAGTTGAAGTAGGGCGTTTTTATACAGATAATGCCAAAAGATTTGGGGTTAGTAGTGTGCAAATCAATACAAATCCCAACGATACAAAGGCAGATATTGTTATTAAATACGATAACGGCACAGAAAAAGGCTATGAGGTAAAAAGTTGCAAAGACGGGGCGTTAAACGGTGTAACAATTTGCAACGCCCCCAAGCTTTTAAATGATAAAAAGGTATTCCTTATTAACTATTCTATCTGCAAAAATGATATAATCAATGTTGTCGATGTTTATGAAACAGAGATTTTTAGGCTTACGAGCATCAACACCAGTGGGAAGTATAAGGGATGTTTGATTTCTACTAGGGATACTGGCAAAAAAATAAAAGGCAGAAACTTTCATGATTTTGTGTCAACAAACGATAGCGATGATTACACTCTTGAACAATTAACAGACCCTGCACTAATAAGAAAAACCATTTTGTATTATAGCGCATCAAAACTTGTAGATTCAGAGTATAATTTTACCGATGACGAAATTCTGAATGCGATACACGACTTAAAAGCAAACACCCGATAATGTTTTGTAATTTTGCTAAAAAATATCGCTCCATAAAGGCGGTATTTTCGCTTTTTATGACTAATTGTGGTCAAATGACCATTTTGTCTAAAACTTGTAAATATTAAAAATCCCACAAACCGCATGGCTGTGGGATTCTAATTGGTTGCGGGGGGCGGGATTTGAACCACACGACCTCCGGGTTATCACTTCGTGCCGCCTTGCTGTTTCCAAAAAATCCAGCACTTTTCGTGTTTGATTTTTTGATAGCTGCGGAAACAGATATTCTCCTTTTTCTGCCACCGGCAGCGGAGCATATCTGTTCCCAACGAGCCACGCTCGTCGTTCTCATAACAGAAATGCTGTCTGCCTTTCGGCAAACAGCATTTTCTTGGTTGCGGGGGCGGGATTTGAACCACACGACCTCCGGGTTATGAGCCCGACGAGCTACCAAACTGCTCTACCCCGCGATATCGACTTGACTTAGGACATTTTAGCACCAAAAATCCCTTTTGTCAAGTCTTTTATAAATTTATTCCGAAAAGTTTTATTTATTCCTCATTCTATATATTCTGTCGGATTTACATTTTCTCCGTCCTTGGTTATCTCAAAGTGCAAGTGCGGCAAGTCGGTTGCATCGCCCAGTGCAGTATTGCCGACAATTCCTATTACATCCCCCTCGGCGACTTCATCACCCTTTTTCACGGCTATGCTGTCGTCAAGATTTGCATATACGGTTTTATAGCCGTTTTGATGGTCTATTAAAACGCACATTCCCATATTCGAATCAAAGACATTTTCTACAATCCCGTTCGCCGCCGCTATTACCTGCGTTCCCGATTCTGCTTCTAAGTCAACCCCGTTATGTGTACGCCAATCCCGTAAAGCTTCATTATATATAAGGTTATTATCGGAAAATTCTTCAATCACCTTTCCGTTCACCGGTCGCACAAATTTTGCCTCGTTGACTTTTGCCGCCTTACTTACACTTACCGTTGCCTCTTCTGCTACGCTTATATTTTTTTCCTTGGTTTGCGGTTTTGTTTCGCTCTCAACCGTCTGCACTTGCTGTACCTCCGGGATGCTCTCTACTACTTTTTTAGGTAGCTCTTCCTTTTTGTTGCGTTTACCCGCAAAACCTATTACTGCGGCAATGACCGCAAGGCTGCACACCGTGATGTAAATACCGCTTTTTCCTTTTCTTTCCATATTTATAATCATTCCTTTCCGAGATATCAAATAAAAAATTCATTATCTCTTTGCCTTTTATGCTGTAATGGCAAGATATTTTTAATACTAATATTGACTTTTTTAAAAATTTTATACATATTTTAAAATTTCTCTTGACAAATATGTTTTTTGATGTTATCATTACTTGTGTCTATATATATTTATTTAGGAGGAATTTACAATGAAAAAGAAACTTATATCTTTTGCAATTGCTTTTGCTTTGTTATCACAAACATTGGTTTTTGCAGGAGGGCTGACTACGGCTGTAAAGGAGCTTAGTAGCTTGGCTAAGAATGCCGGCGTTACTTCTACTTCTGTAATTATTGGGAGTGAAGTAAAGGGTTCCGGTGATACGGATTTTGTATCACAAACAACTGATACTTCATTTGATTACAGAGCTTCCATTGATTTTTTGGATGTCATGGCAAAGTTCAACGAATACTATGATACGGCTCGTGAACATGCTGAAGGGTATGCTGCTGCTTTTGATGCTGCTATGGCTACTGGCAAATTTACCGTTACTATTACATATCCTACCGATATTACAGGGCCAAGCAGTTTACCGACTAAATCAGAATTGTCCTTAAAGATGCCTGGTGGTTCTGCTTTCGAAATTGACAAGGTTGAGACGGCTGCTGGGGAATATAAGGTTATCTTTAATGTTAAAGATGGTATAACAATTTACGACCTTAATAAAGATATTGGTGTCAAGGATGCCGCCGGAAAATATACCGGAATGAAATTTGCTCCTATTATCCTTGGCTTAGATGGGCTTACAGCTGCTCACAAGAACACCTACATCACCGCTACTTTGAATGGTTCGGTTGATTTCATCGAGGCAGATGAAACGACTCCGTTTGTAACTCTTGATTTTAACGGTTCTGCTACTGCAACAGCATTCTATAGCACCAGCTCTACCGGTGGCGGCACAACAACCGGTGGTGGTGGCGGCAGCAGCGATAGCGGTAATACCGGAACCGGTGGTTCAACTACCAGCTCAACAAACGGTGAATCTACTACAACAACTACTACATCACAATCCGGAAATACTACAACTGCAACGGCTACTACTACAAATTCCGACGGTACAACAAGTACCACAACAACAACTACTACAACTTCCGGAAATACTACAACTACAACCGCTAACACTACAAATTCTGACGGTTCAACAAGTACTACAAAAGAAACTGCAACCGACAATGAAGACGGTTCAAAGACTGTTTTGACAGAGACAGAAACTACAACCGCTGACGGCGAAGTGGCTACTGAGATAACTACTGTAACTGAAAAGGATGTTAGCAGTGATGCTACCGTAGGTGTGCACAAGTCATATTCAACAACTACCGTAACTATCGTTGAGACCAAACCTAATGATGTAAAGCCCGGATTTATAGGTCTTGGTTGGGCAGCAAGTCCTTTTGCAACACCTGATATTGATTATAACGGAACATCAGTTATTACCGTAGAGGTTCCTGTTGAAGTTACAACAGAAGTTACAGAGCATACAGATGAAAACGGTGATAAGACATATACCGAAACTGTCAGCGAAGTAGCAGAGTCTATTACAAAGTATCAGAACTATGCTTATATGGAAATACCGGAAGCATTTGAAAAGCCTATTACCGAAGAAGGTTTGTTCGTTCATAAGCCTTACATCAACGGTTATCCTGATGGCGGAGTTAAGCCTGATAACAACATGACCCGTGAAGAAGTTGCAACAGCTTTTGTAAATATCTTAAACGATACATTTAAGGAAACTTATGCTACAACCGAGCAAAACTTCCCTGATGTTGCAAATGACAGATGGTCAAATGATCCTATTGCAACACTTACGAATGCAGGTATCCTTGTAGGTGACGATGCAGGTAACTTCAATCCTGCTAAGCCTATAACGAGAGCAGAATTTGCAACAATCGCTGCTAAGTTCGTTCCTGATGCAGAACCTGCTACAAACTACTTTACTGATATTGACAGTCACTGGGCAAAAGATTCTATTTTGAAGGTATTTGGTTTAGGCTGGACTAAGGGTCGTGGAGACGGAACATTTGATCCTGACGCACCTATTACCCGTGCAGAAGTTATGCAGATAATCAATACAATGTGGACGCGTTTTGCTAAGTATGATGAATCTGAAAACGATTGGCCTGACCTTAATGCAGACGCTTGGTACTTCGATACAGTTATGGACGCTACAACAGAGAATGTATTTGCAAGATCTGAGAACGGCGTAAGAGAAGTTCGTGTAGACTAATTTGAGCTTATAAAACTGTGAGCGAAAGCTCACAGTTTTTTTGTTGCTTTTTTTCTTATTTAGTGTTACAATATATGCATACTCTTGCTTTGGAGGTAATATTTTGAAAAAGAAAGCTTGGATTTTTTTAATAACATTCCTTTTTATTATTTCTGTCTTTGCTACATATTTATTATACAACAACAAACCAACGTACCCTGATTTGACTCTTGTTGTCCTTAGCAGCGAGGATATTTCAGCAGGATCCTTGGCAGCAGGCGCGGAAATGTTTTCACAGAAATACGGCTGCAAGGTTGAATTTACAAATTCGGCCGAGGAGTGTGACTTAATCTATTCCTCAGGGGAAGACTTTTCCCTATGTCAGCCGATTGATGAATATATAAACCCCAAAAACAAGCTTTATACTGAGCAAATAATCCGTGAAAGCTGTACGCAGGACGGAAAAATTTACGGTATAACAAATGTGCTTTTGGGAAATCTTAACTATGGCGTATATTACCCCGAACAGTTTGAAAACATTACTTCTCCGTACGATTATTATAAACGCGGTGATTGGACTTGGGACAATTTTATCAATATGGTGGACGAACTTGACTCAAACATTTCGGTTGATTGGACAAAATCATATATCAATATGAAAAATGCTCTTATTTTTGAGTCAGACGGCAGCACACTTTTTGATTACAATACACAGGAACAGATAGAATGGCTCAATTTTGTCAGAACCCTGATTTTTGATAAAGAGATTGTGGATAGCAGCGAAGGTGCTTTTAAAATTGGCTTCCTGCCCGAAACACTTTTAAATGAAATCAGTGTGGGCTCTGATGTCCGCTACATCCCTTGGCCTACAAAAAACGGAAAAATGGGCGACATGTTTGTTGATGAATACCATTTTTGCGTACCGAAAACTGCAAAAAATCCAAAACTTTCAGTAAAACTTGCAAATTATATGATAAAATCCTGCCGGGATACAAGGCTTAATCTATACCGTTCTTCTATGACGAAAGACGATTTTGAAATCCTTCAAAAGCAGCTCGACAAAATCTATACCTATCCAAAGCACACCGATTATGTTCCGGCACAGATATTTATTGACGATTTTATTCACGGCAAAACGGTGACAGAACACATATATAATGTAGAAAATGACGCCGACCACATAAAATAATGCTTTTATGGGCGTTTTTTTCTTATTTTTGCAAAAAAATGTTGACATTATCTTGCTTTTTTGGTATAATAGCACGGTATTAGCGTAAAATGGGACAGGAGGGCGATATTATGATTTCTCCTACAAGCGAAGAACGATTAGTTATTGGATATAAACAGGTGTTAAAGTCGGTAAAAAGCGGTGTTTGCAAGAAAATTTTTATTGCTGATGACTGTTCCCAACATATGACAGATACGATTTTAGAGGTTTCGGGCGAAATTCCTGTCCAAAAAGTTTCGTCTATGCGTGAATTAGGGCATGAATGCGGAATTGATGTGTCTGCATCATGTGCCGCAATAGTTCGGTTATAAGTGTTTTTACACATATAATATAGTTTTGAAGAAAGGAGGATATGATTATATGCCTACATTTAACCAATTAGTCAGAAAAGGCAGAGAAACTTCTGTAAAGAAATCAACTGCCCCTGCTCTCCAAAAGAGTTTAAATTCACTCAAAAAGAGAACAAATGACAATTCTTCTCCCCAAAAGAGAGGCGTTTGTACAGCAGTAAGAACTGCAACACCTAAAAAGCCTAACTCGGCTCTTCGTAAAATCGCCAGAGTAAGACTTACAAACGGTATTGAAGTTACTGCGTACATTCCGGGCATCGGTCACAATCTGCAAGAGCATAGCGTTGTTTTGATCCGTGGCGGAAGAGTTAAAGACCTTCCTGGTACAAGATACCATATTATCCGCGGAACATTGGACGCTCAGGGTGTTGCAAACAGAATGCAGTCCCGCTCAAAATACGGTGCTAAAAGACCGAAAGCTGCTAAAAAGTAATTTTTAGCGAAAGTGCATATAGTGTTATATCCTTTTAATAATAAAGCATATAACCGTGTGCATAAACGGAGCTTTACAGCTCAGAGTACCTATGATACTCATTTATTCTATGAAGGAGGGAAGAAATATGCCAAGAAAAGGTTATATTGCTAAAAGAGAAGTTTTGGCAGATCCTATTTACGGAAGCGTTGTTGTTACAAAGCTTATCAACAACATTATGCTTGACGGTAAAAAGGGTGTTGCTCAAAAAATCGTTTATGATGCATTTGACATCATAAAGGAAAAGACCGGCAAAGACCCGCTTGAAGTTTTCACAGAGGCACTTAACAACATCATGCCTGTACTTGAAGTAAAGGCCCGTCGTGTCGGCGGTGCTACCTATCAGGTACCTATGGAGGTTCGCCCTGAAAGAAGACAGACTTTGGGACTTCGTTGGCTTACACGCTATGCGAGAGAACGTAGCGAAAAAACAATGAAAGAAAGATTGGCAAATGAACTTATGGACGCTCTTAATGGAACAGGCGGTTCTGTTAAAAAGCGTGAAGATACTCATAAAATGGCAGAATCCAACAAGGCTTTCGCACATTACAGATGGTAGTTCATTTAATTGTTTCAAGCAAATCTGTTTTACATTTTGTGAAAGGAGGAAAATGTATTTATGGGTAGAGAATATTCATTGGAACATACAAGAAATATCGGTATAATGGCTCATATCGACGCAGGTAAGACCACTACTACCGAGAGAATACTTTATTATACCGGCCGTATTCATAAGATTGGTGAAACGCATGAAGGCGGAGCACAGATGGACTGGATGGCACAGGAGCAGGAGCGTGGTATTACAATTACTTCCGCTGCAACAACATGTTTCTGGGCTAAAAAGGAAGGTGCAAACGCCGGCGTTAAGCACAGAATAAACATCATTGATACCCCGGGACACGTGGACTTTACGGTTGAAGTTCAGCGTTCACTCCGTGTACTTGACGGTTCTGTTACCGTTATGTGTGCAAAGGGCGGCGTTGAGCCTCAGTCTGAAACCGTTTGGCGTCAGGCTAACGACTATAATGTACCGAGAATGATTTATGTAAATAAAATGGACATTATGGGTGCCGATTTTTACAATGTTGAAAATATGGTTCACGAAAGATTACACGCAAACGGTATCCCGATTCAGCTCCCTATCGGTGCAGAAGACACCTTTAAGGGCATAATAGACCTCATGACTATGAAGGCTGAGATTTATTATGATGAAATGGGTACTCAGTACGGCGAGGAGGAGATCCCCGCTGATATGCTCGACAAGGCAACAGAATACAGAGCAAAAATGGTTGAGGCTATTGCCGAAACTGATGAAGAGCTTATGATGAAATATCTTGACGGCGAGGAGCTTACAATAGACGAGCTTAAAACCGCACTCCGTAAGGCTACGATAAATAACGAAATCGTGCCTATGCTTTGCGGTACTTCGTACAGAAATAAGGGCGTTCAGATGCTTTTGGACGCAATTATCGACTATATGCCCGCTCCTACCGATATTCCTAACATCAAGGGCGTAATTCCCGGCACAGAGGAGGAGGACGAAAGACCGTCATCCGATAACGCTCCTTTTGCCGCTCTTGCATTCAAGATTGCAAACGACCCGTTCGTTGGAAATATCTGCTTTTTCAGAGTTTACTCAGGTACGCTTGACTCAGGCTCATATGTTTTAAACGCCTGCAAGGATACCCGTGAGAGAATGGGTAGAATTTTGCAGATGCACGCAAATCACAGAGAGGACTTAACCACCGTTTATTCGGGAGATATTGCTGCCGCAGTTGGTCTTAAAAATACCACAACAGGCGATACTCTTTGTGATGAAAAGCATCCTATAATCCTGGAGTCTATGGACTTCCCTGAGCCTGTTATCCGTGTTGCTATCGAGCCTAAGACAAAAGCAGGTCAGGAAAAGATGGGTCTCGCACTTGCAAGACTTGCCGCAGAAGACCCGACCTTTAAGACCTACACCGACGAGGAGACAGGTCAAACGATTATTGCGGGTATGGGTGAGTTACACCTTGAAATTATCGTAGACAGACTTCTCCGTGAGTTTAAGGTTGAGGCAAATGTCGGTGAGCCGCAGGTTTCTTACCGTGAGGCTATCAGAAAAACTGTTAATATCGAGCATAAATATGCCCGTCAGTCCGGCGGTAAAGGTCAGTACGGTCATGTACTCTTGAAGCTTGAACCGTTAGAAGAGGGCGGCGGATATGAGTTCGTAAACGCCATTGTCGGCGGTGCTGTGCCGAAAGAATATATCCCTGCGGTTGATGCGGGTGTTCAGGGTGCAATGCAGTCGGGCGTTTTGGCAGGATACAACGTTGTTGATGTTAAGGTTACTTTGTACGACGGTTCTTACCACGAAGTTGACTCATCTGAAATGGCGTTCAAGATTGCCGCATCTATCGCTTTCAAGGAAGGTATGAAGAAGGCAGATCCTGTTATAAAAGAGCCTATTATGCTTGTAAATGTTATTATTCCTGATGAATACATGGGTGATGTTATGGGCGACCTTAACTCACGCCGTGGTATGATTAAGGAAATGGAAGCTGTTACCGGTGCACAGAGAATTACTGCATATGTTCCGCTTTCCGAAATGTTCGGTTATGCAACCGACCTTCGTTCAAAAACGCAGGGACGCGGACAGTATTCTATGGAGCCGTCACATTATTCCGAGGTTCCTAAGTCAATTCAGGAGAAAATTATTAACGAAAGATCAAGAAATAATAACTAAATCAAGGAATTTTTAGGAAAATACTTGATTTTTTGGCAAAAATATTGTAAAATATCAGTGTTGAAATTTTTATTTAATTTTATGAGGAGGAAATTGTAAAATGGCAAAGGAAAAATTTGAAAGAACTAAACCCCATGTTAACATTGGAACAATCGGCCACGTTGACCATGGTAAGACCACTCTTACAGCTGCTATAACAAAAGTTTTGGCTCTTGAAGGTAAGGCTAAGTTTGAAGCTTACGACATGATCGACAAGGCTCCGGAAGAAAGAGAAAGAGGTATCACGATCTCTACTGCTCACGTTGAGTACGAGACAGCTAACCGTCACTATGCACACGTTGACTGTCCGGGACACGCTGACTATGTAAAGAACATGATCACAGGTGCTGCTCAGATGGACGGTGCAATCTTGGTTGTATCTGCTGCTGACGGTCCGATGCCTCAGACAAGAGAACACATTCTTCTTGCTCGTCAGGTTGGTGTTCCTTATATCGTTGTATTTATGAACAAGTCTGACCAGGTTGACGATCCTGAACTTTTAGAGCTTGTTGAAATGGAAATCAGAGACCTTCTTTCTGAGTATGAATTCCCCGGTGATGACATTCCTGTTATCATTGGTACAGCTCTTGGCGTTTTGGAATCCACATCAACCGATCCTAATGCTCCTGAATATGAATGTATCCACAAGCTTATGGACGCTGTTGACTCTTATATTCCTACACCTGAGAGAACATCAGACCTTCCGTTCTTGATGCCTGTTGAGGACGTATTCTCAATTTCTGGTCGTGGTACTGTTGCAACAGGTAGAGTTGAAAGAGGACGTATCACAGTTAACGAAGAAGTTGAAATCGTTGGTCTTACAGACGAAAAGAGAAAAGTTGTTGTTACAGGTCTTGAAATGTTCAGAAAGACTCTTGACTATGCAGAAGCCGGTGACAACGTTGGTGCACTTCTCCGTGGTGTTCAGAGAACTGAAATCGAAAGAGGACAGGTTCTTGCTAAACCCGGAACAATTCATCCGCACACAAAGTTCTCAGGCGACGTTTACGTACTGACTAAGGATGAAGGTGGCCGTCATACACCATTCTTCAATAATTACAGACCTCAGTTCTATTTCAGAACAACTGACGTTACAGGCGTTATCAGCCTCCCTGCAGGTGTTGAAATGTGTATGCCTGGTGACCACGTAAAGATGGACGTTGAGCTTATTACTCCTATCGCTATCGAAAAAGGTCTTCGTTTCGCTATCCGTGAGGGTGGTAGAACAGTTGGTTCAGGTGTCGTTTCTGACGTAGAAGAAGCGTAAACCAAAACTATTCAAAAACGGTTTTTGCAAAACTGCAAAAACCGTTTTTTTGTTATAAATTTTGTTTTTTTGTCAATACTAATAACGCATTTAAATAGAAAGGAGATTTACCTATATGCAGAAAATAAAAATATTTCTTGTTGCCGCTTTAAGTGCTTTTCTTATTGCGTCCTGCGGAATGAACAATACCAACACAAAAACACCGTCCAATAACACTACAACAAACGGCTCAAATCTCGGAAATGATGTTAAAAATGTGGGCGACGCCGTTTCCGATACGGCAGGTGATGCTGTTAATAATGTAACAAACGCGGTAGACGACTTGACAGGCACAAACAACAATAACAACACAACAAGCAAATAACAAAAATGCACCTTTTACGGTGCATCATTACATAAATCAAAAAAATTTAAAAAAGTATTGACAAATGCCTTTTTTTATCATATAATGCTACCAGAATAGATTAGATGAGATTAGAAAATTAAAAATTTGGCTTATTATCTCAGGACTAATCTGTTCTGAGAATTTTCATTTTTATAGCACAAAGTGCAAGAATAGGAGAGATTAGTATGAAAAAGAGATTAGCATTGGTACTTTCTTTAGTTTTGGCAGTGACCTCACTTGCAGGTTGCGGAAAAAAGGCTGAAAACACAGAGGAAAAGGTTTACAAAATCGGTATTACACAGTTTGCCGACCACCCGTCGCTTGATAATTGCCGCGAAGGCTTTATTGAGGGATTAAAGAGCGAAGGCTTTGAAGAGGGCAAAAACATAGAAATTGACTATAAGAGTGCTATGGCAGATATGTCAATAAACACTCAAATCGCCGGGACTTTTGCAGCAAATGGCATGGATTTGGTTTGCGGTATCGCAACACCGTCGGCTCAGGC
Organism: Clostridia bacterium; assembly: GCA_017551095.1. Taxonomy (GTDB): domain Bacteria; phylum Bacillota; class Clostridia; order UBA1381; family UBA1381; genus UBA1738. The sequence goes on along the minus strand of JAFZMQ010000030.1, from coordinate 17,960 downwards.
ACTTTATGCATCATGTTTCGAGCAGAATATTCCTGTTATATTTAATGCCGTTTCCGACCCGATCGGTGCGGAACTTGCTAAGAGTGAAACGGAAACTCTTCCCGGTATTACTGGCGTCAGCGACCAGCTTCCTGTTAAACAACAGTTAGAGCTTATAAGAAACTTGCTTCCGGACGCAAAGACAATCGGTATTTTATACACAACAAGTGAGGCAAACTCAATAAGCACACTTGAAATTTACAAAAAGGAAGCTCCAAATTACGGATTTACAATCGAGGCACTTGGTATCGGCTCAGAAGCTGAGGTTGCACAGGCTGCTGATGTACTTCTTTCAAAAGTTGACTGTATTTCCAATATGACAGACAACACCGTCGTATCAGCTTTGGCAGTTGTTCTTGACAAGGCAAACGCTGCAAACAAGCCTGTATTCGGCTCGGAAGAAGAGCAGGTTAAAAACGGTTGTCTTGCTTGTAGCGGTCTTGACTATGTAACGCTTGGCAAAATGGCAGGTGTTATGGCAGCAAGAGTATTAAAGGGCGAAGCTATTGAAAATATTCCATTCGAAACTATGAAAGAGTCCTTTGTTACAATCAATAAGACCGTTGCAGAACAGTTCGGCATTGATACTTCAAAACTTGAAAATGCAACTATTGTAGAATAAATAAACTTTACCAATATTTTATGGGACGCAAGATTAACCCTTGCGTCCCATAAAAGTATCTTTGAAAGGATTATCGCTATGCCTATTTTAATCGGTATTTTGGAACAGGGTGCTATATACGGCATCATGGCTCTCGGAATTTACATAAGCTATAAAATCCTGAACTTTCCCGACCTCACGGTTGACGGTACTTTTCCTTTGGGTGCCGCAATAAGTGCCGCACTTGTGACACGCGGCGTAAATCCGTGGGTTTGCCTTTTGTGTGCCATAATTGCAGGTGCTTTGGCAGGTTCAATTACGGGAATACTCCACATCAAGTGCAAAATAAAGGATTTGTTATCCGGAATTCTGGTTATGACAGGGCTCTATTCCATAAACTACCGCATAGTCGGTATGCCTAATATGTTTTTGATGCAAAAGCCTACCATTTTCGGCGGAATACGCTTTCCAAAGGCATTATTTCCCTTCCGGTACATTATAGTTTTATTTGTTATTGTGCTTTTTGTCAAGATTTTACTTGACCTATATCTTCGCACGAAGTCAGGATTTTTATTAAAAAGCGTTGGCGATAATGAGGGCTTAGTCGTAACGCTTGGAAAAAATCCCGGAACAGTAAAAATTATCGGTCTTTCGATAGCAAATGCTTTGGTGAGTTTGTCCGGTGCATTATATTGTCAACGGGCTATGCAGTTTGATATTTCTTCCGGAACAGGAACTATGGTTATGGGACTTGCCGCCGTTATTATCGGCACAACGCTGTTCCGCAAAATACGGTTTATGAATGTTACAACCGGTGTCATTCTGGGTATGATTATATATAAGGCGTGTATCACCGCCGCCATTTCATCAGGTCTGCGGTCTTCGGACACAAAATTGGTGGTAACAGTTCTATTCCTCCTCACAATGCTTTTAAACAGCGTAATGAACAAGTCGGAGGGAGGCAGAAAAAATGCTTGAACTCAATAATATTTATAAGAGCTTCAATGTCGGCACAATAGATGAAAAAATACTGTTTCAGAATTTTAATCTTAATGTCAAAAACGGTGAATTTGTTGCGATTGTCGGCAGTAACGGCTCCGGAAAAACCACTGCCTTAAACATTGTTTCGGGTGATGTAAAGCCTGATAGCGGTAGTGTTTTGTTAGACGGAAAGAATATAACAAAACAGAAAAATTATCAACGCGCGGCAAAGATTGCCCGTGTATTCCAGAATCCGTCTATGGGCACAAGCCCATCAATGACAATTATGGAAAATATGTCGTTAGCTGATAACAAGGGAAAGCGTTACGATCTTACAAAGGGGCTTAACACAAAACGCCGTGATTTTTACCGCAGCCAGTTAGAGCTTTTGGGCATGGGGCTTGAAAATCGTATGGAAACGCAAACAGGTGCGTTATCGGGCGGTCAAAGACAGGCTCTGGCACTCATTATGGCAACCATGAAAACGCCGACGCTCCTCCTTTTAGATGAACATACGGCAGCACTTGATCCGAAATCCAGCGATATTGTTATGACGCTTACCGAAAAAGTGGTAAAAGAAAAGAACATAACAACCCTTATGGTAACGCATAATCTCCGATATGCCGTAGAATACGGAACACGGGCAATTATGATGCATGAGGGCGGCATTGTGCTTGATATATCGGGCGAAAAGAAGAAACAGCAAAGCATTAACGATTATCTTAAAATCTTTAATGAAATCTCAATAGAATGTGGAAATTAAAAAAGAGGCTTAAATAAGCCTCTTTTTTTAAACTGTGATTTCCACATCCTCGCCGATTTCGCCGCTATATTTCATAAGAATGGGCATGACGCAGTCCTCCAAAAACTCCTCCGTTTGCTCCTTGCTCCGCCCTATGAATTTTTCGGGTTTTAAAAGCTCGTAAATCTCCGGAAGCGTTATGCCGAAAGCCGTATCATTTGCTATCAGCTCGGGCAGGTTGTTCTCTTCGCCGTCCTCTTTAACACGCCTTGCCGCCTCCATAGAGTATCTTCTTATTTTTTCGTGCAGTTCCTGTCTGTCCCCGCCACGCTTTACGGCGTCCATCATAATATTTTCGGTTGCCATAAAGGGAATTTCCTGCATAAACTGACGGTTTATGACCTTTGGATAGACAACCAGTCCGTCTGCAACATTCTTATAAAGGCACAAAATCGCATCTACCGCCAAAAATGCCTCAGGTACGCTTATTCTCTTATTTGCCGAGTCATCAAGTGTACGCTCGAACCACTGTGTTGATGCCGTTATCGCAGGATTTAACGCATCAACTATCACATATCTTGCAAGTGACGAGATTCTTTCGCTACGCATAGGATTTCGCTTATACGCCATAGCAGATGAGCCAACCTGATTCTTTTCAAACGGCTCTTCTATCTGTTTTAAATGCTGCAAAAGCCGTATATCATTAGAAAATTTATATGCACTCTGTGCAACCGATGAAAGTATCGAAAGCATCTGATAATCGAGCTTTCTCGGATATGTCTGTCCGCTGACGGCAAAACAACCGTCAAATCCCATTTTTTCCGCAATCTTTTTGTCAAGCTCTCTACATTTTTCATGGTCGCCCGAAAATAGCTCCAAAAAACTTGCCTGTGTGCCTGTTGTACCCTTTGAGCCGAGCAATTTTGCCTTTTTAAGCTGTTCTTCGATTACCTCTAAATCCATTAAAAGATCCTGTATCCAAAGAGTTGCCCGTTTTCCTACCGTTGTCGGCTGTGCGGGTTGGAAATGCGTAAATGCAAGTGTCGGCAAATCTTTATATTTCTCCGCAAAATCGCAAAGTATCGCAATTACATTGACAAGCCGTTTATGTATAAGCCGCAGTGCCTCGGTCATAACGATTATGTCGGTGTTGTCGCCCACATAACAGCTGGTTGCACCAAGGTGGATTATCGGCTTTGCCGCAGGGCACTGCACACCGTATGCGAAAATATGACTCATAACATCATGGCGGATTTCCTTTTCCTTTGCCTCCGCAACATCATAATTTATATCGGAAATATGCTCCCGCATTTCCTCGATTTGTGCCTCTGAAATGTCCAGCCCCAATTCCTTTTCGCTTTCTGCCAAAGCCACCCAAAGCTTACGCCATGTTGAAAACTTTTTGTCGGGTGAAAAGAGATATTTCATTTCCTTTGACGCATACCGTGAATTTATCGGTGAAACATAGCTATCTTTCATTTGTACCACTTCCTCATTTCCATTATAGTATATTTTTGGGGCAAAAGCAAGAGCTATAAGACATTTTGGAGCGTTAGTGCATAATTTTCGGGCAGGTGGTTAAACATATGCTCTAATTTTCTGATGCTGACAACGGCATTTTCTGCATCATTTTGCTCGGTAAATCCCAAAAGCTCGGATATTTGCTCCTCGATTTCGTCAATGTTGCTGTGGTCCAAAATCGAGGATAAAAGCGGTTTTTTGCCGTCTATATACTCGGAAAGCTGCTTTTCTTTTTCATATGCCGCTTTGAGTTTGTCTTCCCTTATATTTTTGTCTATCTCCTCACAACTGCTTAAAAGCTCCTCTGTTGTGGCGTTTAAAGAATAGTCAAATGCCATTCCGCCTACTATTAAAACAGCAAAAATTGACATAGCTATAACAAAGCTTTTCATTTTTTTCTCTCCTTTTTTTGAACAGTTAGTTCCCCGTCTGAATTCAGGGATGCAAGAAAAACATCTTTAAAATCGCATTTTATCCGTTTTTTTAGCCATTCCTCGCTTTTTTTTGCCCTTTTTAGCTCCGCCTTGTTCATCTCACCGTCAGAAATCAAAATGTACGGAAAATCGGTCATATTATCTTTGCTCTCCTCGATAATGCTTATCTCTCCATTAGTCTCCAATATCGCCATATCTATTTTTGAAACATCGGGATAGCCCGAAATCCGCAGCTCCTCCATTAAATCATTTAAGGTAAATCTTGCTTTTTCAAGCTCTTTTTCGCTAATATGCCCCTTTTTAATAATAATGCTCGGCTCGCCCGTTATATATTTTCTTGCCCGTTTGTTTTTTAAGGATATAAAGGACATTGTCACTTCCGCAACCAACAGGGTAAGAACAGGTACGATTCCGGTAAGCAAGGGTATATCTATGGTCTGCATCGGAACTGCCGCCAAATCAGAAATCATAATCGCAACAACAAGCTCGGAAGGTTGCAGCTGACCAATCTGCTTTTTGCCCATTATCCGTATCGCAACAATTATCAGTCCGTAAAGAATTAACGTGCGTATTATGAGTACAAACATATTTTCACTCCTTTTTATACCAATATTTTGCCGAAAATAAACAAAAATATTCTTTACTTTGCCGCTATGAAATGATAAAATATTACTGTGAGGTGAGTTAAAATGAACAGCTACACAAAATTTGCACCGCTTTATGATAAACTGATGAGTGAAGATGTCGATTATAATAAGTGGGCGGACTATATCGAGAAAATTTTTGCCCATTTTGGCAAAAAACCAAAACTCATCTGTGACCTGGCGTGTGGTACAGGCAACATCACCATCCCACTTGCAAAAAGAGGGTATGACATGATAGGCACGGACAAGTCCCTGCAAATGTTGTCTTTGGCACGGGAAAAGGCGGAAAAAGAAGGGCTTAACATAATGTTTTTGTCCCAATCCTTTACCCAGCTTGATTTATATGGCGGCTGCGATGCATTTTTGTGTATGCTTGACGGGTTTAACTATGTCCTTTCACCCTCACTCCTTTTCCAGATTGCCAAAAAAATAAAAACCTGCTTTTTAGAGCCTGACGGAATTTTTATTTTTGATTTGAGCAGTCGGTACAAATTGCAGGAATATATCGGTAACAACACCTTTGTTTACGATAAAGACAACATTTTCTATGTTTGGGAAAATAAATTCCACGAAAAATACGGTCTATCCGATATGTATATAAACTTTTTTGAAAAATCGGGCGGGAAATACCGCCGTTTTTGTGAACGCCATCTGCAAAAAGCATATGACGAAAGTGAAATTAAAAAGATTTTTTTATCGGCAGGTTTTAAGACTGTTGACAGCTTTTCGCCCCTCACCTTTGACGCTCCGAAAAAGACCGATATGCGAACTGTTTATGTTGCAAAATAAGTCCCGTCTTTACGGGACTTTTTTGTGTGCAAAAATTAGGAAAATGCTTGATTTTTCCTTGCTTTTATGATATAATAAGCAAGTAATATTTTGACTTATTTATCCTGTTTGGAGGATTTTAAAATGGCAAAGAATTTTAAGGAAAAAGAACTTGATATGGAGGCTATCGCCAACCAAAAAATAGTTGATGTTGAGCTTAATTCAGAGATGAAAAAAGCGTACATAGACTATGCAATGAGCGTAATTGTTGCCCGTGCACTTCCTGATGTGCGTGACGGTATGAAGCCCGTTCACCGCCGTATTCTCTACGATATGTACGAATCAGGGCTTTTGTATGAGGCGGATTTTCGTAAGTCTGCATCTACCGTCGGTGATGTTTTAGGTAAATATCATCCGCACGGCGATGCGTCTGTTTATGACGCAATGGTGCGAATGGGACAGGATTTCTCTTTGAGATACCCGCTTATTCAGCCTAAGGGTAACTTCGGTTCTATCGACGGCGACCCACCTGCTGCATACCGTTATACCGAGGCAAAAATGTCCAAACTTGCGGCAGAAATGCTTTCGGATATTGAAAAGCAGACGGTTGATTTTGTGCCGAATTATGACGATAAGCTTTTAGAGCCAGATGTTTTGCCGTCAAGATTCCCGAATCTTTTGATAAACGGCTCATCCGGTATTGCCGTTGGTATGGCGACAAATATTCCGCCGCATAATCTGTCCGAGGTCATAGACGGCATAATCGCCACTATTGACGACCCGATGATTACAATAGATGAGCTTATGCAAAGCTATATAAAAGGTCCTGATTTCCCGACAGGCGGCGTTATTATGGGCAAAAGCGGCATAAGAAAAGCATATACAACAGGCAGAGGCAAGGTAATTGTCCGTGCAAAAGCCGAAATTGAGGAGCTTGACAACGGCAGACAGCGGATTGTCGTAACCGAGCTTCCCTATCAGGTCAATAAAGCACGGCTTGAAAAGTATATTAACGAGCTCGTCCGTGACGGCAAAATTGACGGCATAGCCTCAACCCGTGACGAATCCGACTCAAATATGCACTTCATCATAGAAATTAAGCGTGACGCAAACGCGAATGTTGTATTAAACAACCTGTACCGCTTTACGCAGATGCAGGAAACCTTCGGCGTTATAATGATCGCCCTTGTTGATAAAGAGCCGAAACTGCTTAATTTGCGTGAGATAATTGATGCGTATGTTCATCACCAAGAGGATGTTATAAAACGCAGGACTAATTTCGACTTAACAAAGGCATTAGAGCGTCTGCATATTTTAGAGGGTTACAAAATTGTTGTAGAAAACATTGACGAGGTAATTGAGATCATCAAAAAATCCTCATCAGTTGCTGATGCTAAGACAAATCTGGCAGAAAAATACGGTCTTTCCGACGCACAAACAACTGCTATCGTTCAGATGCAGTTAGGGCGTTTGTCGGGCATGGAGCGTGACAAAATCGAAACAGAATACGCTCAGGTTTCGGAGAGAATCGCAACTTTACGCGATATTTTGGAGCATGAGGACAAGATTCTTGCAATTGTCAAAGAAGACCTTATAAAAATCAAGGAAAAATACGGTGATGACCGCAGGACAGAGATTTCTATGTCCGCAATTGATATTGATGACGAGGACTTAATCGAAGAAGAGGACGTTGTAATAACGCTTACCAATACGGGCTATACCAAGCGTGTGCCTGTTGATACCTACCGCACTCAGCACAGGGGCGGACGCGGCATTTCGGGACTTGCTACCCGCGAGGAAGATTTCGTGCGTCATTTGCTTACCACTTCGACGCATAATCACATACTTTTCTTTACCACGCGTGGCATAGTTTACGATTTAAAGGCGTACCAGATTCCCGAATCGGGCAGAACGGCAAAAGGTACGGCAATTGTAAACCTTCTGCCGCTTGATGCAGGTGAAAAGATAACGGCAATGCTTTCTGTTAAGGAATTTAACGAAAATCATTACCTCACATTTGTGACCAAGCTCGGAACAATCAAAAAGACCGACCTTTTGGCATACTCAAAGGTCCGTGCAGGCGGACTCCGTGCGATTGAACTTGCCGAGGACGACGAGCTTATCGGCGTGAAAATTACCGATAACGACAGCGAACTTGTTTTAGGTACAAAAGACGGTATGGCGATACGCTTCCACGAAAGTGATGTTCGTCCTATGGGCAGAACGGCTCACGGTGTACGCGGAATACGCTTAAAATCCGGCGACTATGTCGTTGACGCTGTAACCATACGGGAAGGCACAGAGCTTTTGACTCTTACCGAAAACGGATACGGCAAAAAGACCGATTTTGACGAGTACAGAGAGCAGACCCGTGGCGGAAAAGGCATATTCAACTATAAGCTGACCGAAAAAACGGGCAAGGTTATCGGCTTAAAGGCTGTTACAGATGATGACGATATAATGGTAATCACCTCAGACGGCGTTATTATAAGAACGCATACAGCAGAAATCAGCACTTTTGGGCGTCAGACGCAGGGTGTGCGTGTTATGAAACTTTCAGGTGATGTAAAAGCCGTAAGCATAGCAACAACACCTCATATCAGCGAGGAAAACATAGAAAGCGAGGAAAACAATGAGTAAAAACGCAAGAAAGATTTTAAGTCTTGCCGTAACCCTTTCGCTTATGACCTTAACCGGTTGCGGCGGAAACACGGCAAAAAAGGACGGACTTGACAAGTCCGACGCAGTGCATATCAAAATTACACTGACGGATAACAGGGAGATTGAAGCGGATTTATACCCGCATATAGCTCCGAAATCGGTGGAGAATTTCACAAAACTGATAGAGCAAAACTTCTTTGACGGGCTGATTTTCCACAGAGTTATAGAAGGATTTATGATTCAGGGCGGAGGATTTGACGAGAGCTTTTACGAGGGCAATTTCGCATCCAAGGAAACCGATTCGATTCAGGGTGAGTTTACTGCAAACGGCTTTAAAAATGACTTAAAGCACACCCGCGGCGTTCTGTCAATGGCAAGAACACAAGCTCCGAACTCCGCATCAAGTCAATTCTTTATAATGCATCAGGATTACCCGTCATTAGACGGACAATATGCTGCATTTGGTGAGGTTACAAAAGGTATAGAAGTTGTTGATGAGATTGCAACAGGCAAAACAACGGCAATAGACGGCGAGGTTTTGTATTTGGGTAAGAAATATCCGCAGCAAATGACTGATGTTCCGGAAACTCCGGTTGTTATTAAAACTATTGAAATTGTGAAATAGTAATAAATATCTATTTAAAAAGCGTATATCTTCGGATATACGCTTTTTTGTAATATGGTTTTTGACTTAAATACAGTACCACAATTTCTACCCACCAAAGCTCCATTGTATAGAGCAAAGCATTTGGATTTTTAACTCATAGCCCCTTACATCAATTAAAGCCGATTTTTATCTTTTTTCTTGGCTCCCCTATGTAAATATGTTTTTGTGGATTTATTTCTTCTTGGCTCCCCTGTGTAAATATGTTTTCGTGGGTTTATTTTTTCTTGGCTCCCCTGTGTAAGGGGAGCTGTCACCGCAGGTGGCTGAGGGGTTGTCCTTTTATTGCTTTTATTAGGATAGTTTTTGAAAATACAATCCCTCCGTCAGCCTATGGCTGACACCTTTACACAAGGGAGGCTTAGCGGTAGGGGCAAAAACCCTTTTGCAAGAGAGAGGACTCTAAATAAGAAAAGTAATCACCGCCCCCGCTACATGGGAGGCGATTAGCACAAAAAAGAGTTGGACTAAAAGTCCAACTCTTTTAAGTTTGTGATTTAATCTGTAATCAAATCCTACGGTTTAAATCTTATTTAATGATTTCGTAGATTTCAACTACCTGATCATCAATTACAAGTGCCATAGCATATTGAGCTTTTGCATCTGTATTCTTACCCTTTATGCTTGAAACATTTGCTTGTTTGATACCGCGTTGATTTGCCCACTCGTTTGCACTTCCTGCCCAAGTAGCAGCTGTCGGATCTTCTTCTGTTGCAGTAGGAACATTAGCTGTTGTCCATGCAATCCAGCTGAGGTTTGCTGCACTGTATCCAGCAGCAGCTGTACCTGCGGTTGCACCGATTGTATAACCAGGTGTTTCGCCAATCTTCCAATCAGCAAAGTCAGAATCTACAAGAACGCCTGTTGCATTCAATCTGTCTTGTTCTTCTACATCAGCCTTTGAATTGTAGGTGTAGATCTGGCAGTTGTCTGCAAGTTTCAATGAAGCATAGTTCGTTACATCAACAGGACCTGCTGCTGTAGGCATATCTATCATCTTAACTGTGTTAGAACCTACTCCAACTACGATACCTTGGATGAGACGATAATTTGCTGTTCCTGTGTATGAAGGCAATGTTTGATCAGTTGCGCCCCACTTTGTAGCACTGCTATCATAAGCTGTACCTGCTGCACCGAATGCGGTTGCAAGTGTTACTGTTCCGCCTGTGATAGTTGACTTAGGAATCCAACGAATATCATCTACTAAACCGTCATTATCAAGTGTATAGAAGAATGCATCGCCGCGGCCGTATTTTGTGGTTCCTGTTATAATCTCGTCATTACTATTCGAATGTCCTGACTTATAAGATGTTGCAACATCCAATGTTGTCTTCTTGCCGTTTACAACAACTTTGAGTTGGTCAACTGTGCCGTCTCCGTCTTTGTCAAGACCTGATGACCAAGCATTTGCATCCAAAACTGCGAATCTGGAATTTGCATTATAGGTGAATCCGGCATTCGTCAAGATTACTAATGAGTAAACTGATGTTCCTGTAATCTTACCGTAAGCTGCACCGGCATACTTCTCACCGTCTGAAAGTTGGCTAACTGTCATACCTGCATAATTCTTGTAAGAAGTCTTGTCAACATCAATTACGTTTGTTGAGCTATTTACGCCGATAGTACCAAGTCTTGATACTTCTGCTCTGTATTCGCCCTTTGTAGTGATATTAGTATCAATATAGGCTGGTGCTTGATATACTAACGAAGTAATCTTACCGCTCTTTAAGGTGTATTCAACAACACTGGCTTCAACTGCTGCATTTGCATGTTGATTAGCTGCTGCTACAACTGTGGTCTTAACGTCTTTGATGGTTTCGTCTGCCCAAAGACCTGCAACACCTGCGGTTGTCTTCGCGTTCTTATAAACATCTGTGTCTTTTACTTCATATGTCTTCTTTGTTCCGTCTGCAAGAACAAGAATTACATCATTATCATCAATCTTAGCTACGATAGCATAGTTGTGAGATTCTTCTACATCTTCTTCGTCAAATGCGGCGATTCTGCCGAACGGATCAAGATAAACAGCGTTGTAAGTCTTGTTAAGACCAAGCTTAACATTTGCCTTATCGATAGAAGCATAATCTGTTCCGCCAACTGTGAACTTGTTGTCAGAATCTTCTACCTGAACATCTGTAACCTTACCGTTAACAATGTCTCTTGAAACAAGAATCTTTACATCTTTGTGGTTTGCTGTGATGTTTGATCCTGTGATCTCTGTCTTGATTGCAATTATATCGTTCTTCTTAAGCTCTTTGAGCTCGATTGCTTTGCCGTCAAGCTGAACATCAAGTTTAACTGAGCCGTTTGCGATTTCGTTATCAGTAATAGCAATGCTTTCGAAGCTGCTGATGTTGTTCTTTCCGCAAAGTGCGAAGTTAACTGTTGTCTTTCCGCTCAAATATTCAACGTTTCTAACCTGTGCAACCTGATATGCATCAATAAAGATTGTGTTGTAATTTGAAGGAGTTGTCTTTACTGTACCAACAGTATAAGGAACCTTAGCAAGTTTGATTGCACCAACTGCATTGTTTAATATTTTTGTAAGAGCTGTGTTTGAAGTACCTAAATTAACTGTATAAGCATTGGTTCCGGTAGTACCAGGTGCTGTTGCATCTGCACCAACAGTATACTGAACACCGTTTACATAAAGAGTTACTACATTCTCTAAGTTCTCTTTCTGTGTGCCGAACTTAATCCAGTTTTCACCAGCTAATGTAGCTGCTGTGTAAGAACCGGCAGATTCAACTTCCTTAGTTGAAATTGCGTTTGTAGCTATAGCACTAACGATGTGTGTCTTGTTGTTAGAATCAAGCTTGAAGATAGCTTTAACTTCCTGCTTAACATAACCTGATAAGTCTAAGCCGTTATCAACGATTACATTGTTCCAGCTGTATGTGTTCCAATCTGCACAACCAACAACTGTTGTTCCTGCTGTAGGACCATACTTGTTGTCATCTGTAACAGTTACGTTAACTTCACCTGCTGCAGGGAAGCTATCAACTGATGCTTTAACTTCAACAGCACTGAACTTGTCAGAAAGAAGTGTCTTCTTCTCTATGGAGATACCGTCCATCTTGCCATATGTGTTGCCGTCAAACTTGTAAGCTGTTACGTCCAACATAGGAGCTGTTACAGCGTTGTAAACCATTTGAGCAACCTGGCCTCTCTTTAAAGGAGTTTCAGCTGCAAGAGCAACGCCCTTGTTGATACCAGCTGTAGAAGCCATTGACATATAACCCTGCGGATATCCGCCATTTACTGCGGCATAATCGCCGTAGCCTGTGATTGTTGTAAGCATTACGCACATTTGAGCGAATGTTACATTATCCTGCGGTCCGAATGATACGTCATCATAACCGTGGATATAGCCCTGAGCAACACCTACATTAACAAATCCTGCTGCCCATGAAGCCTTTTCGTTTACGTCCGCAAACTTTGTTGTTCCAGCAGATGATGCTGCGTCAGCGTTCATGTTAAGAGCACTAACGATCATTCTTGCAGCTTCTGCTCTTGTGATTTCGCCGTCAGGCTTGAAAGAACCGTCTTCATAACCTGAAACGATATCCAATGCTGCGAGAGACTCAATAGCCTCAGCGTAGCTGTTGTTGCTATCTACATCAGCAAATTTTGTAGTTGCTGCACTTACTGCAACGAGTGTGCTAGCTGATAATGCCAATGCGATAACAGCGGAAATTACTCTTTTGAAATTTTTCATAATTTCAAATCCTCCCTTTTTCTATTTTGAAAGGGTGTAGTCTGTATTCCGAGTGCACCCTTTCTTTCTCACATCGGAACTATGTGTTGTCAAAGCGATACGCCTTGACTATGCATTGATTGTAGCACCGAAATTTCGGTATGTCAATGCTATTTTTGCAGTTGTAACATAACTGTAAAATAGCTGTCAAAGAAAAATACTTGTGTAATTTTCCTGCAATCTTGCAGGAATTTAAACAAATATCCCTCGGCAACCATTACATTATATACAACTTTACTCTACGATTCTATACCTTTTAAACTGATTTGTCAAGGTTTTTGAAAGATTATCGGCAATTTTTCCCTTTTTTTATATTTTTTTCCGTCGTTTTTATGAATTTTGACATATTTTTAGAATAAAGCGGACTTTCTTCCTATTATATATACTTATTTTTTTTGCTTTCATATTGATTTTTTTAGGAAAATATTGTATAATAATACTGTGTTTATGTAACTTTGAAAGGAATGGCTTTATTTATGTTCGATAAACTCGAATCACTCGAAAAAAGATTTGAAGATGTTAACAAAAGACTCACCGAGCCCGATATTATAAATGACCAGAAAACATTTAAGGAGCTTTGCAAGGAAAGCTCCGACCTTTCTGAAATTGTTGAAAAGTACCGTGAATACAAAAAGGCAAAGGAAACGGTAGCAGAATGTAAAGAGATTTTGCAGAGCGGGGACAGGGAACTTGCCGAACTTGCAAAGGCGGAACTTGCCGACAGTGAAAGTGCAATTTTGGAAATTTCTGAAAAACTTAAAATTTTATTACTTCCAAAAGATCCAAATGACGAGAAAAATGTTATTATCGAAATCCGCGGCGGTACAGGCGGCGAAGAAGCGGCTCTTTTTGCCGCTGACCTTTTCAGAATGTACTCAATGTACGCCGAGAGCAAGGCGTGGAAGATAGAAATTCTGTCCTCTAATGCTACCGACATAGGAGGGTACAAGGAAGTAACTTTTTCGGTAAACGGTTTGGGAGCGTACTCACGCTTTAAATTTGAAAGCGGGGTTCACCGCGTTCAGCGTGTGCCGACTACCGAGTCGCAGGGGCGTATTCAGACATCAGCCGCAACCGTTGCGGTTCTTCCCGAAGTGGAGGAAGTCGAGGTGGACATAAACCCGAACGATTTAAGAATCGATGTGTTCCGTGCCGGTGGTCCGGGGGGACAGTGCGTAAACACAACCGATTCCGCTGTCCGCATAACGCATATCCCGACGGGGATTGTTGTTTCCTGTCAGGACGAAAAATCACAATTTAAAAATAAAGACAAGGCTATGAAAATTTTGCGGTCACGCATTTTCGAGGTTATGGAGGCAGAACGGAATTCGCAAATCGCCGACGAGCGAAAGTCGCAAATAGGCTCGGGTGACCGCAGCGAACGCATACGCACATACAACTATCCGCAAAGTCGTGTTACCGACCACAGAATAAATCTTACATTATATAAATTGGAACAAATTTTAAACGGTGCCTTAGACGAGCTGATTGACGCTTTAATTACCGCCGATCAGGCCGCAAAAATGGCAGTCGGAAATGATGGGGAGGAATAACGCGAAAATCGCGTTATTCTATTAGATGCACCGCCGATATTTTGTCTTTGGCAAACCGGCGATGTGCATAATTTCCATTATATGCCTTATCAGCCCACAGATAAGGCGGAACACAAATTTTAATTACTTTTTGTGGGCAGAAAGGCTATGGAAATTGTTATGGCAAACACAAGAGGATTTGATATACCGCACTACCGCGATTTAAAGGAAATGCTTGTAAAAAATGCGGAAATATTTGGAAATGAAACCGCATTTCACTATTTTAAGGGTGACAAAACGGTGTCCGTTTCATTTGAGCAAACAAAAGAGGACGCTTTTAATCTTGCAAGTTATTTTAGGGGGTTGGGGCTTTCCGATGCAAAAATCGCTCTTTATGCAGAAAACAGCTACGAGTGGATTATCACATATTTTGCTACTATTATTTCGGACAACGCAATCGTTCCGCTCGACAAGGAATTAAAGCCGTCCGAGGCGGCAAAGCTGTTCGATTCCTGCGGTGCGGAGACACTTATATATTCATCTAAAAGGGCAGAACTTGCCGGGATTTTGCAGGACAAATTAAAGCACAGTCTTTGTCTTGACAATTTTGCTGATGCTGTCGCAAAGGGAAAATCGCAAATTGACGAAACTAAAATTGCCGACATCACGCTTGACCTTGAAAAACCCTGTATTTTCATATTTACATCAGGTACGACGGGCGTTCCTAAGTGTGCTATGCTCTGCCAAAGGAATATTATGTCGGATATGATTTTGTCGATTGAGTCCTTGCAGTTCCCAAAAGGCACAGTCTGTGTTCTCCCGCTTAACCATACTTTCGGCATGATGGCGTGTGTGCTTTGCCAATTCTATTGCGGATACCCTGTCTTTATAAACGGCGGTCTAAAATATATTCTGCGTGACATAAACGAGGCAAAGCCGGGACATATTTCGGTCGTTCCGCTATTTGTGGAAAGTTTTTACAAGTCGATTTGGAAGAATGCCAAAAAATCGGGCAAGGATAAGCTCCTTAAAAAGATGATTAAAGTCAGCAACGGTCTCCGCAAATGCGGCATTGACCTCAGACGCAAGTTCTTTAAGTCGGTAATCGACGCTTTCGGCGGTAATCTGGAAATGATTATAACGGGCGGTGCTCCTATCCCTGATGAGCTTATCTTAGGATTTGACGATTTGGGCATAAAAGTAGTTAACGGATTCGGAATTACCGAGTGTTCGCCTATTGTTTCGCTCAGTCTTTTAAAGGGGAACAAGCTTGGCAGTATCGGAAAACCGATTAAAAATGTTGAAATGAAAACCATAAACGAAAACGAGGACGGCGAGGGCGAACTTTGCGTCAAGGGCGATATTGTTATGCTGGGATATTTCAATAATCCCGAGGCTACCGCAGCAGTGTTTGACGACGGCTGGTTTATGACAGGCGATGTCGGAAGAATTGACGAGGACGGATTCGTCTTCATTACCGGAAGAAAGAAAAACATCATAATTCTTGACAACGGCAAAAATGTATACCCCGAGGAGCTTGAATATTTAATAGGAAGAATTGAAGGCGTTACCGAGGTCTTGGTTTATGCCGAGGACGGATTCATTACTGCTGAAATTTACGCCGAGGATA
This sequence comes from Clostridia bacterium, assembly GCA_017551095.1. GTDB lineage: Bacteria > Bacillota > Clostridia > UBA1381 > UBA1381 > UBA1738. The sequence goes on along the minus strand of JAFZMQ010000030.1, from coordinate 1,986 downwards.
TGTCCTTTAAGGACAAAATAACAGACGCGATTAAGAACGAGTTAAATCCGTCGGTTGCACAGTATAAACAGATTCACAAAATCAAATTCCGCGAAACCGAGTTCGAGAAAACAACTACAAAGAAAATAAAAAGGTAACTTAAAAAATAAGCCTTGCGTAATGCAAGGCTTATTTTTTTTATTTATAATTAGTCCTTTTTTCGTGCCGGGACACCTATATATGTACCGGATTCCGTCAAGTCGTCAACAACAACGGCTCCTGCACCTACTATGCAGTTTTCACATATATTTATATTGTTTTTTACGATTGCACCTATGCCTATAAATGCCGAATCCCCGATTTTTACATTTCCTCCAAGCCGTGTTCCCACACTGATATGGCAAAAATCTCCGATAATATTCTCGTGCTCCACAATAGCACCGGTGTTTACGATACAATGTTTTCCGACAACTGCACCACTGTTTATGACCGCATTCGGTGCAACGACGGTTCCTTCTCCTACCGTTGCGTTGGGTGATACCACGGCCGTTGGATGTATTGCCGTGTACCATCTGCAATCCATGCTCTTACTGATTCTTTCTCTGTCCTGCGTATCGCCTATGGCTATAATAAATTCTACGTCATCACAGCACTTCTGATAATCCGAAATTCGTCCTATGGTCATTTCAGATTTCTCAAAGTCGTCTAAAAAGCCAACGATATTATCACCGTTTGCCTTTACTATATCCGCAACAACTTTGCCATGGCCTCCTGAGCCTATAATGACTACATTTTTCATATTATCTACCTTCGAACTTACCTTTTGTCAAAAGAATACTCCCTTATTAACATAAACGCTTCCGCAGCAGCCGCTCCCATTGTAGAACCACGCACGTAGCTATTGCTTTCGACTGCTTTTAATGACCTTGGATTTGGAAACTCGCCAAGCTGCGAAGCATAACATCCAAGGGCTTCAAGTTTTTTATCCAGAAATTTAGATATATCCACATAAACATTCGGAATAAATGCGTTTGTCGCATGAGGGATATTCCATTCCGTTTCGGACAATGTTTCATATGCGTAAACCGTTTTTACAATATGCTCATGCTTAGGTCTTACCGCTACCATAACCGCTTCTGCTACAACAAGATGGTCCTTTTGCATATCTCCGAAATGCGGCATAAACACAATATCAGGACGCACTTTTAAAATAACTTCCAATATTTTTTTATTTACCTCATATCTGCTTTCCTTCTCCAAAAACACGGCGGGAAACTGCAAATAAAAGGTTTCTTTAATGCCAAGCAAGTCGTGACATTTTTTGCTTTCCGGATAGTTAAGACACGGCCAACCGTTTTTTACCGCCTCGGAATTATCAAACACAGGGGGCTTACCGCTTGTTGCGATGCAAACATAAACCTCTGCCCCTTCTGAAACATATCTCGCGATAGTTCCGCCGCATCCTATAACTTCGTCATCCGGATGAGGTGCGAAGACTAAAACTCGCATATTGTTCAACTCCTTGGTTTTTACATAAATCTACATACACTTGGAAAATATTATATCAAATCGCTAAATATTTGTCAAGATTTTGTCATTTACCCAAAATATTTTCTGTCAAGACTTCTATACTGTATTGCTTCCGCAATATGCTCCGCTTTAATATCCGGCTCACCTGCGAGGTCGGCAATCGTCCTTGCCACCTTCAAAATCCTTGAATGTGCTCTTGCGGAAAGTCCCATTTTTTCAAACGCCATCTTTAAAATCCCGTTTGCCCGTTCATCTATGCTGCAAAATTCCGAGAGCATCCCTGCTGAAAGCTGGGAATTTGAGTATATTTTAAGCCCCTCATACCGTTTTCTTTGAATTTGCCTTGCACGGTTTACCCGCTCCTTGATTTTTGCCGACGGCTCACCCTTTTCGCCCCTGCTTAAATCATCATATTCCACATTCCCGACCTCTACCTGAATATCAATTCTATCTAAAAGCGGACCGGAAATTTTTGCA
>JAFZMQ010000003.1 GCA_017551095.1 Clostridia bacterium | reverse complement strand
CAAGCTCCGAAATGAATTTATCAAGTTCTTTATCTACACGCTCTATGCTTTTACTAAAATTATATTCTTTAAGCTCTTTATTTTCATACCATTTGTAACCGTTTTCTACAACATCATCACTTGCGAGAATTTTCTTGAATATTGTTTTCTTAAAAAACCAATCGGTCTGCCCGTCAACATTTACCGTAAATTCATTCCATACATACTTTTCATTACAAAAATCAAGCGTCTTTATATCCTTTTTCAAAAGCTCACATAAAGGCTTTGCCGTAAGCTGCGCCCTGTTTGATGTTGAGGAATAAATCTCATCAATACCGTATTTTGCGAGCCTTTTAGCTAAAGCCTCCGCCTGTCTTTCCCCCAAAGGCGATAATGAGTCGGGATTATATATTGCATCTCCGTGCCTTATGTAAAACAGTAGCATAATAATTATATCTCCTCTGATATTGCAAGAGCAATAAAGCGCTCCCCTTTATCATTTACCGCACAGTAGTAGTGATATACAATACCGTTATGCTTTACCACACAGCTCTTATGTGCAAAAATATTTTCCCAATCATATTCGGGCTTAATGAGCGGCTCGCCGTCCCAGATCGTCCAGTCTGTCAGATTTTCCGAAACAGCAAATGTGTTATATGCACCGCCGTTTTCTATTGAACGGAAGAAAAACATTACATATATATCATCAAGCTTCACAATCTGCGGGTCTCCTGATATAAGCAGATGGTCAATGGTTTTTGTTTCGTCAATAATAGGTTTATCCAGATACCGCCTCCAATGCTCGCCGTCGTCTGATACGGCAAGATATATTCTCTCCTTATTATCCAAAGGCTTTGCATTATATGCATTCACGTATTTATGTCCTGTTGTCATAGCCTCGTCAACAAACATATCACTCTTATAAAGCGTCAGCGTTTCACACTCTCTTGCGTCTGAGTCCTTAGGTGACAAAATCGGATTTTCAAATCTTGTAAATTTACCTATGGGGCTATCGGAATATGCAAGTCCCATAGAAAGCGGATCGGTTTCATAACCGTTTAAGTTGCCGCCAAGATATGCCATATAATACTTTTTGTTTACGGGATTTATTTCGTTTGTTCCGCCGAAATTATTGTCCACAAACGCGGCATAGCCTGCTATCTGTCTGCTGTCCCAATGTTCAGCCTCAATTCTTTCAAATAATTTTCCCTCATATTTCCAGTCAATAAGGTTATCGCTTGATGCAAGATGTGTTTCGTAACCCGAATTTTCGACATTTTTATGTATCATAATGTAATACATATACCATTTCCCGTTATGGCGGAATACCGACGGACTGTCAGTTAAGTATTCGTCGCTTTTTATAACTGCGCCGTACTTATACGGCGTCTTGATTTTTTCATAGATTTCCTGCATTTTTTTCCTTGAAATAGCCATTATAATCTCCTTTTAATACGCAATCGTTGTCATCAGCGTCATATTCGGCTGTGTTACATCCATACGGCTATGCTGAACAACAATCGGAATATCGCTTTTTACCAATATTGCATATGGTATTTCGTGGGGAACTTTTACGCCGTCAGCGTTTACTATCTTATCAAGGCGTATGTGATTGCACCTTTTAGCCTCGCATTTTGCCGTAAAGCCCAAAAGCGGCTCTTCTTCCTCAAAATATATCTCTAATTCCACATTTGCACACCTTTCATTCAAATTAAGTACACAAACTGCCTCGTGAGATACATAAGTATCGCTTTTGGTATCGCTCATAAATCCATCGGGTATTACCCACTGCGTTTTACCAAAATTTCCCATATTTTCCCCCTTTATACTCCAAATACTTCTCTGTTTGTACCATAAAAAATATCATCTCTGCCGCCAATAATTCTGCAGAATTCGCCGAACCGTTCCCAGCGCTTTTTGTCAACATCCAATTCAAAGGAATGTCCCCAAATATACAAAACTTTTGGCGTTTCCGTTTTCAAATTCAGAAACTCCGTACCGATTTCAAAAAATGAATTCCAATCCTCCCAATGTGACATCGTACCCTTATACTGATACAAATCCGGAAAAGGCTCAAAGCTATGCGTCACATCGAATGCGCGTGCATATTTTATGCCCGTATTATTTTTTATTATATCTGCCACACGGTCATTACAGTTAGGAGCACCGCAAGGGTATGCAAGTCCTTTTACCTCATACCCTGCAAGCTCCGATAGCTTCAGTCTGTCCGTTTCAACCTGACGGATGATCTCCTTTTCATCCTCAATATGATTAAGATTGGGATGCGTAAGGGTATGCGCTGCGATCTCATGTCCGTCATATATGTATTTGATATCATCCGGCTTAT